>NZ_CP085876.1:755000-1355000 GCF_013284245.2 Brevibacillus sp. DP1.3A | reverse complement strand
GGACAACTTTGTCAGCAGCAGGTCCTTTGAGTGCGGCTGCAACTTGCCCGTTTTCAGGTCAATGACACCATTCTCACAGTTGAACAGGTAATTATGGCTATCCAGTTCGTGCTTGGAAACAGCCACCATCGGGCGTGTGTCCAAAATGCTGTTCATCCTTACAGATCGCTTTTCACAACGTTTTGCCCAGGCGTAGATTTGCTTTGCCAGTGCTTCATCTGAAATCTCTCGGCACTCTTGATACAGTGCCCTTAACGTCTTGGCCGCGATTGACTCGATCTCAAGCTTTTCATCTTGTCTCCAATACTTGCCATTCCAGATCAACCAGCCTAGTTCGTTGGAATATCGGAGGCGCTCGCCGTGATGATAAACCAGGCGTTCAGCATTTCCCAATTCAGAGAGACGAAAAAATGGTCTGTTCTTGCCCTGATATGAATTGCTCTCTTCATAACTGGACTCTTCCGTACCAATGAAAATCTCATACGGCTGCACAGCAACATGATCGCCAACAGTTGTTTGCGTGGAATCAATAGCATTATCGATGGTCATTTGGCCGTATGTACGACCATCAGACGAGTGACGCTTTTCCCATTTTTCCCGATACAGGCCAGACTCACGAAACATGCTATCCATCTGCTCGGGATCCTTATTGGTCCAAAATGCAAGATGATTACAGAGAGCCATGTCTGTTGCTGAATGATCTCCGTTAATCAGCTCGCCATGAAACATTGCTTGAATCGCATCGCCGTTCTTGCTGGAAAACATCCTCGTCCACAGTTCTGAGTTAGATCGATTCGATGGTTGAGACTCACTATGTCGCTTCTTTGAAATAGGTGACTCTACTTTGACCAAGTATCGATCAAACAGCTGCTGAATCTCGTTCGTTCTTTCCTCGATGGTATGATGCCAGAGACACTTTCCCGTAAAGGTGAAGTATCGGCCATGGCGGTAGACTTCAATTCCAAGCTGTGGATTCTTTTTACCAGTCCCGGCTACATCGTTGGGCAGTTCGCCTCGAACGATGATATGTAGACCCTTGCCCGATGGAGACAGCTCCGTATAACTTTCCATCAGGTCTACAATTTCTCTGGCGGTATCCGATAGTTCCCCGTCTTCCATGCACTTATCGATGTCTACACCGATGAACGGATCATTCTCAGAAAACATAAATCCGATTCCGTCATAACCATTTGGAAAGGTCTGGACGGCAGCATTAAAGCTAGACCATGTGGAAGGATCGTTTGACTTTGCAAGTTCTCCATTTGTCTGATACGGTACTTTTGTGGGCTTACCATCCCTACTTTCTGATCGCCAAACAATCCACTGAGGGGAATCCTGCAGCTCTTTCGGAATTCGATGAAGTTCATAATGCATGAGTCTATTCCCCTTTCAGTTGCAGGAAGGGAGTTTCACTCCCCCTTCCCTCCTTCGTGTGGATCAAAATGGCACATCACTGTCGGACAGTGGTTTACCTTCAATAACTGGAGCTGCTATTGACTCCATAAATCGTTTTACTTCCGGATATTTTTTGCCATTATGTGTTCTTTCACCAACGTAAACACGCACTGCTTTTCCTTTGAAGGTGTCCGCCCATTCTTTGAAATTGGCAAATTCCATGCCGTCAGGGAAACCAGCTGCTTTTGACGCTTGCTGAATCCTCCACATGGCATTCTCCGTGATGGTGAAATTATCATAGAGTAGCTTCTGTCCTTGGCAAGGCTGATCCACGTCAGAGCGGATTTCATAGTCAAAAACGATTCGGTTGTTTCCGCTATCTGTTGCGGGTTTCAACTCATAGTTGATTGGAACTACTTCGTACTCTCCTGGCTTGATAGGTTCGAAATCAGAACCTGCTCTGCTATGATCGATTTTAAAACCCATTTATCATCATCCTCCTAATATCTCCAAGGCTCGTTGAGCCATGGCCAAAGTGAATTGATCCAGTTTTCTTCCGGCCTTAAATTCCATTTGTTCGATTTGCTTCATAGCGTCAGGCTTATTTTTGAGGATTGTGTTGACCTTTTCGATTGCTTCTGTGCGTTGCTTCTCCTCTTCGGCCTTTACATCAATACCGAGCTCGAGCCATTTGTAAATATTCGTCCCATGTTCAGGTGTAAGCGCACCAACAAGCTCTACGAACATATTGGAATTGTCCTTTGTAGTAACTGCTTTATGGTCCTGATCGATTTGAAATACGATCATGAACTCATACTCCAGATCATCTTTTTGGATTGGCTTGAGTCCTAATTTGCGGATCTGCAAACGTCCAGTGTCATCCGGAACAGCTTGATAGTCCTGCTTGGTTCGCATGGTTCCGATAATATGAAGATCGTTTTCGGTCAGCGTCTGGACAAATTTTTTAATCACAGGCTTTAAGGGCTTCCAGTCTTGGAACCTGCCCCCGAGATCAATCTGCTTGTCCAAAATGCCGCCAATACCTTCCCAGGCATGAGAGAGGCTATCCACAATAACAACCTCACAACCAGCTTTTTTTAATGCCTCTATGGCTGCTTCGTAGCGCTCGGTTGAATACGGCGATTGCAAATCAATGTGGAAGAACTGCCCGATCTGAACGTCTTGGACGCTTGTCCCTACATACAGGAGAGCTCGCTTGTGTTCTGTGTCGACAACCCCGATTTTCTTCCACACGGACGCCTCATCCAGCTCTGGGTACGCTCCCCGCATCATCCCATAGGCAATAAAGAGAGAGGAAAGGGTTTTACCACTGCCAGAAGCTCCAATTACTGCAAGGCAGCCTTTTAGCTTTTCCCGAACAGCTAATGTCGGTGTGAACATAACGACTCCTCCCTACCGGATCCGAAGGCTACTCCCCTGATGAAGGGCAACGCCTGGAATTTCTTCCCCTTTTTTTAGCAACTCAGATATCATTGTCTTGTTTAAGGTTGGGGCTGTGTTCACCCAATAATTCGAAGGAATGATTGATTCATTCAACACTTGGACTGATGGGGCATTTTTCTGCAAGGAAACTGTAAAGATAGGCGTTTTAATGTGATTCAAACCAGCCTTGCCAAGCTGATCTTCAAGATAACGTTTCAGACCGTCACGCCGAATTTCCAATGTTCTTCGGCGATCAGCAAGACGCTTTTCTTCATTCCGAATCACTTCCATATAGCCATCGATGTTTTTCATCATCTTTACAATGTTTTCAGCTTTTACTTCAATTGCGTCCTTCAATGCTTCAAGTGCATCTGCCAAGCCTACAGAATGCGTTTCATCTTCTGTTATAACTTGTAAAATAGCAGCGTATTGATCTGCCATTTCATACAAATTCATAATCTACCCTCCCTTGATTTCTTGTGATTGAAACGCTATGCTTGAGCTACCAGATTCGTGTATAATGCTTTCCTGAGACTCCGTTGCAGCGGAGTCTTTTACTTTTTGATGCTGTTCCAATTGATACTCAATCTCTTCAACGGATTCTTCAATTACAGTCATGTCAGTAATCATTCCGTCTAATTTCTTGTAAAAATCAGCAAAAGCGTTGAGAATATCTGCTGGATTATTGAATCGGTGATCCAGCTCGTTTTTGAGGGACTCAAGCTCGTACTTTACGCCACTAATCTTTTCTTCCAAGGTCAAACACGTTCACCCCCTTTGCCTTTGTTCACGAGGCCGCCACCGTCCCAACCTCTACGGCAGCCGTACAGCTCCTCTGACTGATCCCGATGACCTCGCTATGTGATTGGAGGTTCGAACCTCCGTGCAACTGACAAACTCATACCAGCTGCACGCAGGGCCGAAGCCCACGTTGTACCCTATTCCTCCCCAGCAGTGATGGTTTTTGCTCCGATATTTGTAAGCATGCATTCACGTCTGCAGAAGATGTCACTACCGACTTTCCAAACTAAGTTGCCTTTGAAAATCTCCCCACCGCATTCATCGCAGTGGTCCACCACTTTGGCTTCTTGAGCATCTGGAATACTTACTACTGAGAATCGATCAAGGTTTAAAGGCATCCTTTACACACCAACTTCCCGCTTTTATGAGATTGAACGTCTTCAACACTTCCACACAAAACACAACCAGGCACATACTTCTGGAGAATGATTTGGTGATTGTTCACGAAGATCTCCATTGGGGTACCTTCCGGAATATCAAAGGTGTTGCGCAGCTCCTTTGGCAAAACAACTCGTCCTAAATGATCCATTTTTCTTACCACGCCCGTTGATTTCATGTCCTTAATCCCCCTGTATTTTCAGATAGATTCAAGCTCATACCGCTATTCCGATGATCGTGTCATAGAGCTTGTCCACCTCCCAGAAACTGTGGTAGGATAGGACTATTCAAATTGGTTTGTGTGTTGAATTGGTCACTGTTGCGAGCAGTGGCCTTTTCGTATTCTCTGGCAGCTGCCATTTCCTTTTCCAGCTCGTTCACTTCATTCACGATCCACCAATCCCATGACCCGTTAGCTGACTGATGTCTAAGATGTCTGTAGATGCGCCAAAGCTCTGCTATCCGGTCCATTGCAGAATCAAAGTCGTACCTCACAGCCTGTCACTTCCTTTCATTCAGATTAAGAACCAACAATCAATGCTTGGGTTGTTCAGATAACCACTGAGTTAAAAACTCTCTAGTCTCTCTAGCTGGGAAGTACCATTTAGTGCCTATTTTATGTTTGGGGAATCTGGGATCATAAAAGAACTGATTAAGAATAGTGGGCCAACACATCATGGTTCTGCGTAATAGCTCTTTCTTGTCCCAAAAAACTAATTCTGCATCGACTTCCTTGATCAATTCCGAAATCTTTTCATGGCACATATTTCTTACCTCTTGTTCATCTAAATCTATAGCCACTAACTTTTTCAAAATGTTCACTCCTTTCTTTAAGCATTAATTTGTCGATCCCATTTGGCCCGGTAGTAATCAAATAGCGCCTTCTTTTTGAGATACTTAATCCTATATTCCAAGGACTTTTCAAGGCGCCCAAGAGCAAGTGATAAAGATTTGAGAGTATCGGTAGCGTAGAATTTACAAAGATAGGCCGTCTCTTCTTCCGAGAATGGTTTCCCTTGATTAGGGTGAAAATCTGGATGTAACATCATACGGCCTTGCTCGTCATACTGCACTTCTAATAGCTTTTTTTGGCTCGTGTTTTTGGCGTTTTTTTTTAACCTTTTGTATTGTGCATACAACATCCTCGGTAAAAAAAATATCGCGTATATCACGATTGAAAAAGATGCAAATCTTAATCATCAATTTTCCGCCAGGGATAGCCCCATTCTCAATAGCGCTGATCCTGTCCCTTGTTGTTCCAAGGGCAATTGCTAGTTCTTCTTGAGATAGATCATACTCTGGACTTCTCCGTAAAATCCTGATGTTATTTTTCATAGGGGTATTCACCTCCCTAGTGTTGCTTACAGGCAACGAATTGTAGTGGACAAACAAACTTTTGTTGTATCTATACGTCGAATTGTATTGTACATCCAACATATCGTCAATAGCTTTTTATAAAAATTCACCACAAAGAACAAATGATCTCTTCCCATTTTGTCGTATATATACTACAATTTGTTGTGTGAACACAACACAAATGAGGTGTTACCCACTATGCAAAATGAACTAGGAAAAACTCTTGAAGCCTTGAGGAAAGCCAAAAAACTCTCCTTGAGAGCAGTTGCAGATATAACCGAATTAAATTTCTCTTACATTCGCGATTTAGAATTGAATGTAAATCGGAGTTCGAAAAAAACAGTAAAGCCAACTACTGACACTCTTCAAAAACTGGCAACCGCTTATGACTATCCATTAGAGAATCTATTAAAATTGGCTGGTCAGGTAGAAGTGGCAAATGCTTTCGAAAAAATTCTCAATGACCCAGACGTAAACGAAAAGAAAAAAGAAGCTGTTCGTATCCTGATGGAAATGGACGACAACGCCGAAAGCCTCGATCGGGTAATTGGAATATTGAATGCACTGAAATAAGAACGACCAATCTCAACGGGGAGACTGGTCGTTCTTTCTTTTATTTGGATTTTCTTTCGAAACGATGTCTTCGATATTTTGGAGAGCTTCGCCATGGTCCTCTTTCAATAGATTATGTAAAATCCCTACCAGTTCTGGAGTCCATTTTGTTGACTTAACTGTGATCACACTTTCTCCCCCTTGAATCGAACATAGGTTCTTATTTATTGTATGAGTATCTTGTACATTTTGCAACTGTTTCCAGTCCTAGAACAAAAAAATAGTGACAGGGACAACTCCCTACCACTATTTTATGACATTATTTCCAAAATTTCTGTAAAGCGATCAAAGAAATTTTAACAAACAACTGTTACCACTTTACATTTTACAGTCGTTATTTATCCGTTACCTTCTGGCGGACCATACACGATGACTGGCGGTTTCGTTGGAAACGGAGCGACAAGCCCGTTCCCCTCTGGTGGACCAGCTAACGCTGTGGACCCAGATGAGATAACCCCAATCAAAATTGCAGCAAAAGCACTAGTCAATACTTTCTTCATAGATGATGCCTCCTTTGTCGTGATAATTACATTTTAGCTGACAAAAATGCCTTATCGAGGACAAAGTTTTTCGTAAGCTCAAATTCATCTTTTAGATAGCTTACTTTCAATTCCCCCAGCATGTCAGAAACATCTTTGTGAAAAAAATCTCCTGTTTTTTGTGCGTGATACAGAACTTTGTTGCGAAACAGTAATAGCTTTTCTGCTTGGAAGAAAGACCATTCTTCTTTTTCTGCAAGTTGCAATAGTCTGTCACATTCGTCAATGAGCTTGTCCGCTTTGTCGAAATGCCCTAATCTGATTTCCATAAAAATGATGTCATTAAGCGAATGCACTTTTCTGATATCATTTTTACCCATTGTCTTAAATAATTCGTCCCAGAGCTCTTTAGCCTCATCAAAATTTTGATTCATGTAGTACATTCGTGCCATGCCTTGTTTTACTAATTTGTGCAGTTCAGACGCTTTTGGTGC
The DNA here is from genome assembly GCF_013284245.2 of Brevibacillus sp. DP1.3A. Lineage (NCBI taxonomy): Bacteria > Bacillati > Bacillota > Bacilli > Caryophanales > Paenibacillaceae > Brevibacillus > Brevibacillus sp. DP1.3A. The sequence goes on along the minus strand of NZ_CP085876.1, from coordinate 1,348,042 downwards.
CATCTCCAAACAAACCTTTGCATGTTCCAGTGCCTCATCGTAAAATGCAAGCTGCATACATATAAGCGAATGTCTGTGGTAGATGTGCGCTGTGTGCTGGTAAACTACCCCTGCCATTGCTTCTATCGCTCTATTAGACAGCCTATAGGCTTTATCGTGTTGACCTTTAATATAGAAAGCCGTAGCTTCCTGATAGAATAACTGCGATAAACGCCGATCATCTAACTTTATTTCTTGGGTGATCGCCTCCGTAATAGAAAGAAACGCATCGAAGTTTTTCCGTTTTTTCGAAATGTGATACAACTCGTCAAGCAAATCTAAGAATCCGTTGTGTTCAGGATCATAATTTATAAACGCCTGAGTTAGATATTGTATTTTTCGTCTACTCGTCTTTCCCTTCTCCTCGATGTCCCACAGGATTAAGCGAAAGAGATTTGTAATCACACCATGTAGATCCCCTTGACTAAACGATTCCCGCATAATCATTTGAATTACCCGAATAGCGAGCTTATAGTCATGTGGCTGAATTTTCATTGCTAGGTGAGATACTTCTTTCTTATCTTGCTGTATTAGCACATACCTCATGACCAATTCGCCACTTTGAAACAAATGGTATGCTTTTTCAACAAACGAAGCCTTGGGAACGTTTTGTCCCTTCTCCGTATTGACTATTGTTATCCTAGATACATCCAGGAGCTCTGCTAACTTCTCTTGGCTGACTCGTGCATCATTAATGCGTGCTTTTTCACGGAGCGTTTTTAAAGCAGCTCCAAACTCTTTTCTGTTTAACTCTTCAATTGAACCGCTCATCTTATCACTTCTCCCCTTTGAGAAGCAAAAGCCGTTCACCAAATATTGTAGATGGCAGGTTTTGTAAGAATTATTGATTCGTGCCACTTGTCCTATTTCTTTTTACCCTGTAGAATTATTTAAGCTAACGGAAAGTGGCTCCGGCCCGCCACCAAGGGTGCGTCTTGGTGGTAAAGAGTTTGCATAGCTACCAACTATGCAGACCCCGTTGGCTTTTTGCTTTATACAAGATTTCAATTATTTGTTAAAGAAAGTAAATTGCACTTTGTTAGTATAGCATTTTCCTTTAGAAAATTTTATTGCGTAGATAATTTTCTTAATCAGATTACGTCCAAATTGCTGCGTACTCCTCCACTCTCTTCTCTTCGATCCGCTTCATCGTTCCATAGAAACATTTTAGGAATCGATCAAGTTCCCACTCTTTTTTATCCCTCTTGTATTCGTGCTTGGTGTATTCCCATGCGTCAGCAGCAACTGGCAACACGTTTTCGTTACGAGTCCATCCTGAAACGTTTTTAAACATCACCACCTTTCCCCAGAACTGTTTGATTACTCTTCCACATGAAAATCCTTGTTGGATCAGCTTAGCAAATTCTTTCGGGATGTAAGAAGGAATTACAGAGCTGTCTTTCGCGAGGTGCGTTCCGTTTACGTTATTTTTCTTAGTTTCTTTTGGTCTTCTTGGAGTATTAAAAACCCCCGTATTAGCTTCCTGCTTGGGCGCCTCAACCTTTTGCGTATCAGGCTTTTTAGGCTTGTCCAACCCCGTCACCTCAACCCCGTCATTAAGGGGTAAAAAATAGTACATGTTCGCGCCCTGGAGCCCCGTTTTTCTGCTAGTTGTCACTCTTTTTATAATCCCTACCTTATCCAACTTTCTAATAGCCCTTTCCACGCTTGCCCGGCTTAATTTTGTTAAAGCCATAATTGTCTCGATTTTCAGATACGAAACTCCTAAAACTTTCATTGATCGTAGCCTTAATACATCCAGGACACTCATAGTTGATGGAGTAAGCTCATTTCTTAATTTTCGTACCCGTTCATTGATGGACTGTCTTAGTTGTTCCTTTGAAGCAAAATAACTAAACGGCTGCATTTCTAATAACATGCTCTTATCCATTCGGATATCTCCTTTATATCTATTAGATATCTAAAGTATATACATAGATACACAGTATTGCAATACTATATTAGATTGTTTATACTTTGGATAGGAGGTGAAGAATCATGTCATCAGAAACTACCAAGGCACTTATAACAATGCCCAAAGAGTTAAAAACGAAACTTGAAGAAGAAGCAAAAAATGAAAACAGAAGCTTGAGCAATTACATTGTTACATTGCTTCAAAAAAGGCACCAATAAAAAGACGCACCCAACCGGATGCGCTTTTTTTTAAATTCAAATTGAAATGGAGTATATTAAATGGCATCTTTCCGGAAACGTGGTCAGAACTGGGAATATCGGATAGTGTTTATTGATCGGCAAACTGGAAAACAAAAAGAAAAGTCTAAAGGAGGATTTCGAACCAAAAAGGAGGCACAACTCGCAGCAACTGAAGAGGAATCAAAGATCAATCATTTTGGTTTTGCTGAGAACGGAGGCGAACGGGTAGATAGCTTCTTCGACGATTGGTTGGAGATATATAAAAGGCCAAATTTGAAGCCGATCACCTATACTCTCCAGGAAAGGAATGTCCGACTTAACATCCTGCCTCGGTGGGGAAAATACCGACTGAAAGACATCACCCGAAATGAATACCAAAAATGGATCAACGAGTTACGAGGTCATTACAGCGAAGGCACAGTCAGACGGATACACAGCATATTCAGTACAGCTATGAATGATTCCGTCCACGAGTTTCGCGTTTTACGGGAAAATCCTGTTCAAAAGATCAAGATACCAAAGCAAGTAGACAAGTCAAGCAAGGTGGCTCACTTTACCCGAGAGCAGCTGGAAAGTTTTTTGGACTGTGTAAAAGCTCCAGTGAAAAATGCGAAATACCAACACTCCATCCAATACTATGCTTTTTTCACACTGCTCGCTCGTACCGGACTTCGGGTCGGCGAAGCACTTGCGCTGACCTGGGATGACATTGACTTTGATGCAAAAACATTAACGGTTAATAAGACTCTCGTCTATCCCTTGAATTCGCAGCCATACTTATCAACTCCGAAATCTAAAAGCAGTGAAAGAACTATCAAACTAGACGAAATCACAATAAAACAAATGAAACGTCATAGGATAAACCAAAAAGAGGTTTGCCTAATGTATAAAAACTACAAACCCACTAAAGACAATATTATTTTCCACCAACACGAGGGACGCTGGCTACGTACCAATGTGGTCCGTGATTACTTTAAAGAGATTTGTAAGCGAGCCGAACTTCCCGTTCTATCTCCTCACGCCCTCAGGCATACTCATGCCGTTCATTTACTTGAAGCTGGTGCAAATATAAAATACGTGTCCGAGCGACTTGGGCACGCAAGCGTGAAAGTCACAGCGGACACGTATCTACATGTTACGAAAAAGATTGAGGACGATGCTCTCGCACTATATGAGCGATACGTCCAAAAATAAATATGGGCAAATTATGGGCAAGCCCATTTCTGAAGCTCGGAAACCCTTGTGGCGCAAGGGTTAACCGATGCTACCTTCCATCTCGAACTTAATGAGACGATTCATCTCAACCGCATACTCCATCGGCAATTCTTTCGTGAATGGCTCGATGAAGCCCATTACGATCATTTCAGTTGCTTCTGCTTCAGACAGACCACGGCTCATCAGGTAGAAGAGTTGATCCTCAGATACCTTGGATACAGTCGCTTCGTGCTCAAGCGTGATGCTGTCATTCATGATCTCGTTGTACGGGATCGTGTCGGACGTGGACAGTTTATCCAAAATCAGCGTATCGCACTTGATGTTGGACTTGGAGCCTTCCGACTTGCGTCCAAACTGCGACAGACCACGGTAGGTTACTTTTCCGCCATCACGGGAAATCGACTTAGAAATGATCGTCGATGTGCAATCTGGCGCCAGGTGAATCATTTTCGCACCTGCGTCTTGGTGTTGTCCTTTTCCTGCTACTGCAATGGAAAGAACGGTACCTTTTGCGCGAGGTCCTTTCATGATAACAGCTGGGTATTTCATCGTCAGCTTGGAACCGATGTTACCATCGATCCATTCCATGTTCGCATCCGCGTATGCAACCGCACGTTTAGTAACGAGGTTGTATACGTTGTTGGACCAGTTTTGGATCGTGGTGTAACGGCAACGAGCGCGTTCTTTTACAATGATTTCTACGACAGCGGAGTGCAAGGAATCCGTGCTGTAGATTGGAGCTGTACAGCCCTCTACATAGTGAACGAAGGAATCTTCATCGGCGATGATCAGCGTACGCTCGAATTGACCCATGTTCTCCGAGTTAATACGGAAGTAGGCTTGCAGTGGAGTTTCTACTTTTACGCCTTTTGGTACGTAAATGAAGGAACCACCGGACCATACTGCCGAGTTCAATGCAGAAAACTTGTTGTCTGCTGGAGGAATCACTGTCGCGAAGTATTCCTTCACGATTTCTGGGTGCAGTTTTACTGCGGAATCCATGTCGCAGAAGAGAACGCCCAGTTTTTCCAGGTCTTCCTGCATGTTGTGGTATACAACCTCAGATTCATACTGAGCAGATACACCTGCGAGGAACTTTTGCTCTGCTTCTGGAATACCCAGCTTGTCAAAGGTTGCCTTGATTTCTTCTGGCACCTCATCCCAGCTACGGCCTTGCTTTTCAGAAGGCTTTACGTAGTAGGTGATGCTGTCAAAATCGAGGTCATCCAGATCGCCGCCCCATTTTGGCATCGGCATGCTGTTGAAGATGTCCAGCGATTTCAAGCGGAATTCCAGCATCCATGCTGGCTCATCCTTGATCTTCGAAATTTCTTCGACGATCTCGCGTGTCAAACCCTTTTTGGTACGGAATACTGAAACGTCTTTATCGTGGAAACCGTACTGATACTCCTGTATTTCTGGGCCTTTAACAGCCATCGTTGCTCACTCCTTCGTGTTCATGTCCCTTACCCATCATTATTCTTGCTCCGCCTGTTTGACACCTTGCTCCAATGCTTTCCAAGCCAATGTCGCGCACTTGATTCGCGCTGGGAACTTGGCTACGCCAGACAAGGCTTCGATATCACCAAGATCAATCGAGTCATCGATTTCTTTGCCTTGCATCATATCGGAGAATTTTTGCGACAGCTCCAGTGCTTCTGCTACTGGCTTGCCTCTGACAGCATCTGTCATCATGGATGCAGACGACATGCTGATCGAACAGCCTTCGCCAAGGAACTTCGCGTCCACCACTTTGCCGTCCTCCACTTTCAAGGAGAGCGAGATGCTGTCGCCACAGGTCGGGTTATTCAAATTCACAATGAGTCCGTCGGATTCTTCCAGCTTGCCGCGGTTGCGCGGTTTCTGGTAGTGATCCATAATGACGCGGCGGTATAAATCATCAAGAGAAGACATTGCCGAAATACTCCTTCGTCTTCTTCAAGCCCGCGATCAGCACATCTACTTCTTCTTCTGTGTTGTACAGGTAGAAGCTTGCCCGAGCGGTAGCCGTCACATTCAGCCAACGCATCAGCGGTTGTGCGCAGTGATGACCGGCACGAACTGCGATTCCGTAACTGTCCAGCACCGTCGCCAGGTCATGCGGATGTACTGTATCCAGGTTGAATGTAATTAAACAGCTGCGGTCCTGCTGTGGGCCGTAAATCTTCAATCCTTCGATCTCGCGCATTTGTTCCATCGCGTACTTGACGAGATGTTTTTCATGGCGCTCGATATTGTCCATTCCGATCTCTTCCAAAAAGTCAATCGCTGCTCCCAATCCGATAGCTCCTGCGATGATCGGAGTTCCTCCTTCAAATTTCCAAGGAAGCTCCTTCCACGTGGAATCGTACATATCCACATAATCGATCATTTCTCCGCCGAACTCCATCGGCTCCACACGCTCCAGCACCTCACGCTTGCCGTACAGAACACCTACGCCTGTCGGGCCTGCCATCTTGTGCGCTGAAAACGTATAAAAATCGCAATCCAAATCCTGGACGTCGATTTTCTTGTGTGGAGCACCCTGCGCTCCATCAACAAACAAAAGTGCGCCATGCTGATGAGCGATTTGGGCAATTTCCTTGATTGGGGTAGTATCCCCCAATACGTTGGAAACATGGTGAATCGCAACGAGTTTGGTATTGTCCGTAATTGTTTCCTTGACCGCTTCCAGAGTAACGGTACCGTCCTCTGCCAGCGGAATGAACTTGAAAGTCGCTCCGGTCGCCTTGGCTGCCTGCTGCCATGGAATGAAATTGGCGTGATGCTCCACCAAAGTGGTCACGATTTCATCTCCAGGCCCCAGGTACTTGCGAGCATAGCCATAAGCTACCGTATTACAAGCAGATGTCGTACCACGTGTAAAGACGATTTCTGCGGCTTCACGGGCGTTGATGAAGGCGCGAACTTTTTCACGCGCGCCCTCGTACCCATCTGTCGCTATGTTACCCAAGGTGTGCACGCCACGGTGCACATTGGAGTTATACTCCCTGTAGTATTTATCCATCGCCTCGATAACCTGAATCGGCTTTTGAGAGGTTGCACCATTATCCAAATAAACGAGCGGATGTCCGTTTACTTCTTGGTGTAGGATGGGAAAATATTTCCGAAGCTCCTTGGCGTTCATTAGCCTAACTTCCTTTCAAGCGCCTGACGGAGTCTGTTTTTCACTTCTTCTACTGGAATCTCAGCGACAACTGGCTCCAGGAAGCCGAGAATGATCAGACGTTCTGCGCCTTGACGGGAAATACCACGAGACATCAAGTAGAAGATAGACTCTTCACTAAAACGTCCTACCGAAGCTGCGTGACCCGCTTTAACGTCATCCTCGTCGATCAACAGGATCGGGTTGGCATCACCGCGAGATTTATCGCTCAGCATCAGGATGTTTTCCGCCTGTACGCCGTTTGCCTTTTCAGCGCCTTTTTCGATTTTCGTGATACCGTTTAGGATACTCACTGCTTCATCCGTCATAACAGCCTTGCTCACCATGTCAGACTCCGTGTGCGTGCCGATATGTTGAACTTGGGAAGTGAGGTTTTGACGTTGGGAACCAGTACCTACAGAAATGGATTTGGTCTCTGCGATCGAAGCAGTTCCCTTGAGGATGGTGGTGTTGTTGGCAACGGTATTGCCATCGTTCATCTCACCCAAAATCCATTCCATTTTTCCATCGCGATCAATGGTTGCACGACGGAAGCTGTAGTCGTGAACGTCTACAGACAGCGAACGTACAGAAGCTACTTGCACAGATGCGCCCGCGCCTACATATACTTCAACAACGCTGTTCGCAACCATGCTTTTGCCTTCGCCAGATACATATGTATCCACGTAGGTTACTTTGCTGTTCGCTTCTGCCACGATCAAAACATGTGGAGCCAACAGAGCATTGTCGCCTGCGATTTCATACACAGCTTGCAGGGGAACATCTACTTCCACGTTTTTCGGAACGTAGAGGAATACGCCACCATTCACTACTGCAGTATGCAGCGCAGTCAGCTTGTGCTCATCAAGTGCGATAACGTTCAGCAAATATTTTTGTACGAGATCGCCATGTGATTGCAGAGCATCAGCAAAAGTCGTGAAAATCACGCCTTGTGCCTTCAACTCATCGGATACTGCTTGAAAAACGGTAGAAGCATTTCTTTGTACCAACAGGTTTTTCACGCTGTCGACATCGATTTGTGCTTTTACCAAATCGCTGAGTTCATTCGCCGCTGCCACCTTCGCAGTGGTTTGGAACGGATCGAAATCAACGGTATTCCATTTATCAATCTTCGTTTTCTCCAAGGCAGGGAGCGCCAGCTCTCCCGCCGCCTTCAGTCCAGCGAGGCGCTTTTCCAGGAACCAGGCAGGCTCCTGATTAGCTTTGGAGTACTGGGTGATCGCCTCGGAATCGAAGCGTAGCTGTACATCCACACTCATTTCACTGCTGCCTCCTTCATCCTACACGTTGGCGTTTACGGTTTCGTCCTCGATGCCGAGCTCTTCCTTGATCCAGTCGTAGCCTTCTGCCTCCAGGCGTTCAGCCAGCTCAGGACCACCGGACTTCACGATACGACCTTGCATCATGACGTGTACGAAGTCAGGCTTTACATAGTTCAGCAAACGCTGGTAGTGCGTAATAATCAAGAATCCGCGGTCTGCGGAGCGCATTTCGTTTACACCAGCTGCAACGATTTTCAATGCGTCGATGTCCAAACCGGAGTCGATTTCATCCAAAATACAGATAGCTGGCTCCAAGAGCATCATTTGCAGAATCTCGTTACGCTTTTTCTCACCACCGGAGAAACCTTCGTTCAGGTAACGGTGGGAGAAAGACTCATCCATTTCCAGCGTGTTCATCTTTTTGTCCATCTCACGGATGAATTTCATCAGGGAGATTTCGTTTCCTTCGCCACGGCGCGCGTTGATCGCAGAACGCAGGAAGTCAGAGTTGGTTACACCGCTGATTTCGGACGGGTATTGCATCGCCAGGAACAGACCTGCACGTGCGCGCTCGTCTACTGCCATTTCCAATAAGTCTTCGTCATTGATCAGCACTTCGCCATCGGTTACCTCATATTTTGGGTGACCCATCAATGTGGATGCCAATGTCGATTTACCGGTACCATTTGGTCCCATGATCGCGTGCACTTCGCCGCCCTTGATCTCCAAATTCAGGCCTTTGAGGATCTCTTTGTCCTCGATCTTGGCGCGAAGGTTTTTTATTTGCAAATGCGGTACTGCTGTCATCTGAATTCCCTCCATACACGTCAAAAGTGAGTTGGTAAATTCTCAATCCATTCTCAATAACTATCTTATAATAAGAATAATTATAAATCAAGGAATGAAACATATCTGTATTTTTTATATCATTATATTTAGAAAGTCCGTTTTTGCGCATGAATCCTTCCTAAATATTGTTGCCTCCGCAGCATTTTTCCCTTTGGAACTTTGGGACATACGTTTCCGCCTAAACTCTAGGTATTTTTTACAAAAAACACCACTATATACCTAGAAAGGGATGGAGCATTTTGAAAAAGAGTACAAGAAACTCGCTATTGTCTTACTACTCGTAGGTGGCACCACAGTCTTCGCAAAAACGGGCACAGAGAAAATATCTGCTCGTTTCTCCAACATTAAATTGATAGTCAATGACCAGAAGCAATTGTCCAGCAGGCAAAAGACACCTTGCCGCTTCCTTGTGACCCTTCCGATGTAAAAGGCAGCTTGTACTATTGCTCACCAGTGAAAGAGGTCGTTTCCAAAGGTTATGTCAATCTGACAGGAATGAGTAATCAGGAGTTTCTCGTTATGTATCGCTATCACACTATTGAAGGGCTCCCTTGGGAAGCTTACCTGACTCTTCTCCGTCAGTCAAATGGAAAAGTTGTCCCAGCAATAGCTCGAAAGTATTCGATGGCAGCAAGTAACGGATGAGCTAAAAACCGACGGTCACAGGCTGACGGTTTTTTCTGTTTTCACGAAGAAAAAACGGATAGACCTAATCGTCTACCCGTTTCTTTCCTGTTCGATTACTTTACTTTAGGACCCGCATTCGCAATATCTGCTGCATTCGGGAATTTCTTCTCGAAGTTCTCAATGAAGCGTGCAGCCAGATCAGCCGCTTGCTTGTCGTAATCTTCCTTGTTTGCCCATGTATTGCGTGGTTGCAGAACTTCAGCAGGAACATTCGGGCAAGAAGTCGGTACTTGTACCCCGAAAATCTCGTCAGCTGCATAGTCTACTTTTTCCAGCTCACCGTTCAATGCTGCTGTTACCATCGCACGTGTGTAGGACAGCTTCATACGTTGCCCAACACCTACCGGGCCACCAGTCCAACCAGTGTTCACCAGGTATACTTGAACCTTGCGCTCGTCAATCTTCTTACCGAGCATTTCTGCATATACTACTGGATGCAGCGGCAAGAATGGAGATCCAAAGCAAGTAGAAAACTCTGTTTGCGGAGCGGTTACGCCACGCTCTGTACCTGCCATTTTGCTGGTGTAGCCAGACAGGAAGTGGTACATGGCTTGCTCTTTATTCAGCTTGGAAATTGGAGGCAATACACCGAACGAATCGGCTGTCAAAAAGACGATGACATTTGGTTGCACGCCTACGCCTGGAATCACAGCACCCGGAATTGCTTCCACTGGGTACGCAGCGCGTGTATTCTCTGTATATTTGGTGCTATCGTAGTCTGCTACACGAGTCGCTTCGTTTACGTCTACATTTTCAAGTACGGTACCGAACTGGATTGCTTTCCAGATTTGCGGTTCGCCTTCTTCAGACAGCTTGACGCATTTTGCATAGCAGCCGCCTTCGATATTGAACACGCCATTGTCAGACCAGCCGTGCTCATCGTCACCGATCAAGAAACGGTCCGGGTCAGCAGACAGCGTTGTTTTTCCTGTACCGGACAATCCGAAGAACAGGGCAACGTCTCCGTCTTTACCTACGTTCGCAGAGCAGTGCATCGGGAGTACGTTGCGCTCTGGAAGCAGCATGTTCATTACGCTGAAGATCGACTTTTTCATTTCGCCAGCATACTCAGTGCCACCGATCAACACTGTTTTTTGCTCAAAGCTCAAAACGATGAAAGTCTCGGAGTTCGTGCCGTGTACCGCAGGATTGGCCTTGAAATTAGGCGCATAGATAACCGTGAATTCTGATTCGTGCGCAGCCAGTTCTTCTTCGGACGGACGGATGAACAACTGACGTGCAAACAGGTTATGCCAAGCGAATTCGTTCACTACGCGGATCGGCAGACGATAGGTTGTATCTGCACCCGCAAAGCCATCGAAGACAAACAGTTCATCTTTTGATTGTAAGTATTGGAGCACGTCTTGTTGAAGTGCTTGGAATTTTTCAGTGCTGATTGGTTGGTTAACCGGACCCCAGTTGATTTTATCGTGTACGGAAGCTTCGTCCACCACAAATTTGTCCTTTGGCGAACGGCCGGTAAACTTCCCTGTTAGCGCATTGAGCGCCCCCTTATCGGTCAAAATCCCTTCGCCACGCTTCACTGCCATCTCAACAAGATTAGCTACAGGCAAGTTATGATACACTTTTGTAGCTCCAAGAATGTCAGTAAGCTTTTGAACCGTATTGGTTTCCATGTGTGAACGATCTCCTTCCCAAAATGTGTACCATTTATTGTGACTTTCTAATTGTCGCTCGATTTGTAATTAGTATATCACATTTAGCTAAATAAGCTACATAATTTTATAATCTCTTATGGAGAATGTGTGAATAACCCTCCTCATGCGTATTATTCCCCAACAGCAGTATTTTGTCCACAAACCAATCAGTCTATCGACTAGTCGGGAAGTACACAGAGACATTTTCCTCACAAAAAGAGCAACACCAAGAGTTTACTCTCTTAGTGTTGCTCTCACAAGGCATAAAGATTTACGTATTTTCAAACGTTTTCACGACTGTTTGACACAAAATCGCCACACCTTTTTCCAATGCAGAGCGTTCAAAATGCATTAGCGGATGATGCAGCCCTGGTACCAAATCACATCCAAGAGCCAGCATCGTTGCCTTGATATGAGGGCGCTCCACCGTATAGTAGTGGAAATCCTCCGCTCCCGGACTGACAGGCGCCGCTCTCAAATTCTCTTGACCGAGCACATCTACGATCGCCTGCTCCATAAATGCCTTCGCTTGATCATCGACCTCTGCCGCTACCATGCGCGACCCGGCCTCTACCTCTATACGTGCCTGAAATGACATCGCCACTCCGTCAATCATTTGACGAACACGATTCACCAGGTCATCCATCGCCTGATTCGTCTGTGCTCGCAGATCGAGGGCAAAACGCGCCTTGTCCGGAATAATGTTGTAGCTCTCTCCCCCGGCTTGCAGCATGGTCATTTTGACGGTGGCCGGTACCATTGGATTGATATGTACTTGACCGAGACCTGAAATAATCGCCCCCGCTACTTCAATCGCATTGATCCCGAGATGCGGTCTCGCTCCGTGCGCAGCGACTCCTGTGATTTCCCCGTAGAGAAACATGGCTGCTCCGTTGTAAATAGCGGGTCCCGCCGTTCCATGTGCCATCTCCTGAATCGGTCTTAAGTGAACACCGTACAAATAATCGATGTCATCGACGACACCCTTCTCCACCAGCTTCAATGCTCCCGTTCCTTTTTCTTCTGCTGGTTGGAACAAGATTTTTAACGTTCCCGGCGGTTGATATCCAGCGGCGACCAATGCTTCTACCGTTTCCACAATCAATGTCATATGGGCGTCATGACCACAGGAATGATTCGCGCGCCATTCACCGTTGACTTCTTGCCAGAGTGCATCGATATCTGTGCGCAAGCCAACAACTGGCTTCCCTTCGCCCCATTCCGCTACTAAACCTGTACAATCGTCAAAAGTCGTAACACGCAGTCCCAAGGCACGCATGCGCTCCGCCAAATAACGAGTTGTTTCTACTTCCTTCCAGCTAATCTCCGGATTCTCATGCAGATGACGGAATGTTTCGGCAATAGAATCTTTACGTGCGGCAACCGTCTGTTGCAACGACATAACAGTAGACATCAAAGCGCCTCCTCCAGAACCGTTTCTTCCTATTATATCACACTGCCCAATAGACAGTTCACCGACAGGTCAGTCGCAAAATGGCATCGAGCTTCAATTGGTCGCGCAATGGCCCTGCTATTTGCACCTTTTCTTTGGCTAGAACATAGACGAGCTCATCGCCGCCAAACAGCATGTGCATTTGTTTCTCCGCTCCCTTGATGATCAGATCGGCAGGCTGCTCTTCTGTCCATACATCCCAGGATGCAACGCCTTTTGCTATCGTCAATTGCCACTGTGAAGGTGAATCATCCACTACAATTCCGATCCTGCGCTCCCATCCTGCTGTTATGAATCGCAAGTGTGCTTTTCCTTGTAGTCGCTCACCCAGTTCAAAAAGCAGTCTGCCCATTCCGATCATCTACACGCCACCCCTCTCTTCCCATTTGGGTTCGTGGCCTGTCAGGTCGAATCCTTTGGCGAGGAATGAGAGTCACTGTCGGCTGTTGTCAGGGTAGTTATCTTTTTCTCGACATTGGTAGGAAGAGCTTTAGAGAAGCCTTTTGAGTCAGCATAGTGGAGGAGAAGAAAAAGCACAGTTCTCTTCGACGCTGACACGCCAGCATGGGGGGATTCACTGGTCGTCTCCACTTAAAAAAGGGGACCGTCGAGCCAAAGCCACCCTACGGGCGGAAGTTTCTCAAGGAAGAAGTGTTCGACAAGCGTGGTCCCCTTTTTTAAGTTCCGACTGGGGAGGCGTTGTCAAGGTCTGCGAGCCCTGTGCTTTTTCTTCTCACCCGCTTTGTTGGTTCATCGGTACCTTTTAAAACGTAATGAAGATCATCTACAACCTTTATTCCGCACCACAATAGAGAGATGGGAAAAAACAAAAAAGCATCCGCTTTACGCAGATGCTTTTCGCAAACACTACTCATCGAACTCGTCTTTATCGAGTCGCACCTCAAGGTGGTGACCATCGGGTGTCTCAAAATACAAATTATAGCTAGTAGGCTGTGTAATTGGGCCACGATAGCAAATATTCTCTGCCTCCAGCTTATCGACCAGATAGTCCAGCTCAGCTCGGCTTTGCACAGAGAAGGCGAGATGATCGACCTGCCCTACGCCGCCTTTCCCAGCTTCCCCGCCATGAGGATGAAGACCGATCCGTGTGTATGTGCCAATTTGAAAGTAGACAGGTGCTCCTTCCGTCATATTCTCTTCCGGGATAGGGACTTCCAAAATGTCCTTAAAAAAACGAGCTACCTTCACAACATCACTACAATTCAATGCGATGTGGTGAACGGCTTTCAAATGAAACATTCACACTGCCTCCCACGTCAACTCAGGTCATGCGCTCTTGTGCGACATTAGCTTTTCTTTTATTGTACTGCTTCAATCGCTCGCTTAACCGTCTTAAACGAATCATCAATGCTTCCCGCCAATCGTCATCCTGTAACTCCTTGGCGACCCCGAGCAGATCAAGTGAAATATCGATCTGCTGCTTTAATACTTCGGCGAAGCTGGCCGCTTCATCCGTCATGGTACAATTCTCAAACAACTCGGATGTATTGTCAACACTCACAAAGTCAGCAAAATCCACTTCTGGAGCCTGATCTCCCTGAGCATATTCTACTAAAATTTCGTATTCTCCCTCAATACCGGGATGAACCTCAATTCTGTCACATACAGGACAAAACATGATCGGGACATTGTGTACAACCGTTTTATAATGACGGACTGAGCCTACGGAACCTACCATTCCAGCACCACAACAAAAACTCATATAGTCTCCCTCCCTATTCGCCAAATGAAACGTCCATGTCCGTTTTTTGGTCGAAACTTTGTCTGTATCCGCATTGTAGCCTATATGCCCACTAACACTCCACCCGCAAATGCTACCAATAAATGAATCGAAGTAAGATTTGGTTTATCCATTTTACTCGATTTGCTTAGATTCATGCAACATTTTCTGACTAGTATGAATATTTCCCCTCATTTGCCTAAATCCATCATACAAGATAGTCTTAATCTATCCGATAATAAGGAATAATAATCATTTTAGCAAAAATTCAAAAGGAGAGCGGTTCCATGTTTCGTTTCAAAAGTCTTCGTGCTCGAACCCTGACCATTACCCTTCCCGTCATTATCTTGACTCTTTTGCTCGTCGTGGGCATCGGTTTCTGGTTCTCTGTCGACCAACTGGATCGGGAAATTGAGGACAAAATGAATTATCAACTAGATATGGTCGGCAGTAATGTGGAAAAGCAACTGGAATCCCATAGCAAGGTAACGCTGAGTATGGCTCGCTTTATTGAAATGGGTCCTGTTACAAATTCGCTAGAGCAGTTAAATTCCCTGCTGTCCAAAACTGTTCTCATTAATGATACGACGGTTGGAATGGGAATTTTCATGGAACCTTACGCTTTTGACCCGAACAAGAAACTCGTTGCTACTTACGGGGCAAAGACCGACGGCAAGGTGAACATTACAGATGAGTACAGCAGCGACTCCTATAACTATCCAAATCAAGACTGGTACAAAGTCGGTATCTCGACTAAGAAGGAAACCAATTATTCCGAGCCGTACTTTGACGAGGTTTCCAAGGTCTCCATGGTGACAGTAGTCGCTCCTTTTTATACGCCGGATAAAAAGCTTCTGGGTGTAGCCACAGACGATATTACACTCACTGACGTGGAAAAGCTCGTCTCCAGTACAAAAGTAGGCGAAACAGGCTGGGCCTTTTTGGTGGATCAAAAAGGGAGATACCTCGCTCATCCTCAATCAGACAAGCTGATGAATCATTCCGTTCAATCTGACGAAAATGCTTCCTTGGCAGCAATAGGTCCTTCTCTTCTAGAAGAGAAGTCAGGAATGAAGACGTTTAATGATGACAACGGCATCAATCGTGTTTATTTTCAAGAGTTGGGAGATACAAACTGGACAATCGCTCTCGTGATGCCAGAAAAAGAAATTGCCGATCCACTCTATGAATTGTTCTTTGAGCTTTGTATGGTGAGTCTGATCGGTCTGCTGATCATGGTTGCTGTCATTTATTACTTCAGCAAATACGTAACCAAACAAATCGAACGCGCCAACCAGCTGTCCCATGCCCTCTCCAATGGCGATTTTACCGCTTCTATGGATATTCAGACAGCAGATGAGATGGGGGTTATGGCAAATCGCTTCAACTCCATGACGTCAACCTTGCGCGAAACGCTGGGTCAAGTCAGCTTCAACGCTCAACAGGTTGCTGCTACGTCTGAGCAATTGATGGCAAGTGCGGAACAGACGAGCAAAGCAACCGAGCAGATTGCTCAATCCGTTCAAGAAATTGCCTACGGTACTGAGCAGCAAGTGGATGCGACCGTTCAAGGCTATGAGGTCATCAACGAGATTGCTGTACACATCGAAGCGATGGAAAAAGGCATTGAGGATGTAAATCACTCTACACAAGAAGCAAACCGCCAAGCCACAGATGGCAATCAGATGGCAGCCAAAACGGTCGAGCACATGGATGTGATCCATAGCCAGATGACCAAGACTTCTACCATTGTCAATACACTAGGCCAACGCTCCCAAGAGATTGGAGAAATGATCTCACTCATCACGACGATCGCCAATCAAACCAACCTGCTCGCTCTGAACGCCGCTATCGAAGCAGCTCGCGCCGGAGAACAAGGACGAGGCTTTGCCGTTGTAGCGGACGAGGTGCGCAAGCTGGCAGAACAGTCCAGCTCTGCCGCCGAGCAGGTCAGTCACATCGTCACGGTGATTCAGCAGGACACAGGCTCAGCGATTGCGGCAATGAATCATGGCTCTTCTATTTTGGGAGAAGGCATGACTCTCGTTCGCTCAACAGGAAATGCATTTGAGCAAATTACTGGCTCCACGTCGGGGTTGCTCGTCCGCATGAATGAAGTGACTACAGAAATGAGCAAGATCAGTCAGCAAATGCAGACGATTGTATCCGCCATTACGCATATTACACAAATCGCAGAACAATCAGCCGGCAACTCTCAAACGGTTGCGGCAGCAGCGGAAGAACAAACCGCTTCGATGGAGGAAATCTCTTCGGCTGCAACGATGCTGGCGAAAATGGCAGAAGAGCTTAATGATGCAGTACGAACATTCAAGTTGGAGTAGTTCGTCCATAAATAAAGAAAAGCCGGAGCATAAAAGCCCCGGCTTTTTTTGTTTCCTATTCTTTTACCATCGCTTCGTATTTGTCTGCATCCATCAGCTTGTCCAGCTCAGCTGTATCAGACAATTCGACGACGATCATCCATGCTTGCTCGTATGGCGAAGAGTTAACCAGTTCAGGAGCGTCTTCCAGTTCGCCATTTACTTCTACTACTTTACCAGTTACAGGAGCGTACAGTTCAGAAACGGTTTTTACCGATTCCACGCTGCCAAACGGCTCATCCTGTTGGATTGTCGCGCCTACCTCAGGCAACTCGACAAACACGATGTCACCCAGCTCTGATTGAGCAAAAGAAGTGATTCCGATGTACGCCTTGTTTCCTTCTACTCGCACCCACTCATGCTCTTCACTGTAACGTAGATTTTTCGGGAATTCCATCGTTTACATATCCTCCTATCGGGTACAATCCATTACACATACATAATTAGACGAACATTCTAGGATTCCTCTTCGATCCCCAAAATTCTGAACAAGCGTTTTTTTACCAGTTGGAGACCCTTCTCTCCTGCCTGAAAGTGACGTAACTGGAGAGCCTCGTCAAACAAGTAAAAAGCGGGGACGTATTCATTCTGGAATGCATCGACTGTCTTTCTATCATTATCGATTGCAATAGGGTGTGTCAAATGTTGTTCTGCAATCGCCTTCTTGATCATCTCGATGTCTGTATCTTTTTCCGAATGAGGCATATGAATTCCAATGACTTTCAAACCGTTAGCAGCGTATTGATCTCGCCATTCGTTTATGCTTGGCATCGATTCCTTGCACATGTAGCAACTGACGGACCAGATATGTACCAATACAGGACTTCCAGCCAAATCGGCTTTGGTTACTTGCCCGTTGATCCACTCCGTAATCCCAGAAAAGTCAGGCATTTCTTCGCGCAAACGCATGAAAGCTCATCCCCTCTTTTTTGACTTCAACTGCTACACACTTGTTTTCATGCGAAGAATCCCGGATTGATCGATGGCAGCCACAGCCTCTAACAGGATCTCTGGAGGTTGGACGAGAGCAATTCGTACATACCCTTCTCCTTCTTCGCCGAAGGCACTTCCCGGAACGACCACGACCCCGGCTTTCTCCAGTAAAGCGAAGGCAAACTCTCGTGACGTCCAGCCGTTCGGTACAGCTGCCCAGACGAACATGGTCGCCTTTGGAGATGGAATGTTCCATCCTGCTTTTGCCAATGCCCCCAGCAGCACATCACGCCGTTCTTGGTAAACGGGCGCGACTGTGTTTTTCCTCCCGGACTCCCGATCCCTTCGCAAAGCCTCAATGGCCATTTGCTGTACAGGCAAAAAGACACCGTAATCAATATTGGATTTTACAATTGCAAGCGGCTTGATGATGTCTGCATTCCCTACAACGTAAGCGATCCGGCAACCTGCCATGTTGAAGCTCTTGGAAAACGAATTAAATTCAATTCCCACTTCCTTCGCTCCTGGCACTTGCAAGAAGCTCGGCGCTTGGTAGCCGTCAAACACCATCTCCGAATAAGCCAAATCATGAACCACGATAATATCAAAACGCTTGGCAAAAGCCACAACCTCTTCAAAAAAGGCAAGGGTAGCAACCGCGGAAACCGGATTATTCGGATAGTTCAGAATCATGAACGTTGCACGAGCCGCTATCTCCTCTGGAATGTCTGACAGCTTTGGCAAAAATTCATTTTCTGCCCGCAGTGGCATCCGGTAAGGTACCGCTCCCGCCAAATGAACGCTTCCTTCGTAGATCGGATACCCAGGATCAGGTACGAGAACGATATCTCCAGGATCGGTCCATGCTAAAGCAAAGTGAGCCAAACCATCCTGGGACCCCATCAAGGAATGAACCTCCCCATCTGACGCTAGCTCCACCCCAAAACGATATTGATACCAGCGGGCGACCTCTTCTCGGAAGGTCTCCGTTCCATCGCTCAACGGATAGCGAAAAGCAGTTGGTTGCTGGATGGCATGGATTAACGTTTGCAGTAGCTTCTCGTCAGGCTGCTGATCAGGACTGCCAATGCTCAAGTCGTATACCGTTCTTGTTTTGGCAACTTCCCTTTTGCGAGCCTCCATCTCTGAAAAAATATCGGCGGAAAGATGGTTCAATCTTTTGGAAGGTTGGCGCATCATGCCTTCCCTCCCCAAGCCTTCTCCAGCTCTTCTTCTTTGAAACCAAGGGTTACGGTTTGATCGCTTGCGATAAGAGGCCGTTTGATCAGCTTGCCATTGGAAGCCAACAGCTCCAGCATTTCATCCTCTGACATCGTAGGAAGCTTGTCCTTCAAGCCCAGCTCGCGGTAATGGACACCGCTCACATTGAAAAACTTGCGTAAATCGAGTCCGCTTGTCTGCCATATTTGGCGCAGTTCTTCTTTGGACGGTGGTGCATCCACAATCGGAATTTCTTCGAAGCCAATATTTTGATCCGTGAGCCATTTTTTCGCTTTGCGGCATGTATCACATTTGTTGTATAGGTAGGCTTTCATCGTCATGATCATTTCCTCGCTTTTTCGTTTCTGACAAAAACGACAGCCGTCCCTGTCTTCTGGCTGTCGTCATACGTTTGCTTCTCCTGTGGAATCCGTTATTCGGTGCGCTCGCTCTTTGTATGATCTTCTTCATTCGTCTGGTCAGGATTTACCTGCCACATTTGCGAAAGCGGCGAGAAGGGCACCCCTAGTTGCTTGGCATTCTGGTCTTCCACAGCCTCAGCCAGTGTCCCGGTTAAAGGCATGGTGTACTCAATGTGCTCATCCATCTGCCCATCCTCCTTCACTTTTCCTAGTGTGAGGAGTTTGCACGTCATTATGCAGATGGTTTTGCCTTGATCTCAACTTGATAGCCAGCGTGCTTTCTCGTCTGGAATACACCATTTTCAAAAATCAAATACTGTGCTTTCACACCGATCAATCGCCCGCCGAGCTGTTCTTCTTTATCGAGCGTCTTAGAATTAATTTTATCCAACGACTCCAAGATCGGATAAGCAATATCTACCCATTCGTCCTCGCGATATTGGAATGCTTTAAACTGTTCAGGAAAATGACCGTACACTTCGTCACGCATGGCGAGCAAGTCGATTTCCTTCACATCTCCCTTGAGCATTTTGCGCCAGTTGGTCTTGTCTGGCAAAAACTGACTCAAGTGGAATTCAAGCTCCCCAGCCATCCGACGAGTGGGAAGCTCCGCAATCGGAATCGCGCGAATTGCGCCTTGATCCACCCAGCGTCTCAATTCATTATGCTTGCGAGTCAATCCTACCTTTATATCACTCGATACTGCCAGATAAACAAAATGAGGAATCATGCAATATCTCTCGCCAAAGCTCTCGTCCCGGCAAGTCCCCAATTCAAAATGACATTCATGCGGCTTGACGATGCACAAGTCATTTTCTGGCAGTTTGGTAAAACAGGGATAGCAATACCCGCTGTTAAACGTCTTGTTTGTTTTGCGGCCACAGGCAATGCAATTTTTTTCGCCTAAAAACGAAATCGTCAATTCACTGCCCAGCCATTCATTAAGCGGAAGGCGATCTTCACCGATATTCAAATAGTAGTCTACCGGCTTGTCCCCTCCATGGTACTCGTGTGTTAGTCCTTGCAAAATACCGCGGAGTTCCACCAAACTCTCTCCTCTCCTATGTACGGTTCTTCCATTTTAACATAACCGCCACCCACTCTGACCGCTGTTTTCTTTTGGTAGCATGTTTTCCCTAGCAGGAGGTGAACCTAATCACATCCCAGAAGAAGGAGGCGATTGTTCATGCGCAAATGCATACGGTACGCCTTGCTTTTCGCCTGCCTTCTTGGCTACGGCACCCTACCTGCTTTTGCTCAGCAAACACTGCCTTCGTATGAGCCGATCCACAGAATCGACACAGAGAAAAAGGTCGTCGCTCTCACTTTTGATGATGGGCCGGATGCTATCTATACGCCCAAAATTCTTGAAGTGCTGCATCAGTACAACGTTCGCGCTACGTTTTTTGTCCTTGGCTCCCAAGTGGACAAGCATCCAAAGGTCATGCAGTGGATTTACAAGGCTGGACATGAAATCGGCAACCACGGCTACCACCATTTTGATCTGAACAAGCTGACCGAGCATGAAGTGTACGAAGAAATCAAGCATGCAGAACGCTCCATTTTGAAGACGACCGGCATTTTGGCGCAATACTACCGTCCACCCTACGGCATCCTGACACATGACGTCATGAATGCGGTTCAATCCAGTGGCTACGACATCATTCACTGGTCGATTGATCCTCGTGATTGGTCTTTGGCACGTACGGCTAACGTCATTGCCAAAAGCGTCAAGAGCAATGTCTCCTCCGGGGATATCATCCTGTTTCATGATGGGGGTCTAAACCAACGGCAAACAGTCGCTGCACTCCGGGAGCTCATCACGGATTTGCGTTCGCAGGGCTATCGATTTGTCACGGTCAGTCAATTGTTGGATGCAGCAAAATAATACGGCACCAATGCCTCGTTTTCCTGAAGCGAAACGAAGCAACTGGTGCCCTTCTTTTTTACGCCAATACCTTGCCCAAGAACGAACGCAAGCGATCGTTAACGTTATTGCCAAAAACCTCACTGGGATGACCTTCTGCCATGATGATACCTTGATCCATAAAAATGATTCGGTCGCCCACTTCCTTAGCAAAATTCATTTCGTGCGTCACGATCACCATTGTCATGCCTTCTTTGGCTAAATTTTTGATGACGGCAAGCACCTCTCCTACCAGCTCCGGGTCTAGGGCAGAAGTCGGTTCATCAAACAGCATAACCTTTGGATTCATGGCGAGTGCTCTTGCAATTGCCACTCGCTGCATCTGCCCCCCAGACAGCCGCTCGGGATACACATCGGCCTTATCCTGAAGCCCTACCTTCTGCAAGAGAGCCAAGCCTTGCTTGCGGGCTTCTTCCTGGGACATTTTCTTCACTTTTACAGGAGCCAGCATGACGTTTTCCAGCACCGTTTTATGCGGAAAGAGATTAAAGCGCTGAAAGACCATCCCAACCTCTTCTCTGACTTTATTCATATCGGTCTTGGGGTCTGACAAATTATGTCCATTGATGACAATCTTTCCGCTGCTCATTTCCTCCAACTGATTCAAGCAACGTAAAAACGTGCTCTTGCCCGAGCCAGACGGACCAATGACGCAGACTACTTCCTTTTCTGCTACCTGAGTCGTAATGCCCTTCAACACTTTCAGATCGCCGTAGTTCTTCGTCAAATCCGACACCTGTATAATCATTTGTCTGTCCCCCTATTGCGATAAAACAAGCTTGTCGTTCTTGTTATTTCATTTTACCGCAATAGTCAAAAAATTGCATGAATTTACTGTTCAGCCTTTGGTTGCCAGCCTCGTAGCCGATCACGTCAATCCCATTTTTTCCAGTGCTCGTCCCATGCGTAACTCTGCCCTCGACGGCTCATGCTAAGTGTGAGGTGGTTTTCATGCATCGAAAAAAATGGGTCGCTCTCGTAATTGTACTGGTCGTTTTTCTATTAGGGCTTTTGGTGGAGGGTATTTACGGGACTTATACAGATCTCGTCGACCATCCTGGGTTTGCTTGGGAAGAAAATGTAGTATCGGGCTATGGCAACAGCAAAATTGTGCAGCTATTTGTGAACGGCGTTATTTCGGGGCAACAAAATAGCGCTGGGGTGCCTTCGATGACGGAGCTATTGACTGAACAGCTACGCCGAATTGAAGAGGATGAACTGGTGAAAGCCGTGGTCCTTCGTATTGATAGTCCAGGTGGAGAGGTCGTCGCTACCGATGAATTACACAGACGCTTGCTACGGCTCAAGCAAGTTCGCAATCTTCCCATTGTCGTCAGCATGGGTTCCACAGCAGCCTCAGGCGGCTATTACTTGGCCACAACAGGCGATGCGATTTTTGCCAATCCCAACACACTGACTGGCAGTCTCGGCGTGATTTTCAACCTGTTTAACTATAGTGAAGCTGCGAACAAACTGGGTGTACATCAATACGCGATCAAAAGCGGACGCTTCAAGGACATCGGCAGTCCATCCCGGCCACTAACGGACCCAGAACGGCACATTTTCCAAACACTCGTCAACGAAAGCTACAACAATTTCGTCGACGTCATCGTTAAAGGCCGCAACCTCTCCCGTCAACGCGTGCTGGAAATCGCTGACGGCCGTGTCTATTCCGGTGAGCAAGCAAAACGCCTGGGTCTCATCGATGAATTCGGCGATTTGGAGGAAGCGACTCGCTATGCCCTCTCTTTGTCTGGAGAAAAAGAAGCCATGGTCATACGCTATGCAGACCAGCTCTCCATCAGCAAGCTGTTATTCAGTATGAAGCAATACTGGTCGAATCCTGATCCGCTTGGTCTCAATCGAATATGGGACCGCCAAAGTTCACCTCGTCTACTGTATCAGTTCATGCCCTAAGCCTGTTAAAAAGGAAAGGAGTGACTTCTCATGAACCAGCTTCCCGACGATGAAAAAGCACATGATCCTGTATCCCATGAGCCCTATCCAGAAGCCCATCCACAGCATTCATATGCAGGCTTTTGGATTCGTGTCGTAGCATCGCTCCTTGATTCGATGTTCTTGATCGGGATTAGCTACCTCGTTTTCAATCCGTTACGGCGTGTTTTTTCCGTTCCTTACGCCTCTTTTCACTTCATCGATTTGGTAGAGGTGTTGTTTGATCTCCTCTATATGATCTTGCTGACCTGGTGGACCGGACAAACCTTGGGAAAGCTGATCACAGGCATCCGTGTCATCAGTGCCAGACAGGCGCGAGGCAATCTGACAGGCGGACAAGTATTATTACGAGAAGTCATCGGCAAATTCGTTGCTTCACTCATTTTCGGACTGGGCTATCTATGGGTTGCATGGCACCCACGTAAGCAAGGTTGGCATGATCTGATCGCCAAAACGTATGTCATCCGGGATCGTCGACCATAACCTCCGCTTTATTGCGGGGGTTTTATTTTTGCATCCTTGGTCCCTATTTTTGTAGCCGCTTCCTGCCGATACCATTACCAACAAGGCAGATCCTATCCCAACCGAGGAGGAAGATACATGCGTAAACAGAAAGTAACCAGCATCCTCGCCCTGAGCCTTTCGCTGGCTCTGCTCGGCCACGTTGCCCCTGTCCTTCCTGTTTCAGCTGCATCTGCTGTCCCTCAAGCAGCAGCCGTTAAAACGAATGACGTCTATAACCTTCAGCTAGGAATGAGCACAGCACAGGTAGAACAAACATTAGGCAAGCCTGCCCGGATCGATCCTAGTCATACGGGCGTGGAATGGTGGATTTACAATCAAGATTTGAACAACTATATTCAAGTCGGCCTGCAAAACGGCAAAGTCGTGACGTTGTTTACTAATGGAGCCAAGCTGAATCTGAATGGCATCACGATTGGATCTACTACAAAAGACCTACAAAATAGCTGGGGTGCACCGCAAGACACGCTGACGATCATCCCAAGTCTGCGTATCCAAAAAAATACCCTTACTCATCCGACCTATATCCAAAACAATCAGGCGATCACCTTCTCTATCGATCAACTGGGTGGAAATAAGGTCGCAGGGGTGCGCATCTCTACTCCTGAGCATTTTGCCACCATTGCGATTGGCTTGATGTATCCCATTTCCTATTCGAAATTACCGGAACTGCCGAAACTGACAGACGCACAGATGAAGCAGGCAGCGCTCGCATACGAGAAACAAAATTTGGACTTGCTCAACGTGGCAAGGCAACGTGCCAAGCTGCCTGTTATCACTTGGGATGAACAAGTTGCAGCAGTAGCCAGAGCACACAGCCAAGACATGGGCCAGAATAACTTTTTCAACCATACCTCCCCATCTACGGGAAGTCCGTTTGATCGTTTGAAGCAAGCCGGCATTCGTTACAGCTCAGCTGGTGAAAATATTGCCTACGGACAACTAGACGGGATCGAAGCCCACATGAGCTGGATGAACTCCGCAGGCCATCGTCAAAACTTGCTCAGTCCAAAATTCAAGCAACTCGGAGTCGGTATCGTTATGAAAGACGGCCGACCGTATTTCACGCAAAATTTTGTTACTCGCTAATACTACAGCAGCAAAAAGACACGCCGTCGTCAGTGGCGTGTCTTTTTTTGTGAACACAAGGGCAAAGCTATGGCTGCGAAGTTGCATTTGTAGTGGCAGGTGCAGGTGCAGACGGTGTCGGAGCCTGGCCGTCATCTGAGAAGAACGGGATGATTACCAGACTGAGCACGAAAAATAAGATCCAGGCAATGCCTCTTCTAAAAATGCACGGTGTCAGCATCGGGTAACCCCTTCCAATCATGCTGTTCTACTTACTATTCATACGCTTCCCTCCTTGATGCCCGTTTATGCTTTTTTGGGCAAAAAAAATAAAAGCTTCGCCAAAAGCTTGGCGAAGCTTATCCATCATTGTTTTTACCCCTGTTTTTGCAATGGCATCGAATACGTCTGTTCTTGGGTTGCTTTTTGTTTGAAAAACAGGCAAGCTGCCGCGAAAACAATGAGCAGCGATCCCATCAGCCAAAAGATCGTCCACGGCTCCCACACGTCCATCAACAGGCCATTCACATTCGGAGCCAAAATACTGGCGACACCAAAATTGACGCCCGCGATAATTCCTGCGGTAGGAACCATCGATGCTGGTAAAATATCTGCCGAAAAAGCCAATCCCAGCGAGTAAAAGGAACCGACTGCCGCTCCTGCTATGGCCAACAACAGCATCATCAGCCATACGTTTTCACCTGCAAACGGGAACAGGAAGAAGGCCAATCCCCCTACAAGGGCACACACGAGCATGACCTGCTTGCGTCCTATACGGTCACTCAATGCCCCCAGCGGCATCTGCAAGATAATACTTCCCACGACAAACGACGGAAGGATCAACGAAACCCATTCAACGGACAAGCCGGTACGCAAGGCATAAACGGGAAAACTGCCGTTGAGTGACGTCTCCATGAATCCGAACAAAAACGAAGGAATCAGCGCCAGCCAAGCAAGTCGCAAAACAAATGCATACTTGTTTTGCTTCTTTTCCGTTTGCTCGATCTGTGCAGGGAACTCATTTTTGATTCGGTATAATAAGAAGAAGGCAATCAGATACAGAACGAGCAAGCCCCCAAAAGGTACCCAAATCCCCAAATGCAGCACGCTTAAGCCTAATGGACCAATACTAAAGCCCACACCATATGCCAGACCGTAAATGGAAAGATCGCGCCCACGATTCTCGGGAGCTGCGATCTTAGTCACCCACATTTGGCTGGCGTAATGTAAACCGCTATCGCCCACACCCATCAGTAAACGTAATACGAACCAGACCGCCAAATGGCTAAACATCGGGATGAGCGCTGTTGCAATCGTCACCAACAGCAATCCCCATAATATTGTGGATCGGTATCCAATGCGCCGCAGTGGGATTTCCAAAAATGGATTGACCATGACCATCCCAATATACAAGGCAGCGGCGTTGAGTCCGTTCATCACGGATGAAACACCTTGTTTTTCCAATAAAACCGTCAGCATCGGGATCGTCAAGCCTTGGCTTAACCCCGCAATACCGACAACCAAAATCAACACCCAAAAGGTGTAACGTGACTGTGACATGGTGTTGTTTCTCCTTCCTAGCTCCCTACTAAGCACTCTCTACGGAAGCACTCCCCTGTTGAAGCTGATACATTTTTTGATAAAGACCATTTTGCGCCATGAGTTCATCATGTGTACCTCGCTCCATGATTTCTCCACGGGACAAAACAAGAATTTGGTCGGCGTGCTGAATCGTCGACAATCGATGTGCAATGATGAATGTCGTCCTACCTTTTGATAGTACATGCAACGCTTCCTGAATGGCTAGCTCTGTTTCACTGTCAATGCTTGCCGTTGCTTCGTCCAAGATCAGCATGGCAGGATCAGCAGCCAATGCCCGAGCAAAAGAGATCAGTTGGCGTTGGCCTGCGGATAGCGTCATGCCTCGCTCGACGACTGGTTCGTCATACCCACCCGGCAGCTTGGAAATGAATTCATCAGCACGTACAGCTTTTGCAGCCCGCTTCACTTCTTCATCCGTAATCGTATCCTTGTACATACGAATATTGAATCCAATGCTGCCCGTAAACAAGAATGGGTCCTGCAAAACGAGTCCGACATGACTGCGCAATGAATGCGTATCAATCTGTCTCATATCTTGCCCGTCGATCAAAATGCTCCCTTTCGTCACCGGATAGAACCCGAGCAGCAAATTCATCAAAGAGCTTTTTCCCGATCCGGTGTGTCCTACCAACGCAATCGTCTGACCAGGCTGCGCCGAAAAGGAGACGTTTTTCAAGACATAATCGTCACCTTGATAAGCAAAAGATACGTTATCAAAAACAACCTCTCCACGCGGGCGTTCGATTTGTGCACCCGTTTCTTTCTTCTCCGTGGTCTCATCCATAATTTCGAAGACGCGCCCCGCCGAAATAGTCGCCTGCTGCATTTGTGACAACCGATTCATGATCATGTTGATCGGTTCGAAAAAACGCCCCATGTAATCGACAAAAGCAAAAAGCGCACCGAAGGAAATCGCGCTGTGGAAGGAAGTCGAGCCGTAATACCAGACGATCAGGGTCAAGGAAACTTTCCAGATCAAATCTACCGCTGGGCGCAAAAGCAAGGATTCCAGATTGATCTCTTTCATCCGCACCTTGAAGTAGACCTCGTTTACATCAGCAAACTCTTTTTGTACGCCCTTCTCCCGACGAAATGCTTGCACGATCGTCATGTTCTGGATCATTTCATTAATCGTTGTGTTCATATCACCGAGCTTCGCGCGAATCACCGCATAGTAGCGAGAGCTGTACTTTTGATACACGTAGACTAACAGTACGAGCACTGGCACCGTCAAAAAGCAAAAGAGGGCGAGCTCAGGCTGCAAGATGTAGAGCGCGATCAAGATTCCAATCAAATAAAGAGCGTTCTGTACAAATGTGGCGAGCACACTTACATACAGCTCACGGATGGCTTCTGTATCATTGCTCACACGGGAGACGAGCGCACCTACTGGCGTTTTGTCAAAAAAGGCAACCGGGAGCTTTTGCAAATGGATAAACAGCTTCATCCGCATTTGCTGAATGATGCGCTGAGCGATCTTTTGCAGCCACAAAATCTGGACGTAGTTAAAACCAGCTGAGAGCAAGATCAGTGCTCCATAACCTACAGACAGCCAGACAATGGGCAGGACATCCCCTTGATACATCGCCTTAACTTCCTCTGCGGTCAGCCGAATCCCTGTGGAGGTCGTCTTTTGACCTGATTGATCCTTGGTTGTTACCTCGAAGCGTTCCCTGCCGTTTTCTGACGCAATCGGGGTAAATTGCTTCTCTGTGTTTGGATTCACCTTGCCGGAAACCAAGTAATAGGTCGTGCCTTCTGTCAGCACGGTTACTTCTTTTTGATTGATACTGTCCAAAGCAAGACCCGTCTTTGCTGCTACATCTTCACGAATATAGTTCGTACCGTTCAGTGAGGCGACTTGCCCCACTGCTTGTGGTGGCACTTCGTCTAGTTGATACCAAGGCTTCTGGATCGCCAGGATGTGATTATCAATCATGACCTTGGCTAAAAAAGGACCCGCCAACTCTGCACTCGTTCCCAGCAAGAGCAGGAACAGCGCGCCTAGTATTTGCTTTTGAAATGGTCTGGCGTACTCGGTCAAACGCCCCCATACATTTTCTTTGCTCATGAAACGTTTTCCCCCTCTCTCAACCAGCCACATCCTGTTCCATTTGCTGACGGCGGTACTGCTCTGCATACCAGCCGTTGTGCTGCATCAGCTCGTCATGTGTCCCCCGCTCGACGATCTGCCCCTCATCCAGCACAAGAATCAGTTGTGCGTGCTGGACGGCAGACAGACGATGAGCGGTAATAATCGTCGTTTTATCCGCGCGCTCCTGTCTCAGATGACGAAGAATACTCTCCTCAGTCCGCGCGTCCACAGCCGATAAAGAATCGTCGAGAATCAGGATACCCGCATCCATCAAAAGAGCGCGCGCAATGGAAACCCGCTGTTTTTGCCCCCCGGAAAGGGTGACCCCCTTCTCTCCAACCATGGTTTGCAATCCATCTCTGAATTGCGCCAGATCTCTCTTCATCTCCGCAAGCTCCAACGCATGCATCACGTCCTCGGTCGTCGCTTGTGGTTTCCCGAATGTAACATTTTCTGCAATCGTCCGTGAGAACAGCAAATGCTCCTGAGGCACATAGCCGATTTTTTCCCGTAGCGTATCGAAAGCGAGCCCTTCGATCGGGATGCCCCCGATAAACAGAGCTTGTTCCTTCATCTGATATTGATGCAATAAGGCACGGCACAACGTCGACTTGCCGCTTCCTGTCCGTCCAACAATCCCAAGCGTCTCTCCTTCGCCCAAACGAAACGAGATATCAATGAGTGCCGGCTTGTCAGTGCCCGGATACGTAAAGGAAAAATGGCGTGCTTCTACGGTATTAGCGATTTGGCTCGTGACCGGATTCGCTGCCTCCGTCACATCTGGCTGCTCCACCATTAGCTCTGTAAAACGCTTGTGGGAAGCACCACCGCGTTGCAATACATTGACCAGCCAACCAAAGGCGAACATCGGCCAAATTAAAAGTCCCAAGTATAAATTGAACGCAACCAAATTCCCTAAGGAGATAGCGCTAGTGAACACCAAATACGTCCCATAGCCCAGCCCGATCAAAAAGCTGAAGCCAATAATAATCGCGATTGTCGGCTCGAACAGGGCGTCGATCCGCGAAACGCTCACATTTCTCTCCAACGTTTTTTCACTGACTCGGCGATATGCCTCAATATCGGCCTTTTCCTGAACAAATGCTCTCAATACCCGAACGCCTGACACAGATTGTTGGACATGATCATTCATCTCTCCGAAGGCTTCCTGCGCCAAGTAAAAACGCTCATGCAGCAACTTTCCATAGTACGCCGTTGACCATGCCAAAAACGGCATCGGGATCAGTGCAGCCAGCGTCAGCTTCCAATCAATCGCAGTCACCATGACGCCCAGCGTTAACACGGTCATGAACAGCGCATCGACAAGCGTAAGCACCCCTGTACTAGCGGTTTGTTCAATGGCAGGAATGTCGTTGGTAGCGACGGCCATCAAATCCCCACTGCGCTTGCGATGAAAAAACGACGGGGTCATTCTCGTCAAATGGGCAAACAGTCGCTCGCGCAACGTCCTCTCCAGTATCAAGGCTCCCCCATTTAACAAGTACCGCCAGAGAAACCGCAATCCATACAAGCTAACACCCAATACGAGCAAGATGACCACTGTTTGCGTCAAGTCAGCGTCCGTCAGGGAACTGTTACGAATCGAATCCACCGTGTCCCCGATTAATTTCGGCGGCCAAAGCATGAGGACATCGATGATAAACAGCACAGAGATTCCAATGACGTACCGTTTCCAATAAGCACGGAAAAACCAAGATAATTGCCGAAGTGTCTGCATGTAAATCACCTCTATTTTTTAAACCTAACAGCACGACTAAAAAAGGGCTTGCGAATCACACGCAGCCCTCTTGATCTGTCTTCACCATCGTAATTTACAGAATTTTCATTGTCAATCGAAGCATACAGTTCAATCTACTATTTTTTATCGGTTTTCCAGTCAAGCCATTCCTCTTTTAGCAAGCTGTAAGTGGCATGATCCACGTAATGATTGTAAAGGAATTCATTCCGGCGTAGTATCCCCTCCAGTTGAAACCCTAATCGTTCCGGAATCGATCTGCTCTTGTAGTTTTCCGTAGCAGCCTGAATCGTTACTTTTTCCAAATCCCATGACCCGAAGATCAATACGTCCAAGTAGGTCGCCACTGCTTCCGTCATTAGGCCCTTACCCTGAAATTGCGCACCTAGCCAATAGCCAATGGACGTCTTTTTGTTGATCCAATCCACCGTATGCACGCCGACTGTACCAGCCAGACGTCCTTGGTACCAAATGCCGTAGTTGATACCGCGATTATCGTTGTACTGATGAATCGTCGCTTGGATGAATTGGCGCGAATCCTCTACCTTCTTCGTATAATTCAGCCACGGCAGCCATTCCATAAGATTCTCCCGGTTCGAATCCGTAAGCAAAAATAACTCCTCAGCATCGGCTAATTCTAATTGTTTCAAGTACGTATCTTCATTGATTGCTATCCGTTGAATCGTTTGCATACGAATCTCCCCTTTTCTTGGATATTTTACTGGAAAACGCCAAAATGAGCAAAAAGCGTCCGCCAGCAACAACAGGGCGAACGCTTATACATCATTCTTTTATTTTTTGCTATTGCCGATCTCTTCCGGCTTGAAAATACCTGTCTCCGTGACGATTGCTGTAATGTACTTCGCAGGCGTTACATCGAACGCAGGATTGTACACCTTGATATCGTCTGGAGCTACCTGTTTGCCCAAACCATGGGTAATTTCCTCGGCTGGACGCTCTTCAATCGGAATATCTGCGCCTGTCGGTGTCTCCAGATCAACAGAGGACAAGGGGGCTGCCACGTAAAAAGGAATGCCGTGAGCTTTTGCCAATACCGCTACCCCATACGTACCGATTTTGTTGGCGACATCGCCATTCGCTGCTACGCGGTCTGTACCCACGATGACAGCCTCTACTTTGCCTTGGGACATAACCATCGCCGCCATGTTGTCGCAGATGAGCGTCACATCAATTCCAGCTTGCTGCAATTCGAAGGCAGTAAGACGAGCGCCTTGCAGGACAGGACGGGTTTCGTCTGCGTACACCTTCAGATTCCAACCGCGTTCCTTTGCCAAATAAAACGGAGCGGTAGCCGTACCGTACGCTGCTGTAGCCAATGCCCCTGGATTACAGTGCGTGAGAATTCCCATACCGTCATGCAACAGAGTGAGCAAATGCTCTCCGATGGTCCGGCATACTTCAGCATCTTCCTTTTGAATCGTCAGTGCTTCATCGAGCACTGCTGCCTTCAATTCGGCAATCGAAGCTCCGCTTTCTGTTTCAACACGAGCTTTGATTCGATCCAACGCCCAGAACAGATTCACGGCTGTCGGACGGGAAGAGCCCAGATAGTCTGCCTGCTGGTTCAGTTCCTGCCAAAACTCGTCGTAGTTACTCGCTTCACTGCCACGAATGCCCAGGTAGAGCCCGTAAGCTGCTGCCATGCCAATCGCCGGTGCGCCACGCACTTCCAAGCGACGAATGGAACCCCATACTTGCTCGGAGGTAGTCAAGTTCAAATAGATTGTTTCTACTGGCAAACGCGTCTGGTCAAGCAAGACCAGTGCGTCATTCTCCCACTTAACAGGTGCCAATTGGGTGCTGGTTGTCATACTGTCGTTGCCTCCTGATAGTAACGTTCGGTCACAGTGCGTACGATGTCCGTGATATCTGTCGATTCGTCTATGCCGCCGCGACCGAGAATCAGCGCTTCTCCAATCGAGAGAGCCAGACGCTCTGCTTCTGCGCGAGTCTGGTCATCTTCAATGGCATTCAGGTCCGCTACGCCTGCCAAGCCGATGACACGGCGCAAGATTTTGCATCCGGCATAGCCTGCTGTATCCTGAATCAAGCGCTTCACGTAGCTTTGCCACAGCCCTTCGACATGGGCGCTGCGCTCTTTGGCGTGCTTGTGCCAGAGCTGAACAAATTGCGAAACGAATTCATTCCAGACATCCTCGACCGTTTCCAGTAAGTATTCGCGGTACGCTTCCCGTTCTCCTTGATCTTTTTGTAAACCGTGTTGTCCTGCGTAGTTGAGCAATAGATTGGCAATGACCGCCCCGATGTCAAAACCGATTGGGCCATAGTAAGCGAACTCTGGATCGATTGCTTTCAGGCTGTTTTCCGTGATAAAAATACTTCCGGTATGCAGGTCACCATGTAGCAGCGCTTCTGAGCGAGTAAGGAAATCGTATTTCAGCTTGGCGATTTCCAGCTTCAGCGGCCTGTTGTTCCAAATCGCCTCGACTTCCCGGCGAATCAACGGGTTGAAGTCGTTGGTAGGCGCATTTTCATACGGATCGGTAAAGACGAGGTCTTCTGTGATTTTGCATAATTCTGGATTTATGAATGTTCCGACTAGCGCTTTTTTATCGTACGGATGAGCGCCCAGATCGGATGTAAAGAACAAGGTTTGCGCGAGAAAACGACCAATTTGCTTCGCGAATAGCGGGTACCGCTTTCCTTCGATCAGACCTTTGCGCATGATGATATGGTCCCCGACGTTTTCCATGACAGTCAACGCAAGCTCCCCGTCGAAATGATACACCTGCGGCACCAGGTCTGGAACGTATTTGTGCTGAATGCGGAGTGCCTCGCTCTCGATGCGAGCCCGATCAATCGTAAGCGGCCAAGATTCTCCCACGACGCGGGCAAAAGGCAGCGCTTGTTTGACAATGACACTCTTACCGGATGCTGGCTCCTGAATGTCAAAAACCAGATTGAGGTTGCCATCCCCGATTTCGCGGCTGATCAGCTCTGCTCCTTCGCTAAAAAGACCCGGTATTCCTTTTACGTACTCCACTGCTTCCTGTTCAGTCAATGCGCGATATGCCATGATTCCAAAACTCCCCTCTACGTATTTTTTCTCTATCTCTATTTGTTTTGTTTGAGTACCTGGAGCAATAAAAAGACCTCTTTTCCCGAAGAAAAGAGGTCGTGTCGTCACGTGTAAGAACCGTGTTGATGTCCCCCTTATCTTCCAGACTACTTTTGTTTCTGCAGGAATTAGCACCGTGCATGTCGCCTGTCAATCAGTCGCTTTGTCGCGTCTGAATGGCGTCATGTCGGTTGCCGGGTATCATCGGGCCAGTCCCTCCACCTTCTCTGGATAAGGTATCCAAATCGTATTCGGTTTTTGATTTAGTTTGAATCATACAACCAACGCTTCCACGATGTCAACACCCTTTTGTGCAAAAATTCGCACCTTGCAATTAGTAGGTGTGATGAGTTCCCGATGCCGAAGGGGTATCCCAATTCCACCAGTCTACTTTGCCTAAAAACGCTGCTGTTATCGACTTTTCGGTCTTGAGCTTAAGCAGTTCTTTCGTAGGTCCGGTCAGGACAGCGCCATAGATTCGCACTCCGTTTTGTTGCATGTAGTTGTATCGTTCTGTAATTTGCGGGTCGCTACGAAATAACAAGGATCTGCCGATATCGCGAGTCAAACCTTCTTGCTCGGACAAATACTTCATTTCGTTCAGATAAGTCGCCATCCGCCTATCCCCTTCCCCGTTTACAAGAATAGGGCCACCATAATTCAGCTCCCTTTCTGCAAAACCCCATACTTTTCCCGGTCCTAACATCAATTGTCCCTCTTGACTCTCTTTGGTCTCGATCCCTGTGTCTACGGCAAACCAAACTGTATCTTGTCCCGAAGAGGAAACATGGCTCGAAACCAATTCATAGTACTCCTCGTACGTCAGAAAGCGATCAAAGGAAATCGCAAGCTGAGAAACCGTTCCCTCTGGTAGCTTCTCCATCGTCGTCCAGGCAGGTGAAGTGCGCGATTCCGTATCCACCATTTCCCCGTCTGTCGGATAACGGAAATACAGCTTCTGTTCCCTAACCCCATCCGGCCATTTCGGCCCAGCGTTTACTTTCCACAGCACATTTGTGCTTTCAAAGCGGCCAGCGTTCTTTTCTTCCGCTCCAACTCTTTCACGCAGCTCCATGCTGATATTGCCGTAAAACAATCCCACCTGCGAGCCACTCCCGCCTACACTAACACCTGGTTGAGTAAAATTAACCATCGACTTCGCAACGCGGAACAGATCTTCATGCATCAGTGACCCAACCCAGCCATTCAGAATCAGCAACACAACTCCGGCAAAAAAGGGAAGCACTATGGTGAATCCAGCGTTGCTCAACCGATTTTTCCATTTCCCCCGGCGAACAATGGCGCGCTGTTTTTCAGCCGACAGCGTTTCAGGCTGTTTTGTCTTCACGTTGCCCGCTCCCGTTTCTTCCCCCAGCAAAAGCCTCTCCAACCGCTGTGCGTATTCCTCGTCAGCGGCTATTTCCTCCTCGAATTGTTTTGAATCTTCTTCCGCCATTTCCCCACGCAAATAAGCAACCAGCCTTTGTTCGCGATTATTCTCATCCTTGTTCATCACAGGCTTTCCTCCCTCCACAACTGCCGCATCTTTTGTCGTCCACGAAACAAGGAACGCTTGACGTCTGCCAGCTCGATCCCGAGTACCTCTGCCATTTCCGCGTAGGAAAACTGCATGGCAGACAACAAAATGACCTGTCTCTGCTTTTCCGGAAGTTGCTCCAAATAGTCATGGGCCACTTCCCACAGCTCCTTGTTCACGACATGCTCTGCCGGATCAACCGCCGAATGATCACGTCGCTCTGGCAGGGCTTCCACATACGCAAACCGTTGTTTCGTCTTCTTGCGATAGCCGTCCACGAAAGCGTGATAGGCCACCTTGAATAGCCAAGGCCGTACTTTTTCCCCACGGTAGTCGTCCAAGGAAGAGAAGGCGCGACAAAAGGTTTCCTGTGTCAGATCCTCTGCCAGCCTTTCATCTCGTGTCAGCCGGAAAAGATAGCGGTAAATATCGTTTACATGCAGCTGGTACACATCCTCCAGACCTACTTTCCCAAGCCGTTCACACCCCTTCATCCCTTACCACGAAGGAATTGTCAAAAAGTTTCACCTTCATCTCATTTTTCTGATAACCTGCTGCACATTCTCTACAAAAACAAAGATTGACTCCTGAGAATGAACGTCATATCATGGGGGAAACGAATAACTCTTATCGCGAGCTGGCTGAGGGACTGGCCCTATGATGCCCGGCAACCGGCGCTATACCATGAATCGTACGTTGAAAATGCGTACCTTGGATAGCGAAACGGTGCTAATTCCAACGGATAAGAGTCGAGATAGAGCCTTTTTGGCTTGTCTCGGCTACTGACCCGAGAGATGAGAGGAGACGAGACGCTTTCATAGTCGACAACCGCTCCTCCCCACTCAATGGGGAGGCTTTTTTTAATCATTCAAGGAGGATGAGACGTACCATGAGTGAACAACGTATCCTCGTCACCTATCTCACACAAGCAAAAGACTTGAATAAGAAAGCGCAAGCCATTGCTGTCGGTATGACAGTCGGTTCCTGGACGGACCTGCCGCTTGCCAAGCAAGCTGAGCTAGCGCCGTATCTCGGTGAAGCCGTGAGCGCGACACCACTTGAAACACTGGAAAACGGAGAAACACGCGGTTTGATTACCGTCAGCTATCCGACCCGCAATTTTACAGCAGACATTCCATCCTTGTTGACCGGAATATTCGGCAAACTGTCGATGGATGGCAAAATCAAGCTCATCGACATCGTTTTCCCTGACTCATTCCTTCAGGCTTTTCCTGGACCGAAGTTCGGCATCGATGGTCTTCGCGAACGTTTAGGGGCACATAACCGTCCGCTCTTGATGAGCATTTTCAAATCGTGCCTAGGCCTTCCTTTTGACGACCTAAAAACGCAATTCCGGGCACAAGCCTTGGGCGGAGTCGATCTGGTGAAAGATGACGAAATCTTCTTTGCAGATGAGCGCGCTCCTTTTATCGAACGGATCAAAGCGTTCAAGCAGATCGCTCAGGAGACAGAAGCCGAAACAGGCAAGCCCGTCCTCTATGCAGCCAACCTGACTGGACCTGTGCATGAGCTGAACGAAAAAGCGAAACGTGCGGTAGATGCAGGTGCTGACTGCCTCTTGTTCAATGTACTGGCCTTTGGATTCGATGCCCTGCACCGTTTGGCAGCCGATCCTGATGTACACGTACCGATCATGGCGCATCCAGCATTGGCAGGCGCTTACTATCCATCACCTGACTACGGTATCGCCACCCCGCTTCTGCTCGGAACGTTGATGCGTGTAGCTGGGGCAGATTTGGTGCTCTTCCCATCTCCATATGGCAATGTCGCCTTGGACAAAACAGAAGCGTTGCAGCTCGCCAAGCATTTGACTGACCCACTGAATGGTGTACGCCGTTCCTTCCCGGTTCCGTCTGCCGGCATTCACCCAGGGTTGGTTCCACAGCTGTATCAAGACTTTGGTTTAGATCAAATCGTCAATGCAGGAGGCGGAATCCACGGTCATCCCGGTGGAGCAACCGCAGGAGCGAAAGCATTCGTTGCCGCAATTCATGCAGTCACCGCAGGCCGAACATTGGAAGAAGCTGCCGCGGAATCACAAGAGCTGGCGATCGCCTTGGAAAAGTGGGGTGGCGCACGATGAGCAAGAAGCTCGTCCTGTTCTGCGATTTCGACGGAACGATTACCGAAAAAGACAACATTGTAGCAATTGTCCGCAAGTTTGCTCCCCCTGAGTGGGAAGCCTTGACGGAGCAAATCCTTTCGCAAAAAATAAGCGTTCAAGAAGGGGTTGGCAAGCTGTTTCAACTCTTGCCCTCCTCCTTCCGCCAGGACATTATTGATTTTATTGTCCAAGAAGCGACGATTCGCCCGGGATTTGCTGAATTCGTGAGCTATTGCCGCGAAGAAGGCATCGAGCTGTTGATCACGAGTGGCGGCATCGACTTTTTCCTGGAGCCTATCCTGGCACCTTTCGATCTCACCGATGTGCCGATTTACTGCAATGGCAGTGATTTCAGCGGAGAGCGGATCACCATTACGTGGCCAAACGCTTGCGATGAACAGTGCACGAACGGCTGCGGCATGTGCAAGACGACGATTATCCGTCGTTACGATCCAGAGAACCATTTCCGTATCGTCATCGGCGACTCCATCACTGATTTGGCTGGAGCCAAAATCGCTGACTATGTGATTGCCCGTCACTTCCTCGCTGACAAGGCGGAAGAGCTGCAATTGCCGCATAGCAAGTTTGCTACGTTCCACGATGTGATTCGCATTTTACAGCACGTCCAACAGGAGGTCGTCTAATTCATGACTGCAACACTCGAACAACGTCTGGATGCCTTTCGCCGTCTGGATGACGCCAAGCTGACATTTGCCCGCCGGGACTGGTTTCCCGGCACTAGTGGCAATCTCTCGATTAAGATACAAAACGATCCCTTGCAATTTGCCGTAACGGCAAGCGGCAAAGACAAAACCAAGCTGTCCCCCGAAGATTATCTGGTCGTGGATCAAGACTCGCGTCCGGTGGATGAAACTACGCTCAAGCCTTCCGCGGAAACACTCATCCACGCCGTCGTCTACAAAACGTTCCCGAAGGCGGGTGCTTGCTTCCACGTCCATACCGTATGGAACAACCTCATTTCCGAGCTGTACTTTGGACAACGCGCTTTCTCCATTCAAGGACAAGAGCTGATCAAGGGACTCGGAATCTGGGAAGAAAACGCGCGCATTACTGTTCCGATTGTTGAGAACTTTGCCGATATTCCGACCTTGGCTACCGAAATTGAAAAAGTGATCACACCAGAAGTTCCCGGTGTACTCATCCGTAACCACGGTATCTACACGTGGGGCGGCAATGACTTCGAGGCCAAGCGCCACCTGGAAGCTTTTGAATTCCTATTCGAGTATCACGCCCGCTGGCTGCAATTGCGCCAAGCAGTCGTGTCCACTACAACCACCAATTAAGGAGGAATAAACGATGGCACAAATTCGTTTTCACGACAACAATGAGTACATCTCAGCACCCGAGGAAGTTGTCTCCTTCCTAGACACCCAAGAGATCATTTACGAAAAATGGGGCGTGGATCGCCTTGATCCGAAGCACCGTGATAACTACAGCCCGACAGACGAGGAAAAACAAGAGATTCTCGACACCTTCAAGCCGGAAATCGATGCGATCAGCCAACGTCGCGGTTACTTGACAGCGGACATTATCGTCCTCTCTGACAAAACCCCTAACCTTGACGAGCTGCTGGTGAAATTCAAGGGCGAGCATCACCACACAGACGATGAGTGCCGCTTCTGCGTCGATGGTCACGGCATTTTCGCCATCAAAGGCAAAGATGACCGCTACTTCGACGTCGAGCTGGAGCCAGGCGATCTGATCTCCGTACCACCGAACTACCGCCACTACTTCACCCTGATGGACGACCGCAAAATCAAAGCGATTCGCCTGTTCGTCACTCCTGCTGGCTGGGAAGCAATCTATTAATAACGAACCCCTTGGCATTTACTGATTGCCAGGGGGTTTTGTCTTTTACCCTTCACTTTATGACGCCATTTCCCTTAATCGATACGTTTGGCTTGACTTCAACTGTTGCATTGGAAAAAGCTTTCGTCCAATCATCCTCTACCTTTTTGTATTCCTTATATTCATAGGCACGCGCATAGAGACCAAACCCAAATGGGTCTACACCGATTTCCTGGCATTTCTTGATTAACTTCATGTAATCCTTCTGTAACTCGTCACTGATCATTCGCTCCATCTTTTTGTAGTCCTTTTTCATGTCGTACGGAAACATTCGCTCCGATACGGACACTCGCAAGTTGAAATGAACGTCAAAATGAAATCGACCGTTCTGATAGGTTGTTTTTACTTTTTTTTTGACTCCTTTGATAAAAAAACTGATCCTGTCTTTCACAATTTGATTGTGTGCGTTCGGCTCTTTAATCGGGATGGTGACGGACAGTTCCCCTTGTTTTTCATGGAGCAGCGTTTGCAAAAGAATGGTATCCCGCGGTTCTATCGAGCCTGCGTACGTTCCATTTTCTTTTAACAAAGCCGTCCCCATTACCTTGACCGCCTTCTTTTCTTTCTTCAACTCAGTCAGGGTAGACGTCATCCCTTTTTCATACATTTGCCGATGGAGCTCCTGCGCCCTCGTCTTTACCGTCAGATTTCTGCTATTGGCTGTGTCTATCAGCTTTGTTACATGAATAGACAGACGAGGCTTGTCCTTTGGTTTAAAATCAAACAACTCATTCACTGGACCATCATGTACAGCCATGCGGGCGTTGACACTGAACTTTGCATCCCGAAAAACGACATCCAGCAACCGAAACCAGTCCGGGTGAGCCAGCAGTTTTTTCCCCATTACAAGCACCTGAATTTTGCCTGGTTGGGTCAAGCCTGTCACTCGCTCATCAAAGCCCATTCTCGCCTCTCTAATCGTAGATGACCGGATACCGTATTGCTCAGATTTTTCCTTTGCTTCCCGACTGAACACAGGGCTTGAGATATAATAGAGAAGCTCGTTTTTTTCGTTCAAATCAATTCCGACCATCAGCGATAAAGTGGTATCCTCCAAATTGATCTGATCCTTGCATCCTGCCAACATGATTACCAGCAAGCTCCATAACAGAATCTGAGCAAATGCCCTCATGCTTTTTTCCCTCCTTCCGCTCGTTTCGATAGCCTGATCGGTCCCCAAGCCAGTAACGGAAGCGTATAAGCAAAGAACAATCCTGTATAGCTCCAAATTTGTGACGCTTTCTTCAGATCGATAAAGGATGGCGTATATAACCATACCGCCACTGGAACTAAAAGAAGGAACAGACGCAAATGCTTGCGGTGATCCTTCATGCCGAATAACTGACTGGATGAAAAGACACAAAAATAGATGTACGGCGATACAGTTGTTGACAATATAAACAAATAACTAGAGAGAAATAGAATATCGACACGTTCCAAAAAACGGAACTCGATGGCTTTCCATAGATTGAGCGTAGGCCATGTATACTCCGTGATTTCATCGGGGCTAAAATAAGCAAAGCAAACGATGATGACAGATATATACACAAGCATCGTCAATGTATTCGCAATGACAATGCCGAGAGACGCATATTGCTTTTTTTGCAAAAAAGGGTAGGCGAAATAACCAATTTCAAATCCAAGAAAAGAGAGTACCGTGGATTTGCTCGCTTCCCATATTGGATGCCAGCCATCCTTGATTACTGGCAGCAGGTTTAACCAATTCACTTCTCGATAAGCCGTCGTGAGAACAAAAGGTATCCAAAGTGTAAGATAGAACACGAGCTCGGCGTACCTTCCAATCGCGCGAACCCCTCCCTGGACAATAAGATAGGTCGGCAGAGCAAAAAGGAATACGACGACATAGGCCGGTGTCTGAGACAGGAGCCACACATTAATAATTCCCGTGGCATTTATCATCAAAACGAACGCCGCTATCCCGCAATAAATGGACATCAAAGCAATAGCGACACGACCGAGCCACTTGCCCAGGATCAATGGAAATATATCGATAATCGTCTTCTCCGGGTACTGCTTCATCATGTTCGTGATGACAAGACTGACTAGCGTTGCCCCAAGCCATCCAATCAAAAGCGATATCCATCCATCGGTGCTCGCCTTCTCCGCCAATTCTCTGGGAATCGTCAATACTCCGATCCCTACTTGTGCCCCATGAATGAGGAGAATGTACTGGAGGACGCTCAATTGGTTGTATGTATACTTTTTCATCACCCGTCCTCCCTTGGCCGATTATCCCCCTGCCTTTGCTCCTCAATCGTGTGGGCTGACAGGGGACGATCTTTCATTTTCCATAGTGGCAGGCGGATAAACAAATCTTTCCAATCTCCGAAACGCACAGGGGCAAGAGGGCTTCCATAAGGAACACCTAATGATTCCAGCGTAATTAAATGGCCAATCAGTGTCATTAATCCCACTATAATTCCAACGAACCCAAACATCGCAGCAAGTATCATCATCAAAAATCGAATTAGCCTAACTGCCGAGGCCATATCGTAGTTCGGGATAATAAAAGATGAGATCGCTGTAAATGCAACGACGATCACCATAATGTTGCTTACAATCCCCGCTTGTACGACCGCTTGACCGATCACGATACCCCCTACGATACCGACGGTTTGTCCGATAGGCGCTGGCAAGCGAATCCCCGATTCCCTGAGCATTTCCAGTGTGAGCTCCATAATGAATGCCTCTAACAAGGGAGGGAATGGAACCTTTTCGCGGGACTCTCCGACTGACAAAATCAAATCGAGTGGGATCACCTCATAATTGAAAGAAATCACCGCAATATAAATCGCGGGTAAAAAAGTAGCAATCAAGAATGCCAAGTAGCGAAGCAATCGGATGAACGTAGCGACAGGCCAGCGCGTACCGTAATCGTCAACATTTTGAAAAAAGGAAACGAAAGTAGCTGGTCCGATTAATACGCTTGGAGAGCGATCGACAACGACGACAATCTTCCCTTGCAAGATGTGAGAGGCGACTGTATCTGGCCGTTCTGAAGTCAAAAACTGAGGAAACAGAGAGTAAGGATTATCCTCGATATACTCCTCCAGTTCAGACGCATTGAGAATCGAGTCAACCTTGATGCTCTTGAGCCGATCTTCCAGTTCCTGTAATATTTCCGGATTCGCCACATCAGCCAAATAGATGATCGAAAGCTTTGAAAGGCCTCTTTCTCCTAACCACATTTCTTTTATTTTCATTTCACGGTTGGGAATATAGCGGCGAATGAGGGCAATGTTATGCGTGTCCGTTTCGACAAACCCTTGGTGTCCGCCCTTCAGCGCAGCCTCCAACTGCGGGTCTTCTATCGCCCGCTGCGGCCATCCATTCGTTTCGATCACAAGCACTTCTTTTCGACCCTCAATAAATAAAAGACTGCTCCCAAGCAAAATCTCGGTTTCTACTTTGCGAAAGTCGTAGGCAACCGATACCTTTCCGACAGATAACAGGTCAAAAATACTCGATTTCTCACCCGCTGGATGTGACAAAAGCGGACGAAGCACATTGTTATTAATCGAGTTTTTGTCAACCAAGCCATTCAAGTAGACGAGTGTAACCATGCCCTCTATATGCTGGCACGCAAAGGTTCGAATGACCAAATCGGGTGTCAGCGTGAAAATCGCATTCAGCTCCGCAAGGTTATCACTTAATCGTTCACTGATCTCCCGAACACGGATAGGCTCACTCGAGTGGCTCATCCTGTCTTTGACAGATGTCTTTTTTCTTCTCAGCCACCCTCTCATCGCCATCTCCTACAGCTCCCGCCCTCTTACGAAGTATGTTCCATTAGCGTTCGTGAGAGCTTCCCAAAATATGCATGCGACTTGGCACATTCTGCCGCTGAATCGAATAAATCCCAACGCCATGCAAATACTGTTGGGAGTACGAGATTACTTTGGCGGGGAAATCATGAAAAACGGATTATCTTTTACACAAATCGTCGTCATGCTGCTTTTAACCAACGGATTGATGAACCATGTCATCGTCATTCCGATGATGCTAGATTCGGCCAAAAGAGACTCCTGGATCTCGGTTTTGTTAGCTGGGCTGCTTTACTTGTTGTGGACTGGTTTACTCTATACGGTCTATAAAAAAACAGAGAATGAGCATCTGTTCCAGTGGATGAAAAAGACTTACGGCTTCCCTCTGTATTTCGTTTTGGCGCTACTGACATGTGTCTACTGCTTCGCAATCGCTACCATGACGATGACCGATACGATTACCTGGATCAATTTATCGTTTGCTCCAGAAACACCACTGGAGGTACATACGATTTTGTTTGCAGTCCTGTGTCTCGTAAATGCCATGTTTGGAATCCGCTCTATCGCTATTACCTCATCTGTTCTTTTGCCATTCGTCGTGCTTTTAGGATTTTTCGTCATGTCTACCAACTTTCCAAACAAGGATTACAGTCTTCTCCTCCCCATCATGGAAAATGGGATGCCCCCTGTTTTAAAGGGAATGATGTATGCGGGCACAGGCTTTGTCGAGCTGCTCCTCTTTTTATTTTTGAAACATCACCTTCAATCCAAAGTGCCGTACTATCAACTATTCATTTTGGCGTTTGTCATGATTGGCCTGACATTCGGCCCAACCTTAGGAGCGATCGTAGAATTCGGACCTGATAAAGCCGGAAAATTGCGCTATCCTGCCTATGAAGAATGGCGACTCGCCAATATTGGCCTGTATATCGAGCATCTCGATTTCCTGAGCATATACCAATGGTTTAGCGGTGCCTTTACGCGAATTTCTCTCTCGCTTTTGCTCATTGTAGAGATTCTGATGATTCCTTATGGGAAGAAACGGATTTGGTGGTTGATCGGGCTCTTTTTCTTCTCATCTGCCCTCTCCCTCTATCCGATAAGTGCGATTCAATATTACAGCCTTTTATCGAAACAGGTTATGCCTAGTCTTTTGGTATTGGCCCTGTCTATTTCCGTCGTTTTTGCTCTCTTGACAGCCTTCGCCCCTAGGAGGAAACAACATGAAGAATCGTAGGTTTGCCAAGGTCAAAGGGTATACGCCAGCATCAGCCGTTATAGAATTGCCCTCGATTTCTGTACAGGCGTTTCAAGATTTGTTTGAAAACTGCAATGACGTATGCGTAGATACACACACCCTGGTCCCAGGGCACTCTCCTACTCGCGTTCATTTTATCTACGCCGACTGCATTTGCGATTTAAATCACATCAGTGAGTACTTGATGCCACAGCTCATCCAGCTTTTTGTCAACGAAGACATTCTCGATGCAGAAGAGTTATTTGAGAAACGGCTCTTTTTCATGAATGAGCTGACGCAGCCGACGAATGTTGATTGGATATGC
Organism: Brevibacillus sp. DP1.3A; assembly: GCF_013284245.2. Classification (NCBI taxonomy): domain Bacteria; kingdom Bacillati; phylum Bacillota; class Bacilli; order Caryophanales; family Paenibacillaceae; genus Brevibacillus; species Brevibacillus sp. DP1.3A. Next base: position 1,303,957 of record NZ_CP085876.1, on the reverse strand, counting down.
AGGCACGTTTTTTCCGGAAATTTGTTGCTAGTGTTTGAAGACTTTCAAGCAGTCTATTATGTGGAGACTGGCAATCCTCCTAGGCGCGAACCCGAGGAAACGAATACGGATGCATCAATTAGCGGCCCCCGAGATGGCTTTACAGAAGAAATTAATACGAATCTGGGACTCATCCGTAAACGGCTGCGGACGTATCAATTAAAATTCGTCCCGTATATCATCGGCAGCCACACGCATACCCGTGTTGGTTTGTTATATTTGCAGGACCAAATCGACCCGCAGTTGTTGAAGGAAATTCAAGACAGAATGAATTCGCTTGATAGCAAAGGCATCATTAGTGGTATGCAAGTAGAAGAAAGATTATCTCGCTCACCCTTTACTCTTTTGCCCGAGTTTCAATACACGGGAAGACCCGATTATGTGGTAAATGCCCTGTTAAAGGGACGATTTGCCGTTTTGGTTGATGGCTCTCCCATTTCGCTCATTGGTCCTGTTAACTTTTTCATGCTGCTAAACGCTGCTGAAGATAACAGCTCCTCTGTTTTTTCCGTCGCATTTGTTCGGATTCTGCGACTCGCCTGTGTCCTCATTGCCCTTTTTTTACCCGGCTTTTGGGTTGGACTCATTACGTATCATCAGGAACAGCTTCCCTATACACTCATTGCCACCATCGTCAAATCGAGACAAGGTGTTCCATTACCAGCTGCCTTGGAGGTTTTGCTCATGGTGCTCTTGTTTGATCTATTCAAGGAGGCTGGTTTGCGCCTTCCTCTGTCCATCGGTCAAACACTGTCTGTTGTAGGAGGCCTGATCGTCGGACAGGCAGCGATATCCGCTGGTTTGACCTCCACAGGCAGTCTTGTCATTGTCGCGCTTTCCGTAATGGCTACCTTTACGTTATCCAATCAGCATATCGTCTCGTCAGTCACACTGTTTCGGTTCGGGATATTGCTCTTATGCTCGCTTCTCGGGATGTTTGGCTTCATGATGTCGCTTCTGGCCATGGTTCTGTTCTTTTCCAACATGCGCTCCTTTGGCCTTTACTATTTGTCGCCGCTTGCGCCGACCTCTTGGCCTGACTTGTATAAAACGCTGTTCCGCACACCATGGCGTAAAGTGGAGAAAAGCCCTGAATTCCTGCATAATCCTGAAAAAAGGAAGGGCTCCTGACATGGCTCGCATCCGCGCAATAGCTGCCCTCCTCCTCCTTCCGCTCCTGCTAAGTGGCTGCTGGAACGCGCGAGAAATTGAGAATCTGCTTTATGTCAATGCGCTTGGGGTCGATTTTGTTGACAATAAATTCGAGGTGTACGCCCAAATATTGAGCTTCTCTACCATCGCCAAACAAGAAGCGGGAGGAGAACGGTCTACAAGCGGGGTGGCCATTGCAAAAGGAAGCGGCGATTCTTTTGTGAGCGCACTCTTTAGTCTCTATCCCGCAAATCAAGAGCAAATGACATGGAGTCATATACGCTCTCTGGTTCTCAGTGAACAAGTATTGAAATCCCCGCTTCTCGATCAGGTCATCGATGAGCTCGATCGGTTTTACGAATTTCGTTACACGATCTGGACATATGCAACCAAAGATCCACTGATGGATATTCTTACGCCCAAGCAAGTCTTCAAACAGCCTGTCATTTACTCGCAGTTGTCCAATCCACAGGATCTTCACAAGCAAAACTCGGTGATTTACCCGATGAAGCTGTTTCAATTTGTCAGCAAAAGAGATGAGCCGAACAAGGTCGTCTATTTGCCAATGCTCTCTATTAACAGAAAGACCTGGTCGGAGGACAACAAACCTTTACCCCAGCTTAAAACAACCGGTGCCTGCATGCTGCAAAACAAGGAGGTCAAGGGATGCTGGCCGCGCTCTGAGCTGCTCGGATTGCGCTGGTTAGACAAGCATACGAATCGATCATTACTGACTTTGAAGAAGGGCAAGCAGCCTCTCGCAAATCTCGTCCTGCAAAAACCAAAAGTAAAGATACAGCCGCTGCTGCGAGACAATCAGGTCACGTTTCAGATTGATGTAGAACTGCTCGGCTTCATACCGCAATACCATCACATCAGCCCTGTTCGGGAAATCGAAAAAGAAGCCGCGAAAAAAATCGAAGAGCAGATTCGGGGGCTATACGAAAAAGGACGGAAGCAGCAGATGGACACGCTCCAGCTCGGTCACACCCTTTATCGCAAATATCCGCAAGAATGGAAACGGATGCAGCAAAATGGGGCACTACCGCTTCAGCCGTCTTCTCTGGGGGCGGTGAACGTCAAAGTGACGATTTACGATGGCGGAATTTCGAAGGTGAAACAAGTTCGTTAAATGGAAAAGGAGCAAAGCCTGAACTTTGCTCCTTTTCCCGTTTACTATTTAGAGCTATACCACATATGCTCCCGCTTCGATAACACGATCCGCAATCGAACGTTTGAGTGCCACCGTATTGATCGGCGTGCGGCGGGTCAGCTTTTTCAGGATCGAGAGGCGTAGACGAAGCTCGTCGCCCTCTTCCATCGTTGCCAATGCTTCCTTCGCCCAGCCTTCGATACGGTCGAATGCCTCATGTACATACACAGCGGTCATTTCCAGCTTTTGCTGCTCGGCTTCGATGCCATGTGCCGCCATTGCTTTCTCGGTACGCTTCACGATGCTGTCCATTGCATACAGCTCGATCAGCATATCAGCCGCGAATGCCAAGAGCTCCTGTTCTTTGGACATCTCCTGTTGGTATTTCATCAACGCAGAACCAGCCACCATCAAAATGATTTTGCGCGTGATGTTGATCAGATGCTTCTCCATAGCTAAAGGTGCATCTTCAATCTCTTCTGGATAATAGCTCATCAGCTCTGCTTGCAGGCTGCCTGCTGCTTGCATGAGTGGCAGTTCGCCTTTCATCGCCTTTTTCACGAGCGTATCTGGGATGAGCATGCGGTTGATTTCGTTCGTTCCTTCGAAAATACGGTTAATCCGAGAGTCACGGTACATGTTCTCGATCTCATACTCGGACATAAAGCCGTATCCACCGTGGATTTGCACGCCTTCGTCCACGCAGTAATCCAAAACCTCAGTGGCAAATACTTTATTGATCGAGCATTCAATTGCATAATCCGCAATCGCCTTCGCAACCTCCGCGCCATCATCCGCTTTTTCACCCAAGCGAGTCAGCGCTGTATCGAACAGACCCACTGTCCGATAGACGGAGCTTTCAGCCGCATACGTTTTCACTGCCATGTTCGCCAGTTTGTTTTTGATTAAGGTAAAGTTGGCAATTGGCGTTTTGAACTGCTTACGCTCTTTTGCGTAGTTTGTCGCGAGTTCCACTGCTTTTTTCGCGGAGCCGACTGCGCCCACCGCGAGCTTGTAACGACCAACGTTCAAGATGTTGAACGCGATCACGTGACCTTTCCCAGACTCACCGAGCAGATTGTCTACCGGCACAGGTACATCTTGCAAAATGACCGTACGTGTCGAGGAGCATTTGATCCCCATCTTCTTCTCTTCCGGTCCAAACGAAACACCTGGGAATGTGCGCTCGACGATAAAGGCTGTAAATTTCTCGCCATCAATTTTCGCGTATACGATAAACACATCAGCAAAGCCAGCGTTTGTGATCCATTGCTTCTCTCCGTTGAGAATATAGTGCGTGCCATCTGCGGAGAGTGTCGCTGTCGTTTTCGCACCCAGCGCATCTGAGCCAGAGCCTGGCTCTGTCAGGCAGTAGGCAGCGATTCGTTTTCCAGACGCCAGATCAGGCAGGTAACGCTGTTTTTGTTCCTCGTTTCCAAAGTACACGATCGGCAGTGACCCGATACCGACATGGGCGCCGTAGCTGAGCGCAAAGCCGCGAGCCAGCGAGAACTTCTCTGTTACGAGTGCAGTGCTGACTTTATCCAGCCCCAGTCCCTCGTATTTCTCCGGAACATCTCCAGCCAACAGACCGAGCTCCCCTGCTTCCTTCAACAGACGAACCGAAATATCAAATTGGTGGTTTTCAAGCTCTTCCAGATGAGGACGAACTTCATTGTTGACGAAATCCTCCGTCGTCTTGGCAATCATCTTTTGCTCGTCGGTGTATTCTTCTGGCACGAATACATCATCAGCTGAACCTGCATCGATCAAAAAGCTTCCACCGCGGATCAAATCTTTTGTTTCTGCCATTACTATCCCTCTCCCTTATTTTAAAATTAGATCATCTCAAAAACGCCAGCTGCTCCCATTCCACCACCGATACACATCGTAACGACTCCATATTTTCCGCCTCTGCGCTTCATTTCGTTCAAAAGCTGGACGGTCAGCTTGGCACCACTGCAACCGAGCGGATGCCCTAATGCGATTGCCCCACCATTTACATTGACCTTTTCAGGATCGAGTCCCAGCTCGCGAATGACGGCAATCGATTGAGAAGCGAACGCTTCGTTTAACTCAAACAGATCGACATCCTCCAAGCTGATTCCCGCTAGCTTCAATGCTTTTGGAATCGCGACAACCGGACCAATCCCCATGACATCAGGGTCTACGCCGCCAACCGTAAAGGAACGGAACTTGGCAATCGGCTCGACACCCAGCTCGGCTGCTTTTTCGGCAGACATCACGAGAACTGCCGCCGCGCCGTCGCTCGTTTGCGAGGAGTTTCCTGCTGTTACGCTACCTTGCACATGAAAGACCGGCCTGAGCTTGGCGAGTGCCTCCATCGTCGTGTCCGAGCGCGCTCCTTCATCCTTGTCGAAAACACGTTCCTGGACGTGAACCTTGCCAGCTTCATCTACAAAATGCTGCTTGACTGTCAATGGTACGATTTCATCCTGGAATTTCCCTAAAGCAATCGCAGCCGTCGCACGCTGATGGCTTTGCAGAGCAAAAGCATCCTGATCCTCACGAGAAATGTTGTACCTCTTCGCTACTTCTTCTGCCGTATGACCCATGCTCATGTACGCTTCTGGCTTCGTTTCTACCAAAGTCGGATTGAGTGCGATTTTGTGACCGAGCATTGGCACCAGACTCATGCTCTCCACCCCGCCAGCGACAACTACATCGGAGCTACCGACCATGATCTGCTGAGCAGCGTAAGCAATCGTCTGCAAACCGGAGGAGCAAAAGCGATTGATCGTGATTCCCGATACATTTGTCGGCAATCCGGCACGCAGTCCGATCAGGCGAGCCATATTCATGCCTTGCTCAGCTTCCGGTACAGCCGTCCCCAGGATAATATCCTCGATATCAGCCGGATCGAGCTGTGGCACGCGGCGCAACAGGTCGCTTACAACTGCGGCTCCCATATCGACTGGGTGAAAATCCTTGAGACTTCCTTTTTTCGATTTACCGATAGCGGTACGGGCGCCCGCGACAATAACTGCTTCTCTCATCGTTATCCCTCCCTCTCCCTAGTTACGCAAAGGCTTGTTTTTGGTCAGCATGTGCTGCATCCGTTGCTGGCTTTTCGGTGTCTTGATCAGTTCGAGGAACGCTTGCTTTTCCAGCTCCAGAATGTAGCTTTCTGTCACTTCTGTACCCGCAGGCACGTTACCACCAGACATGACATAGGCAACTTTGCTTGCAATCAGCTCATCATGCTCGGAAATATATCCGCTTTTCTTCATGGCATAAATATTTTGGCGCAGGTTCGCATAACCCGTTTCTCCAATGACGCGAATTTTGCGTGGCGCTGGCGGCGTGTAGCCCTCTTTATCCATCGCAAGCACCAGCTGCTTCGCATCGTATAGCAGATGATCAGCATTCACGCTGATGCGGTCAGTCGGTCGCAAGTACCCCAGATTGATGGCTTCCTGACCACTCGTAGATACCTTTGCCATAGCAATGGCTTCAAACGCCTTCGCCACGAATGGGAAAGGATCAACTGGCATGCTGCCTCCCTCTGGAACGTTTTCCATTGCTCGGAACAGCATCTCCTTCGTTCCTCCGCCACCTGGCAGAAGCCCTACTCCCACCTCTACCAGTCCAAGGTACGTCTCTGCCGATACCTGTACACGATCCGCGAGATAGACCACCTCGACACCGCCACCCAGCGTCATGCCGAACGGTGCTGCGACGACTGGACGATGCATGTAGCGCAGAGCCCGTGCTGTTTTGTGGAAATTCGAGACGAGCATGTCGAGCTCCAGCCAATTCTCATCCTGTGCTTCCATCAACGCCATTGCGAGATTCATCCCGACGCAGAAGTTTTTGCCTTGATTACCGATGACCAGACCAGCGAAGTTCTTTTGCACTTCCTCTGCCGCCTGACTTGCCATGTTCAAGACATCCATCCCAAGTGCATTGTGCGGGGAGGTGAATTCCAGACATGCGACTCCATCGCCCAAATCGATCAAGGCAGCACCCGCATTTTTCTTGATCAGCTTGCCTTGCTCCTTAAGTGCTGCCAAGTTGATGTTTTCCTTGCTCTCTTCGACGTCTTTGTAGATGCCTCCGATGGAAAACACGCTGCGCTTCCCTTGTTCTTTTTGATAGAAGGAGGTTTTCCCACTCGCGAGCAGCTCCTCAACGAGTGCCGGAATCTTCTCGTTTTCCTCACGCATTTTTGCCACTGACTTTTCGAGACCGATGGCATCCCATGTTTCGAACGGCCCCATCTCCCAGCCGAAGCCCCACTTCATGGCCTGGTCAACAGAGACGATATCGTCTGCGATCTCATGAGCCTTTTCAGCAGAGTACAGCAGTACCTTTTTGAAAACACTCCAGACAAACTCACTGCCCTTGTCCTTGCCGTATACGAGCGCTCTCAACTTCTCAGGCAATGTCTTGGCTGTTTTGGCTGTTTCGAGGGAAGCGAACTTCGGCCTCACACTTGGTCGGTATTCCAGCGTGTCAACCGACAGTGCCATAATCTCTTTGCCTTTCTCCGTCTTCACCTGCTTGAAAAAGCCTTGACCAGCCTTTTGCCCGATCCATCTTTTCTCCACCATTTGCAGAACGAACTCCGGCACTTCAAAAACCGAGCGCTCCTGCTCATCCGTGCTTTTGTTCCTGACGTTACCCGCCACATGCACGTACGTATCAAGTCCGACGACATCGAGTGTGCGGAACGTAGCGCTCTTCGGACGGCCGATGACTGGTCCTGTCAACGCATCTACCTCATCTACCCCAAGCCCCAGTCGCACCATTTCGTGGATCGAAACCTGCAATCCATATGTACCGATGCGATTAGCGATGAAGTTAGGCGTATCCTTGCAAACGACCATTCCTTTTCCGAGCACGTGCTCACCAAAATGCTTCATGAAAGAGATGACTTGCGGGTCTGTATCTAGACCTGGGATCAGCTCCAACAGTTTCAAGTAGCGCGGTGGGTTAAAAAAGTGTGTGCCGAGGAAATGCTTGCGGAAGTCATCAGAGCGTCCCTCTGCCATTTCGTTGATAGAAACACCGGACGTATTGGAAGACACGATTGTCCCTGGCTTGCGATGCGCTTCTACCATAGCGAAGACGCTCTTCTTCACCTCGATGTTCTCGACAACTACCTCAATAATCCAATCGACCTCGCTCAAGCAAGAGAGATGGTCTTCGAAGTTACCAACTGTAATCAGGTCGATGTTCTTTTTATCGTAGAGCGGCGCCGGCTTCTCCTTCAAAAGTCGGTCACGGCCCGCTTGTGCTATCCGGTTTTTCACCACGCTATCAGACAAAGTAAGTCCTTTGTTACTCTCTTCTGCTGTCAATTCACGCGGCACGATGTCCAGTAAATAAGTGGGAATACCGACGTTGGCTAAATGTGCTGCGATCCCAGCGCCCATGACGCCTGAACCGAGAACTGCCGCCTTGCGAATTTTGCGTTCCATCTCCAAATCCTCCTTTTTAAAAACCTAGTCATGGCTTATTCATGGTCAAAAGAATGGCCTCGCAACAGTGAATACCCAATATTCAGACTAGCAGATCATTTTTAAAACTTCTACTTTCTCCATAGATATTCCTGTGTACATCAGCACATGTCTCCCGTTGAATGAATGCTCATTCAGTATGTGGGTTAAAAAATGACATCCCACGTTTTGGCTGTGTTACATGCCCGGAGATGCTACGCTCCCACCAACTGAATCACCGTTCAGTTTTTATTGTAATCGAAAATTCTGTCAGTTGCAATCGTCACTTCACGAAAGAAAAGAAAAGGGGCATCCAGTTGTCCAGTGCCCCATTTTCTGTCCTATTTTTGCGAGTAAATCAGCGTGGTGATCTTGCGTCCGTAAGCGTTGGACGCGTCTGCTTCCAATCGGTATTCAATCTGGAAGTCACCGTTTTTCGGGTCTAAATAATGAGCAATCACCCAGAGGGCTTTTGAAATGTTTTCGTCAGCCTTGACCGATACTTTTACTGGTCCGTTGTACGTGGGCACTTGTTCCAGCTTTGCCATGCTTTTGAGTGCATCATCTGTAAAGAGCACAGACAGCTGCTTCTGATTTTTGGTTTCGTACGCCAAATTCGCTGCTCGTAAATTCACCTGCGCGATGTGCTGCTGATTCGCAGGTGAACCACGGAACTGCGAAGCTGCATCCATCCGGTAATAATCAATCAGTCGATCCATCACAACGACATATTCTGCACGCGTCAGGATCTTATTCGGAGAAAAGGTCTTGTCCGTCAGAAACAGATTGAATTCCCGGATCGCCAGTGGGTACGGTGAATATGTATCCCGATAGAATCGGTCGCGCTTCCATTCGTAATGGCTGTTAAAGAAAGAGACTGTATCTTGTGGTTTAATGTTGGCTGTGCGGAATTTTTGTGGTGCCAGCATATGAAACAGCATCAAGCTGGCCTCTTCTCTCGTCAATGGCCACTGCATCCCGGCACTGGACATCCACCAGTCCGGATTTTCCTTCTCTTGCTTTTTCATCAGGTGCCCGGTTTCAGCCAAATATAGATAGTACAGCATCCGGTCTCCTGGATCAAACTTGCCCAGATCGTCCGTTTCGATTTTCATCATGGTCTTTAGATTGCTCAGCAGTTGATCTACTTCCCCCCGGAGTAGATAGCGTTGATCCAGGTTTGGCTTGCGTTGTGGCTTTTCAATCGGTCCATATACCGTCTCAAATACGCGATTCAACATAGCCAAAGCTTCGCCTCGAGTAACTGGCTTGTTTGGGTAAAAAGGCTGATATCCCTTCCTCTTTACGATGCCCAAATCCGCCATTTCGTTGATTTGCTCACGCGCCCAATGTCCCTGTATGTCCGTATACATACCAGGTGCAGCCGCATTCGCACTCCCTGAAAAAACGCTTTGCACCACTAGCAGTGCCAAGAGAAAAACGATAGCAAAACGCTTTACCATGACTTACGATAACTCCTCTCTTACCATGATCATTTCCTTACTCCCTTTTTTTGGAATTCGTCCCCAGTAGCATCCATTCCTGCCATATTGGTCTATTTTCCTGGGTCTGATCTCTCCCTTTCTTGTATCGGGATGAAAACGGGACTTTGTTATACTTTTTCAAAACAAATGAAAAAGAGCCGCACTTTGTAGTAGCGGCCCAATTATATCCTTTTTCTCTATACGCTGACTATCCTTCAATCTGCTCTAACCATCCTGGTCCCTTGGTCAGAAGCAACCGATATAAGAAAATGTTGATGAGAGTGAACAGGACAATAATCCCAAGAGTGGTCCCTAACATGGATATCCCAAGCGAAAAACTGGCGAGGACGACTAGGCCACCTGCCATAAGGCCTATTACCAGCGGGAAAGGGGGATTGAGATTTTGCTTGACGGCCTCTTGTTCGGAGCTCCAGCGCAGCTTAGGCAACTGTAAATCCACCATGATTCCGATCAGGTTGATAAAAATCAGCCCAGGAATTCCACACACGATGGCAAGTAAGAGAAAGGCAGGGGAAAGCTGTAAAAACCATACTCCCTCTGCAAGAAGCAGTAACATACTAACAGCACTTAGCACCAATCCTGGGAACAGCTTTGCCAACAGAATGTGTTGATAAGGCAAAGGCAATCACTATTACCATACCCGCTACAGAGCCCTTCTGCATGACAGTTTGAATGAATGAAATCATTTCCCCGCTGTCTATCAAAGCAAGGGCAAACAGGTTACCCCCTAGGAAAATCTTGGTAACAAAGCCCGACAGCTCATTTTCTTGTGTCAACAACATTTGCTGAATGACTGATTATTTCCGGGCATTCTTTTAGATATGAACGTATTTAATTCGATCTTGGAATGACGATAATTAGCTCAATTGGCTCTTTCGTCCACGTCCGATCATAGATGACCTCGCTGTCGAGTAGTCCGGAAAAGAATCGCAAAGGCACGATAAGGGTGGTGTTTTGAAATAGTCTTGGTTCGTTATTTAACACCCTGTCCTGATCCCCATTCAACGAATAATTAGGGTTTCCTACTGAGGTAAGTATCGATGTGTTCCCTTTCTTAACCAAAGCAGATTGAGTACGCTCCTCCCAGGTCACGGTAGCTCCGAGTGCTTCCGCTAGATCGCGTAACGGTACGTACATGGTGTCATAGTCATCCACAATATCTGAGTCTAGCCTCTGGTTATTGACGAATATTTCCTGACGATTAATTCGATGGGGCGTTGAGTGACCGTACTCCGTTTCCAACCTGAAGGAAATGTCTTTTATTTCTGGCAAAGGAACAGCAGGTCCTTCTAATGGGAGATCGAAGGATGCTTTGACAAATCGTCCTGGCTCCAATGTCAGTGATTCGTTAAGGACGGGATGCTTTTTGCTACTATCGTTTGTGTATATGACATCATAATAGGGTGGTTTCTCCCCCCAGCCTACAATCACAGAATCCCATTTGAAGTTAGTAGCAGTTGCATCACCTATGTTGAATACAGCAGCTTCCACATGCAGTTTGTTATCTCGATAGGAGGCAGAGAGCAGTTTCGTCTCGATATTAGCCTGTGGAATCGTCTGTCTTCCCAGGCTATAAGAGAGCTGATCACGAATATAAGCTCCATCTAGATGAGAGGCATCCGTAATGTCTTTTACGAGCTTGAATTGAAGATCTGCAACAAGACCCAGTTCACTATCACCTGCTAACACAAGATCTTTTTTGATAGTAGCTGGTGCCAGGCTGATTTTCTTTCCGCTTTTACTATAAAGATCGAGAGTCGCTACCAAATATTCAATTTCACTCGGGCTGGTATTTCCCCAGGAAACAGTGGCATATGCCAAAGGTGGATTTTTTGAATCATCCAACTCTATATGATCCAAGCGGAATTGGAGCGGGCCGGAATCACTAAAGTCATCTGCAAAAGCTTGCACGGGGACAAGGAGTAACAGAAAACACAACGAAAGAAAAAATAGAGAAATGCGAGAAGTTTTCATGAGCGTCATCACCATCCAGTAAGTAAGGTAGAAATGGAAAAAAATTCATTGCTATTATCATTCTAGTGTAAACAATATTTTTCACTTTGTCTGTAAAAAGAGAAGATTTCAAATAGCTGGAGGCTTATAGGGTGGTGATCAGCACGAATGAATAAAATAGCGTGGAAAAGCCTTGCAACAAATGCGCGAAAAGAGCTGATAGAGAAGGTCACAGCTAGCGCTTTTCGAATGGGAATCACCGAAGCAGGTGTGATCGAGGAAATAGCTTATACGTGGTTTCATCGCTTAATTGTGTTGAGATTTATGTAGGTAAACCAGTTCAGGTCGAATATTTTGCCTTGATCCGGACGTGTGATACCTGTGATCATTTTGATCGTGGTTGTCTTGCCAGCTCCATTTGGGCCGAGGAAGCCAAAAATTTCTCTCTTGGGCACTGTGAGATTCATTTGATCCACTACTTTTATGGTGCCGTTGTAGCTTTTCGTTACATTGACCACTTCTATCATCGCTGTTTCTCTCCTCTCCCCCGCCTTTTCCAACATTTTTTCCAATTTACTTCCACTTCATTTATTACGAGTAGTTCAAAGAAAAGTTCCGGGAAAAGAAAAAGAGCCGTCGGTTATCCCAACGGCCCTCATGATTAGTTTTGTGGTACAAAGCTGCCATCACGCAGCATAGTCAACTCGCCCATGATGAATGCTAAATCTTCGTTTCCGTCCAACTTGCCACTTTCTTCTAACGCTTCCAAACGACGCAGAAGCATGTTGGCAAAATCTTGAATCTGTACCGGCTGTGCCTCCATATCCGCATCATCCAAAACTTCAAAACTAGTCAAGGCTTCCAAGTGGGTTACAATACGGAAACCGCCGATTTCCCCCAGGAACTCTTGCTTGTTCATTTTTGATTTCTCCAATTTTTGCAGCATGGACAAAATATCATTCGCTACCACGCTCGGAAAAGCAACCTGGTAAAAGTTGCGATTTTTCGCTTCCTCGGTTTTGATAATCAAAACATCAATACCGTCCGGCTTTTTTGCTTTTTTGCCAAACCCAAACATATATTCCACCTCAATCGTTCGATCTGTCCAACTCTCTCCATGATAGACATAATCCGAGAGTCAGACAACCCCTATCCATATATTAACTGGGCTATTTGTCTTTTTTGACACACACGCTAACGTAAAACGACTGCTCCCAAGTGAGGTGCGCCATGAAAGTGAATTGGAAAAACTGGATGTTTATTCTCGCTCTCTCTTTGCTCGTCACAGGATGCGTGACGCAAGTAAAGCTGGAACAGGCAAAAACCAAGGCCAAAACGCAGAGTAAGCCTCCCCAGCAGTCTGCCATCCAAAAGCTTGGCGATAACAAAATGGATGTCGTCCTCTTTTTGAAGCAAGCCGAGCATCAGCTGGAAAATGTATATTATGCTGCTGCGGACAATGCGAAGGGCAAAACTGTGTTTGAGGATGGTCTCGTCTTTCGTGAATTGCCTAAGCGCTTCGACAGTAAAGACAAGATAACGGGTTACTTCGTTCGTTTTTGGAGCCGTCCACTGGCAGAAGCCATGTACGATAACATGACAACCAAGCTGGTAAAGGAAAAAGTATACGTAGCAATCCCCCGTGTCGACTATCCGACTTTGATCTCGGTACGAAACACGAATGTCCAAAAAAACAATGGAGAACTCAGTGTGACCGTGGAAGATGTAACCGATTCCTCCTTTGCTTCTGACCGCACACTGCGCTACCGACTCGTGCGTGATCAAAAGACCAAACGGTTCGAAATCAAATCACGGATGGGCACATATGGGAATGAACAATTTCAATAAGCCTCTTGACATTTCTTGCGGACCAAGCGAATAATAGTGAATTAATAAGCACATAGTGAGCGGCAATGACGGGGAATAGTAAAACCGCCCTTCAGGTCCAGAGAGCGAAATCCACCGGCTGAGAGGTTTCGTCCTTGAATCGGTTTGAACCCACCCCAGAGCATCCAGGGAAGACCTGGACAGGTTTCTTTCACCTGTTATCAAAGAAAGAGAGCCGGGCGTTTCTTGGCTGAAGTATGCCTTCAGTTCAAAACGTCAAATAAGGTGGTACCGCGTGAGGTTATCAAGCCCTTTCGTCCTTATCAAAGAGACGAGAGGGCTTTTTTGTATGCAAGAAGGGGGTTTTTCGCATGAAAAAGGGGAAGTTGCGTTTGGTAGTAAAGGTGGGGAGCAGTTCGATTGCAGCAGCTACAGGCGGTGTTGATCCGGCGAAAATGTCGCTGCTCGTCTCTGCTATCAGCCAATTGCGCGAAGCGGGTCATCAGGTTGTCTTAGTCTCCTCGGGAGCTGTCGCCAGCGGCTATCAAAGTCTCGGCTACCAGCAGCGACCGCGATCCTTGGCAGCCAAGCAAGCAGCGGCTGCCATCGGGCAAAGCTTGTTGATGCAAACCTATACGCAAATGTTCGGCGCCCATAACTTCAGCGTGGCGCAAATCTTGCTGACACGCGGTGACTTTTCACACAAGGAACGGTATCAGCACGCATTCTCCACGTTGTCACTGCTATTGGATAAAAATATTTTGCCAATCATCAACGAAAACGACACGGTATCCGTAGCGGAATTGACCTTCGGAGACAATGATATGCTTGGCGCACTCGTCGCTGGTCTCATTCATGCCGATTTGTACACAATCCTGACTGATACGAATGGCTTGTATGATAAAGACCCTCGTTATCATGCTGATGCCAAACACATGGGCTGGCTCGAATGTGTGACGGACGAAATCGAGGCACTTGCAGGCGGAGCTTCCCAACTGGGAACAGGTGGTATGCGCTCCAAGCTGATCGCAGCAAAAACCGCCCAATCATTAGGAATCCCGAGCTTTATCGGAAAATTGACGAATACCACTGATTTGGTGGATGTCCTTACTGGCAACGGGAATGGCACCTACGTCAACTATCATCCAGAAGCGCCTGCAACAAACGGCGTTCCTACACGCAAGCAATGGATTGCGCTTCACTCCCCTACCCGCGGAAAAATCACGGTTGATAGCGGTGCAGCGGAAGCGATTTTGGAAAACAGCAAAAGCTTGCTCTTGGCAGGTGTCCGCGATGTATCCGGCATGTTCGAGCAAGGTGAGGTTATCGAGGTTTACTGTGAGGGTATGTTGATCGGTCGCGGTATCAGCAGATTCACTGCCACACAGTTAAGTGATTTTCTTTCCCCTGATAACGTAACGCGACACAGCGGTACCGTTATACATCGAGATGAATGGACACCTGTCAGATAAACGAATCCATGTAGATAGAAAGATAGGAGTTGGAGAAACCATGGAAAGCTTGAAAGAAAAAGTGCATACACAAATAAGCCTGGCCAAACAGGCTTCTCGAAAAATGGCAATACTCTCTCGCAAAGAAAAAGACGAGGTGCTCGTCGCAATCGGCAACCAGCTGCTGGCTGATGAAGCCGTCATTCTCTCAGAAAACGCCAAGGACATCGCTCTCGCGGAAGCAGACGGTCAGCCTACCTCCTATCTGGATCGTCTCCTGTTGACGCCGGAGCGAATTGCACAGCTCGTGGATAGCCTGGCGCAGCTGGTATCTCTCGATGATCCGGTCGGGGAACGGATCGACTCGTGGACACGGCCAAACGGACTTTTCATCGAACAAATCCGCGTCCCTCTCGGTGTTATTGGAATGGTGTACGAAGCCAGACCGAACGTCACCGTTGACGCTGCAGCTATCGCCATCAAAACGGGCAATGCGATCGTCTTACGCGGCAGCCACAGCGCTGTTCACAGCAATCTCGCGTTGGTAACTAGCATTCGTCAAGCGCTCACTGCGACCGGACTTGACGCAGAAGCGGTGCAGTATTTGCCTTTTGCCGAACATGCCTCTGTCGATTACTTGTGCACCGCCAATGGTCTCGTCGATGTCATCATCCCTCGAGGTGGTGCAGGACTGATCCAGCGGGTTCTGCAAATCGCAAGCGTTCCTGTACTCGAAACAGGCGTCGGCAATTGCCACATTTATGTGGATGAAGCGGCTCAGTATGACATGGCTGAAAGCATCGTGATCAATGCCAAAACAAGTCGGCCAGCCGTATGCAATGCTGCCGAAACACTCCTCGTGCACCGCAGTTGGCCACAGGAAAATCAACGAGCCTTGCTCCAAAAGCTACTAGCGAAGGGCGTTGAGCTCCGTGCTTGTGAGCGTACGATAGAGCTGCATTCCGACCTCGCCGATCAATTGCACCATGCAACGGCACAAGACTGGGATGCGGAATACTCTGCGCTGATTCTGGCGGTGCGCACTGTCGATAGCCTGAGCGAGGCCATTGAACATATTACAGCGCATACTTCCGGCCATTCCGAGGCAATCGTAACGGAAGATGAAATCGCAGCCCGTCAGTTTTTGACTTCGATCGATGCCACAGCGGTTTATCATAACGCCTCTACCCGCTTTACAGATGGTGGAGAATTCGGCTTCGGTGCCGAGATCGGCATCAGTACGCAAAAGCTTCACGCTCGTGGGCCAATGGGCTTGCCAGCGCTCACTTCTTACAAGTATGTCGTACGCGGAAACGGCCAAATCCGATAGTCCAAAAGGAGGGAATCACCATGAGTAACCAAGCAACAGCGATTACAGAAGGACGGATCGGTTTTCTCGGTGCAGGCTCGATCGTGGAGGCTATGCTTTCCGGTATTGTAAAGAAAGGCTTACTCCCTTCTGAGCGTATTACCGTCTCCAATCGCAACAATATGGAGCGTTTGGAACAGTTGGCAAATGACTACGGGGTAACTGCTACTCAAGACAAATTTGAGGTAGTCCGCTCTTCCGATATTTTGATTTTGGCCATTAAGCCTAAGGATACTGCAGAGGCTTTGCATGATTTACGTGGGGTCGTTCGTTCCGACCAATTGATTATTTCAGTGGTCGCTGGCGTCTCTACCAGCTTGATCGGAGAGTGGCTCGGTGCAGAGTGTCCGATCATCCGCACGATGCCCAATACTTCGTCTGCCGTTGGTTTGTCTGCTACAGGACTGTGCGCGAATCCTTTTGTTCAGGAAGAGCACCGCGAGCTGGCTACCAAACTTTTCGAAGCAATTGGCACTGTATATGAAGTCGCCGAGGAAGAGTTGGACATCATTACTGGATTGTCTGGAAGCGGCCCTGCTTATATTTACTATTTGGTAGAAGCCATGATGGGGGCAGGTGCCACAGCGGGGCTAGATCGTGAAATGGCACGCCAATTAACGCTGCAAACCGTGATCGGCGCGGCACATATGCTGCTCGATACACGCGAAGAACCTTCTATTCTCCGCCAAAAAGTAACGAGTCCGGGTGGAACGACTCAGGCAGGACTGGAAGTATTGGAAGCCTATCAATTCCAGGAGGCCGTCACTGCAGCCATTCTGCGTGCTGCGGAAAGATCGCGGGAGATGGGGGCACAATACCAGTAAAGTCGTTTTGTCTCCCCTCCTTGTCATGTATAATAAAAAAGATCAAGCATAGTCGAGAAAAATGACGAAGGAGGTCCCATGGAAATTTACGCCTTGTACGGCACCAGTGGAACAGGAAAAAGCACCAGTGCATTAGAACTTGCTCACCGAATGAACATCGACGCCATTATTGATGATGGCATCCTGATTTACCAGGGACGCAAGGTGGCCGGAACCTCTGCCAAATATGAGAAAACAAAAATTCAGGCGGTAAAACGAGCTATTTTTCATTATAAGGAGCACGCTGAAGAAGTACGGCAAAGTCTTGGCGATATTCAACCAAGCCGACTACTCGTGTTAGGAACTTCGCAGCGGATGATTGGTCGTATCGTCGAAGCCTTGCATTTGCCTTTTCAGGTGGACTTCATCCCGATTGAATCCATCAAGCCTCCGCAGGAAATCGAGGCTGCCCGCTACGTGCGGGAAACAATGGGCAAGCACACGATACCGATTCCGCGTGTGGAGGTAGAAAAAGATTTCCTCCAGCGACTCATCTCTTCTGCCCAACAAATTTTCAGCTCGAAAAAAGAAGTCATTGGGGAAACAACCGTGGTTCATCCTCCGTTTTCAGGTGGACGCATCATGATTCATCCTCAGGTATTGCGAAAAATCGTGGAAGCGGCCTGCGACCAGTTTGATGAGGTCCATCATGTGGTCAAGATCGTCTCCAGCTTTGAGGATTTGCCTCGGTTTCAGGTTTCGATTGCTCTTCAACTGCCTTTCATGACAAATATTCCAGCACTTATCTATGCCCTTCAATCTACGTTGTACAAAGAAGCTCAATATTGTCTCAATATCGCTCCCGCTAGCATCGACATCGTCGTTTCTTCGCTGGAGCTAACCTGATCCGGTCCTTTGCGACCGGATTTTTTTTTGGCTGCAATCCTCAGGGGTTACATCCTGACTTGTTGCTCATCCTATACATGATTCCATCTGAAAGGAGCAACCCGATGCCATCCATCCTGTCTTCCAAGCCCTTTACACAAGCTCCGATTCCCGAACCGCCCAAGGTCATTACGACAAAGGACTTGAGCTATCTCAAGGATGCTTTGTCATGGGAACTGATCGCTTTCAAAAAGCTGCATGCTTTCGCACAGCAAGCCACTAATCCCCAGGTCAAGCAATGTCTGGAACAGCAAGGACAAATGCATCAGCGACACTACCAAAAACTGCTGAGTCACCTGCAAAACAACAACACCGCAGTGATGGCGACCATTCCGCAGACACAGACACAGTCCCAGCAACAGCAACCACAACATCAAATGCAATAAAGGAGGAATCGGGATGCCAAACCAAAACCAGATCGCCAATCCGCAATCCGGGCAGCTGCCACAAGTAAAAGGCCCGCAAATGAACGATCGTGACTACCTCAACGACTGTCTGGCTACGTGCAAGTATTTGACGGATAACTTTAACATCGCCGTTCGTGAAGCCAGCCACCAGCAGCTTTATGATGACATGGTACAAATTTTGAATGAAACCCATCAGTCAGCACGCGATGCTTTCAATCTCATGTTCCAAAAAGGATGGTATAAGCTGGAGGCTGCCGAACAGCAACAACTGCAGCAAGCATATCAGCAGTTTAGCGGGTACTCCACGCAGTTCCCTTATCATTGAAATAGCAGAAGACACCTGACCCAAGCAGGTGTCTTCTTTCCATTACCCTTTGCCACGCAGGAGCTGCGATAAGATAAATAGCGCCTTTTCCATGTCAGCTTCCTCCGCGTACACGTAGGACAAGCGAAGATGATGACTATCCGTCTGATCATAAACAAAGCCGGGATTTAACAGGACCCCTTTTGCCAATGCTTCCGTAAAAAGCTTGCGCATCGAAACCGCCTGATGCAGACGCAGCCAAATATAAAAACCGCCATGTGGAATACGCCAATCTGCCAGATCGCCAAACCAGCGAGTAAGCCATTCGCACATCCTGTCCCTTCTGTGTCGCAGTGCCGCTCTTAGCTGATCCAGATGCCGGGAATATCTCTTGCTTGTAAGCCATTCTGTCGCGACCCATTGGGAAATAGCACTCGCTCCGTAATCTGTCTGCATTTTCACATCCGCGAGGCGTTCAATGACAGGCTCAGGCCCTACAATCCAGCCAATCCGCAGCCCCGGACTGAGTGTTTTGGACAAGCTGCCCAAATACAAGACCAGCCCGCTCTGATCCCTCGCCTTCAACGGCAATGGCCCCGGTTCGTCTAACCACAATTCTCCATAAACATCGTCTTCCAACACAGGCAGTCTCTCCCGCTCACATGCCGCCAGCACTTGCTCCCTTCTATTCTCTGATAGGCTAATCCCCGTCGGATTGTGGTAAGCCGAAATCGTATAGAGTAGTGCCGCGTTATGCGCCTGTTTTTGTCTCGTTAGCCCTTGGGGAGTGATTCCTTCTGCATCCATCGGTACACCAACCAGACGCATTCCCGATGATTGAAACAAAGGCAGTGAGAATAAATACGAAGGCTGTTCGAGCAAGATGGCAGATCCACGGTGAAGGATACCAATCGATATCAACTGCAAGGCTTGAAGGGCCCCTGAAACGACCAAAATAGACGCCGGAGAAGCTTCGATCCCCCTGCTCCGCAAATGATTGCTGATCACCTGACGCAAAGGCAACAACCCTTTTGGCTCCGAATATCCGAGATGAGTCATTTTGCCCTGCAAGCTAGCCATGACCTCTTCCATCTCCGCAACAGGAATCAAGCCGGGCGACAGCTCACCTGTCCCCAGGCGAATGTACCTCGGGTCTGGCTCATAACGATTGATATCCTGAATCGTCTGCGAGTTGGGTAGATGCGCCCCTGCCTGAACGTAGCCCAGCCAATTCGGGGGAGGTGCAGTCGTCAGCAAGGACCAGGTGTTGTTGCTAACAACGGAGCCACTGCCTACTGTTGCTTCAATGAAGCCATCCGCTTTTAGCTCTTCCAACGCCGTCACCACCGTGCTGCGGTTTACATCAAAGGCTTGTGCTAACGCTCTTTGTGTTGGCAATTTACTATTGATCGGCCACTCACCGCCTGCAATTTTCCCCTTGATATAAGCCACGATCTGCGCGTAGATCGGTATGTCAGATGATTTGTCAGGCTTCCAGTCTATCGTCAACACAGGCACATTCCTCCTCATCTTATCATTGTACAAATTGGTTGGTTTGGATGCAAACCAATTGGCTGGAGACAACAGATTCACAACCGTGAATAATGACAGTAATGCAAATAGCCTTTGCATCCAGAGAGAAACGGGGAGGAAATGATCATGCTGGAAGCGATTTTGCACGGTTTTGTGCTTGCTTTTGGACTTATTTTACCGCTCGGTGCACAGAATGTTTTCGTTTTTAATCAGGGGGCCCTACAACCTACATTACTTCGCGCCATGCCCGTCGTACTGACTGCGGCACTCTGCGATACCCTGCTCATTTTATTGGCAGTATTGGGAGTCTCTTTGGTTGTATTGACAGTCACATGGCTAAAAACGGTTCTGTATGTCGTCGGCTTCTTCTTTTTGGTGTACATGGGATATTTAACGTGGCGTAGCCGTCCCAATACGGAGAATGGAGAGAAAGAATGCTTTTCGGCCAAAAAGCAAATCATGTTTGCTGCCTCTGTCTCTTTGTTGAACCCGCATGCGATTCTCGATACGATCGGCGTGATCGGCACCAGCTCACTCAGCTATACCGGAACAGAGAAATGGGGCTTTACGATTGCCTGCATCCTCGTATCCTGCCTCTGGTTTTTCGGCCTTTCCGTAGCTGGTCGTACGGCAGGACGATTGGATCGTTCTGGAAAATTACAGCGTGGCCTGAATATATTTTCAGCTGTGATTATGTGGGGAGTGGCCGTCTATATGGCAGCCCAATTACTCACGACGTAAAGAGTTAGTGAAAAAGTGCATAATCCCCACCTCCTCCACTCAAAATACTCCTATTCGGGTTTTCGAAGTGGAGGTTTGTTTTATGCTTTTTACCAAATCGGACGCACTCTTGGATGACTTGTATGAGATTGCGAAAAATGTGCATCAAACAGCGATCTATTTTAATGAATACAAGATTACTTCATTGGAGACTGTCAAAACCTTTTCTACAGAGATGAAGGAATACGAAACAAAAGGCGACAAGCTCATCCATGAAATCATCGTACAAATCAACAAGACATTTATTACCGCCATCGAGCGAGAGGACGTCCTGGACCTTGCCGTCAAGCTGGATGATGTGCTGGACGGATTGGAGTTTTGCGCTTCGAGGCTCTATATGTACGACATCATGGAAGCAGATGAAACGATGGTGCGTTTTGGGCAACTCATCGAAGAAGCTACCAAGCAAATTCTTCTCGCCATCGAGCTGCTTCAAAAGCAAAAGCTGTCTGATATGAAGGAGTACATCATCCGCATTAACGATTTGGAAAGCGATGGGGATGAATTGGTGCGGGAGAGCATCCGACAATTGTTCAAGACCTCGAGCGATCCGATTCACATTATGCAGCTCAAAGAGATTTACGAAGTGCTCGAAGATGTCATGGATCATTGCGAGGATGTCGCCGATGCGATGGAATCCGTGATCATGGGCAACTCTTAAACCAAGGAGACCTACTTTCATGCAGACGAGCCTTCCTCTTGTTATTGCGGTTATTATCCTGGCTGTTTCCTTTGACTTTATCAACGGATTTCATGATACAGCCAATGCCATTGCAACCACCGTATCCACCAAAGCTCTCCCGCCTAAAATTGCCATTGCTCTGGCAGCTATCATGAACTTTATCGGTGCCCTGACATTTACCGGGGTCGCCAAAACGATCGGTGGGGATATCGCCGATCCAGCCAAGCTGGAATTCGGAGTGCTTGTGGTCATGGCTGCTCTCCTGTCTGCGATCCTTTGGAATTTGATTACGTGGTGGTACGGTATCCCCAGCAGCTCGTCACACGCTCTCATCGGCTCACTCGTAGGGGCAGTCCTTGCTTCCGCCGGGAGCGCGCAAATCAACTGGGCTGGTTTTTTAAAAATCTTTCAAGCGCTGATTGTATCACCGGTTATCGCGCTGGTTGCCGCTTACCTCATGATGAATTTGGTTTATTTCATTTTCAGTCGGATCATGATTCCCCCTACCAAGGTCAACCGGGGATTTCGCCTCTTTCAGATTTTCACGGCGGCCCTGCAATCCTTTACACATGGAACGAATGACGCACAGAAGGCGATGGGTATTATCGTGTTTGCTCTCGTAGCCGCTGACCTGCATGCAGATACGAGCACGATTCCTTTCTGGGTGCAGTTCATTTGTGCGCTCGCGATGGGCTTGGGAACCTCTGTCGGAGGCTGGAAAATCATCAAGACGGTCGGGGGCAAAATTACCAAGATTGAACCAATCAATGGAGCCACGGCCGACCTCACCTCGTCCTCGATCATTTTTACCTTTACGCAGCTAGGATTGCCTGTCAGCTCTACCCATGTCATCTCTTCCGGGATCATGGGGGTCGGCGCAGCCAAACGGCTGAAGAGCGTCAATTGGGGCGTCGCCAAACGCATCGTGATCACCTGGTTTATTACGCTGCCGATCTCTGCCTTGCTCGCTGCGGCTACGTATTTGTTGCTACATATATTTATCTAACAGCAAAAGGGACGAGTAACAGGCTCGCCCCTTTTTTCTTTTATTTTAATTGAAAGCCAAAGTAAGACTCTCCGTTCTCTAAAAGCTGCTTTGCATTGCTATTCT
Source organism: Brevibacillus sp. DP1.3A (assembly GCF_013284245.2). Lineage (NCBI taxonomy): Bacteria > Bacillati > Bacillota > Bacilli > Caryophanales > Paenibacillaceae > Brevibacillus > Brevibacillus sp. DP1.3A. Next base: position 1,281,481 of record NZ_CP085876.1, on the reverse strand, counting down.
CTTACTTTTTTACAAGCTTTTTCATACCCTCTTCAACAAATTGGTCATCTCGCAACTTGTCCTGCACACTTGTCTTCCACTTTTCTTTTGTCAACAGCGACGCCAAATCCTCACCGAAGAGACCTTGCATGACAACTCGTGTGGCAACAATCGTAGTATCTGAAAAACGGTATTCGATTGTTTGCAAATTGTCTACCAACGCAAAGGCTGACACGGAGTTATACAGCATCGCTTGCTTGAACAATTTCGCCTCGACATCGGTCGTCATGTCCTCGTAATGAATCTCAATCGTAAACTTCTCCGGACGGAGCTGAAAGGTGCGCTTGAGATGGCTCAACGGCAGATGATTGAACATGACCAGATTCGAAGTAGCGCCCATGTACTTGTTTTTGTATGGCAAAATGGATTCCAAATCGTGAGTCAGTGGGCTTTGCTGAGCTAATTGATATTGCTCGGATTGCGCTTCGTTCTCCGGGATAATGACGATCTGAATGACCATGAACAGGACAACCCCGATAAGAACCAAGGCAAGTATGATTTTATTTCGCAATGACGTCACCTTCCCCTGCATCGTATTTCAAAATAAGCCGCGGAATGGCATGGAGCCACAATGGTATAAGGATTGAGAGAAAAGGCAGCGCATATGATACGGCAACGTTAGCGAATTGATACGGTCCAGTAAGATTCACTGGCGTTGAAAACCATAGATTGCTGCCAAAATAGAGCGCAGTCGTAAAAACGAGTGTCCCGACAATATAAAGCGCCCACAGCATCCAGCCTGTTTTCCGCAGCAAACAGGCAGACCGTACATTCATACTGGTCAAATTTTGCGAGGAAGCCGGTCGGTTGATCCCCAGCAAAATCAAATAGACGATTCCGATAAGGATGCAAATCGCAAACAGACTATAGTTCAAAAAGATCCCCATGCCCCAAATTCGCAGAGGCATTGTCACAATCCAGGCAATGAGTACGTACAACAATCCGAGTTGCAACAACTCTTGTACAAGTAGAAATATGTATACCTGGCGGCGTTCTCCGACAATCGAATCAATCGAAGGGAGATTGGCTTTTGCTTTTTTCACCGCTTCATCCAGTGATAGCCCATCTGCAACCAAGTCGGCGACCTTTGCCTCCAGATTGCTCAATACTTCCCATTTGAGCTCCTCGATTTGCTTACTTCCTCTATATTTTTGAAACAATTGATCGACATAGTGCTGTAAACTCTCCATCACACTTCCTCCCGCCTTTCGATGAGCTGGTCAATCAATTCTTTGGCAACTTTCCAAGATGCCAGCGCTTTTTCGTACGCCTCTCTCCCTGCTTCTGTCACCTGATAATATTTGCGTCTGCCCCCCTGGCTCTCATCTCCCCAGTACGAAGCGATCAGCTTGTGTGACTCTAATCTTTTCAGACTGGTATACAAGGAAGGCTCTTTCAGTTCGTAACGCCCGCCGCTGTTTTTGAAAATGGCTTTGATAATTTCGTATCCGTAGTTATCGCCGTCACACAGGACACGGAGAATAATCGTATCGATATGACCGCGGATAATGTCACTGCTGATACTGCTGTCACTCATCTCGTTCACCTCGCAACTATAGCATAACACATATTACTATGTGTAACGAAGTAATATGTGTCGAATTGCTTTTTCACTGAATAAAAAAAGACCCCTCAAATAAAGTTGAGGTGGTCTTAAGCGGATCGACATCGGCTCATCGGGATTAGTAGGCTAGCCCTACACGAGACATTCCTCATGTAAGAGATCTAGTTATTGACCTCATCCGAATAGGAAAAAGGTGTTTATCCCCCTCACTCCGGGGACAGGATAATAGTAACTTCCCCATGCTATTGTCCTCGAAGGAGTTGAAAAGCAAAATGTCTCGTCACTGGTATCGGCAGCTTCGTTATCCAATCATCGCTCTGGCTGTGACATTAACGCTACTTTGGACACATCATCACCATCGCCTGCCCGCTTCGTACGCTGTCGCGACGCGGACACATACCGTTACGATTTCTAGCGCTGGCTTTTTGCCCAATCAATTGACTGCACATGAAGGAGAGCGAGTCTCGTTGATGATCGTCAACACCGATACGCGCCCTCACAATCTATCCATTCGTGATCTGAACCTTGCATCCACAGAATTGAAGCCGACCCAATCGACTCTTTTACAGTTTTCAGCAGCCAAACGCGGCCGGTTTCATTTCGTATCAGACGCACCTGGTTATCCGGAAACAGGCTTCCAAGGCATGCTCGTCATTGACTAGCCTGTACTTCTTCGTCTGGTGAGATTTGCTTCCACCGTCCGAATTTTATCATGAGCAGAGGAATGATCCCGATCGCGGTGATGATTCCAAAAAACAAATAAATGGCTAGCACCGAAAACGAATCTTTGATCCACCCTGCTACCAAATTACAAAACATCGCACCAAGCCCGCCTCCTACTGAAAAGAAGATGGCCAACGCCGTCACCTGAAGGGATGCGGGCGTATTTTCGCGCACAAATTGGGCTGCTGTCGCCAAATAAAAGCCTACTGAAATCCCCTGCACAAAGAACATAGCAATTACGGCAGTGGTACTCGGAGCTGAACTATACCAGAACCAGCGCATCGCGCAAAAAATTGCAGATAGCAAGAGCGTCAACTCCAGTCCCCATCTGCGGACAATATAACCCGCCAGCTTCATAAAAGGAGCCTCGCTGCCTGCAAACAACAAGAAGGCAAGACCGATTCCTGCTATGGTTCCTCCGATATCCTGATAAAACAGGGAAAACCAAATATTATTGGCGTTTACAGAGCCCATCATGCAAAACGATGAAATCAAAAACAGCGCAAATCGTGGAATACGCGCCAAATCCCTGATCCCCGCAAGCATACTGACACGAAACCGCGAAGCCTCTGTCACTTCTTCCGGAACCTTCTGAAGAAACAGAATGGCAAGCAGAAACGCCAAGCAAAACGAGTAAAAAAGAACATGTGGCCCCCACTGCTCGACGAGAAGACCTGTGATGAATGCCGCTAGTGCAAAGCCGATGGCTCCCCACAAACGAATGTCGCCGAACTGCATGCCATGTCCCTTGGCATAACCAAGAGCCAAGCTATCTGAGATGGGAACAACGGCACTTTGAAAAAACGACAGCAGTATGTAGAGCAAAAATACATAAACAAAGGTGGAAACACCCGTAAAGAGAAGTCCCACCAAGCCCGTGATGATCAATGTCAGAATCAGCACAGTTTTGCGAATTTGATAGCGATCACAGATCATACCCCACATCGGCTGTGCCACAATGGAAACAATCGGCGCGACTGCACTGATGAGACCGATTTGGGTCCCAGTTAGATGAATGGATTCGTAGTATTGCGTAATGAGCGGGGCAAAAGCACCAAACCCGTAGTAAATAAAAAGATAAAGGGCGCAAAGACTTACGTATCTGCCTTTTGCGCCCCCCAGTCCTATACCGGAAAGTGATTCTGGCATATAACTCTCCTATTTTGAGGTTAATTAACCGTGTAAGAAAACCTAACGCAGAGCATGCCTACATTATTTATTTTACCGTTGGCAATATTTTCGCCATGTTGACGGTCCGTTTTTTCTCCCATGTAGCCGGGTTGAACTCATCGAACTGCTCCAGGAAGGAGATGACTTCCTTCGTCAATGGAGTCGGCGTCGAAGCACCAGAAGTAACCGCCACATTTTTCTTTCCACGCAGCCATTCAAGGTCCAGCTCAGACAAATCAGCGATTCGATACGAGGGAACATTCGCGATTTCTTCCGAGACCTGTGCCAAACGATTGGAGTTGTTGCTGCGCGGATCGCCTACGACAATGCACAAATCTGCCTCTCCAACTTGCCCCGCTACAGCTTCCTGACGAACCTGTGTAGCGAGACAAATTTCATTATGCACTTCCACGCCTGGAAAACGCCGAAGAATGGCGTCCATCAGATGTTTGACATCCCATTGGCTCATCGTCGTCTGGTTCGTTACGATCAGCTTGTCTGTTGGCAGATCGAGCGCGTTCAGCTCTTCCAGCTTTTGAACCAGATGGACGTGATCCGGCGCAATCCCCATAGCGCCCTCTGGTTCTGGATGTCCTTTTTTCCCGATGTAGAGCACATGATAGCCTTCTGCTACTTTTTCACGGATCAAATCATGTGTCTTCGTTACATCCGGACAAGTCGCGTCGACGACGGTCAAGCCTTTATCGCGCGCTTTCTTGCGCACCTCAGGAGACACCCCATGAGCAGTGAAGATTACCGTTCCTTCATGGATCTGATCCAAGAGAGCCAGTCGATCCTCTCCATCCAATGTTTTTATCCCTTGTTTTTCAAACGCCTCGACGACGTGAGCATTGTGTACGATCATGCCCAAGATATGAATCGGGCGGGGCAAGTCAAAGTTTTGTGCTGTTCGCAGTGCCAAGACCATGGCATCCACTACACCGTAACAATATCCACGGGGGGAAATCTTGATGACTTCCATCTTTACCCCTCCTACTTTTTATAATGCGTGAGCGAAAGACATTTCACCCCGTATTATACCTTATTTGTCTCCTGCACGCTTCTGTTCGTAAACCTTCAGATTATTGTAGACAACTTTTAAAAGTGGCGTGGACAAGCCTTTTTGTTCCGCTCTCTCCAAGAGATAACCTTGAAGATGATCCGCTTCCACCGGAAGGCCTTTTTCCATATCACGCAGCATCGAAGATTTCGTTTGAGGACGCTGATTCTGGAAAGTCTCCATCTGCTTGTCGACGATATCCGGCTTGATTGGTGCCTCCAAAGCGTTCATGACAGATGTGATTTCCTCAGCGAGCTGACGTGTCAACTCTACGCCCCAAGCCGATTCTCGGATAGGTCCGACAGCGGAATTCATCAGCGTGGTAATACCGGAAAACGTCGCAATAAACAAGTATTTGTGCCAGGCTTCCCGTTGAATATTTGCGCTTGCACGCATCGTTCCATTGATCTTGGAAAAGGCTTGCTCGATTCGCTCTACACGCTCGCTTTTGCCGCCTTCCCACTCACCAAAAACCGTATCATGAATAGGACTTGTCTGCACGACATCTCCGTCAGCATTCAGCGTCGTCTCAATGAAACAAAGACCCCCAAGAACACGATCCCGGCCAAAACGATCCCACAGCAGCTCCATATGCGCAATTCCATTCAATAGCGGAATGACGACCGTGTCCTCGCCTACGTACGGAGCGATGGCATCGACGCTATCTTTCAGCGTGTAAGCTTTGTTGGACAAAAGCACAACATCAAAAGGTCCTGCTTCCTCCCCTGCTTGAATCAGTTGTGGCTGTTCCAAAAGCAAATCCCCATGAACGCTCTGAATGCGCAAGCCTCGCTCCTGCAGCTGTTTGTATCTACGTTCGCGCACAAGAAATGTTACATCTACTCCCGATTCAACCAGCCTGCCACCAAAATAACCGCCAATGCCCCCCGCTCCCAGTACGAGAACCTTCATCTATATCGCCTCCGCGTTTATAAGTCTTGGTTTGTCTACATTTTATTAGAAAGTAACCATTTTCTAAACCCCACAATATAATGTTAGAAAATCTGACAATTGACGTCAGGAAACCTCTTGACGAACAATGTGAATTGTCGATATAATTCGGAATATAGAAATCAAGAAAAAGCCGAACGTTGATAATGAATTCATAACTTTAATTCGTGAATGGAGTGAATCATATTGGATATGAAAACAGTCTTGTCCACAATTGACACAGAAAAAGTGGAATATGTAGATTTTCGCATCGTTGACCTGCTCGGCCGCCAACACCATGTCACAGTTCCTGCCTACGCGGTAGATGAGGGAACATTCCGCAATGGCGTTGCATTTGACGGCTCCAGTCTAATCGGCTACAAGTCCATTGAAGAAAGCGACATGGTAGCGATGCCCGATCCAGCAACGGCCTTCATCGATCCATTCGTAGAAGCCAAAACCATGAATATCATCTGCAACATCGTCAATCCAGACAACACCGTCTACACACGCGATCCTCGTGGCATTGCACTCAAGGCCGAAGCCTATCTGCAACAATCCGGCCTCGCTACCGCTGCTTATTTTGGTCCAGAATCCGAGTTCTTCCTCTTTGACAACGTACGCTATGCCTCTGGTCCGTCCGGCTCCTTCTTCCACATCGATTCAGAAGAAGCTTTCTGGAACACAGGAAAAGAAGGACAAAACCTCGGCTACAAAGTACGTAACAAGGGAGGATACTTCCCTGTTCAACCAACCGACTCCCAAATGGATATCCGCAATGAAATGTGCACGTTGATGACGAAATGCGGCATGTATGTGGAGCGCCATCACCATGAGGTGGCAACAGCCGGTCAAGGTGAGATTAATTTCCGCTTCGATACACTGACTCGTACAGCAGACAACTTATTGCTTTTCAAATACATCGTGCGCAACGTAGCAGCCAAACACGGCAAAACTGCTACCTTCATGCCAAAACCAATCGTTGGAGACAATGGATCTGGGATGCACGTTCACCAAAGCTTGTTTAATGGCGATACCCCGTTGTTCTATGAGCAAGGCGGTTACGCAAACCTAAGTGAGACTGCACTACACTACATTGGCGGTATTTTGCACCACGCCCCTGCACTGATCGCCTTGACGAACCCAAGTACCAACTCGTTCAAGCGTCTGGTTCCCGGCTACGAAGCACCCGTGAATTTGGTCTTCTCCAAAGGAAATCGTTCTGCTGCCGTTCGAATTCCGATTGCTGCCGTTACGCCAAAAGCGTCCCGCATTGAGTTCCGCACCCCGGACTCTACTGCTAACCCATACTTGGCTTTTGCTGCCATGCTGATGGCTGGCCTCGATGGTATCAAGCGCAAGCTCGACCCGCGTGAACTGGGCTTTGGCCCAATGGATAAAAACATCTACGACTTGTCCGATGCGGAAAAACACGAAATCAAGAGCGCTCCCGCCTCTCTCGCAGAAGCACTTGTCGCACTTGAACAAGACCATGACTTCTTGCTCGATGGAGATGTCTTCACAAAAGAAGTAATTGAAGGCTGGATTGCACAAAAACGCGGTGAGATTGAGCAAGTTGAGCGGACTGTGAATCCGAAAGAGTATGAACTGTATTACGACCTATAAGCAAAGAAACAGCCCTTCTCTGATGAGGAGGGCTTTCACATGCTCTCGAATAAAATGCTGTTTCCATTCACAAATTAAAGTTGTACTGTGAAAAAAACAGATGATCGGATGAACATTGACAATGGTGAACCGAACGATAACTCGCTTGCTCATTTGTTTTGCTGCAATTCTTCTCCTAACCGCAAGCTTTCCTGTTGAAATAGAAGTTGGTCAAAAAATCGTTTACGCCGAGCATTCGTTACCAATCATAAGCGACCAAGGGATTATTACGATTGAAGTTCATCCCAGAAAACACAAGTTAATTGTCAAAAAGCATGGAAAAACAGTAAAAACTTATCAGGTTGCTGTTGGTAATCCTTCTACACCTACACCAGTTGGAGAATACAAAATCATATCCAAAGGGAAAGATTGGGGACCCTCATTCGGTCCACGATGGTTAGGTTTAAACGTCCCTTGGGGAATTTATGGCATCCACGGCACAAACAAGCCACACTCCATCGGACAGCATTTGAGCCATGGTTGTATCCGTATGCGAAACAACGACGTCATCGAACTGTTCAAGATGATTCCACTCGGAACAAAAGTAACGATTTATGGTCATATATTGGGGGACCCGAGCCACGATCCTAGAGATTTAGCCGAAGGTGATGTTGGTGGAGATGTACAGCTCATCCAATCTCGATTGAAGAGCGCTGGTTATTATCACGGGGTATGCGATGGCAAGTTTCGTTCATCAACAACTGCTGCTCTAAAGAAATTTCAACGCGCTCGAAAATTAATACCAAACGGAGTCGTATCAAGCAAGGTTTATGAAGAGCTGGGATTAGTAGAATAAATCCTGACAAGGTTCTTGAATCGATTACATCATCCTTCTAAAGAAACTCCCAATTCCATTCGTTCCTTGGAAAGTTTTGAATACCTCGTTCGCGACTCGTACACCATTGACGATTGTGCCTATATCCAGGTTTAGATTAGAAAGCAGTGGTGGTCGAGGCTCTCTTCTCGCCCGACGGCCCGTTTTTGTCCACTCTTGATAATACCGCCCCAGAGATTCGGGGTTTTTCTGCAGCTTTCTGATCGAGACCTTATTTGATTTCAGCCAATCGGCAAATTCAGGAGTAAAGCCATTCATTTGTCTAGCCACTCTTCACTCTCACCTCGTTTCATAAATGAATAATGCAAAGGGAATGTATGTCCCTTTGCATTACTCTTTTGCTAAACCCATTTCCTAATCACAATCACATCCAACAATGACAAGCAAAACAAACAATACCAGGATCAGAGCAAAGTCATCAAAGCCATTAAAGATACCCATTCTGCCTCCTCCTTTCCTTAGACACAGTACTGTATGCGCATCGCGGACATTTTGCCTGTACCATGACCTACTAAGCAAAAAGGACGCAAGCATTTGCCTGCGCCCTTTTTCATCCTATTGCAATCCGATTTGCGATTTTACTTGCAGAATCCCGCCTCGGAAAGAGAAATTCGCATTTGCTCCAATCGTCCCTTCTCCCTCATACATGTAGACGATCGTGTGTCCTTCCTCTCCTGCTTTACCAACCTCAGCGAGCAGTTCGCCTTCCCCGCCCACTATTTTTTTTACTTCCTCAAAGCTCATCCCATTTTCAATCTGTTCAAATTCACTCTTCGTGATCTTTGCTTTCTCTGTCGCCGCAGGAGCAGTCGCTTCTGCGGCAGGTGTTGCTGAGGTAGCTGGCGCGGTTGCCTCAGGTACTGGAGCCGTACCAGTTGGTGTTGCTAGCGCAGGTGCTGCCGTATCCGTTGATTGCCCGGAGCTACATCCAGCCAACATGATGGCAAAAGCCACTATGAAAAATGCCATTTTTTTCAAGGGAATACCTCCTTTATTGAAGTGAATCTCCCCTACCATAATCCAAAATATGACTGTCAACAAGAATAATAGCCTGACAATTTTCGACAAAGACGAATGGTACACCTAAGACTTTTCAGGCATAAGAATGCAAAAAGAGCCTAGTTCAAGGCTCCCTTTGCGTTGCAATTACTCTTTTACATAAAGCTGATACATCTCAGTTTCTTCATCAGTTGCTTTTGCGATTCGAAAAGCTTCTTCCACGCTTTTCTTGTTTTGAATTACCTCGTAGAAAAAGCGCAGTGCGAACATCAGCGCAGAATTTCCGTCCGGGTAATCCTCTGGCCCGATATACGTCTGGCAACCACTGTCCAGAAAGGCCTTCGCTAATTCGGGATCACCAAGCGAGCATCCGTTACCTAACACGATTTTTCCATCCAGCTTGGCAAAACGTCTAACCGCGTCAGGACCAAAATCACCCTTTGGTTCTCCTTCCTCGTAAACGTCCTCACCTAGCTCTGGCATGATGAGGCTTCCCTCATCGCCATGGAAATTCAGAACGATCATATCAGTATTGGGATACAGGTCGCTGCCATTCAATACATCAATCAAATCGTTTGGTCGACCAATCCAGTACGTAAAGACTCGAGCTCCAAAATACTCAAGTGTACTTCGGATTGCTTGGGTATCCAGATCCGTGTCTGGACCGATTACTAAGGCAACATTCATTTCAGGTTTACTCATCGTGTTATTCCTCCATTTTGTTGTAAGTGGTTTTTATTTATAGGTAAACAAAACCATTTACATGGAGGGGGTCGGGCCAACTGGTGAATGGCAAGACGTTACTTCTTGATCATCATGGAATAGGTAAACTCCTCTTCAATTGGAAATTTTTAAAATTTAAAGCAGTATATCACTCAGAACCTATAATGTAAAGGTTTTCCATCTACCAAAAACCTACTTCTTGATTGGCTCTTCCGGCCACCCTGGACCACCAAAATCATAGGACATCGGTCCATTGCTCTTCTCGGACTGGAACTTACCTGTTCTAACATCCAAAAAGTCTATTCTTACCCGATTGTGTGTGCTAATGACCGTGATGATCATCACATTGCGAATTCTGTTGTCTTTTTCCAAACGCTCTACGAGAATATGCTGATCGTATGAGATAATTTCGGGCTCTGGTGGCTTCAAGTTGTATTTCTTTTCAAGTCTCTCGATTGTTTCCTTATCTATGCCTTCGATTTTTCTCTCGGGATCCTGCAGTCCATACTGTGAAACTAATGCTGCGTCTGTCTGGCCATCCTTTTTCAAAACATGCTCGTACCCTTTTGCTACGATATACACTTGGACATCGGGATGCTTTTCGAGATCTTCCACCATGAATCGCTCCACGAATGTATGTGCCTCGCGCTCGATCAGCTCATTCTGAATGACCGCCAAAGGCTCTCCCCAAGTACCAGAAGAACTAGTCACAAGCAGCAAGCAAAGAAGCCATGTCAAAGTTTATTCCACCTCCTGTTTTGCAGCGATTACGCAAACCCTTTTTTGATGTTGGTCTTCATGTCACGATACAGCTCTCCGTATGTAATCGCATGCTCGATATGCGAATAGGAAAGCACGGAATTGCCATCCTTACTCTCGCAGCAGGCAAAGAACAGACTTTCCATCAGATTGTGATTTTCGATGGAATTGGTAATGTGGACGCAATCTTCAATTGAATCATGAGCGTCATGCTTGTAAAAAAGAAATGTCCCTTCTTTGAACGCCCCTTTTTTGTTGACGTCTTTCCAAATGAGCATGCCCAAGGTAATAAAGAACCCTTCCTGGAATCGGATGACGCCTGTAATGACAGAATTAATCGTGGTCGGGATGATCGCAATCGAGTCATTGAGCTGATTGACGTATTCATACAACACTTTATTGGATTCTCGAAGATCAGCGATTGGTACATGAAGAAGCTGCTTGTCTCTTAATTTTTCTACGAGTTGCTGAACGCATAGCGTCTTATTCAAAGTTGAAATCACAACCTCATCACTTCTCCCATTGTAAGTAAGTGCCTTCTTTACGTTATTCGTGATGAATGGACATATCCCTACAAAATTCGCACAAATCTTCTTACCTTTTCTGCGAGAATCAAATTTCGTGACCGTGAATAATACTAGACCATTCCATGTAAAAAGCCCTTCACGCCTTTATGTGGCGAGAAGGGCTTTTTGGCGCAAATTTACGCCTTTCCTTTTAAATAATCATCTTTTAGCTTCTTTTCCTGCTCGTCTGTAGTCATATCTTTCTCCAATACTTGATACATCAGTTCATCCTTTACATGACGGGAGATTCCTTTTTCCTGATGATTCGGGACCGATGTGCTCGTGACAGAGTCTTGTTCCATACTGTGTACCTCCATGGCTTTTTGGGGTTAGCTTACCCGAAAGCGCCCACTCCATTCACCACACCCGCTGAACACTGAGCATTTTTCGCAGTTCGTCGACCGAACGTGGAATATTACCGCCAAGTTCCCGCTTCCACTGTTCAGGCAGTGCCTCCCACACATCAACAAGCAACGGCATACCCAGATGAAGACTCTCTAGCATGGTTCTATTTTCCAATGCCTCCTGCGGATCTCCCGCGAACACAAGCCTGCCTTTATCCATGATGCAGATCCACTCTGCCCATTCAAACGCAATATCCATATCGTGTGTCGCCATCAAAACAGTCGTTCCTTGCTGGTGAATGGCATCGAGCTCCCGCAGCAAATTTTTTGTCTGATAGCGATCCAGATACGCAGTAGGCTCGTCCAATAGCAAAAGCTCGGGCTCCATGACCATGACCCCCGCGAGTGCCAGACGTCGTTTTTGTCCCAGGCTCAAATGATGAATCGGAGCTTCTGCCAGCTCTCTCAACCCGAATGCATCCAGCACCTTTTCTACCTTAGCCCGGATTACGTCCACAGACAGCTTCTGATTGCATAAACCGTAGGATATATCTTCCGCGACCGTGCTTGCAATCAGCTGATGCTCGGGATCTTGAAAGACCAAGCCTACCTTTTGCGTCATCTCTTGCAGTGCGGCTCGTTTATAGACAAGCGGTTTCCCCTTCCACAGCACCTGTCCCTGCTGTGGCTCGATGATCCCGTTTCCATGCAAGAACAAGGTCGACTTCCCACAGCCATTTCGTCCCAAAAGGACACATTTTTTCCCCTCTGGAATCCATAAGGACAGCCCTGACAGGACGGGTTCCCGCCCTCCCGGATACGTGTACTGCAAATCGATGAACTCCAACAACCGTGATGTCATAACCACCAACCTCCTGTCCACCACTCAAGCAGTACCAGCAGCATACAGCCTGCGATTGACTCCCACTCATAGCGGCGCGAGCGAGCATGGGTATGGAACGCGAGCACCTGCATGCTCTCCCCGAAGCCTCTAGCCGCCATTCCTTTGTGCAAAGCTTCGTATTTGCGCATCGCTCTGACAAACAATTGCGCAACGAGAACCCCTGCATCTCGAAGCGTCGCGCGGAAACCGCGATGACCTCCCCGAGAACGTTGGGCAATCCAGAGCTGGTGAGAAATCGTTACCAACACAAAAATAAACCGATACATGATCATTAATAAGTCAGTCACAAGGACAGGCATACGAAGTCGGCGAAGCACCTGCAAGATTTCAGCAAACGGCACGGTAAACAAAATGAAAGCAAAGCAAGATAAGCTCGCCATGGTACGCCAAAATAAAATCCAAACTTTACCAAATGATGACATAGGCACATAGAGCACATACGAACCCAACTCCCATGCTGCCGCGACCTGGACGTGTACTTCTCCTGCTCTCGCCCCTTCTACCAATAGGGCAGGGAGCCCCGCCACGAAAAACGAGAGCGACACGATCATAAAGGCACAATAGATACGGACAGGAATACGGGCATACACCACTACCCATACCGTCATCCAAACAACGACGGCCATCTGCATCCATACATGTCCCACCAAGACGAGTAGTAACAATACACTCGCCAGCAATAACTTATGAGCTGGCGGCAGACGTTTTAGCCTGCTTTGATAAGAAAGTGAATCAAGCTGCAGACCGTTCATTTTTTCCGCTTATCCAACCGACCTTTGTACAAGCCTACAGCGTAGCCAACCACTCCCGCTCCCAACGCCGCCTGCACCGCAAACAATAGACTCTCCGTCTCTCCCCCTGGTGGTTCTATCAGCGGTTGAAACCACGGTTCGTAATTCGGAGCAATTTCCTTAATCGCTTCCTCCGCTACGCCGTCTGCGCCGCCAAATTCCGAATCCTGCACCAGCAACAGCGGGACAATCGCCAATACGATTACCCCCAAGAGTAAAAGCCAGTTCCATCCTTTTTTCACAGCGATTCCTCCCGTTTGAGCAAACGAAGCTGTGTAAGCTCTTTTGCGTTGTAAGATAACAACCAGTTCCAAACAAGGACAGTCAACAGACCTTCACTGATTGCGAGCGGTACTTGCGTGAATGCAAAAATTCCTGCAAATTTGGCAAACGAGGCCAACACTCCGCCAGATTCAGCTGGAAATGCGAGTGCCAGTTGAATCGAAGTCACCACATAGGTAGCGAGGTCAGCCAAAGCAGCCGCCGCAAAAACAGCCAGACGTTGGCTTCCGTTGACCTTCATGATCATCCGATAGATTCCGTATGCCACCAGTGGTCCTACTACAGCCATGGATACAGCATTTGCCCCTAGCGTAGTCAAACCTCCATGTGCCAAAAGCAAAGCTTGAAACAAGAGCACCATGCTCCCTAACACAGACATCGCAAAAGGCCCAAACATAATGGCGCCAAGCCCCGTTCCAGTCGGATGAGAGCTGCTGCCTGTAACCGAAGGTATTTTTAGTGCAGATAAAACAAACGCAAACGCTCCAGCAACGCCAATAAGGAGCTTCATTTCGGGATGTTCTTTTACAATCTTGTTAATCGAGCGAATTCCAAGCATAAAAAATGGCAAGAAGACAGCCCACCAAAATAAGGCCCAGGACAATGGCAAATACCCTTCCATGATGTGCATCGCATGTCCTGTCTCTGGTTCATTGAGCAAAAAATACAGGACAAAGCCCGCGATCATCAGACAAGTCGATACGAGACGATATCGATTCATGTTCATTCCTCCTTCACTGACTTTCGTTCTTTCCTACAAATAAAAAAATCCCATCCATCAATGGACGAGATGTGCACACAAAACAACAGACTGACTATACAGCCTCATTGCCTCGTATTCACCGCTCCTTTCCGCGAAGGTTCTGTGGTGTGGCTACTAGGTAGGTCTCCTGGCTTCCAGATCCATGCGCTCTTTGTCCTTCCCCATACGAAAATGAGTGGTTTCCTTCTCAAAGAGAGCTCCTTGGTTACAGTGGCGGGACCGCTCGGGACTTTCACCCGATTCCCTGTTACCCTTTATGCGTCACATAAAGGCACCTAACGCCGACAATATGCAATTGACAGACAATTCATGTTTGTCCCACATCATTATACCGGATCACTACATAAATCGGAAGAATATAAGCAAAAACGCATAAGCCAATGACCCACTACAAACGGAGCCATCGACCTATGCGTGCTTGTTCTATCTATTCTTTTGCGTCCACGCCAATTACTTCACTAATATGTTTAAAACCATCGCGCTGCATGAGCTTGAGCAGTTTTTTGTTGATTTGCTTGGCAATACCTGGGCCTTGATAAATCATCCCCGTATACACCTGAACGAGACTGGCTCCTGCTCGGATTTTCGCGTAGGCGTCTTCGCCGTTATAAATGCCTCCGACACCAATGATTGGTACCTTGTCTCCTACTTCTTGATAAATCTCCTTTACCCAAGCGGTGGAACGCTCCGTAAGAGGTCTTCCGCTCAAGCCACCAGCTTCCTCGGCAAATCGATGTCCGGAAACCGCCTCGCGTGACAGTGTCGTATTGGTAGCGATAATTCCGGATATGCCTTCTTCAACAGCAGCGTGAACAACATCGCGCATGTGCTCATCCGACATGTCTGGTGCTACTTTCAGCAATATCGGTTTTTTCTTGATGGCACGCGCTTCCATTTCAGTCGCCTTTTCCCTTACTGCACGCACCAAATGACGCAAGCTCTCTGTTTCCTGCAAGTCACGCAGATTCGGGGTATTCGGAGAGCTGATGTTAATGACGATATAGTGACCGTATGCATAGAGCATGTCCATACATTTGCTATAGTCGATGGCCGCCTCTTCATTCGGCGTTACTTTGTTTTTCCCAATGTTAATCCCAATCGGAACATCTGAGTATGCGTAACCGACCAAATGCTGGGAAGCTAAATACGCACCGTGATTGTTGAAGCCCATCCGGTTAATGACAGCTTGATGTTCCGGCAATCGGAACAAACGCGGCTTCGGATTGCCTGGCTGCCCCTGCGGCGTCAACGTCCCGATTTCCACAAACCCAAAACCAAGAGCACCCAACGCATGATAGACTTCTGCATTTTTATCAAAACCGGCTGCAAGTCCGACTGGATTCGGAAACGTCATTCCCCACAGCTTATTCTCCAACCGCTGGTCTTTTACCTGATAGATCATCTTCAGGATGCTTTTGCCTGGAGCAGAATCCTCCACTAGCCTTAAGGCACCAATTGTCTTTTCATGAATCTCTTCCGCATCTTGCTGGAATAGATATTTTCTTATGAGCTGATACATCGGCTGCACTCCTTACTCCGTTTCTACCTTTTTACCTCATAGTAGAATACCATACTTTTTCGGGAGGATGTAACCTTTATACCTGATACATATTTCCAAGCAAGCAGGCAAATCCTAACAACACCACCACGCACAGGGGGATAAGTCTTTCATGAAAGTGGACGGAAAAATCGGGATTGGTCAAGCCATTATGGTGATGATGCTGACGATCGGCATTACGAACCACGTAACCGTCATCCCCCTCGTACTTAGTAAAGCAGGCAGAGATGCTTGGTTGAGCGTGTTGCTTTCAGGTATCCCCTTTTCCTTCTGGGCGTATCTGCTGTTTGTAATTAATCGAAGTTTGGTTCAACAGTCTTTGTATGAGTGGATTTCACAACGATCAGGAAAAATCGTCAGCAATTTCTTGCTCGTTCCAATCATGATTTGCCTGTACCTAATGGCGCTAACGAATCTGATCGATACGCAAACTTGGACAACCGTAAACTACTTGCCTCGAACACCCGAGTGGGTGACCGCTTTAGCCTTGATGGGGCTATGTGTACTCGCTTCTATTGGAGGTATGACCTCCGTTGGAATCACAGCAGGCATCTTGCTCCCCATAGTCGTGTTGCTCGGATTTTTCGTTGCTTTTGGCAATATTCCCAAAAAGGATTATAGTCTTTTGCTCCCGCTTTTCCAGAACGGTTTTCGTCCGCTGTTACATGGGATGCTTTACGTTGGCGGCGGTTTCACCGAGATGTTTCTGCTCCTGTTGCTCCAGCATCACGTACGAAAGCCGTTTCGACTCGTACACTTTTTTGTCATGCTCGGTATCACGTTGCTGTTGACACTCAGCCCACTGACAGGGGCAATTGCAGAATTTGGACCTGTGGAGTCCGCTCGTCAACGTTTTCCTGCATTTGAACAATGGCGGCTACTCACGATCGGAAAAGACATCGAGAACATGGAGTTTTTCTCGATTTTCCAGTGGCTTTCTGGTGCTTTTATTCGAATAACGCTTTGCCTGATTCTTTTAGGAGATTTGATCACGATACGAACCCGAAAGCAACGCAAATTCATGATGCTGTTTTTCGGTGGAAGCATGATCGCCTTCACCAGCCTCCCTTACAGCGACATGCAATTCGTAGCCTTCTTATCGCGTGTATACTACCCACTTTACTTCGTCATCATGGTTGTTGTCTCACTCGCACTCATCCTGATATCCCTGCGCAAACCATCCAGACAGGAGGGGGCCCCTTATGACCCTTGAAGAGGAACTGCGGGAAAAATTCGCGCATTGTGCGGACGTCGTTTTTATGCGCACGGTCACATCTGAGGATCAGCCTGTATTGATGCTTTATTGCGAAGGACTTGCAGACGTTCGTCAATTACAAGATACGGCCTTGCCGCAATTGGAGCGATTCCTAGCTATTGGTGATTTGCGTTCGCTTCCCCTTTTCCCACTCTTCACGAACCCAGAGTTGTGGGTTGAGCGACTGTTTGCAGGAGATTTACTGATTTTTATTGGAGACTCTCCTCCGTTTGCCTGGGACATCTCCAATCGTCCAGAGCGCAATCCTGAAGAATCCAATACAGAGATTTCGATCAAAGGTCCTCGGGACGGCTTCGTCGAGGATCTCTCCACGAACGTTGCTCTCATTCGCAAGCGCATGCGAACGATTACTCTGGCCTATGAGCCTTTTATTCTCGGAACGCGCTCGCGCACAAGAATCGGTATGATGTATATCACAGATGGGGTATCTGAAGATCTGGTAGAGATGATGCGTGAGAGACTACACAAATGTACCTCAAAAAAAATTGTGAACAGCGCCATTCTGGAAAAGATACTGAGTGACAACACTCACTCCCTATTTCCATTGGTTGATTATACTGGACGCCCTGACTATGTCATTTACATGCTGCTGCAAGGTAAGGTCGTCGTATTGGTAGACGGCTCACCCTTGGCACTCGTGGCACCTGTAACCTTACTCGAACTAATCAAATCTCCTGAAGACGATCAGTACCCTGTTACCTATGTATGGCTGGAACGCATGCTGCGCCTGGGTGGATTTTGGATCGCAATCTTTCTTCCTGGCTTCTGGATTGCACTATCCGCCTATAATGTAGAGCAATATCCTTTTCAATTGCTCGCTACCGTTACACAAGGCCGAAAAGGGCTGCCGTTTTCCGCACCGATGGAGCTATTTCTCATCTTGTTTATCTTTGAATTTCTGCGTGAGGCAGGCGCCCGTTTGCCCAAAAACGTCGGGCAGACACTGGCATTAGTCGGCGCACTGATTATCGGGGATGCTTCCATTCGTGCAGGACTGACATCTCCCTCGATGCTATTTATCGGCTCCCTTACCGTCGTTGCATCCTTCACACTGGTCAATCAGTCATTAAGCGGCGCGGTAACAGTTGCTCGTTTCGCTGTTTTCTTCCTTTCTGCGATCATCGGCATGTACGGCTTTATCCTCGGGATGATTGCCATCGTGTACTACTTGTCCACCTTGACCTCCTTTGGCAGATCGTATATTTTGATGGGTTCATCCAACTCCTTGTCCACACTGTTCAATGTCTTGTTCAAATCCATGACCAGTTTTTTTCGGACAAGAACAGCTAAGGGTGGCGATAACAAATGAAGTGCATGCGGATTGCGTCGGCTATGCTGTTGTTGGCAACCACTCTTCTTAGCGGCTGTTGGGATCAGAAAGCCATTCAGGACCTTCGCTACTTATCTGCGATGGGCATTGATTACATCAACAATGAGTATGTTTTTTACGCCCAATCCACCGATCTGTCTACCGTCGCCAAGCAGGAATCATCAACTACCCTTCAAGCTCCACCTGCCACCATTTCGATCGGAAAAGGGAAAACGCTTCAGTCTGCCTTCGATAACCTGCAAAAAAACGCACAGGTACCTGTGTTTCTAGGCTTTGTATCCTCCATCGTATTTCATGAGCGCCTCTTGAAAAAGGGCGTTATCACCTCCCATGATATTATGAATCGATACGGTCTGATTCGTTACACCAAGTGGGTATTCGGAACGCGGGAGCCGATTGACAAAGTGTTAAGCTCCCATTCTTTGGTCGGATTTTCTCCATTGGACTCTCTCTTGCATCAGCCAAAGGATGTTTACGAGCAGCGTTCGTTTATCGAACCGATCCAATTTTATCGGTTTATCTCGAACTTTTGGGAGCCGTCAAACACCGTATTATTGCCAAACATCACACTTTACAAGCGTTCCTGGAAAGAAAATAACCGCTTCATCTCGCGCCTCTCCATCGATGGCATCCACGCCATTCATCGTGGACATTGGCAGGGTTACTTCCCCAATCGTGATTTAATGGGAATTCGGTGGATGAATAGTGACACGGAATTTGCTGGCCTCATTGTGCGACAAAACAACACTCCCAAAGCGACAATGCGCATTGAGCATGTTGAATTGGACATCACTCCGATTACCACTGGAGATCATCCTCGTTATCAGGTCAATGTCCGACTAAAGGGGTTCGTTCGTGAAATGATGAGTGCGGTTACGCCTGCTTTCGTACGAAAAAACTCCGAAGAACAGGTAGCCGAGCAAATTCGCGGGACGTTTCTAAAAGGAGTCAAAGCAGGGGTTGATCTGTATAGCTTGGAGGAAAATTTGTTTAAAAAAGACTACCAGGCTTGGCGTAAATACGAAATACGCAAACGCAATAAGCTCACACCTGATTCCCTGACCCAAATCCAGGTGCATATGTACTTAAGTGATTCCGGAAAAATGAAGATGGGTTCGGTCAAATACCCTGACCCGCTTGGGCCGAATGAATGAATAAAAAAACTGCTTGCCGTAAACTCGGACAAGCAGTTTCTTCTTTTATTTACGTTGAAGCTAGTTTTTCACCAGCAAAACTTCCTCGATAGAAGCATACGGCAGGTTATGCGCATCAGCTACAGCCTTGTAAGCTACTTTGCCGTCGATGACGTTTACGCCTTTTGCCAATGCTTTGTTGTCGCGAATCGCTTGTGCGTAGCCTTTGTTCGCCAATTGTACCGCGTAAGGAACGGTTACGTTGGTCAGGGCCAATGTAGATGTACGAGCGACTGCACCAGGCATGTTGGCTACCGCATAGTGAATCACACCGTGCTTTTCATAGGTTGGTTTGTCATGCGTAGTGATACGGTCAACTGTTTCAATCGATCCGCCTTGGTCAATCGCAACGTCTACGATCACAGAACCAGGTGACATGTCTTTTACCATATCTTCTGTTACCAGACGTGGAGCACGAGCACCCGGAATGAGTACAGCGCCTACCAGCAAATCTGCTTTTTTCACAGCGCTTGCGATGTTGAAGGAATTGGACATCAGCGTCTGAACGCGGCCTTGGAACAGGTCATCCAGTTGGCGCAGACGGTCTGCGTTTACATCGATGATCGTTACATTTGCACCCAATCCGAGCGCCATTTTCGCTGCGTTTGTCCCTACGATCCCGCCGCCGATTACGACTACCTCGCCTTTTGGTACGCCTGGTACGCCACCGAGCAGAACGCCTTTTCCACCATATTGCTTTTCCAAGAATTGCGCGCCGATTTGAACGGACATGCGGCCCGCTACTTCAGACATCGGCATCAACAGTGGCAGAGCGCCATTGTCGAGCTGGATGGTTTCGTAAGCGATTGCAATCACTTTTTTATCGATCAATTCACGAGTCAATTCAGGCTCTGGTGCGAGATGCAAATACGTGAACAGAATCAGACCCTCGCGGAAATATCCGTATTCAGCAGGGAGTGGTTCTTTTACTTTCATTACCATGTCAGACGCCCAAGCTTCTGCTGCTGTTTCTACGATCTCAGCGCCTACTGCCTTGTAATCTTCATTCGTAAAACCACTGCCTTGCCCTGCACTTGTTTCTACACGAACGGAATGTCCGTTTTGTACCAGAGCAGCTACACCTGCTGGGGTAATGGCTACGCGGTTCTCATTATTTTTAATTTCTTTTGGAATTCCAACGATCATGATAAGTATGTCCTCCTTGGAAACGCCAATTTCTTTGCGGTTACTATTATTGTACAGCGTATCCTAGGGCATACTCCTTGGAGATTCCTTTAATTTTAGCGTCTTTTCATTTGTGAAAATTCACAAACAAACTACTGTTCCCCATCTAATTTGGCTATTTTCAACTCTAAATATAAGGCAGCCCGCTGGTTCATATTGTCGAGATCGACACGCATGATCTCCTCAATTCGTCTCAGTCGATAGCTCAACGTATTAATGTGGATATGCAGGCGCTCTGCTGTCTTGTTGACCTTGCCAGCGGCATCCAAAAAAGTCTCC
This sequence comes from Brevibacillus sp. DP1.3A, assembly GCF_013284245.2. Classification (NCBI taxonomy): domain Bacteria; kingdom Bacillati; phylum Bacillota; class Bacilli; order Caryophanales; family Paenibacillaceae; genus Brevibacillus; species Brevibacillus sp. DP1.3A. Next base: position 1,260,543 of record NZ_CP085876.1, on the reverse strand, counting down.
AATGTTGTCAAGAGCGTCGTCTGGTTGTCGCGATCGTACTGTCTGAGCTTTTCCAGCCGTTCATTCTGATAGCCCTGCTCCTCTTCCCACTGCTTCAGTTGTAGTAGATACCGGTAAATCCCAAGCTCGTGGTACCCGTGAATCCCCTCATTTTCCTGTGGAAACAGCTTCTTGATCTTGAGCGCATGCAGCGCTTCCCTGTAGCTTTTCACAATATCCGTGTAAGACTTGTAGTCTCTCCCGTACCCGGCAATCACCTGGCGTCCTTCCGTGACATGTGCTTCGAGCTTGCCAAGCGAGTCGGAAAGGAACTGTTCCACCTTGCGAATAAGCACGTCACTCTTGTCTTTTTTCGCATCGGACAGACCGATCAATAAGATGATTTGCGAGCCGTCGACAACCCAGAGCAGCTTGTCACGCATTAATAACGGATACAAGTACTGGTCCAGACGCGCTCCTGCCGCTTCAATAATACAAATGAGATAAGAGGTTGGAAGCTGCATCTGCAAGGTGTCCGCTTTTTGGCGAATGACAGCCTCACTGCTGTGATTCCCCAGCAACAGCTCCCACAGAAATTCCTTGCGTCGCTGCTCCTCCGCCTTGCGTTTTCCCTGCCGTTGGATGAGACGCGAAACAGCTACACGTGCTGCCTGACGAAGAATTTCATCATCTTCCCGGGTAATCGGTCGATTCACCTCTTGTGCCCAAATGTAACCGAGTACGTCGCTCCCTCTGCGAATGGCAATCGCCACACGCTTCCCCAAGCCGATTTCGTCCTTGGCTGGGATGTGTACGGGGTCGTCTTGCGTTAACAGCTCCTGGAATACGCCGTCCTTCCAAAGGCGCGTCAGCACTTTTTCCGGTACCCGTCGCCCCATGATGGTAGACCAGCGCGCTTCATCAGTGCTTTCTCCGTGTGAGCTGTAAGCAATCAGTTTATGATCGGCATCTTCGACCGTTATCGGATTTTGCAAAAGTTCTCCAATGACATCAGCTAATTCGTCGATATCAGCATGCTGATACTGTTGAAAATAGTTAGGCTCTACGGGCACACTTTCACCTCTTTACCGCTCTTTTCTACGCGTTCCTCTATTATAGTAGAAAACATGACTTCGCTAAACGCTCTCGGTCAATTAATAAGAAGCGCTCGGAATCATGTCGCTGTCATGCGAATTGACACAAAGGAATCTGGTGACCTCGCCTGTACGGTTCACCCAGTTGTGCGGTACGGATGAATCCATGTGAATGCTGTCGCCAGGGAACAAATCATGCTCCTCTTCCCCCAGCAAAAGAGTCAACACACCCTCGAGGACGTAAATAAACTCTTGACCCTTATGCACAAAAGGCGTGCCTTTTTCTCCACGCGGTGAAAGCGTAACGAGAATCGGTACCAGCGACGGATTCTCCAAATCACCGGACAGGTCCTCATACACAAAAGGCGCATGGAAAAGCCCAGATCGCTCTTTGCTCGCCCTGCGTACCTGCCCATTCCCTCCACTCGACTCACCCGAAAAGAAATAGCCTGGGCTCACTCCCAAGGCTTCCGAAATTTTTTTCAATGACTCCAGCGTGATGGAAGACTTCCCACGCTCTACTTGGGACAAAAAGCTGATCGACAGCTGTGTTTTTTCTGCAATTTGTTTGAGTGTCTTCTTCTTGCCGACACGAAGCGATTTGATTAATACACCAATGGTAGGTTCCATTTGCATACCTCGCCGTAAAAAGGATAGGTCTATCATAATCAATTTTTACTATTGCTTCAAATTATATCGCATTTTATAATCTTTATTATTATCAGATTTGTAATCGCTTTATTTTCAAAAATTGAAGTGATACTTCACTGTTAAATTGAAGTGACACTTCAATACCTGCCGACAAAGGAGGATTACCCGATGGCATTACAAACACAAGCGGGCGTTTCCAAAAAGGTTCAAAACAAAGCGTTGGTCGCGAGCCTGATTGGCAGCTCCATTGAGTGGTTTGACTTTTTCCTGTATGGAACCATGGCATCGCTCGTATTCAACAAGCTATTTTTTCCTTCTTCTGATCCAACTGTAGGCTTACTGCTCTCTTATCTCTCATTTGGTCTTCCCTTTTTCATCCGGCCATTGGGTGGCGTGATCTTCAGTCATATCGGGGACAAAATCGGTCGTAAAAAAACGCTGGTCTTGACGTTGTCGCTGATGGGAGGCGCTACCGTCTTGATCGGTTTGCTGCCTGATTACAATGCCATTGGCATCTGGGCTCCGATTCTTCTCGTCCTGATGCGTTTGATTCAAGGCTTGGGGATCGGCGGTGAATGGGGTGGTGCATTGCTTCTCGCCGTAGAGTACTCCGGCAAAGGCAGACGCGGCTTTTTTGGAAGTATCCCGCAAATGGGTGTAACGATCGGTATGCTGCTCGGTACGTTGGCTATTTCATTGATGAGTGCGCTTCCCGATGATCAATTCATGTCTTGGGGCTGGCGAATTCCGTTTTTGTTGAGTGCAGCACTTGTCTTTTTAGGACTCTGGATTCGCAATGGCATCGATGAAACGCCAGCTTTTCAAGAAGCAAAAAAGACGGGGAACATTGCGAAAGTTCCCATCGTAGATACATTTCGCTATCACTGGAAAGCTGTTCTGATTGCCGTCGGAGCCAAAGTGGTAGAAACGGCGCCGTTCTATATTTTCTCGACGTTTATTATTGCCTACGCGACGAACTACTTGGGCTACGACCGAATAACGGTACTCAATGCCGTGACGATCGCCACATTAGTGACAACCATCGCGATTCCGTACATGGGCATGCTGTCCGATAAGGTAGGCAGAAAGCCATTGTATATCGTGGGAACTATAGCGATGATGCTGTTTGCATTCCCTTACTTTTATATGCTGTCATTGAAATCAGCCCTTTGGCTTACCGTCGCTACAGTCATCGGACTCGGGATTCTCTGGGCTCCGGTCACAGCTGTATTGGGTACGATGTTTTCCGAGATTTTCAGTACGAATGTACGCTATACTGGGGTAACGGTTGGCTACCAGCTCGGTGCTGCTTTAGCGGGCGGTACTGCTCCGCTGATCGCTACTGCCTTGTTAAGCTCATTCAACTCGTGGGTGCCAATCGCTTTGTACATTGTCATTTCCGGGGTTATTTCTCTCATTGCGATTTCTGCTACGAAGGAAACAAAGGATTTGGATTTGGACGAATCCTGATGGAAAGGAAGAATGAGATGCTAGTATTAAGCCGTGAAAACATTGAACAAATCTATACGATGAAAGATTGCTTGGAAGATGTGGAACACGTCTTCCGTGAGCATATGCTAGGAAACGTCACCACCCCTGTTCGTACTGCTATTGACCATCCGAAATACGGAGCAACCAGTCTATACATGCCGTCCTATTTGGAAACGGACGAATACGTAGCGGTAAAAATCATCAGTATTTTCCCGGAGAATCACAAGCACGATATCAAAGCACTCCAAAGCGTGATCGTGTTGACCGAAGCAAAAACGGGACAGCATGTGGCGATGATGGACGCGAGCCTGTTGACGATTATGCGCACAGGTGCAAGCAGTGGCGTTGCAACCAAATACTTAGCAAAAGAAAATGCGCAAAGCTGTGCTGTGTTGGGATGCGGGGCACAATCCATCGGACAGATTCAAGCCGTCATGGAAGTCCGTCCGCTGACAACCATTTATCTCTATAACCGCACACGGGGGAAAGCGGACGAAATGAAACAAACACTACTCTCGCTCTACCCGGAGTGGCAAGGCGAAATCACGGTTATGGATGATGCCAATGAAGCGGTTGCGAATGCCGAAATCGTGATTTGCAGCACCAAGGCTACCAGTCCGTTGTTTGATGGAACACGCTTGCGTCCTGGTACGCATATCAATGCCATCGGTGCTTTTCTTCCCCATATGCAGGAGGTCGACTTGACTACTGTACAAAACAGCAAAGTCGTGGTCGATACACTCGAGGGAGCCCAGCACGAAGCTGGCGATTTGCTCATTCCGATTGAACGCGGCGAATGGAGCTTTGAACAAATGCACGCTGAGCTGGGAGACATTCTGATTGAGAAAAAGCCTGGCCGAGAAAACGATGAAGAAATCACGCTGTACAAATCCGTGGGTATTGCCTATTTGGACACAGCCGTTGCCAAAACGGTCTATGAACGTGCGAAAGCAAACGGCATTGGAACAGAAATCAGCTTGTAAATCTTGGCTTATAAAAAACAGCCGCCTTCCCACCCGGGCTTTGGCGGCTGTTTGCTTTTTCCTGTTTACAAAAGTCGTGCGATTGCATCGAGTATCTGCTCTTTTTGAAAAGGCTTCACGACGAAATCACTCGCTCCTGTTTTCATCGCTTCCAGCACCTTCTGCCGGTGCCCGACTGCCGAGCAGATCAAAATTTTGGCATCACGGTCAAATTCCAAGATGTGACGCATGGCTTCGATCCCGTGCATGTGCGGCATGGTAATATCCATGGTGACAATATCTGGCTTGAGCTCCTTGTACTTTTCAATTGCCTCCAAACCATTGCTCGCTTCTCCACAAACTTCATGTTGTTCGCCTAGCATATCCGTCAGCACCCTTCTCGTGAAGGCTGCGTCATCTACTATCAGCAATCGGGCCATGCAGTCTTATCCCCTCGCATCTCGCTTGCTATTCTACTTCCTACTTTTGCAGAAATCGCAAGCCTTGTCCACGAGAGAAAATGACTTCTTTTGTCGAATGTGGCGAACTCCGATCGGTTTTATGAAATAAAGCCGATTCGCTCGCTGCTCTCTTTCGAATCGCTGTCACTGGCGGGTTCAGCTGTCCCGCTCGACGCCAGAGGACTATCTGGTTTCGGGTGTGGAGTGGTCTCTCCAATCTCCGGTCGATCGACCTGTGTTACCTCATCAGGAATATGAATCTGGGGGATTTCCACCATATCGTTTTCCATCGCGTGTACGCCTCCCTTCTGTTCCCGCTGTGCAGGATGTTCTCCATACGATTAGCCTGTCCGTATCCCTTTTTTCCATGCACAACCTTCACAGAACCGATATAATAGGCATGACGTGTATTTATATTTTTAAGTGGATTATGCTTTTTTTCTATGGAGGAATCCCGCATGCCAAAGCTGCTGCCATTTCCCGTCTTATTTACCGGTTTGGTAGTCGGGCTGCTTCTGCTCATTACCAGTCAGTTCGTTACAAGCATGAAGCATCTCGATAAAGTCATAAATAAAAGCAGCCATTCTTCTGACAAAGTGCGTGTCGCCCTGTTGCTGGAGGGCCCCACTTATGATCAAGGCTGGAACAGCAGTGCACTGGAGAGTATGACAGAACTGCAAAAAAGATTTAACTTTTCACTCGAAATCGCTAATAATATAAAACCGGAGCAGATCACGAAGGTGGCTGAGAAATATGCAGCCAACGACTATGATCTCATACTCGGTCATGGCCTCATCTTCTCTGATCCTTTTACAGACGTGGCACTTCGATATCCGAAATCACACTTTGTTTCCTTTAACGGAGAGGCTCCGCATCCGAATCAGACGACGATTCGTTACGATATGAAGCCTGCTGGCAAGCTCGTCGGCATACTTGCGGCGAAGATGTCGAAATCGGATAAAGTTGGATACATCTTGGTAGACAAGCCCACAGAGCTCCTGCAATTAGAAGGCTTTATCGAGGGTGTGAAAAAGGCATCGCCCAACACGTCTATCGTCGTGGGAAAAGTTCCTGATTTCAATGATATTGAGGGAGCCATTCGCACGACTCGCGACATGATATCTCAAGGTGTGGATGTCATCTACACCACAGGCGACAGCTTCAATCTTGAAGTGATTACAGAAGCGCAGCGCGCAGGAGTATTCACCATCGGATACATTGCCGATCAGCGCTACATCGCTCCAGACTACGTGCTGGTCTCCATGATGCAGGATGTTCGTCAATGCTACCGCATCATCATGGAACAGTTTATTCAAGGGGATCTCCCGAATGGAAAAGTCATGTACGGACTTGCCGAAGGAGTCAACCATCTCAGTCAATTCGGTCACATGGTGCCAGCAAATGTACGTGAAGATTTAGAACGGGAATTGCAAAATCTCATTCCTTCCCGTGGCTCGTATGGAGGTTAATCAGCATGCCCCTTTTCAGCAATCTCGGATTTCAGAAAAAAATCATGCTCAGCTATCTCGTAATGATGCTTCTCATCGGTTGCGTAACGACCCTGTTCAGCTATCAAATGACAAAGGTCACCTCTGATGAAGTGTATTTGACGCAAAACCTCTTACCTCAAACGAGCGCCTTACTGGAAGTCAAAAACCAGATTTACACCAAGACATATGCGTTGAACATGTATACATTGACACGCAACGAGTCTTACCTGGATCAGTACTATACAAATCTGATCGATACCGCTCGTTTTTCCTCGCTTCCCAAAACCGAGGCGAACAGTGGCTTGTTTACCATTATTGAATCGATATCAAAACTGGACTTTATTTTTTTGAACAAAATAAATCCGTTGCTGCAAGCAGGGAATGTTCCCGCCGTCAGCTATGTCCTTTCCAATGAAGTACAGCCATTGCTCGACCGGTTGGAACGAGATCTGTCTTTTTCACTCAATCAGCTGGAGTATCAGACGAACAAAGAGTTTCAGAATTCGAATGAGAGCATCAAAGTCTCGTTGATCCTGACGTATTCGGTTTCCGTAGCCTCTATCTTGTTTGGGCTGTTCTGTACGTTTTACTTCCGAAATGAGCTGCTGCGCCCGATCCAGTCTCTGATGCAGCAAGCGCGTGAAGTATCGAAAGGAACATTCGGCCAACAAATCGTTTATACCCATCAAGATGAATTCCTTGAGTTGGCGCAAGAATTCAACAAAATGTCGAGTAGCATCGCCAATCTATTCGCACAAGATGAAAGGCAACGGCAAATTTTGACCGAAGAAAAAAATATCCGGGAGCAAATCTTAAACTCTCTGCCTGTTGGCATTATTACTCATTCGCATGCGACAGTCGGTCTTCATGTAAACCAGTTGGCACAGCATTTGGTCAAGCTCGACGATCACGGTTACCCCGTGTCCAAGGTTTCCTTTGAAGCACCCACACGCAATGAGCCGACTCCCTGGTTCGTCAATCGCAAAATGACCTTGTACAAAAAAGACGACACACCATTCATTGCCCTTGTCTCCTACATCCCATTGCACAATCATCACCACGATCAGGAAACCGGGTGGATGGTCGCCTTCTTGGACATTACGGAGCAAGAGCAAATTCAAGAGTACTTGAATCAATCCGAGAAGCTGGCCATGGTCGGTCAGCTGGCAGCGGGAGCCGCTCATGAAATTCGCAATCCGCTAACGGTCATCTACGGCTTTATCCAGCTATTGGAACAGCGTTTATCGAATCAAGAGCGCGATTTGTACTACTTGCCCTTGATCTTGCAGGAAATTGAACGGGTCAACCGCATTGTGACGGAGTTGTTGATGCTCTCCAAACCGTCCAAGCCCGATTATCGCGAGGTTCCGTTAGCCGGTGTCGTTCATTCGATTCTTCCCTTGATGAATGCCGAGGCTATGCTGCATGGGATTGAAATCGTAGACCGCTGTGATCCGAGCATTCGCATTCACGTCGATGTCGAGCAATTAAAGCAAATCCTGTTAAATTTAATGAAAAACAGCATTGAAGCCATGAAAGACGGCGGCGTTCTCTCCATTGAAAGCCGCCTGGACGATCAAGCTGTCCATATTCATGTCAGAGACACGGGAGAAGGCATTTCCCAAGAGTATCTGGTGCGTATATTCGATCCGTTCTTCTCCTTAAAAGAGGATGGAACAGGTCTGGGGCTGCCGATTTCCCGACGAATGGTTGAAAACCACGGTGGGGAGCTGCACGTGAACAGTAAGCTGGGGAAAGGAACGGAAATCATCATCACGCTACCGCTTACTCCAAAAGAAGATTAGGCTTGCGCATCCAGCCAAGCGAACATCTTGCGCGTATACATCTCTATATCTTCTCCGACAAACAGATGGCTGGCCCCTTGCGCCAGCCATTTTTCATACGGTTTGCCTGCTCGCGTCAACGCATCTGCCAATTTATGAGCATGCTCCACTCCCACATTCTCATCTTCCGTTCCATGTATGATCAGCACAGGGCAAGAAATCTCGTCCATCCGATACAAAGGCGTCCGATCGCGATAGGCATCCTCCTGCTTACGCGGGTGACCGATGATTCTGCGCAGCATCCTTCTCAGATCAACCCGCTCTTCATAGGTCAAAAACATGTCGCTGACGCCGCTCCATACGACGCAAGACAACACGCCCTTGCACTCCATTGCGGTAAACAAGGCCATGATGCCACCGCGTGAAAAGCCGTAGACGCTGATTCTCCCCTTATCCACCTTCTCTAGGTTGCCGAGCAATTCAAATGCAGCAAACACATCATGCCTGTCTGCCCCTCCGAATTCATCCCGGCCCTCTCCGCCTTCGTTGCCACGGTAATGAGGAGCGAGGACCACGTAGCCAAAGGCGGCCATTTGACTGATTCGCTCGGGTCTGACACGTCCCACTCCTTTTATCCCGCCTCGGCAATACAGGAGAGCTGGCACACGTGCTCCCTCCTGAAAATAGGCCTCTGGTACAGCCAAGGAAGCTTTTACCAGCAAGCCTTGACTGTAGTAGCTGACGGTATAGAGTCGCACTCCCGGATGGACTGTCTCCTCGGGTGTACATGCGACAAATGGTGAAGTATCTAGCTGCATCCTGCTCACGATTCCTCTCTCTGTGATCTCGTAATCGTATCTACAAGCGTCACCATCGAAGGTGATAGCCATTTCTTTTTATGATAAACAAGCTGAATGGAAAAAGGCGGCTTATCTGACTGAAACGGGACGGCTGTGAGCACCCCATCTGCTAGCTCTCTCTTGACCGCCATGAGCGGCAGCAAAGCTACACCCAAGCCACAGCGTACACACTGCTTGATCGCTTCCGGATTGCTGAACTGGCAGGCGATTCGCTGACTCATCCCAGCTTCTCCAAAGGCCTCCAGCAGCATGCCCCGATACGTACAGCCTTCTTCGGTCAATACAAGTGGCTCGCTGCCCAAATCATGGACAGTGAGTGCCGTTGCTGTTGTGAATCGATGTGCGAGTGGCATGACGATCACCAATTCTTCCTCACGAATAACGTGGGTGACTAACTCAGGGTCTGTACAAGGGCGATCGAAAATGATCCCGAAATCGAGATAACCATCTCTGATCTGTTGCACAATTTCTGCTTCCCCAGCCGTCCGCAATACTAAATCAACCTGAGGGTATTGCTGACAAAAAGCCTGCAAATACGGCGGCAGAAAGAACGCCGCCAATGTATCGATCGTTCCAATGGCAATCGGACCTGTCATCTGTTGCTTAATCACTTCTTTAGATTCCCCATACAGACGAATCAATTCCCGTGCATACGGCAGCAAGGCTTCACCTGCTTGCGTCAGTCGCAGCTTGCGTCCGTATCTTTCAAATAGCGGGGCTCCATACGACTGCTCCAGCTTTTGCATTTGTGCCGTTACCGTCGGTTGAGCATAGCCCAGTTCTTCTGCTGCCCGTGTAAAGCTCCCATATCGAGCTACTTCGCGAAAAGTATGTAAATAAACCAGCTCCATCCCGCTTCCTCCCATAGAAATCAGTAATGATCCTCATTAAATAGTATAGATAACTATGATGATTGCTTCAATGCTATGCTTTGTTCATAAACCATCACACGTAACGAGGAGGATTTTGATATGTCTCTTGTTTTGCAAACACCCGCCGCGTCATCTGAAGTAGCTCGCACTCATTTTCTCAACAAGCTTTCTATCGAGACAGATGTCGCTGATGTATGGAATGACATCCAAAACCGAGTGGAAGGCTTCTACATCCTGGATGCTCGCAGCGAGAAAGCGTATCGGGATGGTCACGTTCCCGGAGCTCTAAATCTCCCCCATTCGCTTATTTCCGCTGAAACGACGGCTGCTCTGGACCCGACCAAGCTCATGGTCGTCTACTGCTGGGGTCCCAACTGCAACGGTGCTGCAAAGGCCTGCGCGAAACTGGCCGCTCTCGGCTTTCGAGTAAAAGAGATGCTCGGCGGATTTGAATACTGGCAAAAAGAAGGAAATCCACTGGAACACTAGACGCAAAAAAGGACGGGAATCATCCCCGTCCTTTTTACGTTATCGCAAGGCTTAGTAGCCGCGTTTTGCGTTCTTTTTGTTGATTGTCGCAAGGTTCTCTTCGCTGTGCTTCATCCATTTTTTCATCTTGTCTTCGAAAGAAGCTCCGCTTTCTCGTTTTGCATTCCCTCCGCGGTCGCCTCCACGATATCCACCACCACGGCGTTCTTCACGTTCCGGACGCTCAGGCGCTGGGAGTGCTGCGCGAACCGAAAGCGAGATTTTACCTGCATCATCAATGGAGAGTACTTTTACCTTTACTTGTGCCCCCACGGTAAAGTGATCATTGATATCCTTAACAAAACCGTTTGCTACTTGGGAAATGTGGACCAGCCCCTGCTCCGTTTCGCTGACTGCTACGAACATCCCAAACGGTTTAATCGCTGTCACTTTTCCTTCGATGATGCTTCCCACTTGTACTGCCATCCAGTTTGCACTCCTTTTATTTTTTCAGAAAAATGGTGAGAACCTCAAACCAGAAGCCTCATTCTCTTAGTATAGCAGAGAAATTCCAATACTGAAAAGCCTATTCTTTCTAGGCACCTACTCCAAGCTAGTTATGCCCCAGTTCGAATGCATCCATTGCCATTACAAGTTCTTCATTTGTCGGGATTACCATGACTTTTACCGGAGAGTATTTCGTGCTGATAAATGTCTCACCTTTGCTGGTGCGGTTTACCTCACGATCCAGGTTTACCCCGGCAAATTCCAGACCAGAGCACACCAAATCACGCACGGCAGCACTATTCTCTCCGACACCTGCCGTAAAGATAATGCCGTCGACTCCATTCAGTCGAGCAAGGTACAGTCCCACATGCTTATGCAGAATAGTGGTAAACAATTCCAGCGCAAGCTTACTGCGGAGATGTCCATCTTCTGCTTTTTTCATAACGTCGCGCAAATCGTTGGATACACCCGATACGCCCATGAGACCGCTATTGTTATTCAGAATCTTAATAGCGCCAGCCGTGTCGGTCTTTTCAATTTCCTCAATATACGGGATGATACCTGGGTCAATGTTTCCGCTTCGCGTACCCATGGACAAACCAGCCAACGGCGTCATACCCATCGACGTATCATACGATTCACCATTTCGGATCGCCGTGATACTTACCCCGCTTCCGATGTGGCAGCTGATCAGACGAAGCTGCTCTTTCGGGCGACCCATCATTTCTGCTGCACGGCCCATGACATAGCGGTGAGACGTTCCATGGAAACCGTATTTGCGAATACCGTATTGCTCGTAGTATTCATAAGGCAGTGCGTACAAATAAGAAGATGGTGGCATGGTTTGGTGGAACGCTGTATCAAAAACAGCTACGTGAATCAAATCAGGAAACAGACTTTGAGCAACTTCAATCCCAGTCAGGTTAATGGGGTTATGAAGCGGGGCGAAACGGGACAGGTTACGAATTTCGTCTTTTACTTGGTCATTGACAATAACGGACTGCTTAAATGCTTCCCCGCCGTGGACAACACGATGGGAAACGATATCTATCGAATATTGTTTGAGGGATTCAAACACTCCCCGAATAGCATCTTCATATTGGTCACGCTGGATTTGCTCCAAATAATCATGCGCAATCAATGTTTTGGAAGGCATTTCATACAGCTTGTACTTCACCGAAGAACTTCCGCAGTTCAGTACAAGGACATTCTTTTTTTCTACCACGATCTACTCCACTCTCCAATCATTCAATCGCAGCCTTCTCTCCTCATAGGATGGATAGGCTCCCTACATTTTATAACGATATGCTCTTCGTGAATACAGGTAATTGAGAGCAATTATCAACAACATCGTGACAGATCCAGATGCATCGAGCAAAACATCCTGCACCATTCCAGTTCGATCCGGTGTAAACGTCTGGTGCCATTCATCCAAAACTGCCGTCATCACACTGCAAAAAGCGCTCCAGGGCAGTGCTTGCCCAAACGAGAGATGATGCGAAAATACGCGATACCAGCTATAAGCCAAGAGGGCAAAAACTGTAAAGTGTGTTCCTTTCCGTATCAAGAACTCGATAAAACCAGCCGCTCCCTTTTCTTCCAGGCTCACATCCTTGCCTCCGTAAGGAATCGATATGTCGCCTATACGGTCCTGTAAGCTCTGTTCATCCACGAGCTTGTCTATCGTTCCTCGCATGTCTTGCTTAGCGTATGGCTGCGAAGAAGAAATGAACAACCCAAGTAGAATGACAATCAAAAGCAAGTAATCCCATACTTTTCGATATCGACGCACGTGTTTGCTACCCCCTGCTTTCGATTCTCTTTCCTATCTTACCATGACGCATACCTGGTTAGTCGGTTACAGCTACGTGAACGATTGAAAAAGAAAAACGCCAACCTATTTTAGCGGTTGGCGTCATGTGTAGAAGAAGAAAGAGGCAGGAAGTCCTCTTGTACAGGCACATACCCCCGGGAATCGTAGTTCGAGTCTTCGGCTTGTCCTGTTTTTTGTGAGCGGGCTTGTTCCCGTTTTCTATCTTTGAAATCGCGGCGACGTACTTGGTTGTTTTCCCACCAAATCCGCAAATGACGAGAGAGGATCGGCAAGGACATCTCAGAATGGGCAGCCTGTCTTTGCACAGCTGCAAGTTGCATACCAGGAAGAAGTGCCATTGTGGCAAAAGCCCCCATTAGAATGCCAAACAACAATACGCTGGCAAAGGACGCAAACGAATCATTCCCATTACCCAAGCCCCCAGCTAGCGGAAGGCTGGCTAACGCGATCGCCAAATATATCCCCGCTTGATTGACCATGGTGCGTTTGGCCCCAAGCCTGATACCGACCCAAACCCGCTCCTGTTCGGCTTGGGCCTTGTACAGCTCATCCAACGCAAGAAGTGCCTGCAAAACGATGACGGCAATGGCAGCAACCATACCGTAGAAGCTCATAACGTTCATGGATCGATCCAACCACAGCAATCCCAGCGCAAAGCCTCCAGACAAGACTGGCAAGAGAACGAGGGCAAATAATCCATCGCGCGTTCTGCGCTGCAAAAGCAAGCTCATGATAAGTACGAGGGCAACCAGACTGCCAATCGTCAAGAAGCGGCTGCTCCAATCAACCTTGTTGAGCTTTTTCTCCTCCAATTTCTTCAGCTCATCGTCGTTATATACCGTGTAGCCTTCAGGTATCGTCACCTTTTCTTGCATGGAATAAGGAATGATGTAAGACCACAGCTCAATTCGACTAGGGTCTGAGACGGCACTGCTTACCTTGAAGACATACAGTCCGTCTTCCCGTTGATAAATGGGCGGTTCGCTGCCGATCGACCAATCTACCAGCTCAGATAATCGCACCGTACCTTGTGAGGTTCGAATCAAAATATTTTTCACTTGATCCGGATAGTCCATCCACCCGTCAGCGAATCGGACGTGGATAGGTACCTGACGCTCATTCCAATAGACACTGCCAGCTGTTTTTTCTCCCAAATAGCTCTCCAGTTGTCTCTTGATCTCCTCTTGCGTAATCCGGTAGCGTGCCAGCATCTCTTGTTTCGGACGAATGTCGATAAAGGTCCCCTCTGCACCTGGACCAATTCGTTCATCTGTTACCAGTTCTCGCCCCTCTTTATCTTTCGCACTCTGTTTTTCCATGAATGCCAATACTTCATTAGCAATGTTCTGCGTCGTTTGCAAGGATGGCCCCATGATCGTCAAGACGAGACGTGTTGCCTTGTCTTTATTAATGACCAGCGCAAACGGATCTGTCTGAGGAATATCTCGCAGCTCTTTGTCCAGTACTTTTTCCAGCTCCGAGACCGATTGCGTCCAGTCGTATTTGTCCACGAGTTTTAGTTGAAAGCTTAGATTTTCTTCGGAGGCAATCGTATAGACATCTCGGACTTCGTCAATGGCGAGCAAGCGCTCCTCAGCTATTTGTGCTGCCCGCATAGCCTCATCGATGCTGCTTCCCTGCACCATTGGCAAAGAAAGCGACTTGTCCCCATAATCAAGCTTGGCGTACGGATCTACAAGAATAAACGACTTGAGCAAAAAGACAAAGACAAGCGAGGCAACCAGTGTGATTCCATAAGGCAAATACCCTTGTTCCACCAGTCGTTCCCAGCGATCTTGAAAATAACTTGTCACTTTATTGGAAGCCCGTGGTGTATCCTCCTCTACTCGTTCGGAAGCTTCCAGCCACGTTCCTGTCAGTACTGGCGTGATAAATCCATAGATAAGAAGAAGAGCAAACGTCCCCAGCAAAAGAACTGGCCAAGCATCGTACAAGACAACCTTGTCTTCTGCCTTGAGGAAATCAGTGAAAACGACACCTGTCCAACAGGCTGCCACTACGACAACCGTGAGCAAAAACGGCTTCATCAGCCCCCACGCCACTTGCAAACAACGAACAACCGAGTACGAGGGCAATCGAGAAAACTGATGAAATAACGCATTGCCTGCTCCTGTGAACAATAGCGAAAACAATACGAGTGGTCCAAGCGTGGAGAGCGTCAATGGAATGCCCCAAAGCCACATGCCTCCAAGAACACTGCCGACCGCTAGAACGTTTGCCAAAAGCGCGAGTACAGCCCCTGACAATTGTTTTCGGGTCAGGTATAAAAAGAGCGAACAAAGGACAGCGGTTAGAACAGCCAGTGCCCCAAGCTGTCTCAATGCAGCGGTGATTGTCTGCGCGTCGTCACGAAACAAATCGAGGCGGTACTTGCCGCCTGAAGCCTGATTCAACTCGCCAACCGCTTCCTTTACTTGCTTGCTGATCACAGGCAATTGCCCGACATCTGCTGCGTACACATTGATTCCTAATGCAGGCGAGCCTCGATACATCCCGATTTGTTCGCCTTTGCTCCCGCGTCGATCACGAATGTCAGCCAACGTATTTAGTGGCACGTATCCTTTATCGGTGGAGATCAAGTGCTTACCCAGATCTTGCAGCCCTTCCGATTTACTCGTCCATTGAATAATGGTTCGATCCTTATCAGCTCCAACAGAGCCTACCTCTTTTCCAACCACATCTGTCGGCAGTTGCGACAGAACATCAGCAGGTGTGAGCCCGTAAGCGAGTAGCATGGACGGTCGGAAAATAATATCTACCTGCTCTTTCAAGGCTTGCTTGTCCATTTCGATGCGAGCAATTCCTGGCAAATTGATCAGTTTGTCGTAGACGGTATTTTGGGCAACGTCAGACAAGGTCTGCAAGTCCGTGCCGTACAGGACATAAAAGCCAATTTTGCTATCTGCCAGATTGCTTTGACTGACGCTCCACTCCTGCACTGGCAGCTGCTTCGTGATTTCTCCCAGCTTCTTTTCCAACCGTTCCTTGTAATCCGAACCGATTTGTTCCGATGTTTTTACAGTAATAACCGCCGACCCCGTCCGAGATTCGGAACCAATCGTGAGGACACTGCCCAATGAACGTACCGATTCCTCTACTTTTCTCGCGACAGATTCGTCTACTTCCGCAGAGGAGAGTTTGGGTGCTGAGAGACTGATTGTATATTCAGGCACAGACCGATCCGGAAACGTCTTGATATCAAGCCCGAACCAAGCTCCTACCGCAAGTAGACAGCAAATGACCGCCAGGATGCGGGCAAAGGAGGGGATAATCGATAAAAATGTCTTGTTATTCATCCGCCACCTTCACCGCCTCACCATCCACTACATACGACAAGCCTGCAGCAACAATCTGGTCACCAGGCACGAGGCCTTCCACTACCTCATAGAAGGTTCCTTGCAATGCCCCCACTTTGACAAACGTCTTTTCCACTGAATGTTCATTGATTTTCATGACGTAATATTCTTCATCAGAGACACCGATGCTGCTAACAGGAACGAGCGCAACATTTGACGCTGGCAGCGGATACTGACAAGTGACAGTCATGCCACCCTTCCACGCTACATTCTTGCCGTCTACGGTCACCTCGACTGGATAAGAACCCAAGCTGGTATCCATAACAGGTGAGACAAACGTCACTTTTCCTTCTACTTCACTGCCGTCCGGAGCTTTTACCTTTACCACTTTACCTGTCTGCCAATGGGCGACTTGCTCTCTTTCTACCTGCAGCTTAACAAGCCAAGAGCTCGTATCGACCATCCGAATGACTTCTGTCCCAGGGCCAGCTTGCTCTGACGCTGTCTTGGAGATCGCAGCTACCACACCTGTAAACGGAGCTTTGATCACCGCATCAGCCGCTTCCTGCTTCGCGCGGCTCAATTGAACATTGGCCTGCTGGATACTTGCATTCGCTTCTTCGATATCCAGTGGATCGGCGCCCTTCAGCAGGTTGTTGTACGCAACTTGCTCCTCTTCCAGACTCAACTCAGCCTGTCGAAGTACTGAGGTCAGCTTGTCTTTTTCATCTTTCGAGATGGCTCCATTCGCATACAGAATCTCCGCTTTGGAGAGCTCGTCGCGAGCTTTTTGCATCTGTTCTCTCGCTTTTTCTACCTGTAGCTTCTTGGTCTGCACCTCATGACTCTCCGGTCCCTTGGCGGCCTTTTCCCGCTTGATCGCAGCACTTGCTACTTGTCCTTGGGCTGCGTGAATTCCTTGCTGCAAGGCCGTTCCATCTAATGTCGCCAACGTCTGCCCTGCCTTGACAGCGGCACCTTTTTCAACGAGAATGCCTGAAATTTTGCCTGAGGCGCCAAACGATAATGCCAGCTCCTGACGCGGTGCCACTACACCTGCTACTTCCATCAGTCGCTCATCCTTACCATTCTCCACCGTATACGCACTTACCGTTTTCACCTTGATGACAGTTTCTTCTTTCGTTCGTTTCAGACTTGAAACATCCTCATTTAGCTTTTCGCACCCTACGAGCAACAGGACCACAACCGTGAGACTTATCCATTTATTCGTATTTTTCATTCCTGCAACCCCACATTTCCCCCTGAATCTTCCTATACTGACAAAGAAACGACGAATATTGACAAAATATATTTTACAGAAAAAAATGGTATAGTTGTACTACTTTTCTGTCATTTTACATTATTTTTTCTAATCCAAATGTCTCGTCACTTGTTTGTAACTCGTATCTAGTATGATAGAAGGGCAGGGAAACGGGGCATCTGCACCGACCCTATTGTTAGCGCTTACACAAATCCTTTATTTTTTCATGGTGGGAGTGATCGTCATGGCCAAAATTTACACTTCTTACACGGACATCGTGGCTGATATTCACGATGGAGCCACTTTATTAGTGGGCGGCTTCGGACTGGTAGGAATTCCAGAGAATCTGATTATCGCCCTGCGGGACAAAGCAGTGAAAAACTTGACAGTCGTCTCAAATAACTGTGGGGTAGATGATTGGGGACTCGGTCTCCTTTTACGCGAAAAGCAAATCAAAAAAATGGTCTCCTCTTATGTGGGAGAAAATAAGGAATTCGAACGTCAATTTCTGTCGGGTGAGCTCGAAGTCGAATTGACGCCACAAGGGACGCTGGCGGAGAGAATTCGTGCAGGCGGAGCTGGTATTCCAGCATTCTATACCCCAGCTGGAGTTGGCACACCTATCGCTGAAGGACGGGAAACGCGTGATTTCGCAGGGAAAGAGTACCTGCTTGAGTATGGCATCACGGGTGATTTCGCACTGATCAAAGCGTGGAAGGCTGACAAGATGGGCAATCTCGTCTTCCGCAAAACAGCCCAAAACTTCAATCCGATGATGGCAACAGCCGGAAAAATCACCATCGTCGAAGTGGAAGAAATCGTAGAGACAGGTGAACTGGACCCTGAGCATATTCACACACCAAGTGTCTATGTGCAACGTGTGATACAGGCACCTTCGTTCGAAAAACGCATCGAACGACGCACTATCCGCTCGTAAGTAGCAAAAGCGAGAACCGGATTACATTCAAGGGAGGAAAACACAGATGTCGCTTACACGTGAGCAAATCGCCACTCGTGCCGCCGAGGAAATAGAAGATGGCTTTTACGTAAACTTGGGGATTGGAATGCCCACGCTCGTCGCCAACTACATCTCGGAAGGAAAAACGGTTGTTCTACAATCGGAAAACGGCTTGCTTGGAATTGGCCCTTACCCGACAGAGGAAAACCTCGATCCTGATCTAATCAACGCCGGAAAAGAAACCGTTACGGCTATTCCAGGTGCGGCCTACTTCTCCAGTGCTGAATCGTTTGCGATGATTCGCGGCGGCCATATCGACCTCGCTATTTTGGGCGCGATGGAGGTTTCTGCTGCGGGTGATCTCGCAAACTGGATGATTCCTGGAAAAATGGTCAAGGGCATGGGTGGTGCCATGGATCTCGTCCACGGCGCGAAAAAAATCGTCGTCATCATGGATCATGTCAACAAGCATGGTGAGACAAAAATCTTGAATGAATGTGCTCTGCCACTTACCGGCAAGAAGGTTGTCAACCGTATCATTACGGACAGAGCTGTCATGGACGTCACACCAGATGGGCTCGTCCTCGTCGAAGTAGCAGAAGGCTATACAGCGGAAGATATCCAAGCCTGCACACAACCTACGCTAGTTATCTCTCCAGAACTGAAAACAATTGGGCTGTAACCTATTTTTCAGGTACAGAACCCCCGTTAGTAAATAGCCGACTTCATCGCAGCTGCGTGAAGTCGCTTTTTCTTTCCTTTTTTTGCTTAGTGTGGGCACACTTGCGCGGTCGCCTCCCTCTCACCTTTTCGTATATAATATGGATGATCCATCAAATTTCCCAGTATCTGAGAGGAAGAGATTCCATGTCAGGAACAGTCGGTTGCTTACTCATCCATGGATTTGCCGGAGACATCAACGACATACTCCCACTCGCCAAAAAGCTCCGCGAAGCTGGCTATCAGGTGGAATGCCCTACCTTGGAGGGACATGGGACTACTCGTCGACACATGGCAAAAAGCACCCGCCACGACTGGCTTCGCTCGGCAGAAGAAGGCTACAAGCGACTGTCCATGCGCGCTGACACCATCGTGGTTATCGGATTTTCCATGGGGGGACTGCTCGCCTTTCACTTGACGACGAAATACCCCGTCGCCCTGCTGATTACCATCAATACCCCTTATAAATATTGGGATGTCAAAGAGGCGATGCACTATTTGCGTGAGGATTTCTCTACCCACTCCAAACGCTACATACATGGCATCGGCAGAATCCCTATTAGCAGTATGCTGCAATTTCGCAGGCTATTGGCAGAAACGAAGCCGCTTTTGTCTCAAATTAAGACCCCTTACTTCCTGCTGCAAGCAAGGCGAGACGACACTGTACACGCCGTGAGCGCACAAATACTCGCAACCAGCGTAGACGAATCGGCCTCCCCGCAAATCACCTGGTACGAGCATTCGAACCATATGCTGCTGCACGGTCCGGACAAGGAGGCAGCCATTGCTTACGTCATGACAACTATTAAGAAGCGCTTTCCATCTTGATCAGCTTTGGTCGGCCCAACCATACAAGTCCGACCAGAAGCAAGATGATCGCTATTCCGGTGTACATTGGACCCAAACCAACCTGTTCATCCAGCCAGAAGGCTAAGAGCGGCCCCAGCGCTGCGCCCAGGTCACTTACAACTGAGTATTGTGTCATTACTGCTTGGCTGTTCGCCTGTTTTGCAGCTTCATCTGCCGCAAGGGTATCCATCACGGTCGTAATAATCGTTGCGGTCAGCTGGATGCCGAATAAAATCGCAAACCATAGAACAAGCGAAGACGCTGCCTGCAACGCGGCAAACAGAACGGAGGCGACTAGCAATGTCCCGATGAATAGATTCGTCCGGCCATGCCTGTCCGACAATTTGCCTACCAATGGGGCCGCCCACGGCTCCCACCCCCAGCGAATGCCTTGGATCACACTTGCAATCACCGCTGCCCCCAGCACGACTCCGCCAATCATGATAAGCGGTTCGCGTACTTCGATCACTCTGCTTAACGTGGAGGTAAACACCCCCTGGTACACCATCGTGACGAGCAATGCCGTCGTCAGCGTCAACAGTACCTGCGCCTGACTCCACAAGCGTTTTCCTGTATCCATCTGCTTCACGTCTGCCGGATGCTGACTGGTAAAGGAAGGACGTATATAGCGAAAAACAAGAATGAATGCAAACAAGGTAGGTACCACAAGTGCGATGGAGGCAACAGAAAGCCCGTACCAAGAGGCCAGCAGCGCTCCAACCAGCATGCCGCCAAGACTGCCCAATCGATACAGTCCGTTGTACAAGCCCATGAGCTGCCCACGATTATGCCCTTCGGAAACGGTCACGATTAAGGAAAACGCACCTAGTCTTAAAAATGTCCAAGCGACTCCCCACAAGCATCGCATCACAAGCCACAGCCAAAAGCCTTCCAAGCTGTACGAAAGTGTCGTCAGAAAGGCCAACACCACTGCCACAATCAAACCCGTGCGTCCGCCCGAGCGCTCATACCATTTTCCAACAAGGGGGCCGAGTGGTACACGGATGAAACGGTTCACCGCAAGCAATACCCCCACTTCCCACAGCGATGTTAACCCCGCCTCCTTCCAGAAAAGAGGAAGCACCACATACAGCATCGAATCTCCTATCATGCATAATGCTGTTATCAGTGCGACTGCCACGACTTGTGTCTTTCCGCTGACTTCTCTCATCTCCTGATCCTTCTCTCTACCCGTTTTCTGCCTTTCTGAGGTATACCTTACGCGCAATCACTCATCATATCTAATACATCTTTATCTATTACTCATAAACAAAAGTTATGAATCGAGGTACAGGATGAACTTACATGCACTCCGCATTTTCGTAGAAGTAGCGTCACGACGCAGTGTCACCGAAGCAGCAATCGCACTCTCGATCAGCCAGCCTGCTGTAAGTGCCCAAATCCGCAAGCTCGAAAATGAATTGGGAATTACTTTGCTCATCCCGGATGGCCGTGGTATTTCTCTTACCTATGAGGGGCGCTTTCTTTTTGAAAAAGCACGCCGCATTTACGACTGGGAACGCGAAATCGAATCACAGCTAACAGAAATCAAGCAAGGGAAGAAGGGACGGCTACGGATTGCTTCTACCTATCTCCCCTCCCATTATCTCGTGCCACAGTGGCTCGCTCAGTACAAGCGCGATTATGAAGGAGTCGATGTGGAAATTCGCACCCGTAATTCCATGCAGTCCATTGAACTGCTTCTTAGCTGTGAGGTCGATGTGGCCGTTATTCTCAAGGAATCGTGGGATGAGCTGCCTATCAAGCGGTATCATTTGATGGATGTACCCTATTGGTTTATTTTGCCAGCCCAGCATCCGCTTGCAGGCAAAGAGATTCGTATGGAGCAACTCGTGGAGGAACCATTTTTGTTGCGGGAGCAAGGCAGTTCTACCCGCGATTGGCTTTTTGCCCTCTGTCGCGAACATGGTGTGAAACGTCCACAGGTCGGTATTCAGTATCACGGTCTGGTCGAATCTATCCACTCCGTTCGCGCGGGATATGGGACGATGTTGGCTCCTGCTCTAGCCGTTAGGGAAATGGTAGAACAGGGTGAGGTCGGTCGTGTAACCGTGTCAGGGGTAGAGATCAAGCGTCCCTTGTATGTCTGCACGCGTGACGATGAGACAGACCAGCGGCCTGTTGTTGCTCAGTTTCTGGAGTTGATCAAGCGTGAGAGATCTTCGTGAGTGCAGCCTTCTTCCAGAAAACACGCAAAAAAAGAGGCTTTTCCTCAAAAGGAATAGCCTCTTCTTATACGCAATGCTTATGGGAACACAATCGTC
Source organism: Brevibacillus sp. DP1.3A (assembly GCF_013284245.2). Lineage (NCBI taxonomy): Bacteria > Bacillati > Bacillota > Bacilli > Caryophanales > Paenibacillaceae > Brevibacillus > Brevibacillus sp. DP1.3A. Next base: position 1,238,700 of record NZ_CP085876.1, on the reverse strand, counting down.
TTGTTGCCGTACACCAGCACCCGATCCTCCAGATGCCAACGAACTGCACGTGCAAGCACCGTACGCTCCACCTGACGTCCCAGCTGCTTCAATGCCTCGACGTCTTCCTGATGCGATACACGTTGAACGTCTTGCTCGATGATTGGACCTGCGTCCAGCTCTTCCGTGACGTAATGCGCAGTCGCTCCGATCAGCTTCACTCCACGACGATACGCCTGCTCGTAAGGCTTCGCTCCCACAAAGGCTGGGAGGAAGGAATGGTGGATATTGATAATCCGCATCGCATAGTCCTCCAAAAAGCGCGGGGACAAAATCTGCATATAGCGAGCCAGAACGATCAGATCAACACCCTCCGCCGCTGCAATCTGCTCTTCTTCTGCCTGCGGCTTATTATCCTTCGTGACTGGAATGCAACGATACGGAATACCGAAGGACTCGACAGTCTCCTGCATGTCAGGATGGTTGCTGACAACAACCGCGATATCCGCGAACAGCTCCCCGGACTTCCAACGCCATAACAACTCTAATAGACAGTGATCTTCTTTGGAAACAAACAACGCGACCTTCTTACGCTTGTTTGCTTCGACCAAGGACCATTCCATGCCAAAGCTCTCGGCTACAGGGCTGAATGCTTCCTTGATCTCTTCACAGCGCTCGTCCAGATTAATGAGATCGAATTCAATGCGCATGAAGAACCGGCCTGTTTCCGGATCGGTCGTGTACTGGTCAGATTGAACAATGTTGGCTCCTTGTTGGAACAAGAAGTTCGACACCGCCGCGACGATACCCGCGCGGTCCGGGCAAGAAATCAGCATGCGCGCACGATCTTTGTTTTTCTCTCGATACGCGAGCCATTCTCTCTCTGATAACAATTGCATGGTTTACTCTCCTCCATAATAAAAAACAGCAAAAAGTTGTTTGCAATTATACCATTCCCTGAAGGGATTTCTATACCCAAATGGAGAGAAAAATGTTCACTTATCGATAAAAATTTTTAGATAGAGTGATTTCCAATCCCGTTTAGCAAAATATCTACGGTCAAGGCGATTTGCTCGTCATCGCTGAATTGCGTAAATTCATCGGTATCCAAAACTTGCCGGAACAAAACGAGCCCGATCATCGAGGACAGGATCGCCCGAAAGACAGCCTGTGTCGGGAGCGGACGCAATTCGCCTACCTCTACCTTTGCCTCGATCAGCTTATTTGCCATCTCCTTCACACCCGTAAAAACCGTAGCGATCAGTGCTTCTCTGATTTCGTCATGGAAAAAGGCTTCTTGCAACAAAATGCGAATATGCTTTTCATTCGCCAGCACCAGGTCGATCCGGTTTCGGTACAGCTCTGTCACGATTTGGGAGAATGTTTTTTTATTCTGCTCTTTGAAGATCTCACGGACATCCTTCAAGATAAACGGCGCCGCGAATTTGACCAATACAGGTGCTACGACAGCGAGTAAAATATCCTTTTTCGATTTGTAGTGGCGAAAAATCGTTCCCTCTGCCACTCCTGCTTCTTTGGCAATTTCAGAGGTTGAGCTGGCATGAAAGCCTTTTTCGGCGAATAGCTTCACTGATGCACGCAAAATATTGCGCTGCTTCTCCGTCATCTCACTCTCGTCTTTCAACTCTTCTACATATTGCAACAGGCCTTCTACAAATGTTGGCGGCTTGTTCATCCTTCTATTACGCTCCTCTTATTCGATCTTCTTGCGGAATCGCAGGATAGCGACGGTCAGGATCAAGAGACAAAAACTGCTCATTCCGACGACATCCTTCCAGAGCGCATCCATGTCCACGCCCTTTAAGAAAATTCCTCGCAAGATTTCCAGAAAATAGGTCAACGGGACGAGCCCGCCTAACCATTGTATCACGAGCGGCATCGAATCGCGCGGGAACATAAAGCCGGAAAGAAGCACGCTAGGCAGGATAAAGGCGAATGCCATTTGCATCGCTTGCAGCTGGGTCTTTGCCACCGTAGAAATGAAAATGCCCAAGAGAAGCGTCGTCACCAAAAACAAGACAGACAAAGTCACCAGAAGCGAAATACTACCTTTGACAGGGACCCCAAACCAATACGTTCCAACCAATAGCACCAGACAAAACGAAAAGAGACCTACGCCTACATATGGGGTAATTTTGCCGAGCATCAGCTCCAATGGGCGTATCGGAGTCACGATTAACTGCTCCATTGTTCCTCGCTCCTTTTCACGTACGAGGGAAAACGCCGTCAGAATCATCGTGACGTTTTGCATAATCAAGCCAATCAAACCGGGAATATTGAAGACAATACTCTCCATATTGGGGTTAAACAACACGCGTGTATCCAAGCCAAGTGGCTGTTCTAGCTCCCCCAAGCCTTGTTTTTGCAGCTTTATTTCCTGCAACGTGATCGCTCGATGTTGAACGATCAACTGAGCTTGAGAAGTGGCAGTCCGGGCGATATTCGGATCAGAACCATTAATGAGCATTTGCACGTCTACCGGCTCGTTGCGATCACGCTTGCGGGTGTAGTCTGGCCCGATAATGAGCGCGACATTTACGGAGCCATCGTCTAACATGGCTTCGATCTCCTCGTAGCCACTTACATGGGCTGCCACCTCGAATACACGCGTATTGACGAACTGATCCACCAGCTCTCGGCTGGCAGCAGAGGGGCTTTGATTCCAGACTGCCATCTGGATGTCATTCACGTCTGTATTGACAGCATATCCGAACAAAAACAACAGCATCAGCGGCATGACCAATGCAATCGCCAGACTTGGACGATCCCGCTTGATTTGGATGACTTCCTTCTTCACGACAGACCAGTAACGCTCCCAGACAAAATGCCTCATCGGACTCCCTCCTCCGCCGCCTGTCTGGCTTCCTCCTGCCTAACCAGATCGATGAAGACATCCTCCAGATGGCCTACTCCCATACGATCAATCAACTCTTGTGGAGTGCCTTCCGCAAGCAGATTGCCGAAAAAGATAAAGCCGATCCAATCGCATGTCTGCGCCTCATCCATGTAGTGTGTGGTCACCAGCACGGTGATCCCCTGTCTCGCCAGCTCATGAATAACGTCCCAAAAAATCCGGCGGGAAACAGGATCGACTCCTGCTGTCGGTTCGTCCAAAATCAACAGCTCCGGCTTGTGCAAAAGAGCGCAGGAGAGCGCGAGGCGTTGCTTCCATCCCCCTGACAGCGATCCCGCAAGCTGCTTTTCCCTGCCTGTCAGGCCTGCCATCTCAATCAGTTCCGCTTTCCGCTGCTTTCGTTCTACACTGTTTAATTGATAAACCCCGGCATAAAAATCTAGATTCTCTTCCACTGTCAAATCTTCATACAGGCTGAACTTTTGCGACATATATCCGATCCGTTGCTTAATTTCCTCGCTCTGTGTCATGACATCGAAGCCAAGAACCGTCCCCTTTCCCGTCGTCGGGGTCAACAAACCACAAAGCATCCGGATGGTGGTCGATTTCCCTGAGCCATTCGGGCCCAAAAAACCGTAAATCGAACCTCGCGGAACTGTCAGAGTCAAGCTGTTCACAGCTACTCGATCACCGAAACGCTTCGTCAACTGCTCGCATTGGACGGCGGCGTTCATTGACCTCCCTCCTCGTCTGTCAGCAGCACATCAGCAGGCATACCTGGTTTAATTTTGTCGAGTCCATCTGTGATGTGTATCGTAACAGCGAACACAAGCTTGGTGCGTTCATCCGGCGTCTGTACATTTTTCGGCGTGAACTCTGCTTTTTCCGAGATGCGACTGATCGTTCCCGTAAACGTCTCTTCAGGATAGGCATCCACCTTGATGCCAACCTCTTGCCCTTTTTTCACCCGATTCAATTGTGCTTCCGGGATGTACACGACGAGCTCAAGCTGATCTGGCTTCATCATCGTAAACAAGGTGGCGCCTGTTTTGGCTACTTCCCCCTGTTCGATAGAGGAGCGCAAGAGAGTACCATCGTCTGTTGCCGTAATCTGGGCCTTTTCCACCTGCAATAAGGCTTGATCCAGTTTCGCTTTCGCCTGCTGCTGGGTGGCGAGCAGTGCCCGAATCGCGTAATCGGTACTTCCTTCCTTCACCTGATCGAGATCCGCCTGCGCTCCGGCTTGCGCGGCTTGGGCTGTACCGATTTGGGCCGCAGCAGCAGCGATGTCTCCTTGTGCAGAACGGTACTGTGCCTGTGTCTGAGCTACTTGTGCCGCCCATTGATCTGCCTGCGTTTTTGCCTGGTTCACTGCTTCTTTTTGCGCATCGAGGTCTTTGGCAGAGATCGCTCCTTTTTCGAAGAGCGTTGTTGATTCCTCGAGTCTTTTTTGTTGATACAAAAGGGTCTGCTGCGCCCCCTGCCATTGCGATTCTGCCTGTGTCATCTGCTCAGCAGCACGTGCTTTTCCTGCTTCCGCCTGATTTTTTCTCGCGTGTGCCAGTTGGATATTCGCATTGGCCTGCTGGACGTTGGCAATGCTTCTTTGGATCGTCGTGTCGCGTGAACCTGCTCTCGCCTCTTCCAGCCTGGCTGTCGCTTGGTCCAGTGCTGCCTGCGCTTCTGCCACAGTAATTTGGTAGCTTCGTTTATCGATTTGGGCCAGCACTTGTCCTTTTTTTACTGCACTTCCCTCTTCTATCGTAACGTTTGTAACCAATCCGCCTACTTCAGCTACGATCGGCAGCTCGATGGCCTCGATTGTGCCGGACAGAGACGGATGATTTTCGGATGTCCAATTGCAGCCCGACAATGCCAGTAACAGTCCCCCGATACAAATAGAGCGAACAACTGGTTTCATAAACGCTTCCCCCTAGCTACATAATCGAGTGAGTAATCACTTTCTTTTATGATGAAAAAACAAGCCACAGAATCAGGCTCGAGAAGACCTTTTTAGATTAGCGAGTGATTACTCACTTTTACTTGTGAGTATATGCTCCTCTTTTACGAAATGCAATTCCTTTTTCTAAAAAGCGCAATTGAAAAGAAATCCTATCTGATTATTCATGCTATGATGAATACAAGCTAGACCACGTCCTTTGGCATCGGGTATCAGATACCATCGGGATGGAAAGGATTAGGAGCATCGGGTTTTTAACTACTATTTAGGGAGTGAAAAATGTCTATGATGATTAGCAAAGTCGGTCAAATCATGCTGTATGTCAATAACCAGGATCAAGCAGTGAACTTTTGGACCGAAAAACTAGGGTTCCGTGTTGTTTCAGAAGAGAAGAACGGTGAAATGAGATGGATTGAAATTGCTCCCGCTCAAGGCGCTGAAACAAGCATCGTTCTACACAATAAGGAATTTGTTGCGAAAATGTCGCCCGGAATGAATCTTGGCACTCCTTCGCTCCTGCTCTTTTCGGAAAATATCGAGGAATTGCGTAACGACCTCATGAATAAAAATGTGAAGGTTGGAGACATTGTTACGATGCCTTCGGGCCGCGTCTTTAACTTCGCAGACGATGAAGAAAATTACTTTGCTGTGCTGGAGAAAAAGTAAATACAAGGAGGCGGCTGACTTGAATGGTCGGCCGCCTTTTGTTTCACGCTTTTGTTTCATGCTTTTGTTTCATGCCTCTTTAATCGAACTTTAATTTGGACAGTGCGTCTTTCAACGCTGAGTTGATTCCTTCGTCCTGCTCCTTGTCTTGCCCCTTCAAATACTTGGATACTTCTTTCTTCGAAACCTTGCTGCCCTTTTCCTTGTCGCGACGCTCCTGGAAGGTCTTCAGTTTTTCCTTGTGCCCACACGCGCAGACAAAGGTTTGTCCTTCCCCTTCTCCGCGCAGCTCCAATCTTTTGTGGCATTTTGGACATCTGGCATTGGTCTGCTTGGCAATGCTTTTGCGATAGCCGCATTCCCGATCCTGGCACACCTGCATTTTGCCGCGCTTTCCATTTACCTCCAGCAAAAACTTATTGCACTCCGGGCACCTGCTTCTGGTCAGGTTGTCGTGCCGGAAAGTCTGATCGCTGTTCTTGATCTGTTGGACGACTTCTTTTGCGTACGATTTCATCTCTTCGATAAACGCTCGCTTGTTCAAGCTGCCCTTGGCGATGGCACCGAGCTTTTGCTCCCATTGAGCGGTCAAGGTCGGCGACTGCATTTCATCTGGGACGAGCTCTAGCAATTGCTTGGCTTTTGCGGTGACAAAAATATGCTTGCCGCGCTTCTCTAGCAAAAAGCTGTTGAACAGCTTCTCGATCACATCCGCGCGGGTTGCAACCGTACCAAGTCCGCCCGTTTCCCCAATCGTTTTGATCAAATCCTTGCTCTCGTTCGCCATGTATTTCGCCGGGTTTTCCATCGCTGTCAGCAGACTCGCTTCCGTAAATGGCTCTGGCGGCTTCGTCTCTCCCTTGGTCTGGGATACTGACTGGATGTGCAGACGATCTCCTTTTGCAAGTGTAGGCAGGATTTGTTCCTTTACGCCGTCCTTCGCGTCGTCTTCTTCTACATCGTGGTCATACGCCTCTCTCCAGCCTTGGGCGAGCACGGTTTTTCCTTTTGCCAGGAACGTTTCATTCCCGATTTTCGCCTGGATGGTCGTTTGCTCATATTCGAAGGCAGGCAGCAGAACGGCCAGGAAGCGCTTCACGATGAGGTCGAAAATCTTGCGTTCCTTATCGCTCAAATCACCGAGAAAAACAGCTTGCTCCGTCGGGATGATCGCATGGTGGTCCGATACTTTGCTGTCATCTACGAACGATTTGTTCGCTTTGATCGGCGCACGCAGGATTCTGGCCGCGAGGGGCGCATATGGCTTCATTTGGACAGCCTTGATACGATCCGGCAGCGTCTCGACGATATCAGCAGAGAGATAGCGAGAGTCCGTTCGTGGGTACGTCACTGCCTTGTGATGCTCATATAGCCCCTGCATGATGGACAGTGTCTGCTTTGGTGAGTAGCCAAACATCCGGTTGGCATCCCTTTGCAGCTCCGTCAAATCGTACAGCTGTGGAGCATACGTCTTTTTGTGTGCACGAGTAATCTCGATGACTTCTGCGTTTTTCTCCTGTTTGAGAGCGCCTATTAGCTGATCCGCTTTCTCCTTGGAAAACGTTTTGAAATCCTTCGTTTGCTGATCTTGCCATTGGAGCTGAATCGGACCTTGTGCCACCGCAGACAGCCCATAAAATGGCTTGGGCGTAAAGCGACGAATCTCCTCTTCTCGCGATGCTACAATGGCGAGTGTTGGCGTTTGGACACGACCGCATGAGAGCTGGGCGTTATGCTTGCACGTCAAAGCGCGGGTGGCATTGATTCCTACGAGCCAGTCAGCTTCTGCACGAGCAGCGGCGGAGGCAAACAAGTTTTCATAGTTTTTGCCGTCCTTCAGATTGCGGAAGCCTTCGCGGATCGCCTTATCTGTCACCGAGGAAATCCACAGACGCTTGATTGGTTTATTCACGTGAACCAGCTCGAGAATCCACCGGGCAACGAGCTCTCCTTCACGCCCTGCATCCGTCGCAATGACGATCTGCCCGACATCGTTGCGTCTCAATTGTTGTTTGACGACCTGGAATTGCCTGTTGCTTTCCTTGATCACGACCAAGCGCAATGGGGACGGCATAATCGGCAAATCCTCGATTCGCCACGAGCTGAATTGCTGCCCGTACGCTTCAGGATCAGCGAGAGTGACCAAATGCCCCAGCGCCCACGTTACAATATATTTATCTCCTTCAAAAAAGCCATTTCCTTTTTTGTGACACTGCAATACTTTGGCAATGTCGCGTCCAACCGAAGGCTTTTCTGCCAGTACAACTGTTTTACTCATGTACGACATCCTTTCAAACCAATTCAACTATCTGTATCCATTGTAAACAAAAAAGCAGGAAGAAGGGGCTTAGAAATATTTCGAGAAAAAAAGTTTTAGACTCTTAGGGTGATGAAACGCTAACGGGCAAGCTCACGCGATGTGTTGGAAAAAACTTCAAAGTGCTCCTTGACCATTACGTAACGTAACGGTTTATAGTGAAGTTACCGGTGAAACGCTAGCGATCAAGAAAGGGGCTGATCATGAAACGACATTGGAAAGTCGGAGAACTTGCGAAAATAGCGGGAATTACGATACGAACTTTACGTTTTTACGATCAGATAGGCTTGTTTTCGCCATCCGACTATTCGCCATCCGGATACAGACTCTACACCGAAAAGGACATTTCACGCCTACAGCAAATTTTGTCCTTAAAGGAGTTGGGTCTATCGCTGGAGCAGATTAAAGCCGTTATGGCCGGAGACCAACTCAGCCTGTCAGACATTGTTACCATTCAAATAGACAGCCTGAAAGAAAGTATCCGCATGCAGCAGAAACTCTTGCATGAGCTTGAGAATGTATCGAGTCGGATGCAAAGGAACGAACCGTTTACCGTTGAGCATTTCATGAACATCATACGGACGATGAGAATGAAGCATGAGAAATTTTTCGCCGAGAGAAAATCGAGTATGGATCGCCACCTCGACCGACTTGGTGAATATTTAGATGAGCATCCGGAAGAACCATGACAAGGAGGTTTCAACTGTGAGTGAAAGATCAGCCAAACATTCCACATTTGTCATCGAAAGGAACTATAAGCATTCCCCTGCCCATGTATTCGCTGCATGGGCGGGTCAAGCAGCCAAAGCTAGTTGGTTTCCTAAAGCCGACGAGTTCGACTTCCGCGTCGGCGGCCGCGAATTCAATCGCGGTGGTCCGCCTGGGGGACCCGTTTACACATTCGATGCCTGCTATCAGGAAATCGTTCAGAATAGGCGAATTGTATACTCATACACGCTGGACATGGAGGACAAGCGGATGTCTGTCTCCGTGACGACGGTGGAATTCGATTCCGTAGACGGCGGTACGCGCTTGATCTATACCGAGCAGGGCGTTTTTCTGGATGGTCTCGATACGCCTGAACAGCGTGAGCACGGAACAAAGGTGATGTTGGATCGGCTCGGAGAGGTTCTGGACGCCCAATGAAAGCTGTTGCGTTTGAATCGAGTAAACGAGCCGGTTTGAACGAATGGATTGGACTTGCCGTGCTTTCATTGCCTGCACTGCTCGTTACGATAGACTTGTCCGTCATGATTCTCGCACTTCCTCACATAAGCCTCTCTATCGGCGCTGACAGTACAGAACAGCTCTGGATCATGGACATATACGGCTTCATGCTCTCGGGGTTTCTGATCACGATGGGCTCGCTCGGAGATCGACTCGGCCGCCGAAAGCTGCTGATGTTCGGCGCAGCGGCATTCGGTTCGGCTTCGGTGTTGGCCGCTTACTCCAGCACCTCTGGCATGCTGATTGCAGCACGGGCGCTGCTCGGCATAGCCGGGGCGACGGTATCGCCTTCGTCCCTGGCTTTAATCAGCAATATGTTCCGTGATCATAAGCAGCGCTCCCTCGCCATAGGCATATGGTTTATGTGCTCGATGGGAGGCATGGCGCTTGGCCCAGTAGTCGGCGGGATGATGCTGGAGCATTTTTCATGGGGTTCGATTTTTCTACTCGGCGTTCCAGTCATGGCGCTGCTGTTGTTGACTGCATCCCATCTTCTGCCCGAATATCGGGATCCCGCACCTGGTCATTTGGATATGACTAGCGTCATGCTGTCGATGTGCACCATTCTACCGGCAATATACGGCCTAAAGGAAATCGCTAAGCAAGGTCTACAGATCTTGCCGCTCATTACCATCGCGGCTGGAGTTGTTTTCGGGATGTTATTCGTAAGACGGCAGCAACGGTTGGACAGTCCGCTAATGGATTTGCGCCTATTCGCAAACCCCTCCTTCAGCACAGCACTGGGCGGCTTGTTCGGTATCACTTTGACAGGCGCTTCCATGCTCTTCATCGCACAGCATCTTCAATTCGTGGAAGGACTATCGCCGCTTGCGGCAGCGATGTGCATGCTCCCGGGAGTGGTTGCGTCGATGGCAGGCATGCTGTTGTCGCCGATCATCGCTCGGCGGGTTCGACCGTCACTCCTTATCGGGGCAGGCCTTGCCGTCTCGGCGACTGGTTGTATTCTACTGTCCCAGGTAGGAGCGGGAACCGGACTCTCTACCCTGATCGTCGGTTATATCTTTTTTAATGTGGGAGTAGCCCCGTTTGCGAGCTTATCCAGCGATCTAATTATCGGCTCGGCCCCACCTGCGAAAGCGGGTTCGGCAGCGTCCTTGCTGCAAACGAGCGGTGAATTCGCATTCGCACTTGGTATCGCTGTATTAGGCAGCATCGGAACATACGTGTACCGCACTCAAATTGCCAGCTTCATACCGAGAGATGTTACGACGTTAACAGCCGCAGCCTCCCGCGAAAGTCTGGCTGGGGCAGTCTCGGCAGCTAAAGCATTACCCGAACCAATTGGTTCAACACTTCTTCATGGCGCCCAGAAAGCATTTACCGACGGCATGCATACTGTTGTGGCCGTTAGCGGCGGGCTCATGATCGCTATCGCCATACTCACCGTGATCAAGCTTCGGCATATCCCCCCCATCGGGCAGAAAACGCCAGGTGAGATGTAATGATCCGCGGCAGTCTAGGACTGAACTGCACCCCGTCAAGTAGACAGTACAAATAATAAAAATTTAGGCGGCCTTGGTCCTGAACTCCATCGGACTGAGGCCGTTTAGTTTTGCTTGTAATCGTTCGTTATTGTAAAAGTGGATATAGGCCTTAATATCTCTCTCAAGTTCCTCAAAAGTATGGTACGTGTGCAAATAGTACTTCTCACATTTGAGGGTCCCCCAAAAAGATTCCATTGGGCCGTTATCGATACATCGTCCCACACTGGACATGCTCTGGATTATGTTGTTGTCATCCAAAAGTTTCTTAAAGCCCAAGGAGGTGTATTGGTAGCCTCGGTCGCTATGAAGCATAGGGCTGCTTCCTGGTGCTGCCTGCAAGGCCCGTTTCAACGTCTGGAATACAAGTGGATTGTTATTGGAACGCCCTAATACATAGGCGACGATGGATTTATCATGAAGGTCGAGAATAGCGCTTAAATACGCTTTCTGGCCGTTACCGTACTTGAATTCCGTTACATCGGTGAGCCACTTTTCATTCGGTGCATCGGCATGGAATTTACGGTTTAGTAGGTTTTCCGCCACCTGTTGCGGCGTGGCGTTTGTGTACTTCTTTTTCTTTCTCCGGATAACAGACTGGATTCCCATTACCTTCATTAACCGTTCTACGCGCTTATGGTTAATGGTTTTTCTGGTTTGTTTTCGCATATGCAGGGTTAATTGACGGTATCCAAAGGTGTGCTCCACTTTCTCATAGATGGTCATCATCACCTGGGTAAACTTCTCATTCTCCATCTCTCGAGCACTGGGTTTGCGATTTAGCCACTTGTAATAGCTTGAGCGTGCAATTCCTGCAATTTTACATAGGAGTTGAACGCTAATTGACGCATCCTTTTGAAGCGCTTGGATGGCAAGGTAAATTGTTTCCTGCCGTGTCTGATTTAGCGTCGCCTTCTTTCTAGCTCCTCTAACTTTTTTAAGAATGCATTTTCCGCCCGAAGTCGCTCAATTTCGTACTCCATCTTCTTCATCTTGAGTTTCTGTTGATCGGCCTCTGTTAACTCCTCCGGAGTTTTCTTTCTCCCTCGGCCATCCTTTAGCGCATCCTGACCGCCATCTTCGAACTTCTTCACCCATTGGTATACTTGCTGGTAGGAGACCTGAAAATGTTCAGCTGTCTTTTGGTAATTATGTCCATGTGCCAAACAATACTGCACAATCTCAATCCGTTCTTGCCAAGTCGTAGAGCGACCCTTTGTCATAGCTTTTGCTTCCCCTTTATAGGCTTTTAAGCTGCTATGACCATTATACTTGTTGATCCAATTAAAAAGCTGTCTCGTGCTAGCAATCTTGTATTTATCGATGATCTGGTACTGAGACAATCCCCCCTCAAGGTAATCCTTTACCGCTCGGAGCTTAAGCTCAGCACTATAGCGTTGAAGATGCGTACGACGCTCTAACCCTTCATATCCATACATCTTGTACCGACGCTGCCATTTCATTAAAGTCGTCTTGTTAATCTCATATTTCTTCGCAGCTGCCAGGAAACCAATTTCCCCATTTGATACTTCTTCGAGAATGGCGAGTTTCTCGAAAGCATTATATTTACCTCTAGACACGAAAAAGCTCCCCTCACAATAGCAAGCTTTTTATTATTTCGCCTGTCTACCGTATGGGGAGCATATCAGACTTTATTTTCTTGTCCTAGGCTGCGGCTGTCTCTTTTATCAGGATCTGTCTCCTACCTGCTCCCCACGACAAATCTGCGCTATGGCTCCCGGCTGGTCAAAGTTTAACACGTGCAGCGGTAATTGGTGGTCTCTGGCCAAAATCATTGCGGCCTGATCCATGACACGCAAATCCCTTCTGACCACCTTTCAAACCTAGTCAAACATCCCTGTAACGATTGTAAACAAAAAAGCCGTAGGGTGGGGGAAATTGGATTCAGTAATGAATGAAAAAAGGCCGTCTCTGGAATAGAAACAACCCTTCTATCTTTACATTTCACCCTTGAATTTCACTCTTCACTGATTTCTTCTACTCAAACTCTGTTGAAATATCACCTAATTCTAGATCAATTGGTTCTGGTAGAGTTGGTTCTGGATTCTCAGGAATGGACCCTCCATTAGATGGGGTGCCTGTTGAAAACGCGGAAAAATATTTATAGCTTTCATTCCCTGATGTATCCTTAACTGCTCCTTGGACTACCGCTAAGTAGTACTCTGCATTATTTTTTAAAGGTGCATTCGGTTGGATCGTTACAGTATCATTATTGACGATAAAAGTTGCAGGAACCTCCGCAGCATTTTCATCCATTAATAGGAATTCGTTTGTTCCACTTTTCACTTTGCGATCATACTGAATTGTAATCACCGCATTTACATCCACTTTTGTTTCCTCTTCATACGGCTTTACATCGATTACTATAGGCGCTTCGTTGTTGCTGGTCACAAACTGAGATAAATACTTATCGATCGATTTAGTAGAATCAGTGGTACTTACACTTGCTCCTTTGTCGATCTCGATCGCATATTTCGTATTTGATTCCAAAGTCTTGTCAGGACGAATATAGATTGTGTTATTTTTAATCTCCAATTTTCCGCTGACTGGTGATTTTCCTTCAACCTTATAGAGAGATACTACCGTTGACGGATCATTGTCAAAAGCAATTGGCATCGAGAATGTTAGCGCAGGTTGAATGTTTGTAGGAACATCTGTCTGCGCAATAATAGGATTAGAAACTGTTACGAACACATCCCCAGGTTTTGGATAACTGATTAGGTTGTCGGAAATATACGTGCTATCGAGTTGGTATTCACTTTTAAATTGCGCGTCAATTCCCTCTAGCTGCTCATCATCAAGGAACTGATTCGGTACACCAAGCTCTTCTTGTTCCGATTTAGCTGATACGTTGTTGCTGTTTAGCGTTAGACTGAACATGAGTGTTACTGCGAGTAAGGCTTGAAATATACTCTTCATACTTCTCCTCCTAAATGGTTTGTTTGTTCATAAAAATCGTATTTTATTTTTTAGGCGTAACATACAGTTTTTTACACGAAATAAAAACATGGTTATTTTGGACTAGGATCTCTTTCATCCATCGTGACCTTCCTAAATTAGAAAACTCGGAGCAAGCTCTGGGCCTCCGTCTCCACTCTAAAAGCGGTACGTCGACAAAAAAAAGAACGAAAGCAACAACCGCCTTCGTTCTTTCATATGTTTAATGAAAAAAAATTCGGAAAGTCAAAGTCATCCCGTTTGCCCGCCAAAATATTTCGTAATAAAAGATCAGCGGTCTCGGAGGCAAACTGGTGATCCTCGCTCGTGATAACGCCTTTTTTCAATGCCTCATCGAGCTCATCCTGATCGAGCAGATATACTTCTCCTGTCGGCAGTACCACGATGTCGAGGTACAAATCGTCATACCAGATATGCCCGTTCTCATCCTTGCCATGTCCCCTACAAATATCGATATACCATTGCACGGTATTCCCTAACTCATCCATCATTTTCGTAACGGCATAAGCTTGACCATGGGGAAAATATTGCAAGTACACATATCCTCTATCGCCCACACACAGAGTTTTGTCCCCGACAGGCATGTAGGCAGGCTCACTTACTTCGTCCAGTGACAGGCGGACAGTGTACCCAGAGAAAGATAAAGATTCTACCCATTTTTGCTGGTAGCCCAATCGCTTTACACGTCTCCAACCAGGTCGATCTGCTCGTTTTCGCTTCATAGCCTGCTCTCCCTCGTCGTTTTGGTTGCTTTTACTCTACCATGAATTGGATTTCTTTGTCAGATAGCAAACAAAGACATGCTCACGAAGAACATGCCTAAACGGATTAACCTGCCATTTATGTTTGGGAGGAGTCGTCTTTTGTTGCCAATCGACTGTGTTTGCGCCCATATAGGAAATAGACGATCGCTCCGACCGACAGCCAACCGAGAAAACCGAACTTGGTCAGCGTAGGCAGGTTGAAAACGAGATATCCGCAAAAGAGAACCGAGAGCAAGGGAACAAGCGGAACAAATGGGACGCGAAAAGCCCGCGGTAATTGCGGATGAGTGCGGCGCAATACTACTAGCCCAATCGAGACCAAAATAAAAGCAAACAGCGTTCCGATGTTGGTGAGCTGGGCCAAGCTAGAGAGGGGCAATAATCCACCGAAGGTTGCTACCAATGCTGCCACGACGAGCGTGCTCTTTTGTGGAACCTGTGTGCGGGGATGTACGTGCGAGAAGAGCTCGGGGAGCAAGCCATCTCGACTCATTGCAAAAAACAACCGTGCCTGTCCATACATCATGACTAACAAAACTGTCGTGATCCCGACGATAGCTCCCAACGAAATGAAACCTGCTACCCAGTTCTGATTGACATAGGTGAGCGCAAACGCGACCGGATTTTTGACATTTAACAATTTGTACGGAACAATCCCTGTCAATGTCAGTGAGACTGCAATATACAAAATCGTGCAGACGAGTAAGGACGAGATGATCCCGATTGGCATGTCGCGCTGGGGATTGCGCACTTCTTCGGCCGCACTGGACACCGCATCAAATCCGATAAAAGCAAAAAACACCGTTGCGGCACCAGTCGCTACACCCGCAAAACCAAACGGCATGAATGGACTCCAGTTTTCCGGTTTGACATACATGACTCCAACGACGAGGAACAGGACAACTACCGCTATTTTTATCAACACCATGATGGTATTCAAGCTGGCTGACTCTCTCGTTCCCTTCATCAACAAAGCTGTAATGATGACAATGATGAGGACCGCAGGTAGATCGATGATCGTTCCTTTTGATGCATCAAACGCACTCGTGAGCGCATGCGGCAAGTAGATGTTAAACCCGGCTAGCAATCCCTGAGCATACCCCGACCATCCGCTTGCCACCGCAGCACAAGCCACTCCGTATTCGAGAATCAAGTCCCACCCGATCATCCACGCAACAAATTCGCCAAATGCCGCATAGCTGTATGTATAAGCGCTTCCCGACACCGGAACAGTCGAAGCAAATTCCGCATAGCAGAGCGCGGCAAACACACAGGCCAGTGCCGCAATAACAAAAGACAAAACAAGTGCCGGTCCAGCGTGCAAGGCTGCGGCAACGCCCGTTAACACAAAAATCCCTGTTCCCATGATCGCGCCGATGCCCAGCATCGTCAGGTCAAAAGCACCTAATGACTTTTTGAGAGAGCTCTCGTTTTTATCCACCTGCTCCAGCATTTGCGCAATTGACTTTTTCCTCAGCAATTGATTTTTCCATGACATCATGTGCGACCTCCCAAGCGGGTCATTCACTTCCAACCGTGATTGAAAACAGTTGGAGTATGATCCGTTTGGAGGAAAATTATGCATGTGTGCAGCATGGATCGGATTTTGTCAGGGCTACCTGCGTGTTAATCCGCGCCCAATGACATTGGCGGAAACAGGAGTAATCCCGAGCTCTCTTGCCCAAACAGACAACTGCCCCATGTGATGAATCTCGTGAGCGATGACATGGCGAAGCAGCTCCCCCTTCGTGTACACTTCATCATCCCAGGCGACCTTTACTGATTCGTTCTCCATCTCCGCTGACCAATTCTCGATGAAATCACGCAATTCTACGCGCCACGTATCCGATAGTTCTTTTACCTTTTCCAGCGTCTTGTACGCTTCGTATGCCACCTGAATATCCGGCTTTCCCTGCACGCCCCGAAGCCAGCTATACTCGACGTCAGCAATGTGAAACAAGGTATACAAAATCGTGCCAGCCCCACCTGTACGCTCGCGTAGCAATTCTTCTGGTGTAAGCTGCTTACACCATTCCATCCACTCGTCCCGTACTTGCCAGTTATACTGGAAAAACTTCTTCATTGCGTTCACCCTTTGTTTGATGATTATGTAGATTAGGAAAATTTTAACTCAGTATAGCACATACGTTCCCATTCCGTACAACCATTAGTGGTTGTCTTCTAAGCGTAGTGGTCGGGTGAAGCCCTGCCACATGTTTTCGTATAGCTTTGATCCTCTCTTCGTTCGGGCGGTCTCCTTCCAAACATGTGACAGTGCTTTCGTATAGCTTTGATCCTCTTCCCGCGTATACAACATAATGAGGGGCAGTTCAAAGTAGCTTCCTTGAATTCTTTTAACCAAAGCCGCGTAGGAAGAAGCGCATTTCCAGTCCAAGCGCCTCTGGAGCCCATCCTAGCTTGGAAATGAATGGCGGGGAATTTCAGCTTCACTTATGGAATACTCCATCGAAACTTCTACGTTTGAAGCGCTCCCGCCATACATTTCCAAGCGGACAGTCAATCTCCCCTTGCGGGGCGTAGGCCGAAGCGAAGACTGGAAATGCGCTTCTTCCCCCACCACAGCAGCTCTAATAAACAAAAAGACCGCCAGATCTATTACCCTGACGGTCCAACATACTAATCTATGATTTCATCCGAAAACGAAAGAGAGAATCCACCTGAGAGTAAATAAAGATAACTAGACACGTTCCCTTTTGGCTTGATGATCTGTTTGATCGCCCGGACGTATAGCCTGATCTGGCCTTCGTATCTTCTCTTCATCTCTTCGATGGCTACAGCAGTCGCCTCTTTTGCCATCCAATCTGTCTTGAAATCGATCAGGACGAGGCTTCCATCCTGCTCCTCCAACAGGCAATCAATGACTCCTTGGACGACAACCTGTTCGTCGCTCTCTTCACCTAACTCCGCTTCTACTTCATAAGCAGGAAGCACGAGGGTAAATGGCAGTTCACGATGCACGACCGCCGCCGACTTCATTCGCTGCCCCAAAGGATCAGCGAAGAATCTGGCGATCTGGGGAACATCTACTGCCTGTACCTGCTCGTCAGTCAAAAAGCGGTGAGCGGCGAGTGCTGTCACCTGCTCCCGAATATCCGCTTCATCCAGCGGACGCTTCAAATCGAGATGCTGGAACACTAAGTGCGTGATTGTCCCTTTTTCAGCTGCTGTCAGTCGATTGGATTTTTGCTCAGACAAAAACTTTGGCTTTTCCGTAATCGACGGCAGTGTGAGTGGCTGTCCGTCTTTGCTAACTTTGGCATGTCGCTTTAGTTCGCTGACACTCCATTTCGCAGCTACGCGTGGCGCAATTGGATGTGGGTCCTGCCACCCTAATCTCTTGTCGACAATCTCTCGCAAAGTGTCATCAGACGGTCGTTCCTCGATCGCCTCTCGTCTGGTCATGCGCTCCCACAGTGACACCTCGTCGTTGGTTGACTCTCCTTGGGCACGGAGCTCATCGACCTGATAGAAGTGAAACGACCAAACCGAATCATCCGGCACACTTCTGACTCTTACGACTTCACCTGAGCCTTGTTGCTCTGGATATGCCCGCAGCAATCCTGCACCAGGATGTCGCAGTATCGCACGCCCTACCCAGTCCAGGTATCCCTTTGCCTGAATCAAGTCTTCGTCACTAAGCCGCTCGCTGTCATCCTGTCTGCCCCAGTCCATCGCACTTTTTGCGAGATCCTTGGATGAACCGACAAGAATGAGCTTCTCGCGTGCACGCGTCAAAGCCACATAAAGCACACGCATTTCCTCTGCCAGCATATCCCGGCGCAGCTTTTGCCGGATGCCTAGCGCAGCCAGACTCGGATAGCGCAGCTGCATGGAGGGCTCAACAGCCATCGGGCCAAAGCCCAGATCTTTATGCAGCAAAAACTGGCTTTTCAAATCCATCGTATTAAACTGCTTGCCCATACCCGCCACAAAAACAACTGGGAACTCCAGCCCCTTACTTTTGTGGATCGTCATGATGCGTACGACATCCTCATTTTCTCCGATGGTTCGTGCTTCGCCCATATCATTGCCTGCTTCTTGCAGACGGTCGACAAAGCGCAAAAAGCGGAACAAACCACGATAGGAGCCAGCTTCGTATTGTCTCGCACGATCATAGAGCGCACGCAAGTTGGCCTGTCGCTGCTGACCGTTTTCCAAAGCCGCCACATAATCGAGATAGCCCGTCTCCCGGTACAGCATCGTCAGCAGCTCCGCTAAAGCACCTCTGCGAGCCTCTGTCCGCCATAGTTCCAATCGGACAAAAAACTGTCGCAGCCTTTTCTCCCACGGCTCTTGGGCCGGGCGTTCCTCTGCATATTGGAGTACGGCTTGGTGAAACGGCCCTGTCGTGTAATGAATGCGGATTTGAGCAAGTTGCTCCTCCCGCAAACCGACGATAGGAGACCGCAATACAGCTGCTAATGGAATGTCTTGGAGCGGGTTATCAATGACACGCAGCAAGGAGAGCATCGTTTCTACCTCAGTCGCCGCGAAATAACCCGCAGTCTGCTCCGCATACACAGGAATTCCTGCATCGTGCAGCTCCTCTTGCATCGTCTGCCCCCAGCCTGAGGTCGCACGAAGTAAAATAACGATATCTCGATAGGCCAGCGGGCGCATTCCTCCAGCCTTTTTATCGAAAACGAGCAGTGGTTCTTCTCCCTCGCCTGGCTCCATCCAGCGGCGAATACGGCTGGCGATTAAACGTGCTTCCAGCTGTGCTACACTCGCTTCCTCTACGGACTCTCCCTCGGGAATACCTGTTTCGCCCTCATCTGTCGCCTCTGCAACTACCGCCTGATCTTCTTCCGCTATCGCTGTATTCCGGTCGATCAGATGCATCTCTGCCTGCAAACGGTTCGGCTGTGCTTCAGGATAAGACGCACGGTTGATCAGCTCCGCCGATGGATCATAACCAATCTCACCTACCCCGTGAGACATGATCTGACGAAACAAAAAGTTAACGGCATCTACGACTTCCCTTCTACTGCGGAAGTTCGCCGCCAGATCGATACGCCGACCGATGCACGCTTCGTCAGCATCACCATCTTTTTGATAGGTCACATATTTTTCGAGAAACAGCTTCGGTTCTGCCAAGCGGAACCGATAAATACTCTGCTTCACATCTCCCACCATAAAGCGATTCGCTGGCTGACCATTCGCTCCGTCTCGGGAAACCATTTGCAAGATTGTCTCCTGCACGAGGTTGATATCCTGATATTCGTCTACCAGCACCTCCGCGAACTGTTCGCGCAATTGAGTGGAGATAGAAGAAGGAACAGTCTCCCCGTACTCATTCGTTTCGGTTAGAACGCGCAATGCAAGATGCTCCAAGTCGCCAAAGTCGACTAAGCCACGCGAGCGCTTCTCCAATTGAAATGCATCCGAAAATGCTGTCACCAGCCTAGCCAATGTCTGCATGTGAGGAGCAATCCGCTGCAAATCTGCTACGTACTGCTCGGCTCTCGTAGAAAAGTATTGCTCGATTTGCTCTGCCAGTTCCTTTTTCACGCTGTTTCGCAGGTCTTGCACCTGTTCCTTCACGAGCGGATCTGTGCCTTTCACTGGAGGCAGCTTGGCAAATACAACACCTCGAACCGCTTCAACAGTCGCTTCCCAGCCATCTCTGCAAGCCGCTCCGGCACGCTGCAGGGCAGCTGCTTCCGCCTCAAGCAAAGGCAAATAGCCAGCAGGCCCTTCCGGGGAGCCTGCCAATAGAACTGACCTGCGCATCTTAGCCGTCATTCCACCGAGTGCCAGCTCCATAGAACGCAGCACGCTTCTGGTCCACTCCAGCCCGTCCAGACCGTTTTTATTATGAACCACAAACTTTCCAGCCGCTTCCCCGAGCCATTGTTCTGGTGCTGGATGACTGCGCGAAAACTCATAGAGCCGGAGTAGTAGTATGGTAAGAGCATGATCGTCCTGACCATCCAGCATCACATCAGCTAATGCATGAAAATCCACGTCATTCTCATACCAGCTCTCCAGCTGTTCCTCCAAGACATCCTGCCGCAAAAGCTCCCCTTCCATCTGATCGGCAATGCGAAAATCAGGATCGAGTTCAATCAGATAGTAATACTGGCGCAAAATTCCCAAGCAAAACGAGTGAAGTGTCGTAATCGTCGCCCGCTGGAGCAGTGCCAGTTGTCGACGCAGGTGGGAAGAGTGCGGGTCATCTTTCAATGCCTTTCGCAAGGCATCGCCAATCCGGTGACGCATCTCAGCGGCTGCCGCATTGGTAAAGGTCACCACCAACAGCTGATCGACTCCAACCGGGTCCTTCTCGTCCATGATACGTCGGATAATCCGCTCAACCAGGACTGAGGTTTTCCCAGAGCCTGCCGCCGCTGCCACCAGGAGATTATTCCCGCGCTGGATAATCGCTTGCCATTGCTCGTCCGTCCATTGCTCAGGCTTGGCCTGCAATTGCTGATCCGCCATCGGTCATTCCTCCTTCTCCTGCCATCTGCTGCTCTGCCAGCATGCTCCATATTTGCTTGTTGTTCCACTTGGCAAGCTGTCGGTGCTCATTCCCGCCTGCATCTCCATCGAACTTGCATACTGGCTTGTACGAACAGTAATCGCAAGCGGTCATCGTCCCATTTGTGTACGGTTCGATCTGGATTTCCCCGTTGGTCATGCGCGTACTGATTTGCTTCACGGTATCGCGAACATAGGAGGTCAAGGCTTGGAACTGCTCGGTTGTTGCCACAGATGATCGCGACGAAAGCGTTCCGTCCTTTTTGATTTCAAATGGCACCAGCTCTGACGCACCTTGCTCTACATAGCCATCCATCATTCGTGCCAGCTCTGGGTCTGCGAGCATCAAGCCTTTCATACGCAAGCGCTTTGCCCGCTCCTTTGCCGCTTCGTCAGCCGTTAGCAAGCGTTTTGCCGTCACAAAAGGATCGGCTACCTGATAGTAGAAAACGCCTCCCATTTCGGCCTTTTTCCCTAGCCATTCCTCGGCATTTGCCACGACGACATCCAGATAGACGAGCAGTTGCAAGTTCAGGCCATTCCAAACATCGGAAAGAGACAGCTGCTTGGGACTCGACTTGTAGTCAATCACACGCAAATACGGGACCTCACTATCCAGTGATTGGTCAACGCGGTCAATCCGTCCGATTAGCTGAAGCTCCACGCCATTTTCAAGCGTTAAAGCCAATCCCGGCAAATCTGAATTCGGCCCAAACGAAACCTCCAGCCCTACTGGTGCAAAACGGCTGCGCTTCGCATGCTCCCCAAGGACATAAATCGCGCGGCCAACAGCTCGCTTCAGCTTGCCGGACAAATAACGATACCGGGCTGTCCGCGTCAAAATGCTGCTGCGAGTCGCTGGAACCAGTTCTTCTACAACCACGTTTGCAAGCTGCATGCTATTGTCTTCCGTCAGCTTGCTCCACTCCAGATTGTCTTCGTTCATTTTTTCAACGGCTCGCTTGAGTGAAGCGTGGAACAGCTCCCCCACATCGAAACGCTCCAGCTTGTACATCGTTCTCTCCGCCAATCTGAGACCGTGGGAAGAGAAATGCGAGAACGGACATGACTGGAACCGCTCCAGACGTGACACGCTCATTTTTAGTTGTTTGCCGTACAAGGTCGTGCTTGTTTCCAAGTCCAGCTCCTGCGGCCGATTAAAGTAGCGCAAGCCGGACAACAGCCACTGCTCCCGTTTGACATCGGGAGAAGCGCGAATATACCAGTCGTATACCTCCCACCAGAAGTCTGGCAGCTCACCCGTTTTCTTCATAGATCGCAATAGCGTCAAAAGATGGCGGAACACACGTCTCGGATGTCCCAGCAGGAATGCATCTATCTCGTGCTGCCCCGTCGGTTCGTTGTAAAACACCTGATGCGGGATATCCGGCAGCACTTCCCGGATGCGGGTAAACACGGAGGAGGGCAGCAGTGCCTTGCCCTCTTCATCCGCCAACGCACAGCTCAGGATCAGCCTCTCCGATGGTCTCGTCATCGCCTGGTACAGCAGGTAAGGCTCTGCCATCAACCGTTGCTTCGCACTCGGTGCCAGAGACATGCCCATTTCAGCCAGGCGCTCACGTTCCGCCTCATCCAGAATCCCTTCTTCTTTTGGACGCAACGGAATAATGCCCTCGTTTACGCCAAGCAAAAACAGAGCTTTGACATCCGGTTGACGGGAGCGCTCCATGGCCCCGATCAGCACCTGATCCAGTGCCGGGGGAACGAGTCCCAATTCAATCGTCTCCAGACCGCTGTCGAGCACACGGGCAAATGTCGCCAGGTCCATGCTCTCGTCGCCCATGACCTCCACGACCTGATCCATCAGCTCGATCAATCCCGTCCATACTTGTCCGTGCACCTGTGCCGCATCGAGATCACCGTCATTTTCTGCCTTTCGCTGCCAATGCTCCAGCCTGTTAGGCACATCCAGCGCGATCAGAAAGTTGTACAGAGCAAGGGTCATTTCCTGTACATTTTTGCCCGTTGCTTGCTTCATCTCTTTTTCAAAGGACAGGAGCGGCGCTGCGTATTTGCGTCTCAACTCATCGATTTTCGCGTCTTCCTCAGCACCAGCTTGCCCACGGAAATGCCACGCGGACTCTTCTGCCCATTGATAGCCAAAGACACCATGAGCCAGCACGTAGTTTTCGAGTCGGTCGATTTCCTTCCGGGCTGTATGCTCATCGGTAATATCCAGCAGGAGCAGGTCTGTTTTCAAGCAGCGGAATACAGCGTCGTATCGCCACCTTGTAACAATGACCTCCAATGCCGAGCGCACCAGCTCTACCAAGGGATGGTGCATGACGGAGCGCTTCTGGTCCAAGAAGTGCGGGATGCCGTATTCGGTAAACACAGCCGAAATCTCATCAGCGTACGTCCCAATTTCCCGAAGCAAAATCGCCATGTCCTTCCAGCGATACCCTTCTTCTCTCGACAGAGTCAGGAGCTTCAGCGCCACAGCCTCTACCTCTGCCCGCCTGTTCACTGCTGAGAGCATCGTCACTTCGTCCGCTCGTCCAGACTGATCCGGGAGCGGCGGGTCTCCCCATTGGAAATACATTTGTTCGACTTGACGCAGCCACGGACTGCTCTTGAATCGCTGTGCCTCGGTCAATAAAAGTGGCTTGGCGATTGATACACCCGATTCATGCGCCATCAGTGTCAAGGCTTGGTACGTTCGTAGCGTAGGGTGGAACAACCCCAGTTCATCCACAGAGGCGTCACGTTCATTCGGGTCAAGCGTCAGCGCAATCGTCACCTGCTTGGCGTGCTGCATCAACTGCTCGATCAAGCGCAGCTCTTGATTCGTAAACCCGGTAAAGCCATCGATAAATATTTCAGCCTGCTTGATGTACAGGGAATCACGCACCATCGTGGCCACTCGGTTCAGGATGTCGTCCGCATCACAATACCCCTCTGACAAGTAAGCCTCGTACGCATTCATAATCAAGCGAAGGTCATGTATTTTTTGATTGAGATTGGCTCCTCCCCACTCCAGATTCTCGGAATGGGAGAAGGATACCCCGTACGATTTGCACTCGCTAATCAAGCGACCGAGCTGAGAAGCAAACCCAGGCTGTGTCGCCGAGCGCCCGAATACGTTCAGCTCTTCTTTGTGTCTCTCCAAAAGCATACGCAAAACCATATGCTTACCCAGATCGTCAACAGGCACGGTAGTCAGATCGCCCAGCTCCTGCATGAGCCTGTGAGCCAATCGACCGAAGCTGAGCACTTGTGTCCCCATCACACCGCCTAGCTCTGGCAGTGTAGCGAGCGCATACTCTTCCTGAAAGCTGGCCTGTTCCGGCACGAGCAGAATCATAGGCGAACCCAACGGCTTTTCCCGCAGCCGGGCTTGCATCTGCCGATGAATCGATTCTGTCTTCCCCGTTCCTGCCCGTCCCAGTATAAATTGGACTGCCATGATTTTTCCCCTTCCCTACTCCATTTCCAGATGCAGCATGCTTCCTTTTCCCATCGGTTCTGCAGGTGTCACGACCAGACGACGCGGCATGCGCACACGTATTTCCGGGACGTGGCTAATGACCCCGATGGTGAAATCGTCCATGCGCAGTCGCTCAAGCGCATCCATAACGACTTCTAAAAGCTCCGGATCGAGTGTCCCAAAGCCTTCGTCCAAGAAGAAAAACTCCAGGCGCCCGCCACGCATTTGAATCTCCATCGACAGGGCAAGAGCCAGCGACAAGGAGGTCAGGAATGTTTCCCCACCAGACAATGTGCTTACTGGACGGCGCATTCCTCCAGCTCCCTCATCCCGCAAAACAAATTCGCCCTCGTCCCCGATCTCCAGCCCGTAACGGTTGGCGGTCATCCGCTTTAGGTGATAGGAAGCGTCTCTTGCGATTGTTACCAGTTTTTCCTCCGCAATGAACTGGACAAACGCCTTGGCTTCGAACAACTTTTTCAACTCTTCCAAGCGGCTCTGCTCATCCTGCTGCTGTACCATCTCTTTATGAAGCTCTTGCCATTTGTCATGATTTTTTTCCATGCGATCCACGTGCTCTTTAGCGACAGCGACTTGCTTTTGCGCCTCCTGGAAGGCTTGCTCCCATTGATCCCACGCCTCTTTTGCGGTGGTGAGCTCTTCCTGTGTAAACGAACGGCCTGCTACTGCTTGCTTCAGCCTTTCTTCCTCGTAACGAAGCTGCCCTGCGATTCGCGTGTAAGCCTCGACTTGTTCCTGTGCCTTTGGCAATTGCTCGCGCTCTGCGTACCGCTCCCGTACATACTCAACAGTACCGAGACCTGTTTCCTGCAAGCCCTTGTACAAGGTCTCGTGAGCTTCCGTGCGTTGCCGTGTGAGGATGGCTAGTGTCTCCGAATACTTGACCAGATTGTTTTGCACCGTTTCCCGCGCTTCGGCTGTTTCTTTGCGCTTTGTCTCTGCCAGCGTGACTGCCTGACGCAAACCGAGGAGAGAATCCTCTACCCGCATCAAACACTCCTGCGCAGTAAGTCCTCCTGTGCGCTCCAGCCATTGGGCATGCTTTTGTTCCCACATGCGCTTTCTATCTTCAAGCTTTTCCTTCAGAGCCGCTTCCCGTGATTTGCCCTCTACCTTACGCGACTTGGCGGCTTCTACCTGCATCGTCAGCTTTCCACGCAGTGTTTCTTTCTCTGATCGTACCTGCTGCAGTTCAGCCAAACGGCGATCTGATCTTCCGATTTCCTCGTACCGCTGTTCGATTTCCTCGATGGGAAGCTCATTACGCTTCTCGTCCAGCTCTTCTCTGGAGTGCTTTTCTTGCGTGAAAGCAGCGTCCATACGCGCTTTATTCTCATCGATTGCCTTCTGTGCCTGCTCGAGCAACAGCGTGCTCCGCTCCATCAAGCGTTTCTTTTCCGCTTCTTCCTCACGCAAGACCTCCAACTGCTGCTGCAATTGCTCACGCTCTGCTTTAAGTCGCTCTCTTTCCGCTTGCTTGGCGATCAGTTCTTTTTCCTCGCGCTGATAGACAGCGAGAAGCTCTTCAAAAGAATCCACGATCCAAGGCTGTTCGTAGCCGCGACACTCTGCCTTTATCGCTTCCAAGCGCGCTTCCAGCTGTTCCTGTTCAGCCTTTACGCTTGCTAGGCGCTCATCAAAAGCAGCAATCGCTCCCTTTGCTGCCAACCAAGCTTCCTTGGTCTTGCCTGCTTCTTGTTCAGCCGCACGCAAAGCCTCTTCTGAAGCTTTGATTCGGGCACGCAGGGCATCACCCTCCGTTCCCGCTTCAGACGCTTTTGTATCGTTCTGGTGGCCGTGTGGGTGGTGTTCGGAACCACATACCGGACACTCCTTGCCTTCCTCTAAACGTTCGCGCAAAAATCGCGCCATGTTTTCCTGCTGCCAGCGTTCCCATTCCTGGCGCAGCTCATCTCGTTGGGCCAGCTGACTCTTCACAAGTGCTTCGCTTGCCTCTACTGCCCGAGTCAGCTCTTGATTACGCTCATCCAGTTGCTTGCGCTCCTGGACGATGTGTTGAGACTTCTCCTGCCAGGATGAGAAAGCCTGCAATACTTCCCGCCACTGGCGACCTACCTGCTTCATGTCTGCCAGAACATTTCTTGCTTTCTCCCATTCTGCTTCGCTCATCAAAGCCGAGTCAGCTGGTGCTGCCAGCTCTTCTCTTTTTTGTGCCAAGCGATTCGCACACGCTTCCCAGCTGCGCTTGTGCTCATCGGCAGTATGGGTTGCCGCCTGAATGTGCTCCTGTACTGCGAGTTGTTCTTTTTCCAGCTCACGTACCTTGGCATGGTCCCGCTCCCACTGCTGCTTCGCTTCTCTGGCTGCTGCTATTTGTGCACGCCATTCAGGAGAGATGGTGACCTGCTTCATCTGTTCTTGCAGATCCGCCCACGCAAGCTCCCAGTTTTTTAAGTCGGCTTCATCCTTTTCCAGCTGTTGTTCTGTGTTAGTCAAGGCGACTGACACTTCATTCCACTCTCGCTCAAGACCTGTCCATTCTTCCCGGATCGCCTTTAGCTCCTCTTCCCACTCCTGCGCCTGTACCAGCCTACCCTTTTGCTGAATCAGTAACGGCTCCTGTTCAGCCAACTCGGCATGGACCTTCTGATACGCTTGCTCTGCCTCATCTACGGCCAAACGAGCACTCTCCTGCTGTTCGCGGCTGCGTTCCAATGCCGCACCGGTCGCATGCCATTCCTGATCCAAGCGCTCATATTGCTGGACTAATGGCCACAGTCGAATACTCGACTCCCATTCACGAATCTTCGCGGTTAGGGATGCCATTTCCGCTTCATTTGCTTCCTGCTGCTGTAGTTGCGCCTGGACTTGCATTAGCTCCTGATGCCACTGGTTAAGCTGTTCCAGCTCTTTAAGCTTCCCGGCCAGCTCCTGTTTTTGCTGGGTGAATTCCTGCTCTTTTTGCGCAGCTTCCTCCCACGTTTGTCTCGCCAGCTCCAAGGCTTCTGGACCTGCGTCACCCAGAGCTGCACTCGCCAGTTGCAAACGATGCATCTGTTCCTTGACCTGCTCCAAAGCATGCCGTACGCGCTCACTCAGCTTTTCCCCATAAATATGTAGGCGGAACATCCGTTGCAGCATCTCATTGCGCTCACTGCCCTTCAGCGTCAAGAAGCGGGAAAATTGACCCTGTGGCAAAACGACCGCCCGGGTAAAGTCCTGCAAAGTGAGACCAATCAGTGCCTCAATCGCGGCTGTCGCGGACGTGGCTTTGGACTCCAATACGACATCCGGCTCTCCGGTCAAGGCTCCCGACTGAATCAGCCTCACTTCCGGCTGTCGCTTGTTCCCCTTTTTATCCAGACCAAATTCTCGTTCCACTGTATATTGCTTGCGCTCTTCGCCAGTCCCCAGCTCAAAGGTAAAGGAAACGAAAACGCGCTGCTCCAGCTGGTTTAGCACTTCTTTCGGGTGGTTACCCCCGCCCAGCCGGACGACCTGCCCGTACAACGCTAGGGTGATCGCGTCCAAGATCGTCGATTTCCCGCTTCCAGTCGGGCCGAATATCCCAAACAATCCCGCCTGACATAGCATTTCGAAATCGACCTCTTGCATTTCTCGATAGCTGTGCATCCCTGCCAGCTTCAATCGTATCGGTCTCACTCTTCTTCCCCCTCTCCTCCGGTTTCTGCCAATAGACGCTGGAACAAGGCCACCAGCTGCTCATCCGGCTCTGCTCCCCGTCTCCGTTCATAGAAGCGCTTGAACAATTGATCGGACGTCAGCTCTGTCAGCTCGACCCGCTGTTCCTCTTCCTCCTCACGCTCTTCCCTCACGACAACACGCTGTATTTTCAAGAAATCATCCGAAAGCTTGCGGACACGCTGAAATTCTGCTGGGTCGATCACGCCAGATACATGCAGCTCCAAGTCAATCCACGCCCCTGCATCGCGTCCCTCTGCCAACCAGCGCTCGACTTGCTCGATTCCCTCCGTTGCTTTCCACCGTGCCAATGGCCGTGCGCTCGTCAAATAAATGATCTCCTCACGCACTTCTTGCCCTGGCTCCACCTCGACCAGTACGACTGCCTTGCTCTGACCCGCTTCAGAAAAGCTGTACGAAATCGGTGAGCCACTGTAACGCACCAACGGCTTGTCACTGAGCTTTTGCAGTCGATGGAGATGCCCGAGTGCCACATAATCAGCGTTCTTCGGAAAAGCCTGCGGCGATACAGTCAACGCTCCCCCAATTTGAATCGGTCGCTCGGAATCCGTTTCCTTACCGCCCATGACAAACAAGTGACTCGTGACCAGGTTAACCGTATCCTCGCGAAAATGAACAGACAGATCAGCAAGCAATTGTGCAATGCGCTCGGAAAAAGCAAGCTGCATCTGCTCCAGGGTAAAGCTTTCGCTTAATAGCTCCTTTAATCGCGATTCAGAAGGATAAGGCAAGGCCAAAATTACTGCATTCGCAGCGCAGCCGGGAATCTTCATTTCCAGCCAAGAAGGGCCTCCCTGCACAATTTGCACGCGATCAGAAGATGACTCCTGTGTCAGTAATGGTGCTTCCTTCGGCAAGCCCAACAAAACGATCCCGTGCTTTGTGGCAAGCGGCGCTGCTGCTCGCACCCGCTCAGGCTGGTCATGGTTCCCCGCGATCACGACAACACCTCGCCTGCCTTCCGAAGACAAGCGCTCCAATGCATCATAAAAAAGCTCTTCCGCCCAAGCAGGCGGATTGACCGAATCATACACATCCCCAGCAATGAGTACCAAATCTACTTCCCGCTCATCAGCTATGTGACAAAGCTCGTCCACAAATGCTGCTTGCTCAGTCCGGCGGTCCCGCCCTTCCAGCTGCCGCCCGAAATGCCAGTCGGCTGTATGTAATATCCGCATAACTCCTATCACTCTCCACGATCATGTGTTTGCTTTTCATTGTAACAAAAGACAGCGCTGTTCGCGGTTGAAATTTACTCCACTTCCCCGTAACTTTTGCTCCTGACCGCTCGTCTTCCAACTGAACAGATCGTCATCCCCGATTTCATCCCGGAAAGGAGCTCGTTACCGTTGCGTACTTCCCGCCTGCTAATCAGCTTAACAGCAGTACTTGCCGCCCCTTATCTCGTCCAAGCTGCCTCTGTGCCCCTTGCCTCCAAGGAGCCTACCACATCACAAGTGATGGAATGGATTAACAAGCAAGCCAAAGCTCCCATTGTTACCGACAACTTTGATTTTCAACTCGTCAATCTCGATGATGACCCGGAACCAGAAATTGTCGCCAAGCATAACGGTGGCGTACATATCGGTAACTTTTACATTTTGGATCAAAGGCCAGGTCGTACGTATGCCCTCATCGCGGAAGAGGAATGGAATCCACCGCGCCTGCAATTGGAGCATTGGGACTATACACGTGAAGTGAATTCCCCCTCGATTGATAAGAACGCGGAAGATGAACCGCGTCTACTCGCAGGAAAACGGGTTTTTGAAACAGTCCAGCATACTGGCGGATCAGGCGTATCGATCTACGAGGCGAATCTGTGGTATTTGGACAAAGGTCGTCTGGTCAAAGCATGGGAAGGACTGCTGCGGGAAACCGTTTCCGTGCCGGGTGGTCAACTTTTTCGAACTGTCGGCAGTTATCAAATCGTACATGATGACGAAGCAAAACCACTGCTCTACCACTGGCAAACGAAGCAGGAGCTAAACCCGGATACAGGTGAACTACTGCTGGGCAAGCCTGAGACTACTTTGCAAATGTATCGTTGGGACAATGGTGTTTTTGTTCCTTTGAATGCAGGAAAACCGCCAGGGCAATAGCCTGACGGTTCGTAATTCGCTGTCCTCTATCGGTTTAGGTGGGGACGAAGACCTGCCACATGTTCTCCAGTCGCCTTTTTCCTCTCTGCGTTCGGGCGGTCTCCTTCCGAACATGTGACAGGTCTTCCCAACAGCTGTGTATCTGATCCGATGCTTTTACATCATTGTGAAAGTATGACCAGGAGCTTCTTGAATTTACTCGCAAGATATTTAATAAAATGTCGCGTAGGAAGAAGTGCATTTCCAGTCCAAGCGCCTCTGGAGCCCTACCCAGCGCAGAAATGAATGGCAGGGAATTTCAGCTTCACTTATGAGATCCTTCCTCGAAACTTCAACGTTTGAAGCGCTCCTGCCATTCATTTCGGAGCGGACAGTGAATCCCCCTTGCAGGGCGTAGGCTGAAGCGTTGACTGGAAATGCGCTTCTTCCCCACCACTACAGCTATATAATAAAAAAGCTGCCCTCCACGAATCAGGAGCGCAGCTTTTCCTCTTATCTTCTCAGCTTTTCATTTGTCGGTGACTTCAACGTCTGCAAGCACATGTAGCAGATGATCCCGAACAAAATCGTGATAATCATGGAGTGAGTCAGCGTAGCGTACAGGTGAAGCTTGTAAATAATGACGAAGCCGCCGCTGAACACCTGCGCGATGCAAAGAATAAAGCTCAGGATACTTGCACCGTACAAGTCACGCCGTTTTTCCTTGAAATGACGTATGCAGTAAATCATTGTCCCCAACAACAAGAATCCCAACACCAACGCAGCGATTCTGTGGGCAAAATGAATACCGGTCTGTCCGTATAACTCTGGGATGACCTGTCCCTGACACAGCGGCCAGTCACTGCACGCCATACTTGAACCTGTATGTCTGACATACGCTCCGAGATAAACGACAGCGTACGTATAAATAGCGACGAACCACATCCAGTTGCGGAAGCCTTTTGAGACGGTCGTTTTCACCAAGCTTTGCGTTTTTTCTCGCTGATAAACGAACACACTCAACAAGAATACGCCTGAATAAGCAAGCAAAGAGAATCCGAAATGCAGAGCCAAAACAGATGAGGACTGTGGCCAAATAACGGCAGAAGCGCCGAGAATGGACTCCACTACGATGAAAAACAAACCAAAAATAGCGAGATTGCGAACTTCTTGGTTGCCTTTGTAATAGCGCCAGCAAAGTACAGAGAAAATCGCGACAACAATACCGGCAACACCTGTAATCAGGCGATGAGAATATTCAATAATGGATGCCAACGTATATTCTGGAACCCATTTACCGTTGCACAGCGGCCAGTCATTTCCACAGCCGAGTGCTGAATCTGTTTTTGTAACAAGCGAACCGGCTACCATCACGATAAACATGATCAAGGTAGCGAGAAAAGCTAACGGCTTTAGCCATTTTTCCATAGTAATTCACCCTGTTTCTTGTGAGGATCAAACAACACCTCGTTCTATGTCCTCTCTTACGATAATGAAACATCCCCTGCTAAGCAAGGGATGTTCCGTGAACATTTAGTGAGTGTTTCGTGTCAATAATAGTTGACCATGGTACTAATGACGATCGCTGCACAAAATACGGTCAAATAAAGGATGGAAAAGCCAAACAGTTTACGTGCCCAAACAAGATCATCCTTGGTTTTGAACCCTTGTAAAAGCAGAACCATATACACAATCCCCATCACGCCCATGACAAGCAAATACACATAGCCTAGGCTAGCATGGACAAACAGCAGCAAAGAAGCTGGGAACAATACCGAACCCCACAGCACCATTTGTCGCTTCGTCTCGGCAAAGCCTTTTACTACCGGTAGCATCGGCAGATTACCTGCACGGTATTCTTCTGTTTTCAGCATGGCCAGCGCCAAAAAATGGGGAGGCTGCCACAAAAACAAGACCAGGAACAACAGCCAAGCCGTCATGTCCATGGTGCCTGTTACCGCTACCCACCCAATCACCGGAGGAGCTGCACCTGAAATACCGCCAATCACCGTATTGAGAGTCGTCACTCGCTTCAGCGGCGTGTAAATCAGCACGTAAAAAATGTGACCGATTAATCCCCAAACCGCCGCCAAGGGATTCGCATATACAGCCAAAACGGTAACCCCTGCCAACAGTAGGCCAATCCCTAAGAGGATCGCGTTACGTGCAGAAATTCTTCCGGTCGCTACCGCACGATTTTGCGTCCGCTTCATTTTTTTGTCCAGATCACGGTCGTAGAAATTATTTA
This sequence comes from Brevibacillus sp. DP1.3A, assembly GCF_013284245.2. Classification (NCBI taxonomy): domain Bacteria; kingdom Bacillati; phylum Bacillota; class Bacilli; order Caryophanales; family Paenibacillaceae; genus Brevibacillus; species Brevibacillus sp. DP1.3A. Next base: position 1,206,448 of record NZ_CP085876.1, on the reverse strand, counting down.
AAGCAGCACCCGACATAATGACCAAAGCGGTTCCCAGCATGGTGAATAGAGCCAGTTTCCAGTTCGGATAACCGTAGGACGCTAACCATAAAGCAGCAAAAGTGGTCATCAAGTTTGACAGGGTAATGCCAGGCTTCGTTAGTTGTACGTAATCCCCAAAGGTAGCTGGCCCTACCGGCTGTGTCTGCAAAGAAGCATCGGCATCAAGCGATTCCTGCACGGTCATTTGCTGGTCCACGTTTTGTACCTCCTGTTTCCTTCTATCTGAACATCCGAATCATGTCTGGATAAACTAACTACATTGTATCCAATGCCCAAAAAACTACGAAAACGATTACTTACCAAAAATTACATCCAGCACACCAGACGTCTCGCCACCTGGATAAACCCAGTACAGCAACAAATAAACCGCAGCTCCTGTAATCGAAGTGACAAACCACACAATGGACGTCCAAGGACCGATTTTACGATGCGAAGCATAGTTTTTCTTGTAAGCGTATCTGAGTGTAATCAGCCCCATCACACCACCGACTGTTGCCAGGATGATGTGGAAGAACAAGAATGTCTGATAGATTGGCTTAATGCTGTCTGGTCCGCCAAAATGCGTGTTTCCGATAAACACCGTTCTGGAGACATACGTGATAAAGAAGATCGTGGCACAGATCGCAGCCCATTTCATAATCTTCATATGCTTTTCTACTTGTTTTTTCGCAATGGCGTACCAGCCAATCGCAACGAGAATTCCGCTAATGACGATAAAAGCCGTACTTACCGTAGGCAATATGAGCCCCATTTTTTCACCTCATTCTACAAACGTTTCTGCTGTTCGCGCGTATTTAAAAAGTCGGCTTTTCAGCACCGAAAGATTGATCCATCGGCATGTCGTCCTGCTTCTCTGCCTTGTACCAATGGTAGAAGACATAGGCCAGCACACAGCCGTAAACAAGCTCCTGTACCAGCTTCATAATGATTCCGCCAAGACGCTGGTCGTTAAACGCGTCGAGACTCTCGAATAGCTGTGGAGCAGCTATATAAGTAGCGTACAGCGGTTCCGAGGCAAAAATAATCAGCGCACAGGCTGGCGTAATCAAGACACCGTTTGCAAAAACGTACGACAGCTTTTTCAATCCGGCCAGTTGTCTCTTGTTATCAGACAACGGACTCACAATTGGCCACCACATCGCAAATGCGGCAATCACGAGAATGACATGATAAAACGTCATCCACTCATGGTTGATCGCGACGGCATCAAAAATAAACGGAACATGGTAAAACGAAAACAGTGAGTTGAACAACAGCGCTGCCACTAACGGATGTGTCAAAGAATTTAGGATGAACTTCAGTGCTTTCGGACGGAAAATCTTGGCCAAAAGCCATTCAGGCATTGCCAGGAGCATAAGCGGTGGCAGGGCAAAGTACAAGATCGATTGTTGGAGCATGTGCAAACTAAACATGTAATGATGGCCGTAATAACTGATAGGGCTTCCTTGTGCGGCGTAAAACAACACGATTGCCAACACAAAAAGTAATCTTTGCTTGCCAGTCGCCGGTGTAGCGTTTTCAAAACGTTTATGCATAGGACCTGTTACGAGAAAGTAGACAGTAGTCACGAGCAACGACAAAAGCATCACATCCGGACTCCATAAATCCGAAAAGGTTGCTGATCCGGTAGCTGGTGACATCTCGTGCATTTGATGTTCATTTCCCATTTTTATATCCTCCCTTCCAAATGCAAAATCTTGGACGATACCACTCTCGCTGGGCGTCGTCATATGTACGTTTTGTGTCAATATGAAATACCAATTTTTATCTATTAAATGTTGCCCTTGATCCAATCTCCATTATACCGTTGATTCCCTTTTTCTTTGTAGACAAAAATGAACAAAGTGTTGAACAATACAATTCACAAAATTTACACAAAAAAAGCTCCTTATGATTGGAGTCAACATAGTGGAGGAGAAGAAAAAGCACAGTTCTCTTCGACTCTGACACGCCCGCAAGGGGGATTCACTGGCCGTCTCCACTTCAAAAAGGGGACCGTCGAGCCAAAGCCACCCTACGGGCGGAAGATTCTCAGGGAAGAAGTGTTCGACAAGCGGGTCCCCTTTTTGAAGTTCCGACTGGGTAGACGTTGTCAAGGTCTACGAGCCCTGTGCTTTTTCTTCTCACCAGCTTTATTGGTTCATCGTTACCTTGTAAAACCTTTCCTATATGAAAATAAAAAAGAGTCCAGATCTTGTCTGAACTCTTTTTCCTTTCTAATATTAAAGTCCAAAGGAAACGAACTTCGTCTCCAGGTACTCATCCATTCCGTAGCGGCCACCCTCACGGCCGATTCCGCTTTCCTTGAATCCGCCAAACGGCGCTTGCGTCTGCGTAGGAGATCCATCATTGATTCCAACGATTCCGTATTCGAGGAGCTCAGCCATACGGAAGCAACGCTGATTATCGCGGGTGTACACATAAGCAGCCAAGCCGTAACGTGTATCGTTTGCCATCTGTACGACATCCGCTTCCTCTGTAAAACGCACGAGTGGAACGACAGGACCGAACGTTTCCTCAAAAGAGATTTTCATATCCGATGTAACGCCAGCAAGCAAGGTCGGTTCGCAATAGAAGCCCTTCGCATAATCACCTTCAACCAAACGATTTCCGCCGTATACCACTTGCCCGCCTTTGTCCTTGGCGTCCTCGATATGCTCGAGCACCTTGTTCAAGGCACGCTCGTTCACCAGTGGACCGATCTCCGTCTCTTTCTGGCGTCCATCGCCTACCTTCGCACGCTTCAGACGCTCTACCAGCTTTTCTGTGAACGCATCTGCGACATCCTCGTGGACGTACAGACGGTTCGTGCAAATGCACATTTGACCGGAGTTGCGGAACTTGCTCTCAAACAGACCTTTTACGGCTGCATCCAGATCGGCATCCGGGAATACGATGAACGGTGCGTGACCGCCAAGCTCCATGCTGACGCGCTTCACTTGCTTTGCCGCGCCCTCCATCAGCAGCTTGCCGACACGAGTGGAGCCTGTAAATCCGATTTTGGAGAGCTTCGGATTGTCGATGAACTCCTTCCCAATCGATTCTGGATTTCCAATGACAAGGTTTACGACGCCTTTTGGAAATCCAGCCTGCTCAATCAGCTCAAACATGCGAATCGCAGACAGCGGCGTGCTTTCTGCTGGCTTTAATACCACCGTGCAGCCCGCAGCCAAAGCCGGAGCGATCTTACGTGCAACCATGTTCACTGGGAAGTTCCACGGGGTAATCGCCCCTACCACTCCTACTGGCTGACGCAGCACCATGATGCGCTTGTTCGCAACCGAGGATGGGATCGTTTCTCCGTTGACACGCTTGGCTTCTTCTGCGTACCAGACAAAGTTATCAGCGGCACCCAGCACTTCGCCTTTTGCCTCGCCCAAAGGCTTGCCCATTTCAGCAGAAATGATGCCCGCCAGTTCATCCCGATTGTTTTTCACCAGCTCGGACAAGTTGTACAAATATTTGGCGCGCTCGCGAGCAGTCAGTCGAGACCAGCTTGCAAATGCCTGATGAGCAGCGTCGATGGCCTTGTTGGCATCACGCCCATCGCCGAAGGTAACTGTTCCAACTGTTTCACCTGTAGCAGGATTCGTAATCTGAATGGACTCGCCACTCTCGGCAGTCACCCATTCTCCATTAATAAACATTTGCTTGTACTCTCCCATGACATTCGCTCCTCTCAATCTCTCTCAATAGATTGGTTTTAGGGCCTCAAACGGATTTTTGCAGTGCCGGCAATACAAAATACTTCGACAAGCAGCAGGGCCAAACAAATTTTCCATTTGTGTATACGGGGAATCACAGTAGGGACATGCCACTTCCCATGTATCTCCCGGTTTGAAGTCAAGCGGTGGCGGCGCGATGCCAAAGCTTTTCAGCTTATCGCGAGCATCCAAGGCGATACGATCAGATGTCCAGGCTGGATCATAGACGAACGCTACCTGAACCTGATTGATTCCTTCTGCCTCCACCAGCTTTTCTGTGATGTTCTTCTTCATGATCTCGAGTGCCGGACAGCCGACGAAGGTAGGGAGCACCTCGACGTGTACGACGTCTGCCTCGACGCGCACTTTGTGAATCATCCCCATCTCCACCATGCTGATCACCGGAATTTCGGGATCCGTTACTTGCTGCAGCAGTTCCCAGCATGTCGCTTCAAGCCCTTCATGCAGTTGCAGTTCTTCTTGCGCCATGAGAGAATCACTCCTTTTTACCAGCCTGCAGCCGGATCAATGCGATACACTTCAGACAAGGTAGCCAAAGCTTGCACCAGATCAGCAGTATGTTCACCGTGACGGCCGCGTTCTTGTGGCACTCCTGGCTCACCCGGCCAGTTGAGTCCTGCTTTTTCGAAAATGTCTTTGGTCAGTGTCAGCCATTTTTGTTTCAGTTGCTCTTCTTCTGCAATTAGGCCAAATTGAACGATATCGCCCTGGTTTTGTCCAAGATGAGGCAGCTCCCCGGCATCCTTCCAAACTTTTGCAATGGCTGCCTCCAGCTTCTGACGCGCATCAGCCGTACTGTTCGCCAATTGCTTCAACCAAACTTGCCAGTGCATCAGATGATAGCGATGCTCTGTCATCATTTTGCGACTGACCAGCGCAAGTGGTGCGTATGACGACTGCGTAAGAGCCTCCAAGCGAACCTGCTTGTATAAGCCGTACACATAGCTGCGAACAATCGCATAAGCCCAATCATAATGAGGATGATCGTTGTAATCGCCGTCACCGTTTTTACGCTCTACCAAGATCGCATTGGAAAACGCCTTCGCCTCACGCAGCTGTGCGAGATCGTCTGCTTTGCCTACCCCTAATTGCTCAAGCATTTCATAAAACATCACGGCATGGCCCATCATGTCCTGAGACATCGATGAAAAAGCCACGTCTTCTTCAATATGCGGAGCAAGCCCAAGCCATTCCGATCCGCGATATGCCAATATAAAATCGTCATCAGCAAGCTGGAACAACAGGTCGGTCAAGGCTTTTGCAAATGACGGGTTTTGTTTTGCTGCTTCCACTGTTTCTACATGTAAACGGTCGCCCATGATTGTATCCCTCCTGCTTAACTGCCGTTGCCTGCATGCTTCTGTTTTTCTTCGTACTGCTCGCGATGGTTACGCCATCTCGACTGCAAGTCGCCATATCCTCTGGTCTCCCGATAGCTCTTGTTGTCGAGTCTTTCTAGGAAAGGACGCTCCTCTGGCGGCAGTCCAAAAATGTCGTCGCGCTTGACTACCCACAAATTAAAACAAGGCTCGCGGCGCAGGAAGTTCTCCCTCGCCATGCTCAATGCGACTTCTTTATTGGGTGCCAACAAACTGAACTGTTGGACGAACGGAGCATTTACGCTTTTTTGGCTGAATACTTCGTATATGAAAAAGTTCTCGTTGCTCATCCACATTCACCTACCCTACTTGTCGGCCGTACGACATAATTGCGTCGCGCACCCATTTGGTTTCCTCATAAGACATTACCCGAAGATTCAGACGGTGAGCGGAGCGAGGTCCGTTTCCCTTGACGATTTGCTTGAACTCTTCCCAGTCAGGCTGTTGATAGACCCATTTGTCTTCTACATCGTCGAAGTGAATCGTATCGTCTGGAACTGTGAAGCCAAGGTGGAAAATTCGCGGCAAATACTTTTTCAGGAATACTTGGCGCAATTCCTCATTGGTCTGTGTACGAATCTTGTAGCGCATGTTGGCTTCTTGATTGCTCGTAATGTTGCCGTTTTCCGGCGGTCCGAAAAACATCAAGAGGGCAGGCCACCAACGATGAATGGCATCTTGCAGCATTTGACGCTGTTCATCGGTGCCTTCTGCCAACTCCAAGACGATGCTCTCCCCATGTTGGGCGTGGAACTTTTCCTCCGCACAGATCCGATGCAGAGCGCGGGCATACGGTGCATAAGATGTATCGAGGGACATCGATTGCGTAATGATAGCCGCTCCGTCAACCAGCCAACCAATCACACCAGCATCAGCCCAGGTAGGCGCTTCCATGTGGAATACATTGTGAAATTTCAGTCTTTTTGTAAACAAATCATTCATGATATCCTCGCGCGTCTTGCCCAATGGCTCAAGCAAGTCTTCTGCGACACGAAGCAGCAATTGACCATGCCCCATCTCGTCCTGGACCTTTGCCATAATTGCCAGCTTTCTGCGCAGTGTTGGCGCCTTTGGTACCCATTCTTTTTCCGGCAAGGCACCCATGATCTCACTGATGCCATGCATCGAAATCAGCTTGATCAACTGGTTGCGATAGTCGTCTGGCATCCAATCGTCTGCCTCTATTTTTTCCCCGCGATCGATTCTCGCTAAAAACGCTTCCAACTTTTCGTTTTCAGTCAGATCGGCATGTTCGAGCCTCATTTGCATGGAGAACGCCCTCCTTTTATCAGATATGCATTATGTTAAAATTATAATACGTTTTTATAACGCAATAATAACATATCGTCATACGTTTTTGCAATACGCTTACATAGGGACTCTCCTATTCTCCACGCCCAGTTATTTCTGCTGCCTTTTTCAATTGCTCGGTCATATGCCGCAGCTCTTGCATGACTGCATCCAGCTCCTGTATTCGCGTTGACTGCTGTACGCTGTGATTCATCGTCTTCTCCATTTCGCCCGTTACCGTCCCGACGAGTGCATTCATTTCATCTAACAGACTAAAAATACCCTTCGCTGAAGTAGCGGTTGTCTGGGAAAGCTGACGGATTTCCTCTGCGACCACGGAAAAGCCGCGACCAGCAGAACCTGCACGTGCCGCTTCGAGGACGGCATTCAATCCGAGTACATTGGAGCGCGTTGAGATATTGCGGATCAATTCGTTGATCTGGGTCGTTTCTGCAATTTTCAGTCCTAATTGACCCGCTGCATCACTCAGTGTGTGGCTAGCTTGTGCCAAATGGTCCGCGTCCTTTGCCAGACTTTCTGTGTGCTGAGCAATATTTTCCAGCGCGTCAGTCAAGTTTTGAGCCAAGCCGTGCAAGCGATCCTCTTGATCAGTCGTCACGCCTGTCGCCAAGCAACCGACTACTTGTCCATTTTCGACAAGTGGATAACCAACTGCGATATAAGGAATGCCGTAGAGCTCTTGGGAAATCTTCTTCACGACCCGCTTTCTCTCTTTTACAGCCGTCGCATTAATACTCCCCGGGCGCAATTCGTCTCCTACTCGAATTCCCAAGTTCAAGCCCTGTGCCGGATAATAGGCGAGAAACTTCTCTTTGTCAGTGACTCCTACCATACATTCGGACAAAAATGCCTTTTGTAAAATCGGTGCAACCATTAAGACGCTATTCAGCAATTGAGACATGCATGATCCTCCTACCCTTCTGATGAAAACAACGATTCCCCCCGCATTCTTCTTCAGTACGCGGAGGGAACGAACTTCTTTCACTTATTTAACGAGCTGGAATTTTCCATCCTTCACTTCAACCATGATCATACTATCTTCTGTCAGACCGTTATGATCATCAGCCGTGAACTTGAATTCTCCGGTTACCCCTACGTATTTCACCTTTTCCAATACTTCGCCCAGTTTGGATGTGTCGCCGCCTGCTTGCTTCAAGCCTTCCACGAGCAAATTCAAGCCGTCGTATCCGTATCCCGCGAAGCCGTCTGGCTGTGTATTGTAGGCAGCTTGATAGCCATCCACGAATTTTTTGATGATCGCAGATTGCGGATCGTCTGCCGCTACTTGTTCAGGAATGAGCAGTTTTCCAGCTACCATCAGGACACCCTCGCCTGCGTCTCCAATCAGTTCGAGGAATTTGCTGTTCGCAGAGCCATGGCTGCTAATGATCGGAATAGTGAGGTTCAGTTGCTTGGCTTCCTTCACAATCGTAGCGGGTCCAGGATTCGTACCTGCCACAATCAGCGCCTGCGCATCAGTCCCTTTGATCTTGGTCAATTGGGAGCTCATGGACGGATCTTTTGTGCCGTATTTTTCTTCCGCTACAATCGTGATTCCGTATTCAGGCGCATATTTTTGCAATTGCGTCGTCCAGCCACTTCCGTATGGATTGCTGTCATTGAGCGTAGCAATTTTTGTAATGCCTTTTTCCTTCAAATATTTAAAAATTCGCTTCGTTCCGTGTACGTCCGTGTGCGGTGTTTTGTAGATGCCTGCACGAACCGGATTGGTGATTTGGTCTGCCGCTGCCATCGAGATCAGCGGGAGCTTTTCTGCTGCGGCATATTCAGCCATCCCGAGAGACGGACCGCTGCCTGAGGAGCCTAGTACAGCTACGACTTTTTCTTTCGAAGCGAGCTTTTTGATTGCTTTTACCGCTTCCGTATTATCAGACTTGTCGTCTTCAAAAATGACTTTCACCGGTCGGCCATCCACACCGCCTGCACCGTTGATTTCTTTTACCAACAGCTCTACCGCCTGCTTCTCCGGTACGCCGAGCGGACTGTTCGGACCAGTCAGAGAGAAAATAGCGCCGACCTTGATAGGGTCCTTACTAGCGCCACCAGTGCCTGACTCTGCTGCTGGCGTAGCGCCGCCTCCACAGGCGCTCAAGAATACGAGCGAAGCGACTGCTGCTGGAAATAGCCAGTTTTTGAATGTTTGTTTTTTCATGGGTGTTCCCCCTCATGTATGTGGTTTATCTTTGTCAAACAGCTTCATGCGAGCTTCCCAAATAAGCAGATTGTACACGCGGGTCATTGCTAATCTCGTCTGCGTTCCCTTCCAGCATGACGGTGCCCGTACTGAGTACGTATGCCCGGTCGGAAATAGCGAGCGCTGCGCGAGCATTTTGCTCGACCAACAGCACCGTGGTGCCCCACTCTGAGCGAATCTCCTGCACAATCGTCAGGATTTCTTTGGCAATCAGTGGAGCCAATCCTAGAGAAGGCTCGTCCAACAAGAGAAGCTGCGGTCGAGACAAGAGCGCTCTGCCAATGGCGAGCATCTGCTGTTGCCCCCCAGAAAGCGTTCCCCCGAGCTGCCATTTCCGCTCTGCCAAAATGGGAAAACGTTCATACACCGTCTCCATTTCTTTGGCAATTTCCTTTTTGCTCGTCTTGGGTATCCGATGCGAAGCACCCAGCCACAAATTGTCCTCCACGGTCAGCGTCGAAAAAATTTGTCTGCGCTCTGGTACATGCGCCATGCCCCGGGGTACCACCAGCTCCGCAGGGACACGCGTAATATCCGCGTCACGAAACCAAATCTTCCCTTCCTTGTCGCCGTGCAAACCGCAGATACAGTTCAAAAGCGTCGTTTTGCCTGCCCCATTTGCGCCTAACAGGGAGACGATCTCCCCTTCGTTCACTTGTAGAGTAATACCGTGCAGCACTTCTACCGGACCATAGCGAGCCGTGATGTTGTCTACTGTAAGGACTGTCTTCCCCATCATGTTCCACCTCTTTCGCGCTTCATTCTGCACCCAGGTACGCCGCAATCACTCGTGGGTTCTCCTGAATCTCACGCGGGGTTCCTTCTGCGATTTTTGATCCTTGATCCAATACAACGATACGGTCCGCAATCGTCATGATCATGTCCATGTCATGCTCCACTAGCAAAATAGCCGTTCCGTTGTCGCGAATCTCGCAAAACATGCGGCTCATCTCCGCCGTCTCGGTATGATTCAGACCCGCAGCAGGCTCATCCAACAAGAGCAGCCGCGGCTTGGCTACCATCGCGCGGGCAATCTCCATCAGCCGCAGCTTCCCGTATGGCAAGCTCCCAGCCAGCGAGGACGCTACCTCTGCCAGCCCAACATTCTCTATCCACGTCTGTGCCTGCTCCTGCATCAGCTTCTCTTCCTTGCGGGACTTTGCCAGATTCATGCCGCAGGAAAAGAGACTCGCGCTTGTCTTGGTATGCATGCCGACCATCACGTTTTCCAAGACGGTCATATCGTCAAACGTTTGGAGGTTTTGAAAGGTTCGCGTGATGCCCATTCCGGCATATTCGTAGCCTTGCACACGCGTCAGCGGCTGGCTGCTAAAGCGAATCTCTCCTTCCGAAGGCGGGATCACACCCGACACCATGTTGAGCACGGTGCTTTTCCCAGCGCCATTCGGACCGATCAGCGCGAGAATCTCTCCTTCCCGCACCTGAAAATCTACTTGATTCACTGCCCGGACGCCGCCAAAATCACGAGAGAGCTTTTGCACATCCAAAAGTGTTGTCATGTTGCAGCCTTCCTTTCCACCTGCTGCTTTCGCTGTGCTTCGTCAGCCATGGCCTTCGCCTTTCTCGCCTGCCCTTTTTCGAAAGCAGCCCGGATGCGCGGAACCAATCCTTCTGGCATAAACATAATGAACAGCACGAGAATCGCACCGAATACAATCGTGTCCACATCCCCCTGCAAGCCCGGCACCACTTCACTCATGAGGACCAGCCCTTCACTGATAAAGCCAATCAGGATCGCCCCGATCAAAGCGCCCCAGATGCTTGTCATCCCGCCGATGACGACCATCGTGAGAAACTTAATCGACTCGTGCAATCCGAACGGCTGTGGATCGAGAATTCCCATGTAATGGGCGTACAAGCCGCCGGAAATACCAGCGAACATGCCACTTACTACAAAAGCATTCAGCTTGAACTTGCGGACATCAATTCCCATCGAGGTCGCGGCAATCTCACTTTTGTGAATCGCCCGAAACGCTCTGCCGACACGTGAATTCAAGAGATTAAGTGAGAAGAGCAGCACACAGGTGACGACTCCCCAAATCAGAAAGTACATGGATAACTCGCTTCCACCGAAGAAAGTCATCTGCGGAATGCTGATCATCCCGTTTGCTCCCCCGGTGACCGACTCCCATTCCGTAATCCCGATCTGGACGATGTAGCCAAATGCGAGTGTCGCCATCGCGAGGTAGTAGCCTTGCAGTCCCGCTATCGCCCGCCCGAGGATAAAAGCGAATAACCCTGGAACAATCGCAGCAGCTATGAGGCCGATAAATGGCGGCAGCCCGTACTTCGTCGTCAATACTGCCGACGTATAGGCGCCTATCCCCCAAAACGCTGCTTGTCCCAGCGAAATTTGTCCCGCCAGTCCCATCACTAGGCAGAGCCCGATGGTTACGATTGCTTGAAGACCGATAATAATGCCGACAGAACGATAGTATTCATCTGGCATAACGAATGGGAAAAGAATCATCAAAAACAGGTAGATTCCTATGCTTTTACCCCACTTATCGATGATCTGCTTCATCATAGCCCTCCTTTTCCAACGCTGCGTTCTCCAAAGATGCCAGATGGCTTAATTAACAGCATGCCGATCAACACTAGAAAGGCGATTGCGTCCTTCATACCGGAACTGATGTAGCCTGCCCCCAGCGATTCGACGATCCCGAGTAGAAATGCCGCTACAGCTGCACCCAATGGATTTCCCAGTCCGCCAAGAATAGCCGCGGAAAAGCCTTTGATCCCGAGAAGCACGCCAATATCGTAGGACGTTACGGAAAGCGGCGCGATCACGATTCCTGCAATCGCTCCAGTCGCTCCACTGATAGCGAAGGCCAGCATACTCATCTTTGTCGGGCTAATCCCCATCAGGCGAGCTGCCATCGGGTTGACCGAACAGGCGTTAATTTTTTTACCGAGAATCGTCTTGTCCATCAAGTACCAAAGTAGAAAAAGAATGATAAGAACAGCAGCCAAAATCCAGATACTTTGTTGTGCGATCATCACGCCGCCGATCGAGATCGGCTCATTGCTCGTAATCGGTTCGAGTGCAAACGCATCTTTTCCCCAAATAAAGCTGGCAATGCCTCGAATAAGTGTCGAAATCCCTATCGTCAAAATAATCAAACTAATTGGATTAGCTTTTTTTACGTAAGCGATTACATATTTCTGCATCAAAACTCCGATCAAAGTGACCATGAGGATCGCGAGCAATGCCGCCAACCCATACGGAAGATTCATACCTATCAAGGCGACTGTAACCATTCCGCCCAGCATCAAAAATTCACCCTGCGCCAGATTAATCACCTTGCTTACGTTGTAAATCGTGATGAAACCAACCGCTACGATCGCGTAAATCCCGCCACTGACGAGGCCATTTGCAACGTACTGCAGCAATTCCGTCATATTCGTGCTGTACCCCCTTTGATTCGCGTCCACCAAATTACACCCAAGTAAAACGCTTACATTTTAAATAATGGAAAAACGATTGATTGAAAAAGACCCTAGACGTGCTAGGGCCTTTCCTTCGCAGCTTTCGCCTATGCGGATGGCGCAGCTTCATACACGGTCTCGAAGAATCGTACTGCCCCTGGATTCAATAACTGGTAGTAATTTTGGAACAACTGATCCGCCTCTTTGCCCAACCACAGCTCTGGCAACAATTCCTGCGGCAAATCAGGATCGATGAACAAGAACTTGCGGTATTGGTGGACGAGCTTTGTCTTTTCCACGAAGCAATGGCTGTCTGGAACTTCTTCCCCATTGCTAAGTTTGGCAGAAAGCTGCTCGTATTCTTCTCGGTAGGCATCGATGAAGGCCTTGTATTTTTCATTGATTTCATCGATATCCCAGCATTTCTGTACGAGCTGTTTCGGATTGCTCCAGCCCATATGCTCTGATGTAAAAATCTCGACATACTCCGTAATCTCGTGTGCTTCCGTCAGGTCCTTTACGCGATCACTGAGGTTATTCGGGCTGATCCATGTGCTGGTCGTCAGCATCCCGAAGCCCATCCAGCCCAGCTCCTTGCGCAGTTGATCACGCAGCGCTCGACGCTCCTCTGGGATGTTGTAGCTGGCAATGCACCACTTGCCGTCCCACACATCTGTCTCGACCTTATAAATACGTGCCGCTGCCTCTTCCAGCCGCTTTTTGCCGCGCTCGGATACCGAGTAGAAGCTGCGGTTCCCTACTTTTCGCGATTCCAGCCAGCCTTGGCGAAGCATCCGGGAGATTGCTGCACGAACAGCTGGCTCCGACAGTCCGAATTCCCCCATCAGCTTGGTCAGACTACCAATCCAGATTTCGCTTCCATAATGGCGGACGTATTCACCGTAAATTGTAAAAAGCATGGATTGTGGCTTCACGTTTCTTCTACCCCCAAATCGATTCATACCTATTAGCTGTGTGAAATTGTACCATATTCTGTAGGAAGTGCGTGAATCGATCGAGAGTATATGACGATAAAATCGTATAACGTAATTTAAACGTAATTATAGTAAAACATCTTAAAAGAGTCAATTTATTCTGTCAAATTTGTTATTCCCCATTTACTTCCTGATTGATCTCTGCTTGCAAGTCCTCAAATCGACGCTTGATCTCGTCCTTTTTGAAGATGGCCTGGACGAACGTCCCGAGTCCTACACGATTACGCGTAGTGTCCGCCGTAACCTCGCACACTACGCGTTTTTCGGTAACCTGCACACAGGTAGCTCGGAACGTGACCTGCTGACCAATCACTGCTGGGCCGACATGCTTGATATCTACAGCAAATCCCGAGCCCTCTTCATCGGCTTCCAGGTACGGTAAAATAACGCGTCTTCCTGCCCACTCCATGTAATAAATCATGCTGACGGTCGACATCACGGGATGCACGACTTCGCCTTCAAAAACAGGCAGCATGTCCTTTGTCACTGTCACAGTAAACTCTTCCGTCGTACCCGGCTGCAGTCTATCTATCAAAAGTACCTGCCTCCCTATCTACCCAAGCTACACACGCTCGATAATCGTCGCAATGCCCTGTCCAACCCCAATGCACATCGCTGCCAACCCGTAACGGGCATCACGGCGCTCCATTTCATACAGAAGAGTAGTAAGGATGCGTGCTCCGCTACACCCGAGCGGATGGCCCAAAGCAATCGCTCCGCCATTTACGTTGACGAGATCAGGGTTGACCCCCAGCTCGCGTACGCTCGCTACTGCCTGCGCCGCAAAAGCTTCGTTGAATTCGAACAGATCAATCTGCGTAAGTGACAAGCCCGCTTGCTTCAGCACTTTACGTGTAGCAGGTACAGGTCCAATTCCCATCACGGAAGGATCTACACCAGCCACTGCGGATGCAACGATTCTTGCACGAGGCTTCAAGCCGGCTGCAAGAGCCGCTTCCTGTTCCATAATGAGCAGAGCGCAGGCTCCATCGTTTAGACCACTGGAGTTGCCTGCTGTGACGCTGCCATCTACTTGGAATGCTGGTTTCAGCTTTTGCAGCTGTTCGATAGTCGTCTCCGGACGTGCATGCTCATCGTGTTCAAACAGCGTGACCTCACCTTTGCGCCCTTTCAGCTCTACGGGAACGATCTCGGCATCCCACTTTCCTTTTGCCAAGGCATGTGCATAATTTTGCTGACTGCGCAAAGCAAACTCATCCTGCGCTTCGCGGCTAATGCCGTATTGCTCCGCTACCTTCTCTGCTGTTTCCCCCAAGCTGATCGGTGGATACATTTCTTTCATTTTTTCGTTAACCAATCGCCAGCCCAACGTCGTATCAACCAACTGCTGATTGCCGCGCTGAAAAGCCGTGCCAGGCTTCATCATCACCAGCGGAGAACGCGTCATGCTCTCTGTACCGCCCGCGATATAGACGTGACCTGCTCCGGCTTTGATTGCATTCGCGCTTTGGTTCACAGCCTCCAGACCTGAGCCGCACAGGCGATTCACAGTCACTCCCGGCACCTCGACAGGTAGTCCCGCCAACAGAAGTGACATACGCGCGACATTGCGGTTGTCCTCCCCAGCCTGATTGGCACAGCCCATGATAACATCATCTATCGTCTTCGGATCGATGGAGTTGCGTTCCAACAGCTTTTGAATCACCAATGCGCCCAGGTCATCCGGGCGCACTTCCTTCAACGCACCACCAATACGGCCGATTGGCGTGCGCACAGCATCTATGATGACTGGTGTACTCATTCTTCCACTCCTTCCCTGCACGAGGGCTTTTTTCTATAGCGCTTCTACTAACGTGGCCAATCCTTGGCCGCCGCCTATGCACAACGAAACGATTCCGTATTTCTTTTGGCGACGTCTCAGCTCAAAAAGAATCGTACCTGCCAGGCGGGCACCGCTCATTCCGAGTGGATGACCCAACGCGATTGCTCCACCGTTTACATTGGTTTTCAAAGGATCCAGTCCCAGCTCGCGCATGCAGGCGAGTGACTGAGAAGCAAAAGCTTCATTTAACTCAAACAGGTCGATTTGATCTACGGTCATGCTCGTTTCTGCGAGCAGCTTGCGAATCGCAGCGACCGGACCAATGCCCATAATGCGCGGATCAACACCAGCACTGACGAAATGAACAATGCGCCCCAAAGGAGCGACGCCTGTCTTTTGCAGCATTTCTTCATTCATCAAGAGCAAAGCCGCTGCGCCATCGTTGATACCGGAGGAGTTGCCTGCTGTGACGCTACCATCTTTTCGGAAGGCAGGTCGCAACTTGGACAATGACTCCACACTGGAATCCCTTCTTGGGAATTCATCCGTATCAAACAGCGTTTCTTCCCCTTTTTTCCCTTTTAACGTGATTGGAATGATCTCATCGCGGAACAGACCTGCATCTATCGCGTTGATAGCCCGAGACTGGCTCTCTGCTGCAAAACGATCCTGATCCTCGCGACTGATTCCGAATTGCTCCGCAACGTTTTCCGCTGTATCTCCCATGGTCAAATCTCCATAAAGCGAAACAGGAGCAGAACGTGGTCCGCCAAAAGACTCGATCAATGTCTGTCCGCCACGTTGATACGGCTGCTCGAATTTTTCCATGATGTACGGTGAACGAGTCAAATTCTCTACACCGCCAGCCAGAATGACCTGACTATGTCCCGCTTGGATGGACTGCGCAGCCAAATTGACTGCCTCTAGCCCGGATGCACACACCCGATTCACAGTCAGTCCAGGTATGGTGTCAGGAAGCCCTGCTTTCAACAAACCAACGCGTGCAATGTTAATAAACGGTCCGGCCGATATGACGTTACCCATGATGACCCCATCAACAATCTCACCGGATTGTCCTGCCTTCGCAAGCGCTCCATTCAAGACAATGGCTGTCAGGTCGTCGATGGGGGTGTTCTTCAGACTTCCGCCCAGCTTGCCGATTGGTGTACGTACTGCTGCTGCTACGTACACCTCCTTGTTAGTCAAGCTCATGCCTCTACACCCACTTTTTCTTCGTACGTGTAAAAGCCTTGCCCACTGCGTACGCCGACACGCCCTGCCAGCACCAGCTTTCGTAATAGCGGCGCTGTGCGATAACGCTCCTCGGCCAGATCGCGCTGCAAACCTCTCGATATCGCAAAAATCTCATCCAACCCGATGCGATCTGCCCATTCGAGAGGGCCGTATGGATAGTTGGTTCCTTTTTTCATCGCGATATCGATATCGGTAGCGGTTGCTGCTTTTTCCATCAGAGTAAAGGTAGCCTCGTTGATAATGAGTGTTAAAATGCGCGGGAACACGAGACCTACCTCGTCATT
The DNA here is from genome assembly GCF_013284245.2 of Brevibacillus sp. DP1.3A. NCBI lineage: Bacteria > Bacillati > Bacillota > Bacilli > Caryophanales > Paenibacillaceae > Brevibacillus > Brevibacillus sp. DP1.3A. The sequence goes on along the minus strand of NZ_CP085876.1, from coordinate 1,190,010 downwards.
TACAGTTTCCGTCGCTTTTCCGAGCGATTGAAAGAAAACGTCCGTTGCTTGAATCGTATCCAGCTCCGTTTGCAGGGCAGGGGCAATCTCGATCAGCTCCCGTTCAACCAAGGGCACGAGCGTTCCAAATCCGCAAACGCGTTCAGGATGCTGTGTCCAGGACGCTACTTCTGTAGCTGTAATCGCGAGCGAAGTCGTGATGATCGGTACGTTTGGTGGCAATAGGTCATCCAGCTCGCGTACCTGCCTCTTTTTCGCCTGCATATCGACGCTATTCACTTCCACTGCCAATTCAACCAGCTCAGGTTCCGCCATCGCTTCTGCAAGCGTAAGCACCTGGTAGCCTCTTTCTACCATCAGATGATTCAACTCTGCGTACAGCGGGCTTGTGCCCACGAGCAATACAGCCTTATTTGTTGTAGTCATAGAAGCCTTCCCCCGTCTTTCTGCCCAGGCTGCCGGATTGAACCATTTGTTGCTGAATCCGGCTAGGCTTAAATCGTCCTTCATGGAAGAAGTCGGTATAGACCGATTTGGTGGTGGCAAAATTGATGTCGATGCCAATCATGTCTTGCAGCTCAAACGGTCCCATTTTGAATCCGCCAGCCAGCTTCATGATGCGGTCAATCTGCTCCACACCTGCCACATGATCACCTAGGATACGCAATGCTTCATTATAGTAAGGCCGCGCGATTCGATTGACGATAAAGCCAGGGGTGTCCGTCACCAGAACAGGCACCTTGCCCAACTCTTGCGCAAATCGATACGCCACCTCCACATTTTCCTCGCTCGATTTTTTCCCGCGAATAACCTCAACCAAGGGCATGACGGGTGCCGGATTGAAAAAATGAAATCCGAGAATGCGCTCGGGATGCGAAAGTCCTCCTGCAATCTCCGTAATCGAGATGGAGGAAGTATTCGTTAGTAAAAGGGCATCCTCTCTGCAAATCCCAGAAAGCTGGCTGAAAATGCTTTTTTTCAAATCGAGACGCTCTGGCACCGCTTCGATGACGATATCGCAGTCTGCCAACTGCTCCATTTCCGATACGAGATGGACTAGCTCTAAGGTCTCTGTCATTTCTTGTTCACTGATTTTGTTTTTCTCCACGTCTTTTGTCAGGATCGATTCCAAATAGACAAGCGCTTTGTCCAGCACCGCCTGATTTGCATCCAGCAGCATGACCTGATGTCCTTTGCGAGCACAGACAAGAGCGATTCCCGCTCCCATCGTTCCCGCCCCGATGACGCCTACTGTTTTCATACTCACTTGAGCATGCCTCCCTTCGCCTCTAACGGCCTGTAAAACGAGGCGCACGTTTTTCCATGAAAGCGGTGACCCCTTCCTTATGATCCTCTGTGCTGCCAGCCGCCTCTTGTGCAAAAGCTTCATATTCCAAGGTCTCTTCCAACCCCATCTCAAGCCCTTTGTACATCGTGCGCTTGATCAAACCAATTCCCTTCGTCGGCAGTGACGCCAGCTTGCGCGCATACACCAACGCATCCTCCATGAAGCTCTCCGCAGGGTACACTTGATTGACCAATCCAAATCGCAGTGCTTCCTCAGCGGATACCTTTTCCCCCATCATCGCCAGCTCCAACGCCTTGCCGATCCCAACGATGCGCGGCAAGAAGTAGCAACCTCCTGAATCGGGAACGAGCCCGATGTTAACAAAAGCATTGACGAAGGATGCCTTTTCCGATGCCAGGCGAATATCGCATGCCAGCGCAACACTCATACCTGCACCTGCTGCTACACCGTTTACCGCTGCGATGATCGGCTTCTCTGTTTTTTGAAACTGGAGGATCATTGGATTATAACGATCCCGCAAGAAACTACCGTAATCCACATCTCCTCCCCCAGAAACGTCACTGAGATCCTGCCCCGCATTGAACGCCCGCCCTGCTCCGGTAAGAACGATGCAACGCACATCCGCATCCTTCTGCGCTTGCTTCAACGCATCGGTGATTTCCTTGTTCATGACGGCTGTAAACGCATTGAATTTGTCCGGACGGTTCAAGGTCACTACTGCTACGCCTTCTGACACTTCATAAAGAATCGTTTCGTACATGGCCGCCTCCTAATTTCCCGTAAAACGGGGTTTGCGCTTCTCCAGAAAAGCTTGCATGCCTTCTTTTCGATCTTCGCTTGCCAAAAGAAGATAAAAGCTGTTTCGCTCGTAATCCATTCCCTCTTGAAGGGGGAGATCACCAGCTTTGTACACGGCTTTTTTGATGACCTGTACCGCGAGCGGCGGCTGCTGGGCGATTTGCTTCGCCAGCTTGAGCGCTTCCTGATAGTACGCCTCCACTGGAACTACCCGATTGACCAGTCCGTATTTCAACGCTTCTTTGGCCGAAATCGGTTCACCTGTGAGCAGCATCTCCAGTGCTTTTCGCTCACCTACCACATGCGTCAGACGCTGTGTACCACCAGCCCCAGGCATGACTCCCAGCTTGATTTCCGGTTGACCAATGACGGCTGTCTCCGAAGCGATCACAATATCGCAGTTCATCATTAATTCACAGCCACCACCGAGCACAAAGCCACTGACGGCACCAATAATCGGCTTGGAGATGAGTGAGATGCGATCCCAAACCGCGAACTGATTGCGCTTCATGATGTCGATGGCTGATGCTTCCGCCATTTCATTAATGTCGGCACCCGCTGCGAACGCCCTCGCGTTGCCAGTCAGGATGATCACCCGAATCCCCGGGTCACGGTCCATTTGCTCCAGCTGGTCAACCAATTCGTCGACGAGCTGCAAATTCAGTGCGTTTAGAATCTTCGGTCGATTCAACGTAATGATACCGACACCATCTTCACTGGCTACGCTAATATATTCATAGGCCATGAACTGTCACACCCTTTTTTACAGGAGCTGGTTTAAATAGCTGCCTGTGATTTGTTCCTGTTATCCACGACACGAATCGCTTTCCCTTCGCTGCGCGTCAAGGAATTCGGCGGTTGCACCCGCAACACCACGGACACGCCCAACGTATTTTTGATGTCATGGCAGATTTCTTTCACCAATGGCGAGAGAGCAGAGCTGTCATTTCCACTGATCTCATTTGCATATGCTGTTGTCAGCTCGCAGTGCACCTCAAAACGGTCGAGGGCACCATCGCGTTCAATGACGACCTGATAGTGTGGAGCCAATTGGTTGAACGTAAGCAGAACGGACTCAATCTCTGTCGGGAACACATTGACCCCGCGAATAATGAGCATGTCATCTACACGCCCTTTGATGCGCGACATCCGCATGGTTGTCCGTCCGCACTTACAGGGCTCAGGATTGAGGGAAGCGATATCACCCGTGCGATAGCGCACAACCGGGAATGCTTCTTTCGTCAGCGACGTGAATACGAGCTCACCTTCTTGTCCGTATGGGAGCACTTCTCCTGTATTCGGATCGATAATTTCTGCGTAGAAATGGTCTTCTGCGATATGCAGACCATCCTGCACCTCATGACATTCAATGGAAACACCTGGCCCCATCACTTCGCTCAGCCCGTAAATGTCTACGGCTTTAATGTCGAGCTCATGCTCCAGCTGTACGCGCATTTCTTCCGACCACGGTTCTGCACCAAAAATCCCGTATTTGACACTCGTCTCTCGTGGATCGATTCCTTGCTTTTTCATCTCTTCGACGATGTTGAGGACATAGGATGGCGTTGCTGCAATACCACGTGGCTTGAAGTCCTCGATCAACGTAATTTGACGGGAGGTATTACCACCGGATACTGGCACTGCGACTGCGCCCATGTGCTCGATGCCGTTGTGCAGACCCAAACCACCTGTAAAAAGACCGTAGCCATACGCGTTATGGAATATGTCTCCCGGCTCTCCGCCCGCACAGCAAATGGCGCGCGCCACGATCTCCGCCCAATTCTCCAGGTCTTTTTTGGTGTAGCCGACAACAGTCGGTTTTCCTTTTGTCCCGGATGAACCGTGAATGCGTGCTACTTCCTTCATTTCGACTGCAAACAGATTGAACGGGTAATTTTCTCGCAAATCTGTCTTTTTCATAAATGGAAGCTTCTTTATATCTTCCATCGATTGAATATCTTCTGGTTTTACACCAGCCTCATTGAATGCTTTTGTGTGGAAAGGGACGCGCTCGTATACGCGTTTGACCGTTTCTTTCAAGCGTGCCTGTTGCAGTTCCGTCATTTTCTCTCTTGGTAGCGTTTCCATTTCTGTATTAAAGATCATGTCGCTTCCCTCATTCCCTTGCTTTATGACTCGGTAGGAGTACTTGCTTGAAAATATTACTCACCCTTAAAAACTGGTTTTCGCTTTTCGCGGAAGGCTTCCAATGCTTCCAGACGATCTGTCGTGGGAATAATCACTTCATAGCACATGGTTTCGATATCTAGACCTGTCTGCAAATCAACACTGCTTCCGCGATCAATGGCTGATTTTGCCTGATAAACCGCCAGCGGAGCATTTGCCAAAATCTCGTTCGCCAACCCCATTGCCAGCTCACGCAGCTCCTCTGTATCTTTTGCAACAGCATTTACGAAACCGATTTGATACGCTTCCTGTGCTTGGATGCGTCGGGCAGTCAGGATCAGCTCTTTTGCCTTGGAAGGTCCGATCAAGCGAGACAACCGCTGCGTACCACCCGCCCCAGGAATGATGCCCAAGCTCACCTCTGTCAGACCCATTTTGGCATCTGCAACTGCATAGCGGAAATCACAGGCCAGCGCCAGCTCAAAACCCCCGCCAAAAGCAAATCCGTTAATCATGGCAATCGTCGGCTGCGGAAGCCTCTCCAACGCAGTAAATACATCGCGGATTTTGCGGACATTGCGGCGTACCTGCTGTTCCGTCAGTGTACGGCGCTCCTTCAAATCTGCCCCTGCACTAAATGCTCGCCCTTCTGCCTTCACGATGACCACGCGAATCTCTTTTGCATCCAGACGCACCTGCTCAATCAAGCTTCCCAGGCGCTCCAATGTATCGTAGTTCAGCGCATTCAGCTCATCTGGACGATTCAGCGTAATTAATCCTATATGTCCTTCACGTTCAAAGCGAACGCTCTCTTCCATCATCAACGTCCTCCTTGTGCAGGCGGGTTAACCCGCGCATACGTGCCGGTAGCAAAAGCCACAAGCTTGCCATCACAAGTCACGCGTGCTTCCATCACGATCAAGCTTTTTCCTTGTTTCAATACATGGGATTGTGCCTCGAGTACCTCACCGCGAGCAGGATGCAGGTATTGAATCTTGCTCTCCACCGTCACACATTGCTGTACACCATCCACATGAGGTGCTGCCCCATGCCCCATTGCCACATCGGCTAATGTCGCCGTAACGCCTCCGTGTACGACACCTTCGATGCTATTGAACAGCTCGGGGCGAATTTTCAGTGCTACCTTACAGCCCTGTTCATCTCGGTGCACAACTTCTATGCCCAGGTAGTGGTTGAATCGATTACGGATCTCCACTGACATCTTTGCCCCCTTTCTCGTATCGTCTTGAAACAGTGAAAGGAGCCTAAGCACGTGGCTTTTGGCATCCTTTCTCCGTTTTATTTTCGCTGTCAGTTATTCATTTTCGTCGATTTCGACGAAGTAATCACTTTTCCGATAAGCTAATGCATCCAGTGTCGCTACCAAGCCATGCTCCGTTTCTACGCGGATGCGATACCAGGCTGTGCGATTGTTTTTCTTCTCTTCTGTCGCTGTTGCCACCAAGCGATTCCCTTTCATGGCAGCAGCCAAAAATCCGATATTCATCGACAGTGCCACAGACGTTTTGCCATAGGAATTACAGGCCGCTGCAAAAACAAAGTCTGCCAGGGAGAAGATGATTGCGCCATGAGCAGTGCCGTGCGCATTCAGCATATGCTCGGCAACTGTGACTTCCGCAGTCGCCGTTCCTTCTCCCAGCTCAATCAGCTTGATGCCCAAAAATTGCGCAAATGGATCTTGCTTTAGCTTTTCACAAATCTCATCGTAATGCTTCTGATGGAGCGCTTGTTCGTCTATCAATCTTTTCGTGGTCATGATTAAACTACTTCTGCAAAATGCATGGACACAATTGGTCCAGCGAAGCCACGGAGGTCTTTTCCTGCTGCGCGACCTTCTGGGGATGACAACGCTTCCATCAAAGCTTCTTTTGATTCAAAGTACATTTCTGCCATCAGATGCAGGTCGGATTCTCCCATTGGTGTTCCGTAGATTTTGCTTACTTCCATTTTGATTAAGCCAGGCATTTTTTCTGCCAATGGGCCATGTACCTCGAAATAATGCTTGTCAAAAGCATCGATATCTTCGGGCTTGCGATAAATTGCTACCAATTTCACCATCATGATCCCTGCTTTCCTTAGATTATAGTTGCAGTGTGTGACGACTAATTCATATAACGTTATTTTAACGCATGTTAATATTTTTATTATATAAAGCCTTTGTGACAGGTGCAAGTATTTTTCAAAAAGCAAGAAAACTCTGCCGAATCGTTTTTCCTCCTTCTCTTCATGTTTATGACTGAGAAAAGGCTGACAGAATATGCTTCGATGGGAGTCTTCCAGCTTTTGTGTCGGGGGTAGCCCTGCCACGTGGGAAGAAGCGAATTTCCAGTCCAAGCGCCTCTGGAGCCCGACCTAGCTCCGGAAAAAATGGCGGGGAATTTCAGCTTCACTTATGAAAAACATCCTCGAAACTTCTACGTTTGAAGCGCTCCCGCCATTTTTTCCGGAGCGGACAGTGAATCTCCCCTTGCGGGGCGTAGGCCGAAGCGTAGACTGGAAATTCGCTTCTTCCCCTCCCACACAGCCACTCATAAAATCAAACGCAAAAAAAGAGGACAGACCCAATGTCTGTCCTCTTCTATTCGCTCCACTTCCTAGATCCAAACCCAGAAAATAAAGACGAAAATCGCCAACAGGATTACGAATAACCCTGCAAAAATACTGATACGTGCAAACTCATGACCTTTTTGATCCATGTGCATCCAAACATACAGTTGGAAGAACGCTTGAACGAAGGCCAAAGCAACGATGAATGGTACGGTAAAACCTGATGGAATTGCTTCATACGCCACTGCAATGAACGCCAGTGCAGTCAATACGAGAGATCCGATGAAAGCAACTAGGTGTCTTTTCGGACCCTCGTGTTTGACTTTCGGCTTGCGTACCTCTTCATTATGAGCTTGTGCTCCCATAGATTATCCCACCTTTCCACCGATCATACCCATGAGATATACCACGGTAAAGATGAATACCCATACAACGTCGATAAAGTGCCAGTACAGACATGCCAGATAGAACTTCGGTGCAGTTACTACCGTCAGGCCCTTTTTCGTCGCAGATACTTGCAAAAGAATGATCCAGCTAATCCCGAACGCTACGTGAGCTCCGTGGAATCCAACCAATGTGTAGAAGGCAGACGAGAATGCACTCGTTGACATTTTCAGTCCTTCATTCACATAGTGTACAAACTCGTAAATCTCCAAAGCAAGGAAGCCGAGACCGAGCAATACAGTGATGGTCAGCCAAAGCTGAATCTTCTTCAGGTCTTTCTTGTGCAGAGCCAGTGTAGCCATAACACTTGTCATCGAGCTGGTAAGCAAGAGAAGTGTTGCCACGGCAACGAGATTCATGTCAAACAACGATTGGGATGTTGGTCCGCCATTTGCCTGATCACGAAGAGCGATAAATGTTGCAAACAAGGAACCGAAGAGAACTGTCTCCCCACCGAGGAAGAGCCAGAAGCCAAGAACCTTATTCTTGCCTTCAAGGGTGGCTTTTTCCGGTTCGTCAGGCAATACTGCATGCGCGTGATGGTTAGCCATTAAGCCTTAACCCCTTTCTCTTCGAGTTCATCTTCATGAATGTGATACCCTGGATCGTCTTTCACAGAACGGGTAAACATGCAGCCCAGTGTTAAGAGCAATCCAATGACTACGACCACATAGTTGTGGTAGATAAAGCCATAGCCTGCCACGAACAATCCGAGAGACATCAGGAATGGCAAGAACGATGGCGATGGCATGTGAATGTCGCCAATAGGCTCCGCAGGCGTCATGCCTTTGTTACCAGCCATTTTCTCCACCCACAACGCATCCAAACCGCGAACGAGAGGCGTTTGAACGAAGTTGTACTCCGGCGGCGGCGAAGGAATCGCCCATTCGAGTGAACGTCCATCCCATGGATCTGCAGGAGCGCGTTTGGAGCTTTTCGCTGCAACGACTACGTTGATCAAGAATAGGATGGTACCGATCGTCATACCAAATGCACCAATCGTACTGATAAAGTTCCCCATATCCAGGTTCTGATCTTTGAGGTATGTAAAGACGCGACGCGGCATCCCCATCAGACCCAGGAAGTGTTGCGGGAAGAAGGTAAGGTGGAAACCAATGAAGAACGTCCAGAAGTTCCATTTACCGATTGTTTCGTTCAGCATTTTACCAAACATTTTCGGCCACCAGTAGTAAAGACCTGCGAAGAGACCGAATACGAGACCCCCTACGATAACGTAGTGGAAGTGAGCTACCACGAAATAACTGTCATGGTATTGGTAGTCAGCCGGCGGAACCGCAAGCATAACCCCTGTCATACCACCGATTGTAAATGTTGGGATAAATCCTACTGCAAACAGGTTTGCGGTAGGGAAGCGGATTTGGCCGCCCCACATAGTCAACAGCCAGTTAAAGATTTTGATACCTGTAGGAACAGCAATCAACATGGTTGCAAGTCCAAACAGCGTGTTGGCAATTGCGCCCAAACCTGTTGTGAACATGTGGTGAGCCCACACCATGAAGCCCAAGAAACCGATCAGCGCAGTTGCAAATACCATGGAGCTGTAACCAAACAGACGCTTTCTTGAGAATGTAGAAACCACTTCAGAAATGATACCGAATGCTGGGAGAATCAAAATGTATACTTCGGGGTGACCGAAGATCCAGAACAAGTGCTCCCAGATAACAACGTTACCACCTGCGTCAGGGTTGAAAAAGTTTCCGCCGAACAAACGGTCAAACATCAACAGAACCAAACCAACCGTAATCGCAGGGAATGCGAAGAGGATCAAACCGGATGTAATAAAGGACGACCAGGTGAACATTGGCATACGCATGAATGTCATACCTGGAGCACGCATGTTGATGATGGTAACCAAGAAGTTAATACCACCAATCAGCGTTCCTAGACCGGCAATTTGCAAACCGAGTACGTAGAAGTCTACGCCGATTCCACTGTATTGATTCAAAGCCAAAGTTGTATACGATGTCCAACCAGCATCAGGTGCGCCACCCAAGAACCAGCTTGTGTTCAGTAGCACTCCCCCGAAGAAGAATAGCCAGAATCCGAGTGCGTTAACAAACGGGAATGCTACGTCGCGTGCACCAATTTGAAGGGGAACAATCGCGTTCATCAAAGCAAAAATGATCGGCATAACCGCCAAGAAAATCATCGTAGTGCCGTGCATTGTAATTAATTCGTTAAAAGTCTTGGCACCAACTAATTCAATTTCTGGGTACATCAACTGCAAACGAATCAGCAGGGCTTCCAAACCACCGGCCAAGAAGAAAATTCCACCAGCAATCAAATACAGGATCGCAATCTTCTTATGGTCCACTGTCGTAAGATAATCCCACAGCCCCGAGCGATTTGGTGCATGAGAAGCATGTGCAGACACGGGTTTACCTCCTTTTTAAGCGTCACTGCCTATGACGATTGTCAATGCAATAAGTTTTATGAGGCTTTACTTTACTTTTTCTCGCTTACGCTCAATGTCTCCATGTACTCTACAAGCGCTTTCACTTGGTTTTCTTCGAGATTGAGGTTAGGCATTTTGTTGCCCGGCTTCATTTTTTGCGGATCTTTCAGCCACTCTGCAATGTTTTGAGGCGTATGTGCTTTGATACCTGCTACACGTTCGCGATCTGCAAAGTTCGTCAGGTTTGGACCCATCTTACCGCCTTTACCTGCCACAGCGTGACATCCCAAACAGCTCTTATCGAAGATTTGTTGACCTTCTGCAGCCAGTGGAGAAGTTGCCGTTACAGGTTCTTTTGCCTGAACGCCCTTCATGTTAGCTACCCAAGTGTCAAAATCTGCTTGTTCCTTTACTTCTACCTTGAAGTCCATCAAGGCATGGGACGCTCCACAGAGCTCCGCACATTTACCGTAGTAAATGCCTGTTTTGTCTGCTTGCAGCCACAATTTGTTTTCTTGCCCTGGGTTCGTATCGATTTTACCGCCCAATGCAGGAATCCAGAATGCGTGCTTAACATCAGACGCTGATAGTACGAATTGAACCTTTTTGCCAACTGGCAATACCAAGTCTTGAGCAGTCGCTACTCCAAGATCAGGATACTCGAATTCCCACCAGAATTGGTGAGCGGTAACCTTTACTTGAACTGCTTCCTCTTTTGGATACTCCTTGTGCAGTGCGAAACCGGTAGTAACAGTTGGAATCGCCATGATGATGAGGAGCAAGAATGGAATTACCGTCCAAAGAATTTCAAGTGCATGATTTCCTTCGACCTGCTTAGGAATGCCTTGCTGTCCGGGACGCTTACGATAACGGATAAGGACGTACGTAAAGATCGCCATAACGACAATGAAGACGCCGATCATGATAGCGGAGGACAGCTTCATCAGGTCAAACTGCATCGCAGCTACCGGACCAGAGGGCTTGAGCGCTGAGAGCTCATCTTTGCCGCACCCGGTTAACACTAGCGCCAGCAGAGCAAACAGGGAAAACTGACGCCAATACTGTTGCCAACCCTTCATACCAATGAACCCCTCTTTCTTCGTGTTGGTAACGTTCTAGCCACGCCTACAACTAGAAGTTTTCGAACTTTTCTATCTGCATTAAGAAATCGCATTCAATACTTTCCACAACTATAATGCCCAAACAGGAAAAGTATTAGCAGCTATTCCAAAAACAAACAGGAAAGTAAGGGGCAGTGTTGCACACTTCTACCCAAGCGTGGTAACCATTTAAGTATACATAAATTTTCCTTAATACAAAGGCTATTTGTTATGATTTTGTTAACAAATTTATGAACAAATTTGTGAACTTTGCAGTTAAATTATACCATATTACCCAATCTAAAGGAGAATTCCATGCAAAAAAGACCAATTGCACTAGTCACTGGTGCCTCAAGTGGCTTTGGTAAGCACGCATCAGTCGCTTTAGTCAAGGCTGGTTTTCAGGTAATTGCTGCTATGCGTGATCTAGCAAAAAGAGACCCTCTTGACAAATTAGCATGCTTGCACATAGATCCTGATCATCTGGAAGTCATTTCCCTTGATGTTACGCTTCCGGAACAAATTCAGGATGCGATCTCCTCCATCATTGCAAAGCATGGGCGTATTGATCTGTTGGTGAACAATGCCGGCTACGCGTTGGGTGGCTTTGCTGAGGAAGTTACTTCTGAGGAATGGCGCAAGCAGTTTGATGTAAATGTGTTCGGACTGATCGACGTCACTCGGGCAGTCTTGCCATATATGCGCCAGCAACAATCTGGACGAATTATTAACGTAAGCAGCATCAGTGGGCGATTTGGATTCCCCGGTCTCTCGCCGTATGCCGCATCCAAGCATGCAGTTGAAGGCTTCAGTGAATCGCTTCGTCTTGAAATGCTACCCTTTCACGTTCAAGTCGTCCTTGTTGAGCCCGGCTCCTTTCGTACAGCAATCTGGGAGAAAGGAATGCAAGACCAACCGCTTGATGAAGCCTCCCCTTACGCCACCCAAATGAAACAACTGATGCATCACGTAGAAGCGATCATAGAAAAGGCACCTGCACCCGACGCAGTCATCTCGACGATTGTCCATGCGGCCACCACTCCCAAGCCGCGATTCCGCTACCCGGTTGGCCGAGGCGTGGCGCTCACGATCGCCGCAAAAAATTGGCTTCCGTGGTCATGGATTGAGCGAATCGTGACAAAGCGATCGTGATGTTTTGTTTTATGCATAAAAGAACACACCCCTGTAAGGAGTGTGTTTGCACATTAAACACTATACACTTTCCGTTCGTCCTGTGCATATCAGCCAAACATGTTGGATATATTCCGCTACGCCAAAAAATATCGCAACAAAACCGGCCCCGATTGCAGCGATTTGAGCCGTCGGCAAAAATACAATGCTTCCATAAACGATCAAAAAGCCGATAATCAAGTCAAACATGGTCGTCAGCCAAAGACTCCCTGATGTAAGAATCGCCCTATCCAAAAAATATCCGGCGACTGCCAAGACAAATCCGACTCCGACAGACTGATATAGATTTGCGAAATTCACTTCTGGAAAGAGAGCATCTGCCAAAACGACCAACACCGGACTAACGAGCAGCTTCATCAAAAGACCGTCCACGTCTATTTACTCTCCTTTACTGGGGGTGTACTCAGTATGCCCCTTGTTTACTTCAGCCATGTCATGACTCCGTCGTATACCGGCTTGTAAACCATTTCCATCCAATAAACAGGATTGGGGACAACCCCTTTTTCCGCTCCTGCGTACAAGCCAACACTGATGACAAGCAACCCGAGAAAGACAGCGATCTCTTTGCGTTGCCGCTTCCGCATCAATCGGGGCAGCTCGTATGCACAAACGATGATGGATACAACGATGACAGCAAATGTCGACATGCAGACTCCCCCTGATCCTGTTACAAAATCACTTTTCATCAAAGGCATTATTGATGGTTCCTAAACGTCTGATTTTCACATCAGCTATGACATGTACAGGTAGCTTGGTAAATTCCTTTTCCCATTTGCTCGCTATCTTCTTCCATACCTTCGGGTATTTTCGATGGATCGCTTCTCCGAATCCATAGATGTCTAGGCCATTTTTCTTGGCATTGGCAATTGCTTTTGTCGCCAATGCTTCCATTGATTTTTCCGACTCTTTTTCCAGCTCCTTGATCGTATTCTTCTCTGTCAGATCTAGCTTGCATTGCACTTCCCCAATGTCATTTTCCAAACCGATGTGAACGATGATTTCAGGCGCACCATTTTTCATAGTAGCCTCGATTTTGGCGTCGGCGTGCATGACTTCCATCGTCAAGAGTCCTCCCCCCTTGCAAGGCATGCTTCCAACCGTGCTTTTTACTTTGCCCGTAATGTAACTATACGCTTTGCTGTCCGCTTCACTCAGCCAGGTGATCAGCTTATCCCCCCGGAAAGTAGCCAATGTCGTGTATTGAAGCAGGACAGGTGTATCTATTTCTTCAACATTTTTTCGTTCGTCTCCCTCACTTCCTGGCCCAGCCGTGCGGATACCTGTCAATACAGCTTGCTTTCCCTTGCTGGTAAAGTCGGTAATCAATTGATCCATCGTAACTGCTGCGGTAGGCGCCCATACTTTGGAAGATGTATCCAAAGAAGCAAACATTTCTGTGGAAGGAATTTGTTCAAGCGGTGTGATCACTTTCAAGATATTGCGGGCCGTTGTTCCTCTAGCTACGGCGATATAAAAATCAGTTCGAAACTCATGGTCGCGTGAGACAAAATCAGTGATTGGAGAGATCCCTTCCCTGGCCACCTCCTCGCCAAATATAAGCATCCTGGTGTGCGCCATATATATTTTACGCGGAGATACCGTAGTCATTTTACGCACAGCCTCAAAGATGGTCGGAGCGTTCATGGTAAAGAGCGTAACGGGCGCCCGTCCAGGCTTCCCTTTGTTGGCCGCGACCTCTGCCGGGTCTACAACTTGAACGGAAACTTGATAGCCTCCTTGCACTTTATCAATACCGATCCCGACAGCAATCGCCAAATCGTTTAGTTCTTTTCGATCCCAACAACCAGCTAGGATAATAACGAGCACGATGCAGAGAAGAACTTTTATCCCTTTCACTGGTGCCCACTCCTTTACATGCTGTGAAAAGCCGCTTACTTCTGGGGCGGTAATGGCTTTATCCCTTTAGATTGGCGACGCAAATTGTTTTTGGTAATCGATTCAGGCCGTTTGTCCAAGGCCCAGCGAGGCAAGCGAAGGATCGTGTCTCTTTGCTCTTTCAAGGAAAACGGGGCAAACGATTCCATATACGGTACGCCAAATGAGCGCAGACTGCATAAATGCAGCACTAACGCAAGCATCCCTACAATAACCCCGTATATGCCAAAAGAAGCAGCCAGAACCATCAGAGGAAAACGAAGAATCCTCACGGTAATCGACATGTTGCTCGCTGGGAAAATAAAGCTGGATATTGCGGTAATCGAGACCACAATAACCATCGCGGCCGAAACAATCCCCGCTTCCACCGCTGCTTGTCCGATGACCAATGTTCCCACGATGGAAATGGCTTGACCTACTGCACGCGGCATGCGGATTCCAGCCTCTCGCAATATCTCAAAAGCCACTTCCATCATGATCGCCTCAATAAAGGCTGGAAAGGGCACTCCTTCTCGCTGTGCCGCCAAGCTAATTAGCAACTGTGTCGGGAGCATCTCTTGATGGAAGGTCGTAATGGCGATATAGAGGGAGGGAGCAAGCAACGCGATTAAAAAGCAGGCAAACCGCAGCATGCGAATCAACGTACTAAAATCAAAGCGCTGATAGTAGTCTTCCGCTGAATGAAAAAACTCAACAAAAAGAGAGGGCACGGTCAAAACAAAGGGAGTCCCATCTACAAGAATCGCTACGCGTCCCTCTAATAGATTCGCGGCCACTACATCCGGGCGCTCCGAGTTAGCGATGGTGGGGAAAGGCGTGTAAGCTTCGTCCTGGATCAACTCCTCAATCATTCCGCTTTCCATAATGCCATCGATGCTGATTCGATCCAGTCTATTGCGTACTTCTTCTACAACCCCCTCTTCTACAATCCCTTTCATATACACAACCGCGACTTCTGTCTTGGTTTCCTCGCCAATTCTGTTCAATTCAAACCATAGCTTTTCACTGGAAATCCGTCTCCGCAGCAACGTAATATTCGTACGAAGTGTCTCCGTGAAGCTCTCCCGCGGTCCACGAATGACTGTTTGCGATGACGGCTCAGTGACTCCTCTATCCTTCCACTCCTGCAAACCAATATGAATTCCTTGCGAGCAGCCATCTATGAGAATGATGACACAGCCGGACAGCAACGCTGTAAACAAGGTGGGAAAGTCGAATAAATCCCCCATATCCCCAACGGTCAGGACCGATTCTTTTAAAAAGGGAACGAACTCCTCCTCGCGTATCCCTTCCCATTCCTTCAAACGCGCCTTGTATAAGAGACTATCGATTAATACGGCTTGTACCATATACGAATCAACCATGCCATCCGCATACAAGACAGCTGCCCGAACGGGTTCTAGGCTATTTAGGACTACCTCTCGAATCACAATGTCATTGCTGTATCCGAGCGATTCTTTAATATAGTGAACGTTGTCGTCTAAGCTGCAACCAATCTGAGCCATTCGGATTGCTCCTCACATCGGCAATTATGAACACAGTTTCTCCGATTGCTCCCATTACTAAACAAAACGTTCCTGTCCGTTTTCACAGAAAAAGACCTCGCACTCATTTAAGAGGACAAGGTCTTTTGGTATATGTTCTACACTATGGAGCAGGTGTTTGTACATCACCTGGCACAGGTGCATCGTCAAAGGACGGGTCGTGCCATTCTACTTTATGTTTTTCCTGAAGCGTATTTAACCAGGTACCGTAGTTCTGACTACGATTTTGGTCAGTCAGCATCAACTTGATCTGATCTTTGACTTTATCAAACTCAGGTGCTGGTGACCCCAGCTGTTCTTTATTTGTATCGTAGTAGGTTTTGATTTGCTCCTCGGTAACCGGGAATGCTTTATCCAACAACTTATCCCGTGTCATGAGCACGCTCAACTTATCCCGAAGCTGGGCCTCGGTCATTCCCATACTCTTCAAGTAGTTTTGGAATGCCTCAGGTGAACCTACCTGTTGTTTCATCGAATCAATCTCTTTATCCATATCTTCTTGCGTCACCGCGGCGTTTTGCGCCTTGGCTTCCTGCTTGATTAACGCTTCCGCAACAAGTTCATGTATCATTGTTTTTCCGTACATTTTCTTCATTTCACCGTAAAGCTGATTTTGTGTAATGGAGGTATCGCCAGCCGTTACCAATACAGGGTCATTGCCTTTTGCCCATGATTGATAAAAACCTAAAACAGCTAACCCCGTTAATAATATGGCAACCGAAAGCATGGAAAGATCAAACTTCTTCACTTGGATATCCTCTCTTTCTATAATCTGCCCTCCAAGTATAGAAAGAAGTTATGGTAGAAAAATGGAAAGCGTATTACACAACTTTTCCACATTCTAAACATATTATGCGCTACATAAAAAATCGGGTAAAAAAAGAGGAGAGAACGGAGGCGATGACAGGACCTAAAACTGCCCAAACCTGTAAAAAGCGTTCTTGTTTCCGGTCTTTTTCTACTTCCATAAACTGAGCGAGTGATTCTTTGTCCCGATTATCGTTATTTAGCAATTGCAAGATGATATCTTTGTCTTTTTCCGTTTTCTCTACTTTCATTTCAAACTCAGTCTGCAGTTTGTTCAACACTTGCAGTACATCATAACGCACATCCTCCATGCGTCCCAATCGGTGTTCAATTCGTTCCAACCATTTCGTGACTACTATCATTTGTCCCTCAAGCTGATCGATTCGTTCATCGAATTTGTCTAATTTTAAATAGATGCGTTGGATATGCTGATCTATATCTTTCTGATTTTCATACGGTCCCGCTGTCATAGATTCCACCTCCCCCGTCCGTCCTTTATGCTACTTGTTTATGTAGCGGAGAGGAGCCTTGCTTGTACGGTTATCCCTCTTTGTTCAGTCTCGTGTAAAAAAAGGCGGCAAACAAATGTATTTCCAAATCCTGAATTCAGCTAAAATAGATGGAAGACTATCTAGCATTTCTTTCAAATAAACGGGGACAAGACCGTTTATTCATAAAGGAGGATACCATGACAACCTTGTTGGAGGTAAAAGGGGTAACGGGCGGGTACTCTTACAACCACGCTGTAATCAAAGACGTCTCCTTTCACATACGCGAAAAAGAGATTGTAGCGCTAATCGGGCTGAATGGCGCAGGCAAAAGCACCACAATCAAGCATATTTTAGGTCTCTTGGAACCAATCGCAGGTGAAATCAGCATTGCGGGGAAAACCTTTCAATCAGACCCCGAAAACTATCGTTTGTCTTACGGGTATATCCCCGAGTCTCCCATTTATTACGAAGAGCTTACGCTGTGGGAGCACATCGAGTTAATGGCGATGAGCCATGGGCTGGACCAGGAAGTTTTTTATGAACGAGCACGTCCTCTCTTAAAAGAATTCCGCATGGAAGAAATGAAAGACCGATTTCCCCAGCAGTTTTCCAAAGGCATGAGACAAAAGCTCATGATCATGATGGCGTTGCTCGTACAACCGCCTCTGTACATCGTGGATGAACCGATCCTGGGTCTGGACCCTCTGGGGATTCGTTCTCTTCTCACGTGGTTGAACCGTTGCAAGGAGCAAGGGGCAGGCATTCTGATGTCCACACATATTTTGGCCACTGCCGAAAAGCATTGTGACCGATTCATCATTTTGCACAAAGGCGAGATTAGAGCCCAAGGAACGCTAGAGGAGCTTCGTCGTATTACAGGGCTCCCAGATAGCTCCTTGGACGACATATACTTGCATATCGTAGAGGATGACGGCCAGTGAAAATAGACGTAGATCAATTATTTCGCAAACGGTTCCATACCTTTTCAGTAGAATTTATTCGGTATGCCCAGTACATGGCCAATGGCGGCCTGATGTTCGTCGCGATCTTTTTGATGGGGTTGCTCGCCTTCTACTACCGCAGTATCATCGCCATGATCCCGCCTTGGTTCCCTTTGCCGTATGCCATGGCTCTCGTGATTGCTATTGTCGTTGTGAGAAGCCCCCTGCGCACGTTTTTGCTGGAAGCGGATTTGCTTTTTTTGACTCCGCACGAAGTAAGGCTGGATCACTATTTCCGGAAGGCGCTCGTCTACAATTTTGCTATTCAGAGCATGGTGGTGTTTATCGTCCTACTCCTGCTCATGCCTATGTATACAGAGGTCGTAGGTGCACAAGGCGTGCAGCTGTGGGTTTATTGGTGCATTCCCCTGCTCTTGAAGGGCTGGAATATTTACAGCAGTTGGACGTTCTTGCGTTTGCCTGATCAGAAGAAGATTGGATTCTATACGCTCGCTCGATTTGTCTTTTCGTACATCCTCCTCGCTTGGGTATTGAGTGAAGGACAATTCTTACGCGTGGGTATTCTCCCATTTGGTGCTCTGATCTGCGCTGCGCTCTTGATCTGGCTCCATTCGCAAATGTTGACCTATAAGAAAAAACATTCCATACAATGGTATCGCCTGCTGGTCATCGAAAGTGGCTTGCGTCACCGCTTTTATCAGTTCGTGAACAACTTCAGGGATGTCCCTGCCATGCAGCACCAGGTGAAGTCACGCTCATGGCTCATTACCCTGACGAAGCTGCTGCCTTACCGTCAATCAACAGCAGGACGTCATTTGTTTACCAAAAAATTTATTCGCTCTGGTGACTTTGCGGGCATTTATTTGAGACTCATCCTGCTGTCAGGCTTCGTCGTTCTCATATTGCCCAGTCCGTATGCAAAAGTCATTGCTGGCCTGCTCTTTCTCTTCATGACAGCCAGCCAAATCGGCAGCATCTGGCGCCACCAGCAAAAGCGCAGTGGTTATTCGATCTTTCCGATTCGGGATAGTCATATGAGACAGGCTTTTAGCTGGTTGCGTATGGTTCTGTTGGGGTTGCACGGTGTAGTGCTTGTGCTCATTGGGCTATTGTAGTTAAAGAATGCTTTTTATCAAAAGCCGCTTCTTCCCTCCACTATAGCCACAAAAAAAACAGCTCTTCTCGGCATCATCCTGCCAGTAGAAGCGCTGTTTTTTCATTTATAGATAAAGCAATTTGTCTACAATCGGAACGTGTCCACCTTGCTGCGCAGCTCCTGAATGCTGTCTGTCACCTGCTCCGTTTCAGACACGAACTGATCAACGTTTCCACTCACCTCATGCATCGTAGCAGATACTTCTTCGGTAGCCGCTGCTGTTTGTTCCGAGATGGCAGTAACCGTCAACACAGATTCATTCACCTTGTTCTGACCTTGCTTCATCGTCTCTACACTTGCTATGACATTCGAAAGCGACGTCTTCAACGTATGCGTCATGTCAGACAGAGCCGTAATACCTTGTGTAACGGAATCCAAACGCTCTGTACCCGCATTGTAGCGATCCAGCGTCGCATTTGTCTTTTCCGTAGCTTGTCTTACCTGATCTTGAATGTCTTTGATGCTCTCCTGAATGACGTGCGTTGCCGCACCCGTCTGTTCAGCCAGCTTGCGAACTTCTCCCGCTACCACCGCGAAGCCTCTGCCCGCTTCTCCAGCACGCGCACTCTCGATGGCTGCATTCAACGCCAACAGATTGGTTTGTCCGGCGATTTGCTGAATCGTTTCAATCACGTCGTTAATTCGGCTCGATTTTTCTTCGAGAATCTCCATTGTATTTTGCACTTCATGAAATTGTTTGTTCGTCTCTGTTCCATCTGCCAAAAACTCTTGCAATACTTTGTAGCTGCTCTCTCCGATATCGGACACCTGATTGGATACTGCATCCATCTCGTCAATCGCCGTATTCAATTCAGACAGCTCGCTCAAGAATTCTTGAACCGTTTGCACCGTCATCTCCATCGCAGTTGCTGTCTGCTCATTCCCTTGCGCAATCTCTTGGCTGGTAACCACGATATTTTTGTTTTGCTCGCGGACAGAGTTGGCACCTTCCCGAATGGAATTCGCCATGCTGTCGATATGCTCGGTTGTTTCTTTTACTCCGCCAATGATTTGACGCAGCTGTGTCGTCATCTCACCAAAAGCAACGACAATTCGGCCAATCTCATCTTTTTTGTTGGAAACAGAAATCTCTGTAGACGTGAGATCACCAGAAGCAATGCGCATAGACGCCTCTTGTACAACTTGCAGTGGACGCAACATCTTCTTGATCAAGAAGAATACAGCAACCAAAGCAATAATCGTTACGACAATCATAGCGATAATGATACGTGGCATGGTTTCATCCAAAACCTGATCATTAATCAGCTCCACTTTGTCTGCCGCAGTATCCACACCTAGCACCGCAATCACTTGACCAGATGGATCTTCAATCGGCGCGAATGCACTTAGGTAGTCCCCGAACACAGGGTCTTTGACGATTGGTGTACTGTTCGATCCGCCTTCTAGAGCAGGAGCAATATCAGCCATGCCAGTAGAGGTCGTCTCTTGACCGATTGTAGATGCTCCCTCTGCTCCTTTCGCCGTTCCATCCACCATAATCTTTACCTTTTCACCGTCTGTATGAAGAATATAAATATAAAGGGCACCTGTTTTTTCGGTGTACTCAAGCAACGTATTTCGGATAGTCCAATAGTCGTCGGTTTCTTGTGGCTGAGATATAAATTTCGCTATCTTCTCTGAGTCAAGCCCTTGGGAGATATGCAATGCTGTGTTGATGCTTGACCGCGAGAGTGTCTTTTCAACAGTAGCTACGCTGTTTTCGTAAATCATGATAATATTGATTGCCATCATGACGGCAATGATCACCGCTACAAGAGCAACGACCCGTGTTGCCAAGCTCTTACTCATCCTGTTTCACTTCTCCTTCGCCGGTTACGATATGTGTACTGCGAACCACCCACCTGGGAGCGGACGCATTGTTGCGGGAGGGTTTGCCTTTTCGTAAAAGGATCAGCATTGCTGTTCTCACACGGTGTTACTCGATAAAAAAAGCACCCAAAAAGGGTGCTTTTCCTAAACACTCCCTACCAGTCTTATCGACAATCGGTAGTGATTTAATTAGGACTTTTGTTGGGCAATCAGGAGAAATCGATGGGTAGGAATATCGATATACCCAACCGCTCCGATTTTCTGGTGCAGATCGAGCAAGGCATCGGCGTACTTTTCTACGGTAAAGTCGCGAATCTGCCATTCGATAGCCTTCAAGTAGTAAACAATGGCACCTATGTCATAGAAACGCGAAAAGCTCATTTCCTCTCTTTGCTCCACAATCGTAAGACCGGCTTCCTCCAGTTCGTTCACTGCATAGGCCAGATTCCAGTGTAGGTAGTCTGGCGGAATCGGAGCGCCCAGCAATCGATTCAGGTCGAGATTGTCTTGACCGCCTACTTGCTGGGTAACAAATGTGCCCCCTGGCTTCAACAGGCGCTTCATTTCAGAAGGCAAATAAGCTTCATGTCGATTGATAATCAAGTCGAGTGACTGATCTCCAAAAGGCAATATTTCTTCCCCGTCTACCGGAAACACACGAACACCTAAGGGCTCCAGATTGGCTTTTGCCACCGCTACATTCGGCGCATAGCCTTCTGTCGCATACGTCTCCACGGGGAACGGCGCAAGCGTAGAAAACAATTCTCCACCACCTGTTCCCATTTCCAGCATAGAGCGAATCCCAAGCATGTTCTTTTTCACGATATTGACGTAGTTCCAGCCAAGTGGTGCATCCTGCATCCTGCCTGTCGTAGTCAATCTGGCAAAATCCCACCCAGCGAATGGTGCCTCCACTTCCTCTTGAAAGCTTTTGATCCAATCCTTATTTTCCATCTCTGCTTCTCCTCTCGTTTATACCAGTCTGTTCGCCTTCAAACCAGACGAGGCAGGAGGAGCTCGAGCGCGTTGTTATGTTTGTACAAAATCAAAGGACATGAGAAAAAGTCCCCTTCCCAATATTCTGATAAGCCGAAAAATAATACCAAAATTGTAACGTATATCCTGTATATAGATCAAGTGCACTTCTCCGACTTAAGGCGGAGTGAAAATACTGCCTCGGTACGTTTGGTACTCAGCCGTTTCTCTATATCATTAGTATTGAACTAGTAAACAGGAGGAACTGATCATGGCTGATTTTGAAGTGCTTGCCGGGATTCATCAAGGATTGTTTCTGGTCCTTCTCATCGTCATGCTGGTCCCGACAATCATGGCAAACCAGCTCGTTTTCCGTCCAACGAAACGGGCTTTCATAAGCAGTGCTCGCATCACTTTATGTTTTTCATGGTCGGCCCTTTTTGTATTTGCGGGGCATTTGGTGATGACGTGGGTTTTGTTTGAATCCTTTGGTTGGCTTTACATAAAGGATACGTTGCTTGGCTTTTTACCTTTTATTTTTGTTCCATCGCTCTTTTGCCTTCTCTCTACTTTTCCACGATTGTGGGAGTTGACCGGGAAAGGCGGCAGAGAGTCAAGGCAGTCACAAGTAGATACGGACTATACCCGCATTTTGTTACAAGAGAAAAATGTTAGGTCTGCAAAAGCAAACTCGCCGGATCTAGACGACGCATTAGATGCAGAGTGGCGAGGAGACGCATCTTGCCCCGAATTGCTCGTTCCGCTGCAAGCAAGCGTCTTGGGCTGTCTGATTGCACTCTTCCTTCAAGTCTTTTTTCCGGCTGTTACGCTGGAACCGTCCATTTTGTTTCTCGCTTGGGGCGTATTATTAGCCGGGGTTTCCCTGCTCTGGATTCGGCAATCGTGGAAGCATCAATACCACTCCACTGCGGAGAATTGGGTAAAACCACGCCGCCTGCACCACTTTATCCGTTTTGCCGCGTTTTTCCTGATGACTGCTTTACTTGCGACGATCTGGGGAAATCAAGCGATGATAGCGAGTCGTCTTCCCGATCATTCACCTTTGGGAGGTCAGAATCAGGACGATCACGCTCTCCCCGATTTCGTTTTCCCTGTAAAGGCAAGTGCCCATTCGATGCCTTCCACAGGGAAACGTAGAAGTGTCGATGGACCAACAGAACTAAAACAAGAACCCCCTGATCGAACGTTTTCGCTGAACGCACAGAAAACAACTATCCGTCAAGCATCAGGAAAAACCGTAGAAGCATGGACCTTGAATGGACAATATCCCGGACCTGAGCTGCGTATGAAGCAAGGTGAGCTCGTCGAAATCATCCTTCTGAACAAGGATATTTCCGAAGGGTTAGACATCCACTGGCACGGCATGCAGACTCCCGCAAGCTATGATCGCATTGCAAAAGGAGAAAAATCTGTTTATCGTTTTCGCGCAGAACAAACAGGAACGTATTGGTATCATTCTCATCAGCAAATTCCTGAGCAAGTAGTGAACGGGCTGTTCGGCGCCCTTGTGATCGAGCCAGCCGAGGCTACGACTACAGGCGTACCTATTCGCGACATCGCCATGATTCATCACAAGGACGAAAAGGCAGGCGCAACGTTAAACGGCTCACATACACGAAAAATCGAAACGATTGCTCCTGGCACAACGGTTCGCCTTCGCTTTATAAACGCCGAAAATGCTCCTGTCACCTATTTGCTACAAGGAACTCCTTTTCAGGTAGTAGCGATTGACGGAACCGAGGTAAACGAACCGAATTTGATTGCCAATCAAGCCTTGCATCCGGGGGCAGGCGGTCGATACGACATTCAGTTTACGATGCCTAATCGTCCTGTGCTATTTGCTCCCGCTGCAAACCAGCATGACAAAGGGCTGCTCTTAAGTCCAGACGGGTCCGAAGATACTGTGCCCTTTTTAGATGCAGAGCTTTCTGTCTTTGACCCTGCACGTTATGGCAGTCCGATTGCGCTTCCTTTTGATCTCTCTTCCCATTTTGATCGGGAATATCAACTGCTCATTGATGGTCAGTACGGATTTTATGACGGTAAATTCGAGCGTTTGTCGACCGTAAATGGCGACTTGCTTCCCGAGACACGGATGATGATGGAAGAGGGTGATCTCATAAAGCTGACTTTCGTAAACCGCAGCTTCCAGGATCAATCGATGTATCTGCACGGTCATCACATGCTCATCTTGAGTCGGGATGGCAAAAAGGTTACAGGAAGTCCATGGTGGACGGACACTCTCCAGGTAGCGCCAGGTGAAACCTATGAAGTTGCTTTCCGCGCGAATAATCCTCGTGCATCAATGGAAGAGAGCCTAACTAAAGGTGAAACTGCTTTTGGTATAGCAATCCCGCTCGTGTATGAAGAGCATCTCTAAAAAGAAAACAGCAGTCCGTAGCGATTTTCGCCAGGCTGCTGTTTTCTTTTTATCTGTTACTGAGACTTTTTCCGGTTCTTCGCCGCCAATAGTCTGTTTAGTGTTTCGTCAGGCTGCGCCTGTGTTTGCTTCTCCTGCTTCTCTTTTGCCTGCTCGTTCTTGACTGCTGCTGGCTTCACCCGATTTCCAGCCGCCCCTACCGAATGAATAAGGGGAGCAGATACGACTTTCTGGTCATCTGTCCGCTCTTCGCGTGTCCGTCTTGTCGCAGAGCGCTTCTCGCCGAGGCGAGACAATACAGCCTGTTGTTCAGAATCAGCAGACGTGGACTTGCGCAATCTCCATAAACTAGATAGCCTTGCCCACCATTGATCCGGTAACTGCAGACGGCGAACGGCGATATCGATCGGCAGCAGCAAAACCGCCAACATCAGCAACCACTCACTGATTGACTGTGTGTCCCATTTATCAGGAAGCGTGCCGCCAAAAGCCTCTTCCGGTTTGGTGATCTGATTCCCTCCACCGGCACTTAGCCACTCTTGAAGTTCTTTCTCTCCATCGGCATGTATTCCGTATTCCGGTGAATAGGAGACGGTTAATCCTGTCGTTTGGCTCGCCATGACTCGACCTTGGTTTTTTTGTGAGATCTGAATCATGTAAGTGCCCGGATCAGCCGTCTCGAATGCGCCTTCCATGACGCCTGGCGCAACCGGCTTAAGCTTGATGACCTCTCGCTTCATCTCTTGATTGAGAACGACTGCCTCCATCTCTTGGGGCATGCTTCCACCAGCTGGCATCGTAACCCTCACATTGCCTTTTGCGCCGTTCACGCTCGTGGTCGTCTTCCAAGCGCCTTCTGTAATTTGTGGGAAAGACCATGCCACGATTTCATTCCACAGACGGCTGTTTCCTCCCCAAGCCACCCAGTCCGGTGACCACTTCCCTTCCAGATCACTCGTCCAGGCGACAGAACGCCCCAGACCGTACTGCCAGCGGGTGAGAATCGGATCATCGTCAGCACTCATCAAGGATGATTCTGCTGTTTGCTTTGGTGTCGTTGCTATATACGCACGCACCGGAGGCAATGTCTGCTTCAGCGTAGGCCAAGCTCCCACCCCTGTATAGCCTGGTACTTGGGGCTTCTCCACAATAAACGTGCGACTGGCTAATGCTGTTTCTTTACTGAAGATTTTCGGGATGGATTCGGCATCGTTGGCAAAGTAATATCTGCCTTTTCCTAACTCGGCAATCATCTCCAGCAGCGATCTGTCCGAATCATCACCCAGCGCCACTGTTGAAACGGTAATATTTTCAGCCGTCATTTGTTGTAGCAGGCCCTCGTAATCGTCGTCGAGCGCAGACTGCCCATCTGTGAGCAAGATAACGTGCTTACGCTGCGTGTTCATCGCCTTTACACGTTCGTAGCCCAGCTGTAAGGCAGGGAAAATATCGGTCCCACCATCGGCTTGGATTCTGCTGATCTGCTGTTGGATTTCATCCAGCTTCGTGACAGACTGTGGAGCTACGACATCCCATGGAGCATCGTCAAATGCGATCACTCCGATGTAATCCTGTGCATTCATCATGGTTGTCGCTCGAATCGCGGCTTCCCTAGCAAGTGCCATCTTATCCGCACCTCTGGCATCGGAGCTCATACTACCCGACTTGTCGATGACCAGCTGAAGTCCGAGCGAAGGGAGCTGTTCCTTCCCTTTTAAATCCATGTGAACAGGTAATGCCTCTTCGATTGGTGTCTGGAACCAGCCACCCATACCAAAGCTATCTTTACCGCCTGTCATGATCAAACCAATGCCCAAATCACGTACAGCGGTCCTCATGCGTTCCATATCCGCATCAGTCATGCTGGTAGCGGGCACATCTGCCAGTACGATGGAGGCAAATTGCTTGTAGCCCTCAAGCTCCTTTGGCAGCAGTGCGAGATCGCGCAGCTCCACCTTGATATTGCCCGCCTCCAGCGCTTGAATGAGGTTGCTAGCGGCACCTGGATGCCCTTCGGCTACGAGTACGACTGGTGCCCCGGCTACCTGTGTATAGGCTGTAGCCTGATTGTTCGCCGCTACAGTATCTTGTCGCGGCTCGATTTCCACACGATAGCGATGGAAACCTTGCTGCATCGCTTTTTGTGAAAAAACGAAGCGGTTGTTGCCCTTGCCGATCTGTACTGTTTGCTGGCCCGCCTCGCGATTGCCTTCATACAGGCGTAGGGTTGCCTCGGTCGCTATCGTACTCTCCACATCAACGGTAATGCCGTATTCCTCTCCCGCATACAGTCTTTGCGGTACCTGTACAGATGTAAGAACGACCTCATCCCCGTTTGGTTGCTGCAAGGAAACAGCCTCTACAGCGATTCCTCGCTCCCTCGCCAGTCTCGTCTGCCGTGCCGCATCTCCGTTTGTTTCCAGACCATCTGTCAGCAAGACGACTTTTCCTCTGGCATTGGTAGGGATCATGGCAGACGCCAATCGGATTCCTTCTGCCAAATTGGTTGCATTCCGGTTGACATCCACGCCCAGGGGCTGTACCTCTTGGCGTATCGTCAACGGTTGATCGACTGCTGCCTCTGCACCTACTGCAATGACAGCATACTTATCTGCTGCTTGCTTTTGCCCGATCGCCTCGCGCAAAAAAGAGAGAACACGCGGATCGTCCTTCATGGAAGCGGATCGATCTACAACAAACACAATCGTTTTCGCCTGAACAGGTGTCAGCAGCTGTGTCCCTGCCAACGCCAAAACGAGAAGGAGGAACAAGAGCGAGCGAATGGTTGCAATTGTCGCTTTTCTGCCGATTGGCATTTGCTGTTGATGTCGCCACCAGCTGATGATGACGTACGCAACGGGAAGCAATAGCAACAGGAATAGCGGCTGTATAAAGTTAATACCCACGCTGATACACCCTCCATTCCACCAATAACACCAAGAGAGCAAATGCCGCCAACCAATAGGTCAACTCCTTTGTTCCCAGTGCTCCTGTTGTGTCAGTCGCTGTTGCTTCCTCACTCTCCTTTTGTTCTTCGGTATTCTTCCGGGCAACGCTCACAGACTTTGGTGTAATATTCGATTCTTCCTCATTCATTTGGACAGTAAAATACGTACTTTTTGTCCCTGTATCTACCCCTTCGTCAAGACGATACAATCCGGTCAACTCCGGTAGCTGCATCGTTTTCGACGTGGCATTCTCCGTAAGAGACTGCTGGTGTCCATTCGGATACGTCAAGGTACGTGTCGTCGCTCCTGGTGAGAGTGGGATAGTCAAGACCTCTCCCGGATGTGCTGTGGGGATTGGGGCTGTTTGACCAGGTGACAGCCAGTTGACGACATTTTGCATGAAAATCGGAAATGCAGGACGCAGCGGAAAGTCCGATGCATGCAAATCAAATCCGATGATAACCATTCGTCGACCGTCTATGATTCCGGCTCTGACCAGATCGACATCGCCTGCACGTACCAATGGCTTCATGCCAGGCATCTCGTCCAATACGTATCCTTTGGCGACGTGCACATCCCGCCAATCTACATGCTTGAGCAGCGGGTCATCCAGGGAAACTGGCCTTGGCTGTTGATCCAGTTCTTTTTCTCCAGCAAGCGGCAACCACCCTGTTTTCTTGTTCGGAGCAATCAACAAAATGTTTCCTTTTGGTAGCTGGTCTGGCACGACTCCGTCAAAAACCCACAGATCACGCGCAGCCTCCGCAGCATCTGGTGCCTGCTGAATTGTTTCCACCTCAAGACTTCCGACTGTCTGCAATACTTGATGGAGGAAACGGTTCCCCTCTGGCGAATACAACGCTGCTTTTCCTTTCCCTGTAGCGAATGGAACACTCCACATGACATTATCCTGAGAAAGGCCGTCCTGCTCCGGTTCGATGACTGCACGATAAACGCTAGACACCGCCAGCTTCTGAAACGAAAATGTCTGAGAGCTACCTGCTCCAATCGCAAAAGAATCCGTATCCAGCAGCTTGTCTTGCTCATCAAAAACAGTGACTTTTCCTTTCGCAGGCATACTACCGTGATTGTCCACCCGCAGCAGTCCCTCTACCCCTTTTTCCGTAGGCTGAGTCACAAAAACACCGATTGCGGTATTCTCGCGGGTGCTCCCCATCTGTATGAACTGAAAACTCCCAGAAAAAGCAGGGACTGAGCCTCCATCCAGCTTGCGTTCCCCGCTTCCATCCCCCATCCAAACCACTCCACTGCCTGGCTCATTCTCTGCAATAGCTCCCGCTAATGACAAGGCTGCGATTTGATCGGATGTCCCAGAAAAAGGCGCAAGCTTTTCGATGGCTTGCAAGAGCGGCTCTTTATCTGCACTTTTGGAAACCAAAACATTCGGCTCACGCCCTGCCTCGATGAGGGTCATCGTCTGGCTGCTTCCCAGCTTCTCTACGAGTGCTTTTGCCTGTGAAACGGCTCGTTGCAGTCGCGTCTCGTTCCCTTCCTTCGCCATCATGCTCCCTGATGTATCCACGACCAAAATCGTATGGTCGGATGTGATTCCCTCAGTGGGCACGGCCGGTCGGATCAAAGCCAGCACGAGCAAGCAGGCTGCGAGCAATTGCAGTAGCAACAACAGGTTGCGCCGCAGCCTTTCCCACGGTTTCACTGCTTCCCAGTTTTGCATCGTGCGCTGCCACAGGAGTGTACTTGGTATGACACGATCCTCTACTTTTCGCTTGAGCAGGTAGAGGACGATGATGGCCGGGATAATCAGCGCAAACCACAAGTTGCCCAAACCCATCCACTGCATGTTGTCTCTCTCCTCTCTAGCGAATCAAGCCGGCCTGACGAAAGACATGGAAGACAATCGATTCCAGCGATTGTTCCGCCTCTACAGACACGAAGGCAATCCCTCTTCCATAAGCAAACGCGGACAGTTCTTGTTGATAATCTCGCAAGCTCTTGTGGTACTCTTCCATCAAAAGGCTGGTCAAGGATACTTCTTTTGCTTGCCCGGTCTCTGAATCGATCAACCGCAGCTCTCCCGCATACGTGGGCGCAAGTTCTTCTTTGGAAAGCACCTGAACCAGCGTGACCTCTTGTCTGGCCGCCTGCAAATACGCGATGCCTTCCGTATAGCCTGACTCGAACAAAAAGTCCGACAGCACAATGGATGTGCTAGCTTTGCCGCTGACAGCACCGGGCTGGCGCATTGCCGTTTGAATATCACCTGTTCCCCCTTCTTGCAGGGAAGATAAGAAGCTGAGCAAGCGATGCGCCTGGTTCTTTCCTTGCAGTCCGGTAAGTGCTGCCGTAATGCGGCTGTCAAATGCATAGACCGACACATGGTCGAGGTGGCACAGGGACAAATAGCCAAGGGCCGCGGCAATCTCGACTGCACGGGCCATTTTGTTCGGTTGCCCGTAGCTCATCGAACGACTGCAATCGATATACAAGTTCACATGAAGCTCTGTTTCATCCAAGTACTTTTTCAAAAACAGCTTGCCTGAACGAGCATACGCATTCCAATCGAGCTGCCGCAAATCATCGCCGGGAACATACGCCCGATAGTCTGCGAACTCCATGGAACTGCCCAGCTGTCTCGCCCTTCGCTTTCCTGCCTGGCTGCCGCTGACCGCTTTGCGACTAGCCATCTGCATTCGCTCCAGTCTGGCGAGCCATGACGGATCAAGCAGGTGTTGATTCATACCTTCTGCGTCCCCAGTTCGTTCAAAATATCCATAATGACGCGGTCTGGTCGGATGCCGTTCGCCTCTCCTTCAAAATTGAGGAAAATGCGGTGGCGCAACGCTGGCAGCGCAACTGCTGTCACGTCCTCGTACGCCAGATTGTATCGGCCAGCCAATAACGCACGTACCTTTGCCAAGGAGACAATCGACTGCACGCCACGCGGACCTGCGCCGTTGCGCACATATTTGTTCACCGAAGCAATCGCCTGTTCCCCCGGATGCGTCGCTAAAAGCAGCTTCACGGCGTAATCCAGTACCGCATCGGCAACTAGCACTTCACGCGCTGCCTGCTGAATCTCAGCAATTTGCTCAGCTGAAGCCACTTTTTCCACGGTGATCACCTGGCTCGTGGTTGTTTGCCGTACGATCATTTTCAGTTCTTCTTCCGTCGGATACGGCACGTCGATCTTCAATAAAAAACGGTCCATTTGCGCTTCTGGCAACGGGTATGTCCCTTCTTGCTCTAGCGGGTTCTGTGTCGCGAGAACGAAGAACGGCTCTGGCAGCGGACGAGTCACTCCCCCGGCTGAAACTGTTCGCTCCTGCATGGCCTCCAACAGGGCGCTTTGCGTCTTGGGCGTCGCCCGGTTGATCTCGTCAGCCAGCACAACATGAGCGAAGATCGGACCATGTTGGAATTGGAAAGACTGCTGTCCCTTCTCGTCGACCAACAGGATGTTCGTTCCAGTAATATCTGTCGGCATCAGGTCCGGTGTGAACTGAATCCGCTGAAACGACAGCTCGAAGGCTTGGGAAAGTGTCCGAACAAGCAGCGTTTTGCCCAATCCGGGTACGCCTTCCAAAAGCGCATGTCCACCTGCAAACACGGCCCACAGAAGTTGCTCGACCACCTCCTTTTGTCCTACCAATACCTTTCCAATTTCCTGCCTGACAAGCTCTACTCGCTGCAAGCAATCTTCTAGCGTTTGCTGCGCCATCGCCGTGTCTCCTTCCTGTTGTTGAATGATCTAAGGCTCTATTTTGCTGAAATAATCCTTCACGATCTCTTGATAATCGCCGGGAATACTGCCTTTTTCCATACTCTCACGGGCAAATTGCTCATACTGGCCGTACACTTCCTCATACGGCAGCGTTCCACCTGAGGAAACCTGTGTATTTCCGCTTTGCTGCGACTGCGAAGGTCCAGACCCAAGTTGACCTCCGACTGTATCAACAGGTCCGTTGTCTCCACCTATGCGATCTGTCGGGACGGTAACGAGCTCGTGTTTGCCTTTTCCTAACCCAGCCCCGCCACCTTGACCGCTTCCTTGACCGCCAGAGCCGTTGCCGTTGCCGTTTCCGTTGCCATTCCCTTGCCCCGAGCCATTATTTCCATTCCCAGGCTGGTTTGCCGGGTTCGCCCCTTGATTTGGGTTGGTACCTGTTCCCGGTGTTGCCGCAGTTGGTTGATTCCCGGGTGTCCCCGATGCTGGAGTCGCCTGTCCTGTTGCTGCCGTACCTGCCCCAGCTCCACTCGCTCCAGCATTTCCTGCTTGTGCGCCTGCACTAGCAAGCGTCATTTGCGACTGATTGAGCGAAGCAGCGGCATGTATAGCTGCGAGCATGGCTTGCTGAGATTGTTGGATGCCCGTCATGGCTTGCATCAAGCTGTTCTCGAGCGCAGTCATCGCTTGAGGCACTTGTCCTTGGGCTGTTTGCTGGGCTGCCTCCGCCAGTTGTTTGGCGATATCCTCCAGCTCCTTCGAGTCGGCAGACTCTGCCTCTTTTTTCAATTGCTCTGCTGCACTTGCGAATTCGCGGGCGATCTCTTCCCGCTCTTTTTGCGGCATGCTTTCCATGGCTTTTGCCATTTGGGCCAGGGCCTCAGTCATCGCTTGTCGATCTTTTGCTTCCATCGCGCCAGCCACGGCTTTTGTTCCTTCTTGATTACCCAAGCTGCGCTGGAGTGCTTGCAGCGCTTTTTCTTTACGCTGCTCTGTATCTCTGACCTTCTCCAATTGTTTTTCCGCAGCGCGCAGTGCATTTTGACGTTCTGCCTGGTCGTCTGCTTTCGCCAAAGCCTTTTTTGCCTGCTCCAGCATTTCCTCCAGCTGCTTTTTCTGCGCGTCGGTTAAGTCTGTATTCTTTTTCACGTCCTGCTTGATTGCCTCTACTTCTTCCTCGACCTGTGCGATTGCTTTCTTTTCCTCAGCCATCTGGGCCAGTCGCAAGTCTTGAGGATTCGGCCAAAGAAACAACACCAGGCACACCAATAGCAAGCTGCTTGTGACATACACCTTTATTTGGACCAGCGACCAGATGCGGACGCTCTCTACGATTTGTAGCAAATTTTTTCGCAGATGCTGTAGGGCGTCTTCCCTCTGCATACCCGCTACCATCGACTGATTCTCTTGATTCTCCCATGCTGTGACGACTCGCTGAGCCAAACCATTGCCGTCTGCCACTTGCGCACATTGGAGCCAGGTAGGGCGCATCCAAAGCGCACGCACCAGACCCGTGATGACAACAAGCACTGGCAGCACAACCGCGATCCATTGGTAAAACGGAATCGGCCAGATGCGGGCAAGGAGGAGGAGCACCAGACTCGCCCCCATTCCCCACAAACCATAGACCGTTAGCTGCTGTATCCATACACGCAAGCCCAGTTGCTTTCGAATAGGCGCAAGCAGTGGCTTCAGCTCATCGCTCGATTTAGAGGTAAACATGGCTTATTGCTCCTCTTTTACTTTGCGAAATCTCGGTTTCACTGGCTGAATGAGATAGATGGCGAGTAAAAGGCAGAACAGTGTAACGATCCCGAAAAACAGGCAGTAAACCGCAAACGGGTCCACATTCCCAATCCTGATCTGCGGCCCTTCTTCAAAAATGTTTAACATCGCTAACAATGGGTTGAAATTATGCAATAGATCTGGCCAGTCCGGCATGTTCGCGGATGACATGCCACCCGACCGGCGTTGGTACCGAATGAACTCTTTGATAATTTCCGCCAGTATGCTCGATCCAATCGCATATCCAAACACCACGGCATAAGTGACGA
Source organism: Brevibacillus sp. DP1.3A (assembly GCF_013284245.2). Taxonomy (NCBI): domain Bacteria; kingdom Bacillati; phylum Bacillota; class Bacilli; order Caryophanales; family Paenibacillaceae; genus Brevibacillus; species Brevibacillus sp. DP1.3A. Next base: position 1,157,287 of record NZ_CP085876.1, on the reverse strand, counting down.
CCGTAGCGATACCTGTCCGTTTGATCAGCGTGGACATGAGCACACCAATGCTGCCGATGCCGAACATCGTAATGACGTAAAAACCAAACACCTTAATCACTTGTGCAGGTGAAATTCCTCCATACAAAAAGACGATGGCATAGAGCGGGATGGTCGCAATGACCAGGAAGGTCATGAAGCTGAGCGACGCCAGCCATTTGCCTAATATCAATCGAGTGGCGCTGACATTCGTGGTCAACAGTACGCTCAATGTCTGGCGTTCGCGCTCACCAGAAATCACACCTGACGTTAGTCCCGGTACGACAAAGCAGATCATCCCGAGCTGAAACACAGACAGCATCATGAACAGCTCGCGAGTATCATTCGGGTTGTAGTAACTGCCGCCGTTTGTCATAAAGAAAATCAGCGTGAGCGTCATTGCGCCCAAAACGAGCAAATAGAGCAGGATGATCCACGGTGACCGATTGGTCCGCATCCGCATTTTCCATTCATTGAACAAGACAGGATTGCGAAATCGTCTCAAGTCGCTCATGAGCCCACCCCTTTCGTAATTTCCAAGAAGATTTCTTCCAAATCACCAACTGCCTCATTAAACGCGGCAACAGGATAGCCTGACACCGCAAGCTCCCGCAGCAGCTCAACCTGTTCTTCGTCATTGCCTGAAAAGCCCGCAACGACCCAGTTCCCTTCGCGTGTCACCCTGGTAATGCCGGGCATCTCACGCAAGCGCGTCATTGCTTCCTCAACCCGATCCAACAGGCGGATGCGCAATACCCGCTGTTCTTGCATTTTTGAGTAAATCTCATCGACTCGTCCAAAGGCAACCAGATTGCCTTCCTCCACAATCCCGATGACGTCGCACATCTCCGCTAGCTCAGGCAATATGTGCGAGCTAATGATAATCGTCTTGCCCATGTCCCGCAGTTCCTTCAAAATCTCCCGCAGCTCGATGCGTGCACGTGGGTCCAACCCAGAAGCTGGTTCGTCCAAAATGAGCACTTCCGGATTGTGAACCAGCGAGCGAGCCAATCCGAGTCGCTGCTTCATCCCCCGCGACAACGAGTCGACGTAGGCATCCCGCTTGTGGGTGAGATTTACCAGCTCTAATAGCTGCGGAATAATTTGTTTTCGCTCTGCTGCCGGAATATCGTAGTTCGCGCCGTAAAAATCGAGGTACTCTTCTGCTGTCAAATTGTCGTAGACACCAAAAAAGTCAGGCATGTAGCCGATCAGCTTGCGTACTTCCTTTGGATGCTTGGTCACTTCGTAGCCGCCTACGTATGCTTTCCCACTGGTCGGCTCTAATAAAGTCGCTAAAATGGACATCGTCGTCGATTTCCCTGCCCCGTTCGGACCGACGAAACCAAAAACGGTACCCTTGTCAATTTCGAGCGAAAGTCCTTTTAACGCTTCCATTTTGCCGTAGCGCTTGCGCAAATTTTGGATCTGGATCACTTCTTGCTCACCTTCCCTTCCACACTGACACTTGGAACCCCAATGTGGCGATCATCCTCAAACTGGTGGGCAAATTTGATGCGGACAATGCCGTCGCCCGAAACATAAGTAGTGGTCTTGTCACTTGTCATTACGTTGTTCATGAATGCTTTTTCAAATGGTTCGAAAGCTTTCGTCTTCCAGTTGTAAACCTCTTTTTCAAATGTCGTATTGTCCTCTGACCAGGTGTACAAATACAAATTGCTGATGGCAAGATCCTGTCCTTCCTGATTCAGATTGATGTCAAAGGTAATATCCCCAGCAGGAAGTCTAAAGCCATCTCCGTAGTCATCTACCGGAACTGAGCTGCCCGACATCGTCACATCAAACGATCCCGTCGGATAATAAATGTGTCCGTCCTTGGATGGATTCACTTGCAGTGTCGAAGTGACCATGGCAATGCTGCTGTTCTCTGTATTTTCGTTTGGTACGACAGCCTCAACAACTTGCTCATCGGTCCAGCCCACGAGTTTTACCACTTCAGACTGACCACCACGTCTGTCCATCATGTCGAGCATTTCCACGATGAGTTGCTCACGCGTTTGTCTGTCATAGCCATTCGATAGCATATGCTGCGGCAGTGCATTCCCCGTATTCATCCGATGTTGGTTCCGCCTTGCTTGATGTTGAGAGGCAAACGGCAAGTTCACTTCGATACTGCTGCCAGCCGCCAACTGCGGAAACTCTTGTACCGTTATACCTGTCGAGATCGTCACATCTCGCAGCGAGTACTTCGTATTGTTTGTCACAGTTCCTTTCAGTGCGCCATTCTCATACGACAGGTTCGATTCTATTTTCCCTACGTCCGGTAAGGATTGCTCCGTCGTAACCTTGCGCATCGACCAGAACTCTACATCTCGGAAATCAATATGGGTCTGATCTGGCTGGATGGAAATCCACGTTTTCGGAACTTGATCGATATAATTTCTTTCAATGACGGGCTGGGTCATGCCCTCTCCCTTTAAAGTTAAACGATAGTCGTCATTACTCGGTACGAATAATGCGGTTACGCTTATCGCATTCGCCTGTCCGTTGTTTTGCAGCTCAACATAACCTACCTGGTGCAGCTTTACACCCACACCGCGCTGAATGGCACCAATCGAGAAGATTCCGATTCCCGCCACCACCGAAAGGGCAGGCACGATCACCCACATGTAGCTTTGCTTGCGGCGTCTCCGCAAAATATAGAAAAGAACTGGCCCTACAACCAGGGCATAAATTCCGAAAAATACTGCGAACCAGCCAACCTCCGGAATTTTCAAGGATGGGACTCGATCAGCAGCATCCTGAAGCGGCCATGCGTTGTCGATCACGCTCCTATTTGAAGCGTTGATGAAAGAACCAAAAGCCTTTACTAATGTATCTGCCCAAAAGCGGCTGTTTCCTGCCCAGCTGGCTACTGGTTCCGCCGCCAAATCATAGGCGACGTACAATACTTTTCCGGCTCCCACGTTATGTACAGCCATCAACGGAATATTTCCTTCGCTGTACAGAACTTTCCCTGCCTTCAATGTCCCATTGCTTACAGTAAAGGGGGATGTTAATGCAATCGGGTTGGTCTTATCCACCTTTAAACTAGAAAGTGTCTGTACGCTCGTCACTCCTGTCACTTCTACTGGTGACAAGTCACCCAAAACGCCTCCGGATTTCTTGTACTGTGCTCCTCCGGCTAAAATCAGCATCCCGCCAGATTTCGTCCAATCCCGAATCGCTTTGATCTGCTGTTCATTCAATGAATCCAAAGCAAAATTGTTGATGACTAGCATATTAATCATCTGGAGCTGTGTACCTGTCACTGGCATATTGTCTGCCTTCATCGTCAAGAGCTGGACAGGGTTATGAATAGAGCCTTTCGGCAGTACACCAAGGAAATTAGCTGTGTCAGGATTTTCTGCCAACACGCCGATCATCAGCGTATCTTCACTGTATGAAAGGCCTGTTATCGGCGTTTGCGCGATCATCTTATTATTTTGCATCAAGGCCACAAAAGAACTGCTATGCAGCTCTGATCCAGGAACGAGAATCGTTACCTGCTTGGTCACTCCGCTTGCAATCGAAACCGGCTGATAATTGGCAACTGCAAAGCGACTGTCTCCCTGTTCCCCCGTGGCGACAAAAAGATCGCCTTCAATATCCGCCCCTCCATTTTTCACCGTGACGACAACGGGAACCATTCCCGTTTGCCTGTACTTTCCTTCAATTCCGACTGTTACTCCCAGCTGAATGTTTCCCTCTGCCAAGGCTGTCCCCGTTAAGCCTAAAGGAACACCTACTACCAACAGGAGGAACGCACAGAAGGCCAGGAGCCACCGCTTGCACTGCGCCGTTTTCATTCGTTCAAAACCTCCACGGACCATTCTTTTTTCTTCCTATCTTTTCATCTCATACAGTTATTGACGTTATTTCCAGACAAATAGCTACAATTTTTTTCAAAATGAAGTCGATTGGTCACCAAGTGCGAGAGGATTTTACACGGCTGTTGGAAAATCATTCAGGTAACATGACAGTCATGAACAAGGAAGAGTGTGGAATAAAAATGTCTACGTTTTCTTGGAATTTGCGAGATGATTTGCACGAATTTGATCTCGAGGAACCACAGGCAAGCCCAGGTGTATGGGGAGACCGCGAAGCGCTCTACCTGCAGGGGATGGGGGCTCCTGTTTTCCTGCGCCAGGCTGTCCCCTATTCATGCTTTCGACTGCAAGCGGAAGTAGCCATACCAAAGCAGGTAGGCTTTGTTGGACTCGTTTTTGGTGCACGAGATTCGCATAATTACGAGCTGGTTTACCTCGCCCCGGAAGAAATTCAGTATGATCCGATCATGAATGGGTCCATGACGTGGCAAATTTATAACGGCCCTCGCTATCAAAACCCGTTGTCTTACACAACTGGGGAATGGAAGACGCTTGCTGTGGAGGTTCAAGCAAAAGGGGCTGTCGTTTATTTGGGAGAAGATCCTGCGCCGCAGTTGGTCATTTCCAATCTACAGCACGGGGCGTCGCTTGGGAAAATCGGTTTCTGGAACTACTTGCCCGCATACATTCGCAATCTAACGGTAACAGAAATCACGCCGACCGATGTCATGCCTACCGAGACAGATCGGCAACAGCTCGCAGCGGAGGGTTATCTTACGGAATGGCTCATTTCAAAGCCCTACTTCACTCATGATCAATCTACAATCTTGACGGAATGGACAGATGCAGTAGTCGAAGAAAATGGGACACTCAATTTCAATCGGCTCTTCTCTGCAAAGCCTGGGATGAGTGTCCAAGCCAAAAGCACGATTACGGTTCCCTATGAGACTGTGACTCAACTCCATTTTGGCTTCAGCGATCATTTGCGACTTTGGGTCAATGAAGAGGAAGTGCATCAAGGCGTGTGGAGATGGAATCCCCCAGAAAGTGACGGACGAATTCGAAGCAAGCACACCAAAGTATCTGTTCGCCTGCACGCAGGGGTAAACACGATTCGGGCGGAGATCATGAATCAGGAGCTGTTTGGCTGGGGAATTTGTGTGAACGTCCAGCGTTAATCCATAGATTTATCTGTTATCAAAAAAGCTAAGCTCTCTCTTTCTTTCCGAGAGCTTAGCTTTTTTCGCTTCTTTAATGAATCTTAACAATCAGGTTCTACAGTATGGGAGAAAGGAGGCGGAACATCATGCAAGACGCTATCGTCTGGGGCCCGTTGATTATCAAGTACGAATGGATCGCAATCGCCCTTTCTGCACTGACAGCTTATATAGCCATGAAGTATTGGGTGAAGAACCAGATCGATGTAAGCAAGCCGATTATGGAGGATATATCCAATGTACTTTTCTGGGCTTTCTTGATTTGGAAGTTTAGTGTCATTCTTTTCAATCCCGTTAGTGTGCTGAACAATCCTTACTACCTACTTTATTTTTCAGGGGGCGAGCGAGGAATTTGGCTAGCTGCAATCGTCGTCCTTTGTTTCCTGTACATTCAATCCAAAAGGCGCGCCATCTCCTTTTGGTTGTATGCCGCAGTCATGGCGGTGGGCTTGTTTACCTATCAATTCGTCTATTCTCTGTTCCCACTTTTGTTCAACCATCCGCTGCAATCACGCCTGTATGATCTCAGCCAGCTTGTCCTTGCGATCGTACTGCTGATCTGGATATATCGCAAAAAAGAGAGCGTTGGGAACCCCCGTGATATCAATCAACTCATCCTTTGGTATAGCATGGGACAAATGTTTAACGGCTTTCTGAAAGGTCATTCTGTCGCGGTGTTTTTGGGTTTATCCAGTGAGCAGCTATTCTTTTTAGCCATTACCCTGTGCTGTTTGTTTTTTCAAAATCTCAGCAAAGAAAGAAGCTTGCAAGAATCGTAAGCATGGAGGATTTTTCAATGGATCAAATTTCAATCTTATTTGCTGTAGCGGCAGGAATGCTATCGTTTTTCTCCCCTTGTATTTTTCCGCTTTTGCCCGCTTATGTGGCCAATCTTACGGGTTCCTATGTGAGCGGCGACAAGATAAGTGTTTCCAAAAAAGTGCTGATGGTTCGTTCTCTCCTTTTCATCCTTGGCTTTACTGTAGTTTTCATGATGATGGGCGCCTCTGCCAGTATGATCGGACAATTTTTCGTTGCCAATCGAGGGGTATTAGAAAAGGTCGCAGGCTTGCTGATTATCCTATTCGGTCTACAGACAGCTGGGCTATTAAACCTACGTTTTCTCATGTTTCAAAAGCAATGGGAAATCAAAGGGCCCAAGAACGGATGGCATTCATTTGTAGTCGGTCTCGCTTTTGGGACAGGCTGGACACCTTGCGTGGGCCTCGCTTTATCTTCGATTCTGCTCTTGGCAGGGTCTGCTGAAACGATGTACAGTGGGATCTTTTTGCTGCTGTTTTATTCGCTCGGCTTAGGAGTGCCTTTTCTCTTGATTTCTTTACTGATTACAAGATCGTTAGGTGTCATGAAAAAAGTAAATAAATGGCTGCCACGGCTGTCTCTGATAAATGGTTGGATTTTGATTGTGATGGGCTTGCTGCTGTTTACGGGGCAATTACAGAAATTAAGTGCCTGGCTGGCGCAATTCGCTCCAGTGCTATAATGAAAGGATGATTTTCCATGAAGAAAAATATAATCGTGATTGTACTCCTGCTCGGATTGGTTGGATGGGGAGCTTACGATACCATACAGAAAAATGATGTCCGTGAAGCAAGACTATCGAGCAGTGAGCAAGCGACGACAGACTCTTCCCTGACTGTTGGGATTAACCAAGGCAACCTAGCGCCTGACTTCGAGCTAAATACTCTGGATGGAAAAAGTATCAAGCTTTCCGATTTGCGAGGAAAAAAGGTCATCGTGAATATGTGGGCAACCTGGTGTCCACCGTGTCGAGCAGAAATGCCGGACATGCAAAAATTTTACGAGAAATACAAAGATGAAAATGTCACGATTCTTGCTGTAAATATGACCACATCAGAGAAAAATGTAGACAGTATCCCCGCATTTTTAGATGAATTCGGGATTACATTCCCGGTCGTACTGGATGAACAAAATGAGGTAGCGGATATCTATCAAGTCGTAGCACTTCCTTCCAGCTATATCATTGATTCGAATGGCGTCATTCAGCAGAAAGTAATCGGTCCGATGAATTATGAGATGATGGAAAATATGGTTGCACAGACACGTTAGTGAGTCAGGAGGTATGCAAAATGGCAATCAAGGGGACCGGAATATTAGTAGTAGAGGATGACGTGAAGATTCGTAAACTCATTGTCCTGTACCTCGAAAAGGAAGGATATGAGGTATATGAAGCCGGAGACGGTGAGGAAGCCCTCGTTGCCTTTCGAAAATACGACCCTTGTCTTGTTATTCTGGACTTAATGCTCCCAAAAGTAAGTGGAGAAGAAGTTTGCAAAAGCATCCGGGCAGATTGGAAGGAAGAAATCCCTATCATCATGTTAACGGCAAAGGTCGAGGAACAAAGCCGGATTGAAGGCTTAAAATCAGGCGCAGATGATTATGTGACGAAGCCATTTAGCCCGGGTGAACTCGTTGCACGGGTAGAATCTATCTTGCGCAGAACGAACCAACGATGCAGCAAAATCACGTATCGGGGTTTAACGATAAAAGCATTACGCGGGGAAGTTCATTACCTAGGAGAGAGCCTTTCGCTAACACAGCACGAATTTCGCCTGTTGTATTTTTTGATGATGCACCCCAACCAAATACTGACCAGGGAACAGATCATTGATGAACTGTATCCCCACAATGAAAAGGTCGTGACGGAAAGAACGATTGATGTGCACATCGGCAAGCTGAGAGAAAAACTGAAGTGGGATGGTGACAGCGAACTCATTGAAACCATCCGGGGAATGGGGTATCGCTTTGTTGCTTATCAAAAATAATCCTGTTCGAATCAATATTTTATGGAAGCTTATTTTGATCAACGCAGCCGTGATTGGTATCGCGATCTGGCTCGCTGGCGTTACTGTGAAAGACTATGCCTGCCTGCTTTTTGCAAACTCCCCCTCTGTAAGTCCAGCAGAAAGTGCTGCATTTACGCAAACGATGCAGACATTTTTGATCAAAGCCAGCTTGGCAACCGCAGTGATTGCCGGGATTTTCCACTACTTTTTCGTCAAGAAGCTGCTTCAACCGCTCAAGAAATTAGGGAGTGCTACACGCCAAATGGCTCAAGGAGACATGCCAGATCCCCTCACCATTCGAGTTCGCGATGAAATCGGACAGTTGACGGCTGATTTTAATCAATTAAGCCTGAAATTGAAGCAAGTCGAAGAGCTACGAAAAAAAATGCTGGCTGATATTGCCCATGAACTGCGGACCCCATTAACCAATATTAACGGGTATTTGGAAGCGCTAAGCTCTGGAATTATTCAAGGCTCGGTCGAGCTGTTCCAATCCCTTCACGAAGAATCCATACGCATTACCCGTTTGGTAGAGCAGCTGCACCAATTAAATGTCTGGCAAGGAAAGAAAATATCGAACGACAATAAGAGCAGTGTACTCGCTATCGATAAGATTATGGAATCTTGTCTCGAGCATTTTTCTTTGGAGTTCAGGAACAAAGAAATTGCGATATCCTCCGATATAGAGGCAGCGCAAGTAATCGGAGATGAAGACGGGTTAAAACAAGTGTTGCATAATCTCCTGACGAATGCACTGCAATATGACGAGGGTGGCTGGGTGACTATTACAGGAAAGCACACTGAGTCTGCCTACCAGGTTACCGTCACGAATATCGGCCAGCCGATTCCGAAAGAAAAAGAATCTCTCATTTTCGAGAGATTCTATCGGTTAGATTCGTCCCGGAGCAGGGATACAGGTGGATCGGGATTAGGCTTATCTCTCGTAAAAGAAATTATCGAGCAACAGAATGGAAAAGTTGGGTTGCAGTCACAAGGGATGCAGCATTCCTTTTGGTTTACCATACCTTTGCAGCATCCCACATCAAATTGAACGATTTCCTATGCCATACCCTACATCCTGAAGCCTCGTCGGCTCAAACATATCGGCAATCGCCTGATGCACAAGAGGCGGGTGCTCCGCCAGTCGATGACACAAGTACAAGTACCACTCTGTCCCATATGTGAGGTACAAGCGCAATGGAACCCCATTTTCTCGCAAGGCATGAGCCAGCTCAGGGCGAACCCCGTATAACAGCTCGACCTCTACATTTGGTCGGTGCAAATAGTCTCGACGGGCTAGCTCGTCTACAATCGCTTGGTCATGGGTGGCGAGTGAGCATTCGCGCCCAGCTTGCACACACATGTCAGCCAGCTCCAGGTATCGTTCGTTCAACTCCACTGAACGCGCCAATGCGATTTCCTGGGGTTCCTTGAATGCGCCTTTGACCAAACGAATTTTCCCCGGAAGTCCGAGCACCCGTTTCACATCATCTAACGAGCGGTGCAAATGGGCTTGGATGGTAATGCCCACTTTTTCATGTCGCTGTGCCAAGCGCTCATACATGCTGATGATCGCCTCTGTTTTCGTCGATTCCTCCATGCTGATCATCAAATATTGTCCGCTATGCCTCGCCCGCTCCGCCAACTCTTCTACGTGAGCAAAAGCCAGCTCTTGATCCAGTAACAAGCCAAGATGGGACAGATCAAAGGAGATTCCGACTGGTGTATGTAGTTGGGAACACTCCGCAGTTAGCGCCAGAAATTCCCTCTGCGCTTCATGTACTACCTGCAAATCCAGCATATTTTCACCAATGTGTTCAACGGATAGACGGTAGCCCATTTTTTCCAAACGCTGGGCTATTTTCATTGCATCCGCACGCGTTTCGCCTGTCACATAACGTTTCGCAGCAGTCAAAAGCAACGGATATAGCAAGGGCGATGTTCTGACCGCTTCCTTGATTCGTTCATCACGGGCGATTGTACGCAAAATCTCTGCGGTTCTTCTCTCTTCTGGTGTCATCCTTCTCTCTCCTTTGGCAGTGGCATACCTCTTCTCTTCCATCACCCTACCATGGTACGCTTGTGTGGATTAGGTCCAGTTTCCCACTATTTCGAGAGGACCAGTTACGTAAGGAGGCTCACACGCCTTGCTCTGGATGACCATTGACCGAGAGAAACCCATTCCGTTAATCAGACAAATCTATTCTGAATTACGCACAAAGATTTTGAGTGGAGAACTGACAGCCGGCTTCAAGCTTCCTTCTACCCGCAAAGTAGCCAGTGAACTGCACCTCTCTCGCAATGTGGTGTTAGAGGCGTACGAGCAGCTATTAGCCGAGGGCTACATCGAGAGCAGACGTGGCTCTGGGTATTTTATTGCTTCGGGCATTTATTTGGAACAGCACGCCCGGTTGACAGAGACTGGGTTGTCAAAAGTGGATCAGCATTTCATCGAATCCGAGAGCAAGCTGATCGATTTTCGCTCCGGTGTTCCTGCTCTGGAGCACTTTCCACGCAACCTCTGGGGCAAAACCGTCCAGCGCGTTTGTCAGGAAGCGCCACTGTCAGTCTTTGGCTATAATCGTCCCGAGGGACGCACGGAGCTGCGCACGATTTTGTGTCGCTATTTGTATCGAACGCGCGGCGTGCAATGCGACCCCGAGCAAATCATTACGACATCCGGGGCAACTCAGGCGCTCACCCTGATTGCCAACGTGCTTCTGCGTCCTGATAGTCAAGTAGTCATCGAGGACCCGATCACGCACGATATCCAGAGTATTTTCACCAGGACAGGTGCTCGTTTACTGCCTGTCCCGACAGATGCTCACGGGATGGATATGGAACAGCTACCGTCATTATCTGACCATCGCCCCCGCTTCGTATTTGTCACGCCTTCTCATCAGTTCCCACTCGGCGGCACCATGCCCATCCAGCGAAGACTTCAACTCATTCGTTATGCACGGGAAGCTGACTGTTACATTGTCGAGGATGATTACGACAGCGAATTTCGCTATGAGACTGCTCCCATCAGTTCCATTCAGGGACTCGCCTCGGAGCGTGTCATCTACATCGGTTCCTTTAGCAAAATTCTTTCTCCCGGTCTGCGCCAGGGATACCTCGTCCTGCCAAAAGCATTGGTAGCTTCCTATCAGCAAGCGAAATGGCTATCCGATTTGCACGCCCCTTCGATTGATCAACTTGCCCTAGGAGTTTTTATCGAGGAGGGGCACCTAGAGAAATACGTGAATCGCGTAAAAAAGCTGTACAAAAAACGCCGACAATGCTTGATTGATGCTCTGCAACTGGCTTTTGGTGATGGTATGCGCATTTGGGGGGAAGCTGCTGGTCTGCACATCGTAGCTGCTTTTCCAACGGTTCGCTTCACGCCTGAAGTCCTGGCCGCACTGGAGCAAGCCGGAGTGCGTGTCTACCCGGTCGAGGAACACGCCATTGTCAAAGGCAATCATACGGATAAAATCATTCTTGGATACGGCAATACTACCGAGGAACAGATCGAAGAAGGTGTCAAGAGGATCAGGTGTATTATTGGCGATTAAGTGTCGCCTTCCTCTATTCCCCAAAGAAAGAGCCAAATCTCGCATACGTCTCAAGATTTGGCTCTAGTCTATTACTTATCTGTTAACGAAAGCGTCCGCAGCAGCCAGGAGGGCACCAACGACAGTGATCCGGGCATCTCCTTCTATGGTCAAACTCCCAACTCCGGAAAGGTCTATGCTCGCCTCTTCCTCTACCGTGGTCCCAGTCCCTTCCACGATCCCATCCTGGTGGCCGTTCCCGATCCCTTTGCCAAGGGTAATAAGAAGAATGTCCTTCCCGCGAAGAATACGATGATTGCCATTGAGAGCTTTGATAATTCACGCACTCGCCTTCTTTCCTCTTATTTTTGCTGACTATATGTGTATATGCACGGTGGCGTTCATCCGCATAGACTACTGACATCCCTATAAATAAAAGGGTATCTACCTATCAAAAAAACCGGTATTCCTACGAACAGGAATGACCGGCTTTTGACTACCCTGATATGCCATTATGATTTCGTCCACAGCTCTCTGCGAGAAGTGGTTACAGATGTCGCACCGGCAAGAATAGCGCGATCCACATCTTCCTTTGTACGAATAAATCCTCCAGCGATAACCGGAATGTTGGTTCGTACAGTGATTTCTTCGATCAGGTGGGGAATGATTCCTGGCAAAACCTCGACGTAATCCGGTTTGGTTCTCGCAAGCTGGGTAAGGCTGCTGTCTAATGCCATCGTATCAATGAGAAACAGTCGTTGGATGGAAATGAGCCCTTTTTTCTTGGCGGCAAGAACGGCACTGTTCCGTGTGGTGATGATTCCTTCGGGCTGTGCTTCTTGCGCAAGAAACTCCATCGCATATTCATCAGACTTCAAGCCGTCTATGAGATCAGCATGGATCAGCAGTTTTTTTCCGAACGCTCTGGCCCGTTTTCCCAGTGGCTTTACTTGCGCTACATGGGCATTCAGCAAAATAATGCGCTCGTAGCAGCTTTCCATGAGTTCATCAAATTCTTTCAATGTCCGGGCTGCAGGAAGTATGACTTGATTGATCTGGTTTGCCAATCACGAATCACCCCTATTGAAATGTTTTCGCTAGATGATATTCCTCTTCAAACGCTTTTATTTCATGTTCTTTCCTCTCATCCGACCATTGCAGCTCATGAGCGAGCTCTTCTCCCACCAATCGATACACGGGCTCCAGTGTATCCCTCTCGAAGAATAGTCTGCCACTGCGACGAATCAGAAAATCGCTCAAGGTCATGACCATTTCTTCCATTACAGCGTAGCGCAGTTCTGCTTTCAACAGTGCTTCGATCGGAGACACATTTTGAGCATTTTGTGTCAAAAACTCCTGGCACATTGTTACGATTTGCTCACTGTTGCTTCCATATTTTCCGACCAGAACGCGGATTTGTTCCTCGGTGATTCCCCATTGGCGAAGTCGCTCTGCCTGTGCTTTCACAAATACAGGAATCTTGGCTGCGGAGTCAAATTTTCCGCCAGCGAGGACGATTTTGTCTGTCCGACAAGCTTCAAATGTTCTGCCCTCTTCTTCGGTCAACTGCTTGGCCACCACATCCACAATGCGCTCGGCCATCTTGCGGAAGCCCGTCAATTTTCCACCTGCGATCGTAATCAGCCCGCTTTTGGAGTAAAAAATCTCATCCTTGCGAGACAATTCGGATGGGGACTTGCCATCTTCATGGATCAACGGTCTGAGTCCTGCCCAGCTGGAGCTGACATCCTGTTCCGTCAGCTTCACAGAAGGGAACATCTCGTTCGCGGCATTCAATACATACTGCATGTCTTCTCTCGTCACCGTTGGCCGCTCCAGCACACCTTTGTAATTCGTGTCAGTGGTACCGATATACGTACTGTTATTGCGTGGAATGGCAAACAGCATGCGCCCATCGGATACATCGAAATAAACGGCCTGCTTCAACGGCAGTCTGTTATATGGCACGACTAGATGGACACCTTTTGTCAGGTGGAGGCGCTTGCCATACAGGGAGTGGTCTTTTTCTCGAAGCTGATCCACCCAAGGACCTGCTGCATTGACGACTTTTTTGGCATGGAGGGAGTACTCCGTACCTGTAAGCAAATCCTTCGCGCGAATCCCGATGACTTTGCCGTTTTCATAAATAAAGCCAATGGCTTCCGTATAGTTCACGCAGAGCGCTCCATGCGAGCTTGCTGTTTTCATGACCTCAACCGTAAGCCTAGCATCATCTGTCCGATATTCAAAATAGAGCCCGCCGCCCTTGAGAATATCGCGGCGCAACAGCGGTTCTGCCTCCACGGTTTTCTGTTTGTTCAGCATGATGCGTCGTTCTTTTCTTTCGACTCCAGCCAACACATCGTAAACATATAAACCAATAGAGGTTGCCAGCTTGCCATAGGTACCATTTTTCACGATGGGCAAAATCATTTTTTCCGGGATGACGATATGTGGCGCATTGCGATACAAAATAGCTCGCTCCCGGCCTACTTCCCGCACCAGCTGCACATCGCCCTGCTTCAAATAGCGCAATCCTCCATGAACGAGCTTGGTAGAGCGACTGCTGGTACCCGCAGCGAAGTCCTGTTTTTCCACGAGTCCGACACTCAGACCTCTCGCGGCTGCGTCGAGGGCAATACCTGCTCCCGTCACCCCACCGCCAATTACCAAAAGATCGAGTTGTTTGTTTGCCATTTTATCCAGACAAGCCTGGCGTTGACTTGATGATAATGAATGTTGATCGTTCATCTTTCTTCTCATCCTCTCTAAAAGAAAAAGACAGCCAATATCCAAAAGAAGCAATGCAATGTCATTGCTCTTCTGATACTGGCTGTCTCCGTAGTCTCCACAGCATGATTAACTTATCTTTAACTTTAGACCTCTTTTACACAAAAATCAATGCCTAATCTTGTAACCCATCGTTGCCGTAACAGCTTGCTTCCAACCTGCGTACAACTCCTGGCGCACTTCCTCCGCCATATCTGGTGAGAAGGAGCGCTCCACCACTTTGTTATTCACAATATCTTCCTTGCTGCCCCAATACCCGACGGCAAGCCCTGCCAGGTAAGCTGCTCCCAGCGCAGTCGTTTCATTGACACGCGGACGCTCAACCTCTGTATTCAGGATGTCAGACTGGAACTGCATTAAAAAGTTATTCGCCACGGCTCCACCGTCCACCGCCAGCTTTTGCAGCCGGATGCCGGAATCAGCCTCCATCGCTTCAAGCACATCCCGCGTCTGATACGCCAGAGACTCCAGCGCAGCGCGAATCAAATGATTTTCCGTTGTTCCACGGGTCAAGCCAAAGATCGCACCTCTTGCTTCCATATCCCAATACGGTGCTCCCAGTCCAACAAAGGCTGGAACCATATAAACACCATCTGTGCTGTCAACAGAGAGTGCGTGTTTTTCCGAATCCGATGATTTTTCGATCAGCTTGAGTCCGTCACGCAACCATTGAATCGCCGCACCAGCCACAAAAATACTGCCTTCCAGGGCGTACTCTACCTTGCCATCCACTCCCCAGGCAATGGTCGTCAACAACCCGTTTTTGGATGCAACTGCCTTTTCTCCGGTATTCATCAGCATGAAGCAACCTGTTCCGTATGTGTTTTTGGCCTGCCCTTCTGCAAAGCACGCCTGCCCAAACAAAGCAGCCTGCTGGTCTCCAGCAATCCCGGCAATCGGAATCTGGAATTCGAAGAGCTTTTCGTCTGTGTAGCCGTACAATTCGCTGGAAGGACGGACAGCTGGCAGCATGGCTTTCGGGATTTGCAGCATGTTCAACAGCTCGTCGTCCCACTCCAAGGAATGAATATTAAACATCAACGTGCGCGAAGCATTGGAATAGTCGGTCACATGTACAAGGCCATTGGTCAGCTTCCAAATCAGCCACGTATCGATGGTTCCAAACAAGAGGTCGCCTTTCTCGGCTCTTTCCTGTGCTCCCTCCACATGATCAAGCAGCCATCTTACCTTTGTACCGGAAAAGTAAGCGTCAATCAACAAGCCTGTCTTTTCACGAACGGTTTGCTCATAGCCTTGCTCTTTCAACTGGTTGCAAATATCGATGGACTGTCTGCTTTGCCATACAATCGCATTGTGGATCGGCTTACCCGTGTGCTTATCCCATACCACGGTTGTTTCACGCTGATTGGTAATCCCGATCCCTGCAATTTCTTCCGGTTTCACATGATTCTCCAGTAAAACCGCTTTCAAAACCTCCAGCTGTGCTTCCCAGATTTCCTCGGCATTGTGCTCCACCCAACCTGGCTTCGGATAGATTTGCGTGAATTCCTTCTGGGCAACACCGATAATGGCACCTGATTTATCGAATAAAATAGCGCGAGAGCTCGTGGTTCCTTGATCGAGGGAAAGCATATATTTATTGTCCATGACAACTGTTCCTCCTTCACTCATATGGAATCGCCTTCATTTTTACCTTTATGTCTAGGAACGCGCACTTTCGGATGCGAGTCGCTCCTTGCTGCCGATTGATTTTTTGGTTGTCATTCCGACCACGATGGCAATCACCATGAAAGCCGCTAATGCTATTACACCTGTCAGCGAATGATCTGTAAACGTCCATTTGTAAAAAAACGCTCCACTTACTGCTCCAATGATAGGTCCAACAACAGGAATCCATGCATAGCGCCAGTTGGACTTTCCTTTGCCGTGGATGGGCAAGAGAGCATGAGCGAGACGAGGTCCCAGGTCACGAGCTGGATTGATCGCATAGCCAGTAGTACCACCAAGAGACAAACCGATTGCGACAATCAGGAAGCCGACGATAAACGGATTCAGTCCTTCTGCAAATTTATTCGCTCCAATCGCCAGTAGACCGAGCACCAAGAAAAACGTACCTAAAATTTCACTGAACAGATTTGCGACTGTATTGGGAATCGCGGGACCTGTTGCAAATACGCCCAATTTGGCTCCTGCATCATTCGTCTCACGCCAATGCGGGTAATAAAAGATCCAAACGAACGTCGCTCCCATAAACGCCCCAATCAGTTGAGCCGCTACGTAGCCCGGTACATGCTCCCACGGAAATTGACCGATGCTTGCCAGTGCAATCGTAAGTGCCGGATTCAAATGCGCTCCGCTAATGCTTCCTACTGCATACGCTCCGCACGCAACTGCCAGCCCCCAGCCCAGCGTAATCACAATCCAACCGCCGTTTTGGGAATACGCCTTTTTCAAGTTCTGTCCGGCGCAAACACCTGCCCCCAAAATGATCAAGATCATCGTCCCGATCAGTTCCCCTACATAAATAGACATGGCCCATCCTCCCCCTTTTTGGAAAAAACGTAAACCTATTCCCGTAAAGCGCTTACAATACGCTAACTCCTTCGTGGTTTGTTTGGAGAGAAAATAAAAAAGCTAATACTCGCAAAACAAGAGGCAATGCCCTCATTTTACAAATATTAGCTGATCTCCCAATCTCCACAGCACTATTAACTTAAGACCTACTATATAGCCACTGCTCAAAATTTGTCAAGAATCCCTTTCCTTCACTTTTGCCAGTTCTCGCATCAAGCCAGGTAAAAAGAATAACGGGTACATCAGCAGGTACAGGTTCGGAATCCACCAAGACCAATCGTAATCTGCCTTGAACGCCCAAAAAGCGATCGCCTGCAAACCCGAGCAGGATGTCAAAACGAGCGACAGCATGGCGAGCGGCTTCCAGATGTGTCGTCCTCTGCGATAGGCGTACAGACTGGCAAAGCCCGTGATGGAAATAAAAATATCCAATGGAAAAAAGGACAGGTTCCATGCGAGCAAATTGGGGTCGTAGTAATCCTGATACAGGTATTCCACAGGGAGAAGCTCCAAAAATGTAATGAGCCAGTATACGACAAAAGCCACATCGGTGACCCAAAAGAACACTAGCATTGCCCTTACATTTTTCTCACTCATTTCGCCTCAGCTACTCCTGTATCTTTCGAAGATTGCGCGTGAGAGGAGTCTCCCAGATTCAACAGCACACAACCCACGATGATCAGTCCGACAGCAATTACCTTTTTGACAGTGAAGGCATCCTTGAAGATCACCACACCAATGACCGCGATGATCGCTGTGCCAAGACCCGACCAGATGGCATAGGCAGTCCCGACCTCCATTTCCTTGAGCGCCAGGCTCAGCGATGAGAAGCACAAAATATAAAAGATAAACATCATCACACTGGGGACAGGCTTGCTCAGGCCGTCAGACAGCTTCATCGATGTTGTTCCAGCCACCTCTAGCAAAATGGCCATTAATAGATAGACCCAACTCATTATGTTCCTCCTACTTACTTGTTTGAAGACGAAGAATCTACGATGCCGCCTAGTAAAATATCGATGACCGCATCCAGCGCATCGCCAATCGTCACATGATGCTGGTTTGCTAACTGCTGATCAATCAGCTGGTTGAGCGTTCCGGTATACATCTGAATCAAGATCGGAAGCTGAATACGACGAAACACGCCCTCCTCTACCCCTTGCTCCAGAATGATCCGAACATGCTCCCACTCCTGTTGATTGAACTCGTCGATCCGCTTCCATTGCTCCGGATAGTAGCGCTTCAGCTCATACCACACGCGCAGGTCCGTTCGTGAGAAGTTGTTCGGGACCAGTGCGAGGAGCTGTCGCATCTTCTCTACCAAATCGAGGTCAGGATCTTGTAAAATCTGATCTTCCGCTTTACGCAAATCCTCGATGTTTTCTTCAATGACTTTGGTGATCAAGGCTTCTTTCGATGGAAAGCTCGCATACAACGTCTTGGTGCTAACGCCTGCGCGTCGAGCTAAATCGGACATGGTAAAACGGACGCCCTTGGTCTCAATCTCATGATAGGCGCATTGTAGGATTCGCTCCTGCATATTCTTGCTCCCCTCTCGAAAACAAGGAAAATATTTTGTTTTTCATATTTTCCAAAACGTACTTTTAGCATAACGGCGTACTCATGCCTTGTCAACAATCGCCAAACCACGCTTGGCTCAGTGCCTTGATACCGGGATCGATTTTTTCCAATGGAATGCCCGCGAAGCCGAGGAAAAACTCTTTTGGCAAGGGATTGGGTGGCACCAGCCATGTAAACGACGCGGACGAGGCTCTCACGCCTGCCTGAATCGCCAACTTTTTCAACTCCTCTTCGCTTCGCGCGCTGTGTACCCGCAGCAGGACATGAAAACCCGCATCAGCTCCGATGACAGTCGCTCTTTCGCCAAAATGCTTTTGCACAGCCAGTAGCAGTGCATCGTGCTTTTTACGATACAGCTTGCGCATTTTGCGAACATGCTTTTCGAAATATCCTTTTTCCATAAAGGCTTCCATCGTCCTTTGATGCAGTCGGGATGAGGATGGTTCCAGCAATGTCTCGCGCAGCAGGTTGTAATATGTATCCAGCAGAGATTCGGGCAAGACCATGTACCAAATGCCGATTGCTGGCGCCAACACCTGCGCAATGCTCCCCATATAGATAACATTCGCATGCGGGAGCAAACCCTGCATGGACGGAATCGGTCTGCCATGATAACGAAACTCTCCGTCGTAATCGTCTTCGATGATGTATCCTCCCACATTTTTGGCCCATTCGAGCAATTGCAGCCGCTTGGATATAGGCATGATCATCCCACGCGGGTATTGATGAGCCGAAGAAACGGCGGCCAACCCAACCCCTGACTCATATAGCTCACTGACACTAATTCCGTCCTCTGTCAGTGAGATCGGCACCACGTCGTATCCGTGCTGGCGAAACGTATTGGCAAATAGCAAATATCCCGGATTTTCTACGCCGATGCGTTGGAACTGCGGCTTTACCATCAAACAGATCAGGGACAGCAAACCAAACTGGTCCGCCCCAATCACCACTTGATTTGGTGAACAAGCGACACCCCGGTACCTGTGCAAGTAGCCAGCGATTTGCTTCCTGAGTCCAGCCTCCCCTTGCGGATCCCCATAAAAAAGATTCTCCTGCTGCTCTATATGAAGCGTCTCATTGTACAAACGACGCCAAATCATGGTTGGAAATAACGAAAAATCATTGCGGGAGAGATGAAAGTCATAGTCGTACTCTCGCTCGTCACGCACCATGGGCCGCTGGATGGTTTGTGTGCTCTCACCAGCACTCGGCTTCACTTCAGGATCAGGTAATTTCTCCACATAGTACCCACTGCGCGGTTTGCTTTGGATAAAACCTTCCGCAAGCAGTTGCTGGTATGCCATCTCCACGGGTGTTGTGCTTACGCCCAGCAAGTCAGCCAGCTTGCGAACGGACGGCAGCTTGCTACTCACCGCCAAGCGTCCTGCGACGATTTCCTTTTTCAAATATGCATAAAGCTGTACATATTGCGGCTCGTTGTCGTTTTCCTGCCAGTTTGGGGTCAAGAGCATCTCGATTCCCCCTCCATCTGTCCTTTTCATTTTTACAAAACTGCACATTTTCAAGTATACACTTGCTCGTTATCCTAAGAAAAAGAAGTTTTGAACGAACAGGAGGACAACGACTATGTCTATGACACAGGAGAATACACGTGCAGCGGTTCGCTTTTTGGAAGGAGAACGCGTCTTTTTGCGACCGATTGGCACAGAAGATACTGAATTACTCTACCGTTCCTTGTTCAACAAGGAAACGCGTATGCTGACTGGTACCCAAAAGCATTTCACGCGTGAGCAAATCCACCAGTACATCGAAAACAAAGGCCAGGACTCTTCCAGTATCCTCTTATTGATCTGCCTGTGTGAAAATGATCAGGTGATTGGCGACGTCCAGATTGGGGATATCGATCGGAATAATCGCAACGCCTTTATCCGAATTTCTATTGACCAAAATGCCCATCAAGGCAAAGGCTACGGAAGCGAAGCCCTCCTGCTGATGCTCGATTATGGTTTTGGCATCCTCAATCTGCACCGCATCGAACTTAACGTATTCGCCTTTAACGAACGCGCCATCCACACGTATGAAAAGCTCGGATTCCACCGTGAAGGCGTACAGCGCCAAGCCCTTTATTACAACCATGCCTATCACGACTCTATTCTCATGTCCATGCTGGCAGATGAGTATCGGGCGAAATATGTAAAATAACAAAGAGAAAATGCACCCGGGAATTTTCAAACCCAGGTGCATTTTTTTAATCTAGGTAAACGGCTTCATAAAGGAGTATAATAGAGGAAATGGTAAGAAAAACCACTTATAAACAATAGATCAGCGCAAGAAAGAGAGAGTGACATGAAGAGAAAACTCCTATTCACTATCAGCTTTTTCATCATCCTGAGTGTATTGACAGGGTTCCATCCCGCATCAGCCAACACCTTGCAACAGTCATTGCAAGCAAACCTTGTCCCTGTTTCAAAAATGGAGCTTCCTGCAAAAACCATCATCGGGTTTGGAGAAGCTACGCATGGCAACAAGCAATTCACTACGCTGAAGTTAGATATTTTTAAACATTTGGTAGAAAAACAAGGTTATCGCGTATTTGCCATCGAAGGTGATTTTGGCGGGGGACAAAAGGTCAATGAATACATTTTAGGAGGCAGCGGAACTGCACAGGATGCCGCAAAAGCCATCGGATTTACGATTTACCATACAGAAGAAATGACCGCCCTTCTCTCTTGGATACGCGCCTTTAATGAGCAGCGGGATGCCAAAGATCAAATTCATTTCTATGGCTTTGACATGCAACGCTATGATCATAACAAAAACGGGCTATTCTCCTATTTGAAAAAAGTTGATCCGACACTCGCATCCAAGTATGAGAAGCTACTTACGAATCTTAATGATAAGACGGTGTATGATCAAAAGATCGCCCTCGTACAGGAAGCGCTCTCCCACATAAAAAGCTTAATGGAGCAGATGAAACAAAACCAATCCGTTTACATCGCGAAAAGCTCTGAGAAAGAGTATGAGCTGGCTACTGCCTACGCAGAATCAATCAAGCAAAACGCTACACTGCGCGGAACAAATGCGAACTACAGCAACACCCGTGATCGCTACATGGCGGACAAAGTAATGTGGATTTTATCCTTTGAAAAGAAACAGTACGGTCGCAACAACCTGTTCATCGCCGGACATAATGGACACATTGAAAAGACCTCCACTTCCGCAGGAATGACAACCTGCATGGGCGCACATCTCGCAAAAGCATTGGGGGACCAATATTACGCAATCGGAAGTGAATTCTACGAAAGCACCTTCCTTGCGAATGACGCCACTACCAACGAGCGCAAAGCGTTTACGGTAAAAAATAGTGGCAATAATCGGCTAGCTGTTCTGTTTGCACAGACAGGGATGGCGGATGGATTCCTTGATTTTGCAAAGGCAAAGCATCATCAGGATTTTTACACCTATCTGAATAAAGCGCAGTCCATCAGTGCAATCGGTGATGTTTTTAGTGGCTGGTATGGAAAAATGGAGAAGCTGTATACGTTGCAGATGGTTCCAGCAAAAGCTTTTGATGCGATCATCTTCGTGCGAACGGCTACTCCTTCGGTTATGATTACGGATTAACGGGTGAGAACATTTGCCTGGCATAGAGAGAACGGCAGCCGATTAAACTGGCTGTCGTTTTTTGTGAGTATGGAGCTATCGATACCCTGAGTTTAATAACTTATGCTCCTCAATCGGTATCGAAGAGAAGCCTATGGTACACGTAGATATTCACCTATCTCGATCATTTCACATAAATTAGTTACCATTAATCAACATAAAATGTGCAAAATCTGAACGTTTAATCTCACCACCATCAATGGAAAGAGGACTATCTTCAATAACAACGGGCTCACTACCTGCCTGTAAGCAATGGAGGTATTTATATGATTAATTTCTATTCTTTTCAGGGGACCGTTACAATGATAAGTGATTTCACTACAGGGCAAGATGGTGAAGGGGAGGGTTGTTATAAATTAATATCTGTAGATTACGCTTTAGGAGCAGTAGTTAATTTCGTAGTATCACCTACAACTTACTTTGTAGACCATGTAATGGTGGCAATAGGTGATCGCGTAACTGGATATTATGATGGGAATGCGCCTGTTCCTTTTATTTACCCTCCACAATATCAAGCACTTGTCATGATAAAAAATAGCTCATTTCAGAATGTAAAAGTAGATTATTTTAATAGTCAGATGGTGAGTAGTGACGGGCAATTACAATTAAATATTTCTCCATATACCCAAATCGTGTTAACAAATGGGCAACCCTTTACTAAAACCCCCGTGAACCGAGATCTAATTGTTATCTATGGACCTGCCACAAAAAGCATCCCCGCCCAAACCATGCCATATAGAATAATCGTTTTTTGTGAGAAGTTATTCTAATTTGCTTTTTGCCATCTAACCTGCCCGTCAGTTGAGCACACCTGCTTAGTCGTACACTAGCAGCCTCTGCTCTGTTTATTAGAAAGTCCCCTTACAAGATAGTTGTAACTTCGACTGCTTCCCAAATATCACCTAGATGATTTCCAATAATCGTTCCGTATTTCAGCAAATCCGATTGTGTCTCGAATGTTTGATCATCTTTATAAAACTCGCATAAATGCCACCCATTATGACTATGGCTGATAGAATAATCTTTGCCCTTGTACCGAAAGTGTATTTCATGACCTATTTCCAGGTCCCTTTTTTACACCTCATTACCTGTTGAGCGATTAAGTCTAGTTTGCTTCAAATGAGAGGATTTCCATTTGTCTGAATGAAACCAGTGAGCCCGTTAGCGTAACCCCTGACTAAGTTCTACGATCTGATCCTTAACATTTCCATGACTGAATCCCCCGTGGTAACAAACCACTGAGGCAATGTCGAGGTCTACATACTTCTTTATAGAGAGACGAGCTGCATCCATATCCGGTGTGGACGGTTCATGGATTCCTGCGAGAATCCCGTTTACACTGTACATCGAATCCCCGGCAACAAGAGTCTTGCTTTTCGTTAAATAAAGGCTGATATGACCGAGAGTATGTCCAGGAGTATGGATGACACGAATCCCGCCGCAAAACAGCAGTTCCTGACCGTCACTCAAGGTATGGTCCACTCTGCCTTTCGGTGGATTCTTGAGTTGCCCGTCTTTTAAAAGCGGTATCTCCCCCTGAATATACGGCTTATCTAGTTCGTGTGCATAAACGTGAAGATGATCCTCGCACACCTGCAAAATCTCAGGAAGACTGCCGATATGATCCACATCTTGATGTGTCAAAATCACAGCTTTTAGCTTGTCGAGTGATACTCCTACCTTTTCCATCGCCACGCGTAAATCATCTATTTGTCCTGGGAATCCGGTGTCTATTAAAACAGCCATGTCTCGATCCCACAAAAGAACAGGGTGAATGATATTCCCATGAAAATCTAGATGAAGCATTTCTACTCCCTTTGAAATTTCCATCGTATCAGGCCTCCGTAAAAATCAGTTTTTACGTAAGGTAATATTATTATTTAAGTTTCTTTGTTGTCAACATCTGTAAACTAAAACTCCACTTTTACCGGCACTTTCTTATCGTGATAGTCACTCGTCTTGGGGCTTGATCCATATCTCGTTTGGGTTCCATCGCCAATTTGACCACTTTCATTTACTCCCCAAGACCAAACCGTCCCGTCTTTTTTGAGGGCGAGAACATGATGATAACCTGAAGAAATGGCTATCACATCCGTTAGCCCAGCGACTTTTGCGGGGATCATATTTTCCATGGTATTGGTACCAAGCCCTAGCCTTCCCTGTGTATTTCTCCCCCATGCCCAAACTGTGCCGTCTTTTTTTATAGCAAAGCTTTGCTCGTTTCCAACTGCAACGGAGACAACATCCGTCAATCCTTTGACCTGTACGGGGAGAAAGCGATTGGTCTTCGTACCATCGCCAAGCTGCCCATAGTTGTTATTTCCCCACGCCCAGACTGTACCGTCCTTCTTCACGGCTAGATTATGCAAACTAAAGCCTGCCGCAATGGCGGTCACATCCTCAAGTCCTTTTACTTTTGCCGGGAGCAGATTGTGATTTGCTGTGCCATTCCCCAATTGACCATGGCTTTCATGCCCCCATGACCAGACAGTCCCGTCCTCTTTCAGCGCAAGTGTCATTCTTTGGTGCTTGACGACCAAGGAGACATCTGGGGATGGGGAGATTCTTATTATGGACAAGTCGGAAACTGGGCGGATCTGGAAGGGGAGGGGGAAGAGTGGCATATTCTTCGTCCAGCGAAAGCGAAGCATCGTGTGGATGGGGCCGTTTCCCTTTCCGCGGGAATCAATTTTTCTGCTGCCTTGACCAAAGAAGGGGAAGTCTTCTTGTGGGGAAGCAATCACAATTTAGTTCTTGGCTTCTTACCGATAGAGCTTGAAACCAATCCGTCAGGACTTCGGACCACTTCCCTCATCACTCTTGCTCATCCGCCCAATCCAAAAATCCGGACAACAGGCTCTCTTCTTCCGCTTCATTTCCGCGAAGCTTTGCTTCTAACCGATCCATCCGCTTGTGATAAGCCTCTGCATCTGCCTTGGACCTGTTTCGCAACAGACTCCCGCGCTTCTTCCACTGCTCATACGCTTTCTTCGTATAATGCAAGGCCTTCTCCCAATCCTTCAATTGGTGCTCGTACAGCTTGGCAGCCTCAATATACACCTCTTCTGGGACATATCCGGTGGACTGAATGCACGACTCCCAAACGATTAGGGCTTGGTGCCAATCCTTTTGCTTTTTATACAGATGACCGATAGCGAGCTTGGCCCGGTTACTCCACGCATGCTCACTGTCTGCGACGAGACGATAGCCTGCCATAGCGGCATCCTGATCCCCAAGCGCGTCGTACCATCTGGCAATTTCGTAGCTTTCCTCGAGAGAGACCGTTACACTCCCTTGCCCTACCAATAGCCGAGTCATATGAATGTACATCGTGATCAGAGACAGGACGTCCGTCTCGTTATGCCGCAGCACGCCTTCGATAACATCAGGGTCTTGGGCATGCAAAAAGTCGAAATACCGCACCGGTGCCAAATAGCCAGGCAAATCATCCTCGCGAAAAACATCCAGCTTTTCCTGCTCGATGATACCTAATCGGCACGATTCCAGCTCCGCCTTCCACAGTCTCCTCGCCCCGTGCAAAAGGTCAAAATGACCAAAGGTAGGCAAAGCAGGCACTTGATCGCGCACCAATGTATGCCTCGTCCGCACCTGCGGCCAGTCAAAGGACTTTCCGTTAAAGGTCACCAGATGCGAGGACTTCTGTGCTTGCTCCAAAAACGATTGGTACAAGGTCACCTCTGCATGCGGGCCCGGGAGAAAATGCTGGCGCACCACGACGTGCTCCCCCTCGAAACGACTGTACCCCAAAAGAAAAATCGCATTTCCTGCCCCACCTGACAGCCCTGTCGTCTCCGTATCGAAAAACAGCAAGTCTTCTGGCTTCCTGCCCTTAGCGGACAGCGGATGCTCTCGACCAGCCCCTTCCCACATACGGATCGCCTCATGCAGCTCGGAAAAGGCGTAAGCGCCATGCTGCTGTTTGATCGGATAGCGAACCTCGCGAATCATGACGTACTCGTCATCCCAGATGTAAGGCGATGCCTGCATTTCCTTCCACTTGTCGGCAAAAGGTATCTGTAGCTCGGCGCTGCTATCCGCAAGTACAGCCTCCCTCGGCTCTTCCCCCGGCTCTTTCTGGAGAATAGGCCTTTCCGCTTTGACTGCTGGCGCTACCGCTTTGTCCGTTTCCAGCGAGAGATGTCCCTTCATCCGTTGCAGCTTGGATTTAAGAGACATAAGTACTTCCCCCTTGAGCGATTCGGAGCAAGGTCATGGCGAGCCCCTTGCTGCCGTCATCTGTCGCTCCCACACAAGACGGACAGCCTGACTCACACGGGCAAGAGACAATCATCCGCTCTGCCTGGGTCAAAATCGTCTCCATTTCCTTATACACTTGCTCGCTCAAGCCGATGCCGCCTGGATAACGGTCGTACAGAAAAATCGTCGGCTCCTGCGAATGAACCGCCTTTCGTTGCGGTATCACGTGCAGGTCCATCGGGTCGCACATGACAAACAGCGGAGCTACGTGCTGCAACACATGCGCCAAACCGACCAAGCCACGCTCCACATCCTCTGTCCCAATCTCGCCGAGCAACGCTTCGGAAAAACCGATCCACGCTGCATTTGTATGCAGCTCCTCTTCCGGCAAATGAATCGGTCCCGAGCCGATATTTTCATGCGTCTCGAACTTGATTTTCTTAAAGATCGTCGCCATCGCATTCACAGCCACTTCGCCATAAGCCAACGTGCTCTGTGCATGACGACGGGACTGATCCTGCTCTAATACTTTGAGCGAGACGGCCAAGTTGGCGTCCGTGTAATAATCGACTTGGACTTCCCGGACATACGCCTTCTTTTCCTCGTAGTCCAGCTTTTCCACCTGGAATTGCGTCCCTTGATGCAGGTAGATGGCCTCGTCATGCAAGAGCGTCATGGAGCTGAAACGGTCCATTTCCCCAATGACACGCTCATTTCCCCGTTCACTGATGTCGATGATCACGACATTTTCCTGGGAAGCTGACCGCAGACTGATGTTGTGGGCCGGGAATGAATCGTTCATCCAGAACCACTTGCCCCGCGAGTAATGAAGCACCTGCTCCTCGGTCAAGAACTCCAGAATTTCCACGATTTCCGCCCGCCCGAAGGTATCTCCCTCACGAAACGGCAGCTCATATGCCGCACATTTGAGATGATCCACCAAAATAATCAGGTTATCGGGATTGATCCGCGCTGTCTCAGGACTGCGGTCGAAAAAGTACTCTGGATTGGCGATCACATACTGATCCAACGGAGTGGAGCTACCGACCATAACGACGACGGATTCCCCCTGCCGTCTTCCCGCCCGTCCTGCCTGCTGCCATGTGCTTGCGACCGAGCCCGGATAGCCAGTAATGACACACGCCTGAAGCTGCCCGATATCTACTCCAAGCTCCAGCGCATTGGTGCTGACCACGCCCATGATGTCGCCATTACGCAAGCCGCGTTCGATCTCTCTACGCTGGCTCGGTAAATAGCCGCCGCGATATCCTTGGATCGTTTTCGGACCAAGCTTGCGGCGAATTAACTCCTGCAAATACGTCAGCAAAATCTCTACACGTACACGGCTTCTCGCAAACAAAATCGTCTGTATGCCATTGATCAAAAACTGCTCGGTAATGTCTCGCGCCTCCAATGTGGCACTGCGTCTAATATTGAGCTGCTTGTTGACCACAGGCGGATTGTAGAAAAGGAAATGCTTGATGCCAGACGGAGCACCATTGTTGTTGACCAGCTCTACCTCTTCTTCTGTCAGAGCTTCTGCCAATTGCTTTGGGTTGGCGATGGTAGCCGATGTGCAAATAAATTGCGGGTGGCTCCCATAAAAGGCGCAAATGCGCTTCAACCGCCGAATGACATTGGCGACATGACTGCCAAAAACGCCGCGATATGTATGCAACTCGTCAATCACGATGTATTTGAGATGCTCGAAAAAGGACACCCACTTGGTGTGATGAGGCAAAATGGCGGAGTGCAGCATGTCTGGGTTGGTGATGACGATATTTCCTGCTTTGCGTACCATCTGCCGAATATTTGCAGGCGTATCACCATCATATGTTTCGGATTTGATCGAAAGGCCCATTTCCGTAATCAGCTCGTGGAGTTCCGCCTTTTGATCCTGCGCCAAAGCCTTGGTTGGGAACAAGTAAAGAGCCCGCGCTTGCGTGTCCTCCGATAACGTCTGGAGAATCGGCAAATGATAGCACATGCTTTTGCCTGAAGCCGTGGGCGTAACCGCGACGATGTGCTTGCCTTCGCGCACATGGCGAAAAGACGTTTCTTGATGCGTGTATAAGGAGGGAATGCCCCTATTCGTCAGGGCATCTCGAATTCGTCCGTCCAGTTCATCTGGAAATGGAACGGACTTTGCTTCCCGAGCAGGAATGACCCTCCAATGCGCAATGTTATCGCGAAATCGTTCCTCTGTTTTTATGTGATCCAATATGGCTGCGATATTTTTTTTCACATTCATTTTCGTCACCTTCTTGCTTCCATTTTACGAATGGACGTTCGGCATGTAAACATGGAATAAAGATCCACTTTGATCGGTCTATGTGTAGTCGCGAGATAATTTATATTTTCCGGGAGGTAAATATAGGTAATTTCTATAAATTGTAATCGACATACTTCCTAATGACTATTTGGAGGTGATTACCTTTGATCTTAGAATTAGTAATTCTCCCTTTGATAATTGCTTTGCTCTTGCCAATCGCATTCGGTGTAAAAAAAATTACAATGCAAAATGATAAAATAATTGAACTCCTAGAAGAATTGAAAAAGCGTTGATCAGTTTAGATAGCCTATACGTATACAAAAAGCCACGAAAAGGAGATTCGTGGCTTTTTTGTCTTTTCATTATTCTGCTTCCTCAGTTATTCGCACCTTCTTGCTTGCTCCTTTCTTACGAATGTACGCTCGTTATGTAAACATGGAATAAAGATCCACTTTGAACAGATACTACTATCAACTCAAGTACGTAGAGGTATGTGCATGAAACAAGGTTCTTTGACTTTTTTTCAAGTTGTCTGTATGTTGATGCTCACCATTGGCCTAATGAACCATGTGATTGTCATCCCGATTTTATTAGATGCCGCAAAACGGGATTCATGGATATCGGTTATTTTAGCAGGTGTCCTCTTTCTTGTGTGGACCTGCCTTTTGTATTCAGCCATTGCCAAAACTCGTCAGCAGCATCTTTTTCTTTTGCTGAAAAAAGCATACCACCCTGTTGTTTCCTATATATTGGCAGGTATTGCCTGTGTCTATTTATTCATGATGTGTGCAATTACGATGAGAGATACCGTTACCTGGATACACGTCGCTTTTTCCCCCAAGATGCCCACTTTTTTCATTGCCCTTTTGCTAGCTGGCATTTGCTTGTGCAATGCATACTTGGGCATACGCTCTATCGCAAACACAGCGGTCCTTTTCCTGCCGCTTGTCATCTTTCTCGGTTTCTTCGTCATGTCTTCCAACTACGCGCATAAAAGCTATATGTTGTTGAAACCATTCCTGGAGTTCGGGATGCTTCCTGTGTGGAAAGGCATGGTCTTTGTCGGAGCTGGTTATATTGAACTGATCATCCTTCTGTTTATGCAACAGCATATTCGCTCCAAGTATTCGTTGCTGCCCCTCTTGATTCTTGCCATCGTGTTAATAGGACTGACCTTTGGACCTGTTACGGGGGCAATTGCCGAATTCGGCACTGGCGAGTCGGAGAAGCTGAGATATCCTGCTTACGAAGAATGGCGCTTGGTTAATATTGGCCGCTACATTGAACATATGGATTTCTTAAGTATTTACCAGTGGTTTTCAGGTGCTTTTATTCGCATGTCTTTGACGATCTTTCTCATCGTAGATATCTTTCGAATGGAAAACAAAGCGAAAAAACTGTTTGTCCTCATCCTGCTTTATTCCCTATTGATTGCCATTGCCGTTCTACCCTTCAGCGATAACGCGTTTCTGGACATGCTAACCGCCTATATCCTTCCAATTATGTTTTATACGATGTTGTTCTACTCGTTCATTATCATCGTGCTCGTACATTGGTCCAGTAGAAGGAGGGGTATGATCTATGAGGAGAGTCCGAGGGAATGATGTTTTCGTCCCTAACGAACATCCACCGTCCATCCCAAACGATCAGCCTTTAACCGAACAATATTTTCGGCAATTGTTTGCCTCTTGTGCAGATGTCATCATAGATTCGGTTCGTTTCCCCTCCGCAGAAGATCAGCAGAATTCCTCTGACGTTACCATCATTTATTCGGAGGGTCTATGCGATATCAAACAGATCAACCAATATGTGATTCCGAAGCTATCCCACATGTATCAAACGACTTCCCCGCTGAGTGCTTCAGGCCTTGAGCAATACAGTGAGTTATTTTTGAAAGTGATTCTCGACGATCGCAATCCGGACCTCATTGTCAAAAAAGTATTCGGAGGGGAACTCCTCCTCTTCTTTTCTTCGTTTAACAAGCTCTATTGGATGGAGCTCTCCAACCCGCCGCAGCGCACTCCGGAAGAGCCGACTACAGAGGTCTCTGTGAAAGGACCGCGAGATGGTTTTACCGAAGAGCCGCACATCAGTATCGGTTTAATCCGGAAAAGATTAAAAACCAATAGGTTAGCTGTAGAAGAGTACAGGCTAGGTGAAGAGACACAAACAAGAGTAAATTTGCTGTTCCTCAAAAATAAGATAAACCCGGAAACATTGGATGAAATCAGAACCAAGCTTGAACAACTGCAAGTAACAGCGATTATCAGCAATACGCAGCTCGAAGATATGCTAACAGGCGCCCGCATACCGTTGTTTCCTCTGTTTGAGTATACAGGCAGGCCTGATTTTGCAGTTAACGCGCTGTTGCATGGGAAATTTCTCATTTTTGTGGAAGGCTCCCCGATCGCCACGATCGCTCCTGTGACCTTGACTTTTTTATTTAATACACCGGAAGATATCTACTCATATTTTTGGTATAGCGCTTTTACCCGTTTAATGAGATTGTTCGGATTCCTAGTGGCCTTGTTTCTTCCTGGCTTCTGGATTGCCTTGATCACTTATCATCAGGATCAGCTTCCTTACACACTGGTGGCAACGCTTGTCCTATCCAGACAGGGCGTCCCCATTCCTGTCCCGTTGGAAGCCATCGTCATGCTGCTGTTGTTTGAATTATTTCGTGAAGCCGGTATACGTCTTCCCATGGCTTTTGGCCAAACTTTATCCGTGGTTGGCGGTCTGATCATCGGTCAAGCCGCCATCAGTGCAGGGTTAACAGCTCCCGGGATTCTCGTAATTGTGGCGATGTCCGTACTCTCCACCTTTTCGCTGGTCAATCAAGACCTCGTCGGTACGGTTAGCTTGCTAAGACTCATCATCTTGGTCATTTCTGGTATGGCTGGGCTGTTTGGCTTTTTCATCTCAGTGGGGATGATCGTGCTGTATCTGACCAATCTGCGATCATTTGGGGTTTATTATTTGGAGCCGCTCTCTCCCCCTATTTTTCAGGATTTGTGGAAAGTAATCTTTCGAATCCCTTGGGGAAAATGGTACAAGGTCCCTCACATGCTACAGAAAAACAGATCAAGCGAGGAGAATCAACAATAGTTATGCAAAAACTTCGCTGCTTTTTCACGACGATTTTGATCTGTTCCATGTTAAGCGGTTGTTGGGGCGCCAAAGAAATTGAGCATTTGATTTACGTCAATTCCATTGGAGTTGACTATGTGAAAGGGAAATTTGTGTTTTATACGCAAATCATTAGCTTCGGTAATATTGCCAAGCAAGAAGCAGGTGGACAACGACTTCCTCAATCCATTTCCATCGGTAAGGGAGAAGGGAAAACGCTGGATGAAGCGATATTCAATCTGTACCCGACCGCACAACAGCGACTTTCCTGGAGCCATATCAAAGCTATTGTCTTTTCCGAGGCTGCCCTGAAGCAGGATGTCGTCAATCAATTATTGGATGTCGTCGACCGTTACTACGAATTCCGCTATACAATCTGGACATTTGCTACGAAAGAACCCATCGAAGATATTTTTAACGCCAAGCCTATTTTGAATATCTCTGTCCTGTATTCCCAATTGAACGACCCGCAGGATATTTACAGACAAAGCTCAGTCGTCGCTCCTATGTATCTATACAAGTTTATCTGGAAGTGGAAAGAAAGTGGGCAGACCATGCAGTTGCCCGAAATGGGGATCAACAAAGTACAGTGGACCGAAGATAAAAAAAAGCATCCCAAACTGATCATGAGCGGCGTCTGCTTTTTGCAAAACAAGAAATTGAAACAATGCATGCCACGTGCAGACATCATGGGTCTGCGCTGGTTGGATAAAGATACGAAACGACCAGGAATTACGGTTTATCATGATGGCCACCCCATCGCAACACTTGTGATGGAAAAGATCAAACCGTCCATCACCCCCAAAGTGGAAAATGACAAAGTAACGTTTCAGCTCAAGGTAAGCACGAAGGCAAACATGCCCCAATTGGTAAAAGCCATTCCAGAAAAGAAACTACAAGAATATGCGGAGAAGAGCATTTCTGAGGAGATCATGCACACGTACCTTTTAGGACAAAAATCACAAATCGATGTTCTTCAATTGTCAGATGCTTTATATCGAGAGAATCCCAAGGCATGGCACAAGTTAACGAAAAATGGAGAGCTGTCTCTTCGTCCCGATACGATTTCCCGTCTGGACGTAGAGCTGGAGCTGTTCGGTGGAAACCTGTCCAAGATCTGGGAGCATTAAAACGAACTGGGACCAGTCTCTGATGACTGATCCCGGCTTTTTTTGTTTAGGAAAGCTGATTTAAATGACTATCCGGCGTTTCATTTCGTTGGATTCGCTGTATGTTTTCCACAAAAAATTGGTACCTTTTCTCGTGGAATTTGGTTCCGTCAGGCATGCCTGCTGTATGCGGCGTCAGCACGACATTTTTCAAAGCGCGCAGCTCACTGTCCACGCTGAGAGGCTCCACTGTGAATACATCGAGGCAGGCTCCGCCAATCCCATTGTTTTTCAATGCTTCGATCAAGTCCTCTTCACAAATGATCGGCCCTCTCGCTGTATTGACGAGAAGTGCATCGTTTTTCATTTTAGCTAAAAACTGCTTGTCCACTAGATGTCTTGTGGATTCGTTCAGAAAAATGTTCAGGGTAATCACGTCAGACTTGGCAATCAGTGTGTCCAGATCAACCAATTCGGCATCATCGCTCTGCCTGTTTGGATTGGTGTCGTACGCCAGCACCTTCATCCGGAAGGCTTTTGCCAGCTCCGCTACGCGAGAGCCGATGGCGCCAAAGCCGATGGTACCGATGGTTTTTCCTGCGAGCTCGCCACCGACGTAGACGAGCTTGGTCTCATCCTCCCGATTTTTCATCGCTTGATCGAGATAAGAGATGTTTTTGTAATACCCCAGAATGAGCGCCATAATATGCTCGGCTACTGCGTTTGCATTTACGCCAGCCGCGTTGCTCACCCAAATATTTTTCTTCGTGCATGCCTCAATATCCACGTTGTCAAAGCCCGCACCCGTCTGGACAAACTTCAAGTTGTGCGCTTTGTTCAGCAACTCTTCGTTTACTTGGATATGCTCGGGAATCAACACATTTGCTTCGCTGATAAATGACTCGATCTGCTCAGGCTCCACGATTTGGATGCGCCAATCCTGCGGAAACGCTTGTGTCACGCGTTGTTTGGAATAATCGGTAAAGTATCCCGTAATCAATACATTCACTTCTGCCACAGCCCCAGTCTTTTCGTTTATGCATTGGCCCATGCTTCGTAAAAAGCACGTTTTACATTGGCGATTACCAGCATAGGCGATTCATTCTCAAAGCGCCCCACCTCAAAGGTCATGACTGGCTTTCTAGTCGGTTTAGGGCTCTTGAAAAAACCAATGTCAGTGAGCGTCGTGATGAACGTCGTCAGCTCATTCACCCCAACCTCTGAATCCTCGACGTGAAACGGGAGGTGCTTATCCCCGAAATAGCTAGCTTGCTTGTCTTTCAAGTAACAGTTTCCGAGATGAATGTGTGTCAAATAATCTTTGGCCAGCCACAAGGATTTGTGCGGGTCTTCGCCCATAATCGGCAAATGGCTTTGATCCAGCAAGAGTCCAAAATTGTTGTACTCGCTGCGGATCACGTTTGCTACATGCACCGCCTCATGAGTAGGTCCGAGCAAATAGTTGCGGTCGACATGCCGATCCCCGATCTCCAAGGAAATGCACAGCTCGTACGTATCGGCTTTTTCTGTTGCGTACTTGCACAGCTCCATAGCTGAAGCAATAAACGCCTGGATGTTTTTCGGCTTATTTTCCTCGCCATGAAATTTACCCGTTACGATATGCATGATTTTTGCGTTCATTTCATAGCAGTGGTCGATCAGCATCTTGCCTGATTGGATAGACTTGTTGCGAACGACCGGGTCCAAGGAGCTGAGATCAATCTGCAATTCTCGGGCTGCATCTCCGCCGTTGAAAATAACCTCGACTCCGCTGTACGCCATATACTTTGCGGCGAGCTGCCTCGTCTCTTTGTCCGCGATATAGGAGACTTCTACCGCTGTGAAGAATGGGTCTTCCAGGATCGCAAGGAGACTCGGAAGCATTTGTTCAGGTCTGCTTTGTGAAAAAGGAAACAGCTTAGGCAAGACTATGCCGATACTCGCCATCTTCTCCACAGGGTAAATCATACGATTTTACCGGACAGAATCAGCTCTGGCAGCTCTTTTACCGTGTCGAGCACATGTGTATGATAGTACTTGCCCCATACCTCGATTGGGGTCGAGCCTTGCATCACGCCGATGACTGCTTTGCAGCCTGCGTTGTAGCCTTCAAGCATATCCGCTGGCGTATCGCCGAGCTTGATGACTTGTCTGACGTTTTGCACGTTCAAATATTCCATTGCCTTGAAAATCATGAACGGAGCCGGGCGTCCTTTGCCTTCTGGTACCATATCCAGGTCTACTGCGTAATCGATCAATCCGTCCTTCACCCATCCGAGCGACTCCATGATGACGCTGTTGATGTCTTTATGGAAGCCTGTCCCAGTCGCTACTTTGATGCCATTTTCTTGGCACCATTTCAGTATTTCGGTTGCGCCTTTGATTTCGCGGCAATTTTCCTGATAAAACGCAATCATGTATTCGGTATAGCGTTCGTACAGTTTGACAGCGTCCTCGAACGAAGAGTTGTCGATATCGATTTCAAAGTTTTTGAAGTCGATCCTATTTCCTTTTGTTCTCGCAATCAAATATTGATAGAGATGAATTTTGTTCGTTCCCATGTGCGTGCTGATTTCATCTGGTGTCACGTTTAATCCGTATTCCACAGCCGCTTTATGCAGACAATCTCTCACGGCGTTATCGTCCTCTACCAACGTTCCTGCCAGATCAAATACAGCCAATGCGATACCGTTTTTCATTTTTCCATCTCTCCTGTTCGCTATGTTTTATGATTTATTGCTTCAGTGCTTTGTCGAGTTCTTTTTGTGCCTTTTCCTTCGCCACTTTGAGCGCTTCTGCGGCAGGAATATTTTCGATCAGCACCTTGTCCTTCGCCAACTCAATTTCTGCATAAATTTTGCCGCCTGTCGGGTCTACAAAAGGAGCAATTCCGTTCGTTTTCGCTTGTTCCAAAGGTATTGAGAAGTACGGATTTTCTTTCAATTTGTTTTGGTAAATTTCTGTGTTCACGGCGCTGTCCCGAATCGGAATATAGCCTGTCTGTACGGCCCAGTACGCTGTTTTTTCTGCTTCCGAGAAGTACTTCACGAATTCCCACGCGCCCTCTTGCTGTTCTTTCGAGGATGCTTTGAACAGGTTGAACATGACAGAAATCGCGACAGGTCTAGGTGGTTGTCCATTGAAGCCTTTTTGCATGCCAGTTGCTACCTTGGTGAAATCCAGATCGCCCCCATCACCAGAAGAGCCTGTGTAACCTGCGGATTTTCCGTTCATCACGTTGTCGATGGTTTTGTACCACCATTCCCAGCCATTGCCGCCATAGACGGTATCCATGATTTTGTCCTCATGAATGTACTTGCGAATGCTGTCCCACGCATACACCCATTCCTCCGAGTCGATCGTAACAGTATTGCCGTCTTCGCTCACGATATCGCCGCCAGCAGAACGAGCATAGTCGATCATATGCTCCGTGTACCACATGATGGACCAGCCGTTGATTCCTTCTTTTTCTTTGATGAGCTTGGCTGCATCCGCCAATTGCTCGAAGCTCGTGAGCGCATTGTAGTCAATCTTGTATTTGTCAAAAATATCTTTACGGTAGTACATCATTTGTGTACTGACATAGGCAGGAACACCCAGCATCGCATCGTTGTACTTCCCTTGCTCTAGCAGCAGAACATCGTCCTTTTTATACTCCGGCTGATTGATTTGCTCATCCAACGGCAGCAATGCTTCGCTTTTCGCCAGCTTCATAAATTCCGGATACGCATTGATCGCCAAGGCTGGGGGCTTGCCTGCTGCCAGCGAGGCCTGGAGTGCCTGCAACGTCTCGCTGTAGTCACCTTGGACAATCGGAACGACTTCGTATTTTTCATTGCTGCTGTTGAAGTCCTGCACGATTTTTTGCATCGTCTCCCCGAGCTTGCCGCCGAGTCCGTAGTAGAACTCCAGCTTGATTTTCTCGTTCGGGCTGGATGGTGCATTTGCGTTGCTGTCAGACGCAGCATTGTTCGAACAACCGACGGCTCCGGTAAAAATAAGCGCAGAACTCAGGATGGAAAAAATGACGCTCTTGGTGTTTCGCTTCCGATTTTTCACAATGACTCCTCCCAGTAAATAGCTGTCTTGGTCTATTTGTTGACATACAGATTAGCCATGGAATGAATAATTCTTTTGCTTGCGATTGCGAGCAGGATCAGCATAGGTGCCAGTGAAATCGCACACGCTGCCATCGCCAGTGGGAAGTCCATCCCGTAGCCTGCCTGGCTCATAAACAATCGCCGCAATCCAATCGTGACGAACATGTTTTCCTCGGACTTGATCAAGAGCGAGGGCCACATATAGTTGTTGTAGCTGTAAATAAAAGTGATCAACACCAGCGAAGCAATCGCGTTTTTGCAATACGGGATATACACGGTGAAAATGAGTCGTAGATGCCCCGCCCCATCCAGCTTGGCAGCATGCACCACATCCTTTGGCACCTGCGCAAATGATTGCCTCAGGAAAAAGATGGCGAAGATGCTGATGAGCTCGCTGAGAATGTAACCGATGTGCGTATCTAGCAAATTCGCTTTGGACAGCAAAATAAAGGATGGAATGTACGTTACTGCAGATGGAAGCATGTACGTCGCCAAAATAAGCACGAAACAGTACCGAACCCATCTTTTCTGCGCCGTCGCGAAAACATATGCCGCAAAAATCGCGGTGAAAATTTGAAAAACGATGATGATCAGGCTGACAGAAATGCTGTTCCACAAATAAAGCAGCATCTTCGTTTCCGTAAATACGCGGATGTAATTCTCAAACTGAAAGCTGGAAGGCAGCAGGCTCCCGCTGTACACCTCGCTTTTGGGCTTGATCGAAATCAAGAACATCCAGAGAAACGGAAACACCATCAGCACGCTTAACAAAATTAACATTGCATAATTTATGCCTGTTTTTAATTTTGCCAAGGACAAAGCTCCCACCTCATTTGGTAAACAGTAGTTTGGACAAGAAGAAATTCACTGCGCTGATCAAGAGACACATGACCAAAAAAATCATCGCCAACGCTGATGCTGGTCCAGTTTCAAAATATTCAAAAGCGAGCACGTAGAAGTAGTACAAGATGGTCGAAGTCGCTCCTGAAGGTCCGCCCTGCGTCAAAATATAAATCTGATCATAGGCTTTGAGAGAATTCAGTGTAAAAAAGACGAACAGAAAAACAAGAATCGGTGAGATCGCAGGCAAGGTGATTCTGAATAATTTTCGTAATCCTCTCCCTCCATCCAAATCATTCGCTTTCTCTACTTCCGGGTCCAATTTTGCGAGAGCAGAGGAAAGTAGCAAGATACCCAGCCCCATGTACTGCCAGATGGTGACGATAATGACGACAATCATCGCTGTCGTTTGTCCACCCAGCCACTTCACTGGCTCCATACCGATACCTTTCAGGACATAATTGACAATCCCCGAATCGGTATCGAATATGCTGACCCATACCATGGACACGACCACAGTCGGCGTCATCCACGATGAAAATGCACTCGCGACAAAGAAATGGCGAAGCTTCTGTATTTTGTTTAACCGGATCGCTACGAACAGCCCGAAAAGAATCGGCGGAACGACTGTAAAAAAGGTAAACACCAACGTGTTCAGCAGCACCTTCCCAAAGAAAGCGTCGCTCATCAAGTTTTGGTAGTTTTCCAGCCCTACGTAGTCGTAGTCAGGTGAAATATAGTTCCAGTCGGTAAAACTGATTTGGAACGTTTTGATCATGGGGTAGATCCAAAAAATAACTAACGGAATCAGTGTCGGCAAAAGTAACCCCAGCGACCATGCGTTATCCTTGATCGTTTTGCTGATTGGTCTGCCCATTTACTCGTACTCCTTGAAGATGTCTTTGATCGGTTGCCCGTCACATGGATGAGCGATTCGGAACAACTGCGCCAGTGTGGGTGCAATGTTTTCGATGTTTGCTTCTTCCATCACTTTGCTTTTCGTAAACGCATCCCCTAAGCACAAGAGAAATCCATTCATCTCATCGACATTCGCGGGATGATACCCGTGTAGGCTTTTCATCTCCTTGTATTTCGGCTGTTCGGGAAACGCGATATCTTCGCCGCATACCGCATGCTTCAAATCGAGGATACCGAATGGCCTGCACGCTGAAGGAGTCTCCTCTGCTAGCTCATAGAAGTGATGCACTTCTGGCATCTGTTCAAAAAACGCCATGATTTCTTTGTTTTGCTGATGATCTAACGAGCTATAAAATAACAACGCCCCGCTGCCGTCCCCGACGAATCTGATTTGTTTGTTTCGAAAATGCTGCTTCCACTGGCTTTTAGCCAAAATCTCATTCGGATAAAAAAACGAGTGAATGTCGCTTTGACCATGATCCGAGAAAATGATCAGGTTGAATGGTTTTTGTGTCTTTTTCAACATTTGCTCGATTTGATCGAGATACGTAAGCAGCTCCTTTAGACACCGCATTGCCTCAGGCGAGTCTTTCCCATATTGGTGAGACAGCGCATCATAACCGATAAACCTTGCCGCGATAAAATCATAGGTTTCCGTTTTGATCGCCCGCATCGTTTCAGTCAGTGCGACATGATCGATTTCCTCTACGGAAACTTTTGACTTCAGCTTTTTTTTGCTGCCCGATTCCGTAATCAAATGGTGAATATACGGATTTCCGGACGTCATGGGCCAATGAATGCAACAGCTCGTCCCTGCCTGTCTCGCCAACGAATAAAAAATCGTCTGCTTATGAAGTGCTTCGTTACAAAGAATCTCGTGGTCGCCATACAACGCCACTCTTTCCATCGTTTCCGGGCGAGCTACGATATTATCAAAGACACCATGCTTACCCGGTTGGCTCCCAGTCATCGCTGCCGCATGTGCGGTAAATGTGACCGAGGGAAACGTCGTGATCAGTTTTTGGCAGAAGGAATAACCTTTTTCTATCCAGTGCTGCGCGTAAGGTTCAAAGCTTTGATAGCTGATGCCGTCTAGCGAGATGAGTACATTCATGGGCGGCACCTCAGATTCTTTTGCGTGAGCTTGTCAAATACATGGACATGGGCGGCATTAATCCCTACGTTCACCTTTTGACCCTTTGCATACGTCTGGGTAAAGCTTTTTTTCACGATGAAATTGCTCTCTTTATACTTCAGATGGACCAACACATCCGTTCCGATAATTTCCGTGAACAGTACCTCCATAGCGAGTGCATCGTCGCTGCTTTCGGTGAGAAAGCAATGCTCTGGTCTGACTCCCGCGACAATCTCAAGAGCTTGTTCCATCACGTCGAGCGAGAGATTGGTTTCCAGCAGCAGCCCGTCTACCTCCACATAGACCCGGCCATCTCGCTGAATCAGACTCGCTTCCATATAATTAATGGGGGGTGAGCTGATGAAATTGGCAACGAACATATCCACTGGGCAATCGATGATTTCCATCGGCGTTCCGATTTGTCGGAACTTGCCTTCCGCCATAATCGCGATTCGATCCCCTAAGGTAACCGCCTCCACCTGATCATGCGTCACGTAAATGAACGTTGAATTCAAGCGCTCGTGTAGCTTTTTGATCTCAATTCTCATTTCATTTCGCAGCTTGGTATCCAGATTGGACAACGGCTCGTCCATCAAAAAGACCTTTGGCTCCTTCACGATGGCCCGCCCGATTGCGACCCGCTGTTTTTGCCCACCAGACAATTGGCTGGGGAACCGTTTCAACAAATGATCAATTTGCAAAATATCCGCTGCTGCCTTGATGCGCTTCTCTCGCTCTGCTTTTTTGATCTTTTTAATTTTCAGGCCGTATGCCATGTTTTCGTATACGGTCATATGCGGATAAAGGGCATAGTTTTGAAAAACCATCGCAACTCCCCGATCCTTTGGCTCCACTTCATTAACACAAACATCGCCAATGTACACATCGCCTTGGGTGATCTCTTCAATCCCGGCAATCATTCTGAGCAGCGTAGATTTTCCACATCCGGACGGTCCCAATAACACCAGGAACTCTTTGTCTTTGATTGCCAGACTGATATCGTCCAGGGTGTATTTATCGTTGGTATATTGCTTGGACAATGACTTCAGCATAATACTCGACATGTTGAAAACCCCTTCATCATTCAATCTTTATTGGACAATTGTCATTTTTTCTTATACACACCAACAAACTCATTTTTGTTCAAAAATGTTTGTACATTCATCGTAATGCAGCATTGTTAACTGCGTATCAAAGCCCATTGTGTTCTTTGTAAACCAACGCACACGACGAAAAAAAGCAATCAGATCAACCTTTCCTTGATCCGATTGCTTTTCTTTATGAGAGTATTTGTATGTGTTTCTTATCTTGTATGAAGAATGGAGCATCTTTTTCGTAAAAGAAGTGTAAAAGTCAGTTAAAGAAATAAAGATGCGAGATGGTGCTCCAGCACTTTCGTAATCCATTCCCCATTGACACGCTGCGGCTCGAGATAGGCATGCAGTGCCAGACCATCGATGACGGCATAGAGCTTTTCTGCTTCCATCTCTTTGTCCAGCTCTTTGCGTAATAGATTCAGTTGATCAGCAGAGTCCAACAGCTTGCGGACGGCGGCATAGATCCCGTCGTGCTGTGCATCAAAGCCTTCTTTCTTGTGTCGGAAGTATACGGTAAAAGCAAACCACACTTCCATTTCGACCATCTTTTCTTGATTCGTAGGGAGAAGCTCCAGAAAGATTTTGGTGATTTTCTCTTTTGGCGCCCATTCATCATTAGCGTGGATTTCAGCAATTCGAGCGATTGCCCTCTCTTTTACGAGTTGCATGGCATACATCAGCAGTTCATCCTGTGTGGCGAAGTAATGTCGCAAAGCACCTAATGAAAGTCCTGCTTCTTTTGCTATGCCCCTTACCGTTGCCCCCTCCATTCCTTGCTCGACAATGACACGCCACGTTGCTTCTGCTATTTGTTCTCTTCTTTTCTCGTGATCGATTATTTTTGGCATAGTTGTATTTTAACAAGATTTGCAAGGGACAAGCAACTTTAGTAATACCATTGTATTATTTTAAGTTTGATGATAAGATTCTTTTTGTTAGTACAATTGTATTATAAAAGCTTCTCATACAGGAGAAGAAATTTCCGAAAAGGGGACCTATTATAGTGAATTTTGTTGCATGGATGATTGTCGCATGCGAAATCGCATTTTGGATGGTCATTGTACTTGGCCTTTTCACAAGGTACGTGCTCAAACAAAAAAAGGCCGGGCTTTTTCTTCTCGCCCTGACGCCTGTTGTTGATGTAGTTTTGCTCGTCGTTACGAGCGTGGATTTGTATCGTGGAGCTACCGCTACAATTCCTCATGCGCTGGCTGCCGTTTATATTGGGGTATCGCTTGCGTTTGGGAAAAGCATGATTCAATGGGCGGATGAAAAATTTCAGCAATACGTCACCAAGCAAGGTACGGCGAAGCCCAAGTTATACGGTATGGAGTACGCCAAGCATTACGCCAAAAGCTGGTTTAGACATCTCTACTCCTATGTAATTGGGGCGGCTCTCTTAGCGGGGACCATCTACTTTATCGATGATGCGGAGCGAACTGCTTCTTTATGGCATATTCTCCGGCTATGGACCGTTGTTCTGGGGATTGATCTGTTGATTACAGCCAGCTATTTTCTTTTTCCAAAGAAAGATAGTCGAAACACCGTCTCCAAAAATGATTAGTGAGAGGCTTCCTACTAGCTTTCGTCTTCGCTGTCATCCTCAC
Organism: Brevibacillus sp. DP1.3A; assembly: GCF_013284245.2. Taxonomy (NCBI): domain Bacteria; kingdom Bacillati; phylum Bacillota; class Bacilli; order Caryophanales; family Paenibacillaceae; genus Brevibacillus; species Brevibacillus sp. DP1.3A. The sequence goes on along the minus strand of NZ_CP085876.1, from coordinate 1,114,903 downwards.
CAAATGCAAGTTCAATGGGAATAAATTGAATCACCAGCTGGCAAATTTGATCGTTTTCATCCAACCCAAAATAGACAGGATAGGCTCCGTCTCCAAATCCCGTCTGAATCATCGGAATCGATAAATCGGTGCCTGGTATCGTCCAGTTTATATAATCTCCAGCGCTTCTTTGGTATTTTGGATGGTCTTTGTAACTTTGCGCAAAAACACTAGCAAAATATTCATCATAAATATTGCCCTCTGGATTCTCTTTTTTCCAGCTATCATAAAATTCCAGATAAGCATCCCTCGTTTTGACATCTACCACAGTAGCAAGGCCTGCATCCACATTAAACCCAAAATATTCGCCTTCCCCTAGATTTTCGAGATCCTCGTTTCCAATGAGGGCTTCCGTAAATTTTTGGGGAGTTTTATCTGTAAACTCCACCTTAACCGCTGCATACCTGTAGTGGTCTTCTTCAACGGTTACCACACAAACGGTTAAAGAGAAGGTTCCTGTAGGGACTTTTCGAAAATACGGGGCACTATCTTTCTCCAGATACACAAGTGGATCACGAACCATGATGTCCCCAGTGGGAATCGTGATTTCCCCCAAAGAAAGCAAGTTGATTGGTTTCCCACTGATCTCCGTTGATGTGAAATAGGTGTGTAAATCAACATGGGGCTCTAACATCTGTTTTTTTTGTTCATATCGTGCTAACCATTGCTCGTTTGGAATCTTATTCATCTTTATACCCATCCTAATATTGTCAATTTGTAAATCACTCCTAAAATTATACAAAATCACCCGTAGAAACGGTAGAACAACTCGGATGTTTGCATAACGGGCAAGCCGATGCATAGGCATGGTTAGTGGATGAAATACGACAAAGCCTATGCCTGTCCAAGGATGAAGGAGGTTGCCCCGAATGAATCCGCCAGACAAAGGGAATCAAATTCCTCAGCCAATGAGGAGTGACGGGACCGGATGGGTCGATCTCGGCCCACGGAACGTCATGCGTGATCGGCAAAATCCGAATATGCTAGTTCCTCCCGTCACAGATGCGGGCTTGCTGCCTAATCTGAAATTTTCCTTCTCAGATGCCTCGATGACATTAAATCATGGCGGTTGGTCCCGTGAAGTCACCATACGCGAGCTGCCAATCGCCACTACACTTGCGGGTGTAAACATGAGCCTGACGCCAGGTGGTGTGCGCGAGTTGCACTGGCATCAGCAGGCGGAATGGGCTTACATGCTGCTGGGTCGTGCACGAATTACGTCCGTTGACCAACGCGGACGGAATTTTATCGCGGATATCGGCAAAGGCGATCTGTGGTATTTCCCTCCCGGCATCCCCCACTCGATTCAGGGACTAGAGGAAGGCTGCGAGTTTTTGCTCGTTTTCGACGATGGGCATTTTTCCGATCTGAATACGCTATCGATCTCCGATTGGTTTGCTCATACGCCAACAGATGTGCTTTCTGCGAATTTTGGTGTGCCTGAACCTGCCTTTGCCGACATTCCTTGCAAGCAGGTGTACATTTATCAGGACGAGGTTCCGGGTTCCATTGATGCAGATGAAGTGGAATCTCCGTACGGAACCATCCCCCTCCCTTTTTCCCATCGCTTACTCGCCCAACGCCCCCTCATTACACCTGGAGGCAGTGTGCGCATTGTCGATTCCCGCAACTTTCCAATCTCCAAAACAATCGCGGTAGCACTCGTAGAGCTACGTCCCGGTGCCATGAGAGAGCTGCATTGGCATCCCAATAACGACGAGTGGCAATATTACATTTCAGGCCAAGCACGGATGACTGTTTTTATCGGAAACGGAAACGCCCGAACTTTTGACTACCAAGCAGGTGATGTTGGTTACGTTCCTTTTGCGACGGGGCATTATATCCAAAATACCGGGACGGAAACGGTGTGGTTTTTGGAAATGTTCAAGAGCGACCGCTTTGTCGATGTATCGCTGAATCAATGGATGGCGCTCACCCCGCATGAACTCGTCGCTTCCAACCTGTGTGTAGGTCCTGAACTATTAGATGCCTTGCGCAAGGATAAATGGCCCGTTGTCAAATATCCTGGATATGGCTATGTCCCGTGAATGCAAGAAAAGACCAGCCCGAATGGACTGGTCTGCTTTTATCCATGAATGGAAACTTGACTGGAGGCCGCATTGGCATCCTTCAGGTTGCGGTTTTTAACTCCTAGCGATAAGACGAAACAGATAAGCAAAATCAGACACGCTAGCGCATACGGATAGTTGATATCTATATCGAATAAAAACCCAGCTACAATAGGACCTGCAATATTACCAAGACTGGTAAAGGCTGAGTTAAGGCCAGCAACATAACCCTGTTGATCCTTTGCAAGCATCGACATCTGGGTACTGATGGCCGGTCGCAAAATATCGATCGCCAGAAATACGATAAAGGTAACGGCAAAAATCATCCAAAATCCGTGAACAAAAAGAGTCAGGACAATAAACAAACCAGCAAAGAGCAGACAGACCGAAATGACCCTTTTCTCGCCAAAGCGATTCATTATCCAGCTAAAGGCAGTAAGCTGAACCACTGCGCCTGCTATTGACCCGAATGTAATGATAAACGCGATATCTTTCGGCTCAAATCCAAACTTATGGTCGACAAACAATGAAAAGACCGTTTCAAAATTAGCCAGTCCGAAAGACATGACAAACACAATGATCAAACTGAAAAAATAAGGCTCTCGATAGGAGTACATTAACTGGGAAAGAAGACTGCTTCGTTGTTTTTCACTAGAAGAAGAGTCCGATAATGATTCTTCCGTAGGTTTCGATTCCTTGAGGATTAACAACGTGATGCATGCAGCAATCAGTCCCGCAATTCCTGCCGAATAAAAAGGTACGCGAATACCAAATTCAGCAATGTATCCTCCAATGCCTGGACCGATAATAAAACCAGTCGTAATGGCTGCCGTAATATACCCCATACCGGCCGCTCGTTCTTCATTCGTTGTAATATCTGCTGAGTAAGCCATTACGGCTGGCATAATCAGTGCGGCACTGATGCCGCCTAGCAACCTAGAAACAAACAGCAGGACTGGAGAATTCGCTATACCGAACAGCCCTTCTGAGATAGCAAACACGACCAAGCCGATCACAATGATCTTTTTTCTTCCGAATGAATCGGCCCATCGCCCGGCAATTGGGGAAAAAAGAAGCTGCGTCAGTGAAAAGGCTGCCACTAACAGGCCGATCGTCCCCCCGGTAATTCCCAAACTCTCCATGTACTTTGGCATAATCGGTATAACAAGCCCGATCCCCGTAAAGACAAGGAAAATATTGAACATCAGAATCAATAGGGCTCCCTGATTTTTTAATAATAAAGCCATTTACTATTCCTCCAATCCTTCACAAAACACTGAATATCTATTCTAGATAATCGCGTAAAAAAAGCTAGCGGGACGGTTTGACAATGCCAAATAAAAACACATCCATCGCTAACCGAAAAGTCGCCAGCGCTTCCTCTCGTTCCATTCGTCGCGAGTGTTGATTTAAACCAAACATCAGGCTGTCCAGGATAATGGCGACTCCGGTTACATTCGTCATTTCAAATTCGCCGTTATCGATCCCCTTCTGGAGCAACTGTTTATTAAAGTCGATATAACCTTGGATCATTTCGTTGATACGATCCTCCACATCCGAAGGCTTCTCCGACATGTCGAAAAATTCATCAGCAGCCTTGGTCAGCGGATGGTTCATAAAATCGGTCGCAAAATGTTCAGCCATTCCATACAATTTATCGATCGAGGTCGTGTAGAGCTGTTCCTTGGCCAGCCACTTCTCTTCCCATTCTCTGTTCCAAACTTCAATCAGATGTAAAAACAGCCCTTCCTTGCTCTTGAAATGATAATAAATGTTACCGCCGCTGTATCCAGTAGCTTTCACGATATCTTCTATTGATGTGGCCTTGTAGCCTTTTTGCATGAATAAAATTCTGGACGCATCCGCAATCTTCTTCTTTGTCTGCTCCGTTTGCTGCTTCTTTTTATTCAATGATCCTTCACCAACTTCCCATCCAGCAATACTGAACTTTCATTCAGTATTATAAGCGTTACAAACATCCTTGGCAAACCTTCTTATGCGATAAGAAAGAGCTATGAAGGGCATTTTGGTTTGAGTCAACAGAGTGGAGGAGAAGAAAAAGCACAGGTCTACGAGCTCTGTGCTTTTTCTTCTCACCAGCTTTATTAGTTCATTTGAGACCTTTTAAAACTTAGGATGATAATGACTTCCTATCTAAAGTATAGACCCACGAAATTTATACTTTCCAATAGTATAAAAAAGCTGACGTCAGTCTAAGACAGCAACAGACCGTACAAAGCCCCCGTAATCACAACCAGCCATGGTGCCAGCTTCCAGTGCTCCAGCATGATAAACAAAATAGCCGCTACCGCAAAATCCAGCGGCGCAAGAATGGTACTCGTCCAAATCGGATCGTACAGGGCTGCCAGTAAAATACCGACGACCGCTGCATTCACACCTACCAGCATTCCTTGGATTTTCGAATTTCTCCTCAAGGAATTCCAAAACGGCAATGCGCCGATGACGAGTAAAAAGGCCGGTAGAAAAATGGCAATCGTAGCCACTACTGCACCGACTCCTCCTGCAATCATTGTTCCCAAATAAGCAGCAAAGGTAAACAATGGACCCGGTACCGCTTGTGTAGCCCCGTAGCCGGTCAGAAACGACTCTTGCGTTACCCAGCCTGTCGGGATTACCTCCCTCTCCAGCAAAGGCAATACAACGTGACCTCCACCAAAAACAAGTGAGCCTGCACGGTAAAAGCTCTCAAACAGCGCTAGCAAGGAAAAGCCTGTGCTCTCTCGGAGGATCGGCAGCACTAGCAAAAGTCCGAAGAAAACGATCCAGCACGCAATGGCTAGTGCACGACTGATCGGCACACGAAATTCAGGGAGCTCCGAAACTTTTTGCTGCCGGAAGATAAGCACCCCTGCTATTCCTGCTAGAATCATGACTAAGACCTGGCTCCATGCAGAATGCCACAACAGCGTGATGGTAGCAGCGCTGATCGCCATCGTCACCCGCGTTCGATCCGGGGCCAGCTTTTGTCCCATCCCCCATACGGCATGAGCAACAATCGCGACAGCTACTAATTTTAGACCGTGAATCCAAGAAGCACTGCCACTGTCCACTCCTTGTAAAGTGAACGCAAATATCAGAAGCGCTAATACCGAAGGCAGAGTGAAGCCGATCCATGCAGCTACCCCTCCCCACAATCCGGCTCGCATGATTCCGATTCCGATCCCTACCTGGCTGCTTGCGGGACCAGGGAGGAACTGACAAAGCGCAACCAAATCCGCGTAGCTTTGCTCATCCATCCATTTTCTTCTTCGAATGTATTCGTTGTGAAAATAACCGAGATGCGCGATGGGACCACCGAATGAGGTCAATCCCAGCTTGGTAGAAACGAGAAAAACTTCACGCACAGCTTGCCATTTGCTTATTTTGTGCCCGGTTTCTTCTAAGAGATTATTCTTCACTTAGCTGTACACCTCTCCGCTTTCCGCTTCATCATACAAGCTATTTTATCGCTTTTCCTACCCTTTCATTGTAAAAAGATCATGAAGAAGGCTCCGCATCGATACGGAGCCTAAACCCTGCTATTCCATTCGAAATACTGGTCCTCTCGCCACGAACGGCAGATTGCTCCCCTTCGGCAGCATGATGGCATGACTACGAGTTACTTTGATCCGATCACATTCCCCATCGGTAATGATCAAAATCGGTCCGTCCTTTGGAAAATCGGTTGCTTTCTCTAGCATGTCGATGCCCGGCTGCAGGATCGTTCCCCCGCGTCCTTTTACTTTGACGCGCCCTGCAATGTCCTCGGGAGAAAGGTAGCCCGCATCATGCGCCTGCGCATCACAAAAGACCACGCGCGCATACGGAACATCTCGCGCTTCACTGTAGCTCGCGATCGCCCCCAATGCTTTGCCGAGCAGCTTGGTATCCATCGAGCCGGATGTATCAATCACGACGCCAAACGTGCGTGCCAGCTGATCCGTTTCCCGAAAGCTCCAGGCAGGACGGGCAATGTCAGGTGTCGAGGACTGTCTGCGGCTTGCCCTTGCATACGTGCGACTCTTTTCCAACGGGGGAAAATGCTCGTCAAACCAACGGGCAAGCTGAACATCCCACGGAATAGGCGGTTGCCCCAAGGCGCGAATCTCTTCTACTAACCCCGCAGGCAAAAGCCCTCGTCCTTTCTCCTGGTGGTAGATCAAGCCTTGCGACATCGCATTGCGATAAAAGTCATCCAGCGTCGTTCCCGGACCCCTATCCCAAAAACGCGGATCGTCTCCATCCAAAATATCGCCCATGCCGATTCCACGTAAGGTGTAGAGCTTGCGATACGTACGCATGTCCGTCACGATTCGATCGTAAATGGCCTCTGCCGACAGTCCCTTCAAGTCTGGATCGTACAGTCCGCCAATTTGCGGAAAACGTCCCACTCCGAGCTCCATCAGCCATTGATTAATCACGTAATCGCAGCTGACATTCCAGTAATACGGGTCGCGGCCTTGGCAGCGCTCATGGTGGCGAAGCCCTGCGTGCAATAGCTCGTGTGCCATCACAAATTTGCATTCCTCTTCATCCAAGCCCGCCGCAGGATTGATGAAGATTTCGTTGGATGTTACATCAATGGCTGCCACCGAGATTTGCAACCGTTGACAGATCTGTGAATCCTCGATAATCGTGAAATGACTCGCTAAGGAAGCCAGCAATGGATAATGATTGATGAACCAGCGCTTGGCCTTTTGTGCCTCGGACAGCTGGTTCTCTTCATTCCCGAGAGCATCGGAATAGCCGCCCGCTACGCTGACAGCACTTTGCACCGCCTGCGCCAGCCCGATCCCCAAGAGCCGCTCCCACTCCACATCTCGATTGTAGGTGTACCGGACGTATTTATCCGAGAAGAGCATATCTGCTTGTTTTTCCCCGCCCGTTCCAAACAGCTTCAAATGCTCCGGCACCCCATGCTCCACGAACCAGTCATACAGCTCCTCTTCGCTCTTTCCCGATTTATCCAGCTCAAAGGCCATTTCAGCAGGAGGCTTCCCCAGCTTCATGTCTCTCAAAAAACGCGTAATATAACAATCGCATGCGATGTTCCACAAAATCGGCTGCTCTTTTTCCACAAAATGTCCGAAGCCCAAATGCAGCAGCGCATGTGCGAGAACATAAATCCATTCCCCGACTTCCCCTCTGCGCTTCGGATGCGCGTACAAGCTGCCTTCCCGGGTCACGACTACCCAACCGTTATCCGGACAAATACTTCGCTCGGAACGAGTAAAGTGCGCTCGCGAGGACAGCGGACCAAACATCGGGTGATGACTCAAAAAATGGACGGCCTGTTCGTAGTTTTGCGTCGCCGGGTCGTTTTGAACTCCTCTGGCCATTGGCTATTTTCCCTTCCTGTCCATGGCCAGACGCGGTAAATCACGAATTACCTCTACAACGAACCAGTCTGGCAATCCGTCGCCATCCTCGTGCCGCGCCACCACCATCTGCGCCATTTCCAGAGAGATGGATGCGAGCTCCTTCAAGAGAGCTTTCGCTCGGTGTGCAAACCGTTTATGCTGCTCCCCCACGGAGGCTTTATCCGCTGGCAGTTCTTTTTTGATCTGCGAACGGAATGAATCAGCCAGAAAATACAGTACGTCCCGATCCTCTGGAGCCGTCGGAAAAGAAGCATCTCCCTCCAAAATACGGTTGAGCTGGTATTTGCCTTGAATGTTCTTGTGAAAAGCTCGAAATTGAGCAGCATGCTGGGGCGTCAAGCATCCGAAGGCCAGTACCCCCACCATCTCTGTCGTCAAGTTCTCACCGAATTCCTTCAGGGCATCAGAGAGCATGTGCCAGGAACGCGGAGTAGAAAACGGTTCCTCGCTCTTCGGTGGCTGCGACCACAAATAGTCCGGTCGCACCTCCAAAAATTGCAGCACGTAGGAATGGATGCCGTTGCTGTACGCCCAATTCATCCATTGTTCATACGAGACTAGCAATTGCACGTGGAACATCCGGTTGATCAGAGCAGACGACATCGGTTTGACAATCGCGCTATCCTGCGCGCGGTTTCCTGCCCCAATCACAATGGACCCTTCTGGCAGATGGTAATCCCCAATTCTCCGCTCATGAATCAGACTGTAAAACGCCTTTTGCACTTCTTGCGAGCATGCATTCAATTCGTCAAGAAACAAGCAGTACGGTTCTTCTCTCGCAATTTGCGCAGGTGGGCAAAATCTACTTTTCCCGTCTACGATCTGTGGGACACCAATAATATCCTCAGGTGCCAGCTGGCTACCCAATAACGATACGCAAGGCAGGCCCACCTGCTCGGCAAACGCCTCGACGAGAGACGACTTGCCGATTCCTGGTGCGCCCCAAATAAATACTGGACGAGCTACTGCAACGTTTAGCAGCACATCCATCAGTTGATTTTGCGTTACTTGAATTCCTAGATTCATTTCATAACCTCTCTTGTTTGATTGATTTTTGCAGCAATCTACCTCTTTCCATGATTGATTTCCATTGACTAGAGCGACCGTCACACCACAAATATTTCCTAATATTACAAGAAGATTGAATAAGGAGCAAGAAAGAAAGGCATCACATGGTAAACCGTACCTGAATAAAAACAACGAAACCGACCAATCCCCTTATGCACAGTATCGGAATAGGATGAGAAGACATGAAAAAAGGAGGACGTTTCATTTGTCACAAGCAAATATCCCTAACATTACCCCGCTCATTACCATCACACAAAGCCAAGTCGCAAACTTGCTACTGGCATCTATCGCATTGGAAGAGCTAGGGTTAAGCCATATCATTAATGCAGAGGCGGAAAAGTTTCAATATGTCCTTGGTACGCTTCCAGGATTAACAGGTCCCACTGCAACCATTAGTGATTTGCTGAACGTTAATGCTAGTGTAGTAAATACGCTCAGAGAGATAACAAAGAAAGAGATTCTGCTGTACAACAAGCTGAATTCCGTATTAACAGCATCATTTATCGCTAGTCTCACAGGACCAACGGGAGCCACTGGAGCGACTGGTCTACCAGGAGCCACCGGACTAGATGGAGGGGGAACAGGAACAACAGGGGCCACCGGTGTTACAGGTGTTACAGGTGTTACAGGTGTTACAGGTGTTACAGGTGTTACAGGTGTTACTGGAGCCATCGGGGTAACGGGGGCAACAGGTACTGTTTCCAGTGTATTCGGTAACTTCTGGCTATCCTCGGCTATCGATATTTCGCCAAATACGATCGTCCCACTTAATGTGTCGAATGCAGACAATTCACTTGGCTTTTTACTCGCTGGCGGGCAAGTGACCGTACCTGCAAGCGGCATCTATCTCATCAGCTATCGTGTTACTACTGCACAAGCAAGTGAAGCGTCTTTCATTATCAGAAGGAATGGCGCCAATATTACGGGCTCTGCCGGAACCTCAAGCAGTGCGGATAGTGCAGAGGATGGAAATGCATTCGGCATGGTTACCTCTTTCACCCGATTAGCAGCAGGAGACATCGTAGACATATTCCGTACGGGAGGTATCGCAGACCAGTTTTTGCAAAGCTTCGCAGACGGAACGACGACGATTACCGGCTTCCTCACTTTAGTGAAGATCGCCGACTAATCCAAACATAAATCATTACGCCACTCGGAGCCGCAGCTACGACTCGATCCTGGCTGTCGTTGCGAGTGAAGCCCTTGCTGTGGACAAGCCAACTCCTCCTCCTTATGTAACATTCCTTTTTTTACCACGTCACATAGGCAAAGGGGGAATCATTAAAGATGAGAAAAATCGTGAAAGCCAGTGGTATCACCCTATTGGTCGCATCCTTGATCGGATGCAGCTCGAGCGAGCAGTTCGCATCAAGTGGCGAAAGTGGAAACAAACCAGCAGCACCTGTTGCGCAAAGTCAAAACAATCAAGTAGCCTCCAGTCCAAGTCCTCCCAGCCAACTAGCTGATTACGCGCTGAAAAAATCGGTCGATCCCCTCCCCAATGACATGTACTTCAAAGATTACGGCACCAACCAATTTGTTTCTACGGCGAAGGACCGCCTGTCTACTTTTGCCGCTGATGTGGACACCGCCTCTTACACCATGATGCGCAATTTTATAAAAGACGGGAATCTCCCGCCAGCAGAAGCTGTTCGGGTGGAGGAATTCATCAACTTTTTCCCCACTTCGTATCCCGCGCCAACCAATCAAACATTTGCGATTCAGGCTGATAGTGGCCCCCTCTCCCTTTCAAAAAAATCTTCAAGTAGTGCGAATCGGGATCAAAGGAAAGGAATTACACGCCCAAGAGCGGAAGCCCGCTAATCTCGTCTTTGTCATTGACGTATCTGGCTCGATGAATCAAGAAAATCGTTTAGAGCTGGTGAAAAAGAGCTTACATGTTCTTGTCGATCAACTCCAACCTACAGATTCAGTAGGGATCGTCGTCTATGGATCAGAGGGACGCGTTCTTTTGCCTCCAACCTCTGCCGAAGACAAACAGGCGATTTTATCAGCCATCGATGAGCTGCAACCCGAAGGCTCCACTAATGCGGAAGAAGGTCTGGTCCTCGGTTATGAAATGGCGGCCCGTTCCTTCAAGCCTACTGCCATTAACAGGGTGATTTTATGCTCCGACGGGGTAGCCAATGTCGGAGAAACAGGGGCCGAGGGCATTTTGCGTTCGATCGAGGACTATGCGCGAAAAGACATTTACTTGAGCACTTTTGGCTTTGGGATGGGAAATTATAATGATGTCCTGATGGAGCAGCTGGCGAACAAAGGAGAAGGCAACTACGCCTACATTGATACGTTTTCCGAGGCGCGCCGCATTTTTACGGAATCATTGACAGGCACCCTCCAAACGATCGCTCGTGACGTAAAAATTCAGGTAGAATTCGACCCTAAGAAGGTAGACTCGTATCGCTTGATCGGTTATGAGAACCGCGATGTCCGCGACAAAGATTTTCGCAACGACAAGACAGATGCGGGCGAGATCGGCGCTGGACATAGTGTGACCGCTCTTTATGAAGTAAAGCTCGCTTCCCCTGCCCATACAGATCTCGGGACGGTTCGCGTGCGCTATCATCATGCCTCTTCCCAAAAAGTAGAGGAACTCTCCGAACCCGTGAAGGGGCAAAATACCTTGTCTCCTGATGTGACGTTCCTTGCTGCTGTAGCAGAGTACGGGGAAATATTGCGAGAGAGTCCGTATGCCGAAAGAAGCTCCCTTGGCGATGTACTCAAACTGGCGGAAGCCACAGCCACTGGAGAGGAACAACTCGAATTTGTCCGCTTGGTAAAAGATAGCATGGCGATCAGCAGGAACTAATGCTTGTTCCTAGGCTCTGGTGTCGCGCCTGTATCTCATCCAAATATAAACCATCATTCCAATCGCCGAACTGATTAGCAAAAATGTGATGCCGTAATGACGTATATAAACGACAACCTTGAGCCACTCTTTCTCAAGCGCCTGTCCCAACAGTAAAAAAGTGACACTCCAAAGAAATGCGCCTGCGTAAGCAAAAAAAGCAAATCGTCGAAACCCCATCGCGGAGACCCCTGCCAAATAGGCGGTAATATGACGGACGCCAGGCAAAAAATAGCCGATCAATAACAGGTATGGACCGTACTTGGCAAACAGCTTTTGGGTTGACTCTATTTTTTTCGGCGAAATATGCAAGTACGGTCCAACCTTCATCAGCAACGGCAGCCCCCACTTCCACGCGATGGCATAGCTGATCGTAATCCCTACTGCCGCTCCCAAAAAGGCGCTCAGCACTGTAAACGGCATGTGCAAAACACCACGGGAAACCGCATAGCCAGCGTATGTCATCAGTACCTCATCGGGTATGGGGAGCCCTACAACACCAAGTGTGAGCGAAAAAAAGATGCCGACATATCCATATTTCATCAAAAAAAGGTCCAAATGCTGCTCCACGGCTACCTCCAATAATGTTGTCCTACTTCATTGTATTCTCTCCCTATTCTTTGGCATTCTGGCTTTTTTACAAAAAATCAGGTCAGAGCATATGGTATCCTAAAAAAAGATCTTATTTCCTTTTTCAGGTGACGTCATGAACTATATGGAGCAAATAACATATGCCCTCTCTTTTATTGAGAAGCAGTTAACGGAAAAAGTCACACTCGATGAAGTGGCATCAGCCGCCGGATATTCCAAGTACCATTTTCAACGGTTGTTTTTTCACGTGACAGGAGAAACCGTCGGCCAATACATTTCGAAGAGACGCTTGACCGAGGCTGCCAAAGCACTGTTGCTAGAGCAAAAGAGCGTGACGGAGGTCGCCTTTACATACGGCTTTGATTCTCACGAAGCCTTTACTCGCGCCTTTACCAAACGCTTTGGCCTGCCTCCTTCTGCACTTAGGCGATCTGGAAAAATGCCTCGGTACACAATGCTGGAGCGTATCGAGCTATCATATTTAGAAAATATTCAGCTGCAATCGATTGAACCCGTCTATGTCCCTGCCCACGAAGAACTGAACCTGGTAGGCTACTCCTCCACTACCCGTTCGACAGCAGATATTGTCCATTGCTGGAACCAATTGGGTCAGAAAATCGAGGTGCAGAAGAACCAGAAGCGTTATGGCGTCATTCGCTACCCGGATGCTTTCGGGCTTTCGTTGAGCTTTGCCTATTTTGCTGGCATACACACTACGGAGCAGGTTGGCACAGAAGGTTTGGAATCACTCACGCTGCCTGCATCTGGTTATCTTGTTTTCCCTCACAAAGGATCGGTGCAAAATCTCAAACTGACGTATCAATACATATACGGGAGCTGGATGACACATGCATCCGCATCCGACCAGCTTTATGCCCGATACGATTTTGAATACTACGATCACCGCTTTCTCGGAAATGACCATCCTGATTCGCTTTGCTTCATTTATATACCCGTTCTAGCCCGAGAATAGTCGATAGCGGTTCGCATTTTCGATCAAGTTTTCCTCGTTTTCCTGTCGTACGCTAGACGTGTGAAAAGGAGTGAATCGAATGAAAGAACTGACCTATTTGACAGCAACGGAGATGGGCACTTGGATTCGCGAGCGGAAAATAAGCGCAGAGGAAGCTACCCGGCATATTTTTAAACGAATCGACTCCCTCAATGGCAAAGTGAATGCCATCGTCGCGTATGATGAAAAAGCTGCGATCGAAACCGCCAAACAAGCAGATAAAGAAATAGGGGAAGGCAACTATCGTGGGCCTCTTCACGGGGTACCAATCACAATCAAAGATTCTTTTGCCACAACAGGACTCGCCACGACTTCTGGTTTCCCACCTCTAAAAGGGTACATTCCACAACACGACGCAGCAGTCGTTAGCAGACTGAAGCAGGCAGGAGCCATCATCCTGGGCAAAACGAATGTCCCTCCTCTTCTGATGGACATGCAAACAGACAATGATATTTACGGCAGGACGAATAATCCGTGGAATCTGGAGAGAACAACAGGCGGAAGCAGCGGAGGATCGGCAGCCGCAGTTGCTGCCGGGCTTTCCTATTTGGATATTGGCAGTGACATTGGCGGATCGTTGCGTGTTCCGGCTCATTTCTGTGGCGTACTTAGCTTGAAGCCGACAGAAGGAGCCGTTCCGGCAAGAGGACACATGCCCGGCTTTGAAGGAATGTCTGATTTTACATCGTCTCGTCACTTGGCCTGCTATGGTCCTTTGGCCCGATCGATCGAGGATCTGGAAGTGGCGTTTTCCATCATCAGTGGTGGAAACGACAACGCTGGCCTGCCTCATGGACCACAAGTCTTGCCCCTGACCATCCAGAAACAGCCCCTACGCATTCGCTGGATGGAGGAGATGCCCGGCTACCCGACGAGTCGAGCCATTCGCGATCAGTTGCGTCGCTTTGTCAAAATGCTGGAGCAACAAGGCATGCGCGTAGAACAAGTGACGGCACCCCCCTTAGATGTACGCAAAACTTGGGAAACATGGGGAAAAATCATCGACGCGGAGTTAAACTCTACGACACCTCCACTCATTCGTGGTTTTGCTCATCTCCTAACGATGCCGATTTACCGCCAGCTTCCCACGGCTACCATGCTCATCCCGCTGACGTTCAAAAACTACATGCGTGTCTTAACCATTCGGGAGCAGCTCATTCGCGGCTTTGAGCAATTCATGGCAGACTGTGACTTGTTCTTGTGTCCGGTTAGCTGCACGACAGCTTTCCCACATATGGCAAAATCGAAAATGTGGGGCTACAAGCCGCTTTACAACAAACCGCTGTACGTAGACGAGAACCCGCAAAACTACTGGGCCGCTACGACTTTTTATACGAATCTGTTTAATGTAACCGGAAGTCCGGTCGTAACGATGCCGATTGGTTTTGATGTGCAAGGTCTTCCTATTGGCATACAGTGTGTGGGCAAGCGATGGCGTGATAGGGAATTGCTACAGGGAGCGTCGAAATTGTATGCGACCTGCCCAGAGTGGCGGGCGCCTGAAATTTCTGTGGAGCCGCATTGAGAATAAAATATTCCAGCCCAACTTGCATAAAGCCCCTTTCCTATGAAGAAAACTACCAGTGCGAACCCCATTTCTGGTAGTTAGGAGGGGCTTTATGCTTCTATTATTGAAAAAGCGCCTGACACTGATCGTTTCTATGCTTTGCATGACGCTTCACCTGTCCGGACTGTCCTTTGCAAAAGAGACAACAAACGTTCCATCTATCCAACAATCACATCTCTCCCAAACGAAGTCGTTTCTTCCATCGCAGGAGAGGCTTGCCTACTCGCTCGGTATTCAAGCATACATCTATGGCTATCCATTAGTGATGTCCGCCAAAACGATGGAAGCCATGGTCAAAAATCGGGCGCCAATCAACCAGTTTTATTATGCGGACACACTCGCTTCCCCAGCTTATCGGGATATCGTGACGCCGAACTCCGATACATTGTATATGAGCGCATGGCTGGATTTGTCAGAGACGCCAGTCCGCTTGACTGTCCCCGCTAATCCGCAAAACCGCTACTATACCGTGCAAATGCTGGATGCGTACACAAATACGTTTCGCAATGTCTCCAATCGTTCCACTAAACAGCAGGCCGGGCAATACATCATTGCAAGCCCACAATGGAAAGGGCCTACCCCTGCCCATATACCTGTGATCTACGCCCCTACGAATACCGTTTGGCTCATTGGACGTGTCGAGGTAAAGGGTGAAGCTGATTTGCCGCAGGCTGTCTCGTTTGAAAAACAAATCGCGATTGCCCCTGTCCACCCAAAATTGCAAACGGCACATGTTCCCGAAGCGCTTCCCCCTGATGTGTTGTCATCCCTTTCCTTTTTTCAAGTCATGACGAAATGGATCCAGAGCAATCCCCCTCCCGAATGTGATCGCGTCCTGCTCGATCAATTCGCTCAAGCCGGGATCGATGTCCAAAAAGGCTTTGATCCTTCCGCGCTCGGTCCAGCCAAGCTTGCAGGCCTACAGGGTGCCTTACAGGATGCTCCGTCCATCGTGCAAAATGGCTTTCCCGGCTACGCCTCCTTCCGTAATGGATGGGGCTCCTTTTCCCCCATTGGCACATATGGAAATCAGCTTCTCTCCCGTTCCTTTATCGCCTATTCCGGTATTGGAGCCAATGTACCGAGAGAGGAAGCCTATTATCGTGCATTGACAGATGGATTAGGAAAACCACTGACGGGAGCCAAAAGCTATACGCTGCATTTTACAAAAGAACAGCTTCCCAAGACGTCTGCATTCTGGTCGATCAACGTCTATGACAACCAACTGTTTTTAGCCAAAACAGCGACAGATCGCGCATCGGTTCGCAGCAATACAGGAACGCTAGCGTACAATCCAGATGGCTCCCTCGATCTGTATTTGCAACAGCAACCGCCCAAAGGCAAAGAAGGCAACTGGCTCCCGCTCCCTAAAGGCGAGTTCAATCTCGTTTTGCGGGTATTTGCACCGGAGCCTGCAACGCTGGACAAACAGCACGCTTGGCCGGCTGTCACGGAAAGCAACCCAATACCGTAACACAGCAAAAAGGCACCGCCCCATCGTGAGCGGTGCCTTCTGTATTGAGTCTGTTACTTCTTCAAATCTTCAATGGAGTTGATCTCCATATAGGCTGGAACAGCCAAGCCCAGCTTGGTTCCTTGCAGGTTCGGACCGAGATCCTCTACGTCTTTACCCAGCTTTTCCATGTAGTCTGCGTGCGTCGTTGGCAGCCAAGCTGCTACCATTCCGTCCACATCGCCGTTTGATACACCTACCCACATTGGGCCGGCTTCTACTTGGCTAAGCTCCACCTTGTATTTCAACTTTTGCTCCAGAACCGTCTTCACCACATTCGTGCTGGCGATTTCAGAATCCCACGCGACGTAGGCGAGCGTCAATTTTTTGCCTTCTGCAGGCTGGATGCCTTCTACCCACTTGTTGACGGTAGCCTCATTGTTTTTCACCCATTCGGCTGCTGCCTCTTCCGGCTTTTTGCCGCCCTCGATATCGAGCATCACTTTTTCCATGTCCGCAGGTGTCCACGAAAACTTATCGAGGAACGCATACGCACTTGGGTGCTCCTCCTTCAGTCCTTTGCGCACGATGGTATGAATTTGTTCATCCTTCCCGAAAGTGCCTTTCGGATCTTCGAGGTATTTCATCTCAAACTTGGAGAACATCCAGTGAGGTGTCCAGCCTGTCACGATAATCGGCTTTTTGTCTTTGTAGGCTTGTGTCAGAGCTGCCGTCATCGCTGCACTGGAGCCCTCCACCAGTTCCCAATCTTTCAGATCGTAGTCTTTCATGGCTTTTTCCGTCGCTTTCATCAGACCAGCGCCAGGATCGATTCCGATAATTTTATGATCCACTTGTGCCCCAACGCTATTCGGTGCAGACGTACCGGTATTGCCCTCGGCAGGCTGATTTCCCTGCGGTGTTCCCGCATTTGAACATCCTGCCATCACCATACTGAGTCCGAGTGCGACTGCCAGCCCTTTCAAGGCGCCTTTTTTCATTTTCATGAAAACCCCTCCTACGCGTTTTTTCTCTTTCCAACACTTTGCGTGAGACGATCCAGCAGAATCGCCAATATAACGATGGCCAGACCCGCCTCAAAACCTTCACCGATCTTAATCTGTGTTACGGCACGATACACGTCCGCCCCCAAGCCCTTCGCTCCAATCATGGAGGCAATCACGACCATGGACAGCGCGAGCATAATGCTCTGGTTAATCCCGGCCATCATTGTCGTCTTGGCAATCGGTAGCTGTACCTTCGTCAGCTTTTGCCAGTAGGTAGAACCGAACGCTTCAGAAGCCTCGATCAGATCGGCAGGAACTTGACGAATTCCCAGGTTGGTCAGACGGATCGTCGGTGGCATCGCAAAAATGACAGAAGCGATAACCCCCGGTACTTTACCGAGCCCAAAGAAAAAGATGGCAGGAATCAAGTACACAAACGCCGGCATCGTCTGCATGAAATCAAGCAGCGGTGTGACGACCTTTTGCACGGAATCATTCTTCGCGCACCAGATACCAACGGGAATCCCGATAATCACCGAGATCAACCCTGCCGTCAATACCAGCGCAAGTGTTTCCATTGAATGCTCCCAATAACCCAGATTCTGAATCAGAAGAAGTCCAATGAAGGTAAAAAGAGCAATTGCCACTTTGCCAGCACGATACGCCAGCAGCGTAAACAAAATGATCAGGACCCAAAACGGGATTCCTGTTAGAATCCACGAAAACAAGTCAACGGTTCCACCGATTACAGCTGATATGAAGTCGAACAAGAAGCCCAAATGCTCTTCCAGTCCATCTACAATCGTTTCTATCCAACTGTCGAGCGGCAGCTTCGGAAAAAGTTGGTTTTGACTCATGATGGATTCACCTGCCCCTCTTCAATCGTTGGCTCTGGAACTTGTTGATTTACTTTTCCTGCCAATCCACCCAAGACGGCTCCTTTTACAATCACGCCCAACAGACGATTTTGTTCTCCTGTAACCGCCACGGGAATATCTGAAAACGCGACAAGGTCAAACATCTCATTGAGAAGCGTCTGTGGTCCGACAGTTGGTACCTCAGTTCGCAGCACAGATTCCAGCGACTGTCCTGCTTCCTTTGCTCCGTTTACTGCGTCTGCCGTCAGCACACCCAGCAATGTTTTTCGTTTATCCACCACGTACAAACTGGAGACACCGCGCTCACGCATCATTTGCAATGCGACGCGAGGCCCTCTGTCCAGTGTGATCGTCTCTGCCCGCTTCATGACTTTTTCAGCGGACAACACCTTGGAACGATCCACATCCTCTACGAAGCGTTCTACGTATTCGTTTGCTGGATTGGTCATGATTTCTTCCGGCGAGCCGATCTGTACGATCGCTCCGTCTTTCATCAGAGCGATTCGATCCCCGATCTTCAATGCTTCGTCCAGATCATGCGTAATGAAAATAATGGTCTTCTGCATGGTGCTCTGCAATTCCAACAGCTCATCCTGCATGTCCTTGCGAATCAGCGGGTCCAAGGCACTGAATGCCTCATCCATCAACAGCACATCGGGTTCATTCGTGAGTGCACGGGCGAGGCCCACACGCTGCTGCATCCCGCCACTCAGCTGATCCGGGTAGCTTGCTTCCCAACCGCCAAGTCCGACGAGTGTGAGTGACTTTCTCGCTTTTGCCTCACGCTCGGCCTTTGGCATCCCTTGAATCTCCAGGCCGTACTCCGCATTTTCAAGTACTGTCCTGTGAGGGAACAAGGCGAACTTTTGAAATACCATTCCCAGCTTCTTTCTTCTTACATCCTGTAACTGCTCGGTGTTCATACTGACGATATCCGTACCGTCAATCAGGATTTTGCCTTCTGTTGGTTCAATCAACCGGTTCAACAATCGAACCAAGGTCGACTTCCCGCTTCCCGAAAGCCCCATGATGACGAATATCTCGCCTGCATGCACCTCAAAACTCGCTTGATTCACCCCAAGGGTAAGACCCGTTTCCTTCAAGATTTCTTGCTTGGTCTTCCCCTGCTTCACCTGGGACAATGCGCGTTGGGGTTGGCGTCCAAAGATTTTGGTCAAATTCTCTACTTTGATCTTGGGCATATGGTCACCTCCAACTTTTACGCCCGGCATCCGGACTGTTCTTTACCCTTACAATTGTAACCAGCCAAATTTTTTACCTCAAACTGGATGAGGCAGGATAATCGGGCATTTTCAGCGTTCAGAAAAAACTTTACGTACTTTACTTCCTGTATTCTCAGTTTATCACGTATATACTGTACAATATCTCCATTTACTTTTTGCTTTTGGAGACGTACAATTCTAGTCAGGTTACTATGACTAGAGGAGCTGCTTTTTTCAAAATGGATACCAATCAAGAAAAAATCCTCGAAAAAGCTCAGGAACGCGTGATTGAAACGCTAGCTCGCAACATGGATCTGTATGGAATTACCATGTCAACGGGACTGCTGTATGGCACATTGCTCTTTCAGGACAAGTCAATGACACTCGATGAGATGGGCGAAGCACTGGGCATGAGCAAAACCAGCATGAGCACTGGCGTCCGCACATTGATGGACTTAAATATGGTAGAAAAGATATGGAAAAAAGGGACACGGAAGGATCATTACGAGGTCAACCTGGATTGGTACCAGAACTTCATCGACCTCTTTTCCGTGAAGTGGCGACACGCCTGTGAACATAATGTACACGCCTTGAAAAAGTCGCTCCTTGAGCTTCGCGCTCTCCAGAAATCCGAGGAGCTTACGGAAGAAGTTAAGGAACAGGTTGACCTTAGTATCAAGCGCATTGAAAATGGGTTGGAATATTATCTGTGGCTATCCCGTTTGATCGACTCCTTCGAATCACATGATATCTTTCAGTTTGTACCGAAAAAGGAAAATGAATCATAAGAAGTTCGCAATCGAAAAAGACTCGTTCCTAACAATAGGAATGAGTCTTTTTTGTGGTACAATTATCCAGAGCGGATTCACGCTCTTCTATGATGAAAGGAGGGGTCAGTTATGAAAAAGGACATGAATCAACGTTCTTATAAAGCTGTGCGTGTACCAGACAACCAAAAAGGGGAACACCAACACTAACCCCCTTTCACCTAGGAGGAAATGGATTGATTCGAAAAACAGCTCTACTGATTATTGATGCGCAAGTGGGAATTATCGAGGGACAATTTGGGCCTGTTTATCAGCCGGCTACACTTGTCCAAACATTGAAAAAAGTAAGAGAAGATGCCTACAGCAAGGATATTCCTGTGCTATACGTTCAGGATGATGATGTCGGAGAAGTCGGTTCAGACGACAATGCCATCCACCCTGAGATCGCCCCTCTGCCATCAGAAACGGTGATTCGAAAACTAGCGACAGACTCGTTTCACGGAACAGACCTGCACGAAAAGTTACAATCACTCGGGATTAACCACCTCGTCATCATGGGCTGCAAAACCGAGTATTGTATCGACAGCGCCTGCCGCAAAGCGACGACACTCGGCTATGATGTGACGCTCGTCAAAGACGGGCACTCTACATCGGACAATCAGGTACTGTCAGCAGAACAAATCATCGCCCATCACAATACATGCTTGCATGGATTGGGGAATATTGAACCATTTATTTTGGTACGGGAATCAACGGAGGATGTCTTCGCCCCTACCCATGATACTTACCGCTAACGTTTTGCTGAACTTCTCGAAACCGTCTCTTCAGGCGGTTTCTTGTTTTGTCCTGCTTACGATTGGGCCTTGCTATATATGGAAGAAACGAATCTGCCTATCGAAGGAGAAACCATGTCTACTACTATAGCTGTACCAAGATTGGGCGTAGGAGCTGTCATCCTAAACGACAAGAATGAGCTTTTACTGGTTTTGCGAAACAGAGATCCAGAGAAGAATACGTGGAGCATTCCCGGGGGAAAAGTTGATCCCTATGAACAACTGGAGACGAGTGTCATCCGTGAGATCAAAGAAGAAGTCAATCTCGATGTCGAGGTAAAGGCCCTGCTATGCACCGCAGAAACCATCCGCCCGGAGAGTGCCGAGCATTGGGTTTCGGTCATTTACGAAGTCACGATCCTGAGTGGAGAAGCACGTAATTTAGAGGAAGGCGGGGCGATTGGAGACATGCGCTGGTTTTCACTCGATGCACTTCCGTCGAATCTAGCTTGCTTCGCCGTACCAGCTATCGAGCATTTGCAGAGCCGGAACCGTTCATGAAAAGAAAAACGGACAGTGCCCATGTGGCCTGTCCGTTTTTTGAAGAAGATTACTCTCCTTTTTGGATAATCTCTTGCACTCTCCCCACTTGTCCATCTGTCAAACGAACCTTGATTCCATGCGGATGTGTGCTGGAGTTCGTCAGGATATCCTTGACGATCCCACGGGTGCGCTTGCCAGTGCGTTGGTCCTGTTTCAATACAATCTCGACTTCAAGACCTGCTACGATATCTTTTCGGTTTTTTCCGTTCATTTTTCCCTTCTCCTTTTTTCGTTCTATGTCCCACCTGTGATATAATCGACAAACAAATCCATCTCACCGGAGGAATCCATGCTTACTTTTGAAGAAAAACTAGCGATTATTGAATCTTTTCCACAACTGACTCGGAATGACGTCTCCATGAAACGGGTTAATTTTCATTATGAGGAAAGCCTTCATGATAAAAAGACAGTGGTCTATCATCTGCATCCGAACGGCAACGGCTTTGTGTTTGCCGCGTTTTTGAAGGGCTACCAAAAAGACGACAAGGGCTATGTCAACATCCGTGATTTCTCGGCGGACGAGCTGCGCAAGGTAGTCGAAGCTTCAATCCAATCCCTCTCTGTGAAACGTGAACCAGCTCCGAAAGCTACTAATGAAGCTGAACAATTGGAGCAAACATGGGTCGACAAGCAAAACCGCACGCTCTTGCTGCAACAGGAAGACGCGCTGTGGAACGTATACCACGGGATGAACCTGGAAGCTTCCTTTGAATCGTACGTGGAAGCGGAGCAGTATCTGATTGAAGAAGGATTTTCCCTGCAACAATAAGCCCTTCCTTCTCCCTGCTACATGTACCATACCAAATTGTAGATGTTTTGATCAAACTGGCGCAAGCGAACGACTGCTTGCGCCATCCCAACACAGGGGGACGGTACGACATGATCAAGTACAGAGATACGCTTCTTACGAATATCCACAAACAGATTGAGACGTGGTACGACCAGGAGGTTCCCGTCTCTCATGATGATCTGTATCGCTTTCTCCATTCGTTAAAGGGGACAGCGGGGACGATTGGATTGACCGACTTGTCTGATCTGTCTCAGCTTCTCTTGGAACAAATGGACGACATGCCTGCCAAGAACTGGCCAACGAGTGAATGGCGAGCGTTTTTGCAAGAGCTGATCACCTTATGCTGCGAGAAGCGACCAGAACGGGAAGTTTTTATCGAGAACCCCACTCTTCACCGGGAATCCCCTTGTGAGCAACAGCCTTTGGTCCTCATCCTGGATGATGACGTCACCCTGCTTATGTATCTAAAAGAATATTTAGAAAAACGCAACTGGTCTGTCATCGCAACGGTCTATCCTCACAAGGCTCTCGACTATTTTCACGACATGAACCCTGACTGCTTCATTCTGGATTTGAACATCCCAGAAACAGACGGCTTCCAAGTGATGCAGACGATCAGTGAAAAAATAAAGAAACAATACGTGCCTACCACCATCATCAGCATCGATTGCGAACGGGAGACGCGTCTGAGTGCCTATCGTTTGGGGGCAGATGACGTCATGTGCAAACCGCTTGATATGGAAGAGCTGGTCGTACGCCTCGATCGCCAGCTTCGCCGCAAGCGCTGGATGAACAGCATCTTGTTTTTGGACGAGCTCACGGGTGCCAACAATCGCAACTCTTTTGTTGATACGTACCAACGGCTTCTTTCTGATGCCCAACGAACCAACACCCCCTTCTCACTGGCATTTTTAGATATCGATTTTTTCAAAGGGGTCAATGATACATACGGTCATCTGATTGGCGACGAGGTGCTGACTCGTTTTGCTGCTTTCATCGGGCAGAGCGCCGAAAAACATGATGTATTATTCCGGTACGGCGGAGAGGAATTTATCCTGCTGATGCCGCGTACGACTGTACAGACAGGAAAAATGCGCCTGGAGCAGATGCTCTCTGCTTTTTGTTCGCTTACGTTCGATGCTTCTGAAGGAACGTTTTCTTTGAGCTTTTCCGGTGGAGTCGTACAAGTAGATGATCCTCATAAACCGCATACGTATTGGGTAGAAGCTGCTGACACTGCTTTGTATGCTGCCAAAAATGCAGGGCGGCGCCGGATTGAAACCGCTCAAATTACAGAGACGCATGACTCCCCTAAGGTAAAACTGAAGGTCGCCATTATTGATGACGATCCGATGATTCGCGTGATGCTTGCCGATTCCATCCAAACCAGTTTTGACGGTTGGATACACGTCGACATCCAGACTTACGATGAAGGAGCAGCTTTCTTTGACTCCACCTGGCATCAGGGACACGGACCCTATCTCGTCATTTTAGACGGGATGATGCCACAGATGGATGGCCTCGAGGTTCTCCAGAAAATCCGGAATTTGCCGAATGCCAAGAAATATACGGTGATTATGCTAACAGGTCGTACTGAAGAGCAAGACATTGTCCGTGCCCTTCAGCTCGGTGCTGACGACTATATGACCAAGCCATTCCGTACACGCGAACTAGAGGCTCGTATCAAGCGACTGGTTAAGCGAATGTTGTAAGGAGGTAGTGAGATGGCAACGATTATGCTGGCCGAAGACGAAGCCGTGTTGCGCATGCTGATTGGCGACACGCTCGAAGACGAGGGACATGAGCTCGATATCGCTTGCGATGGAGAGGAAGCCCTGCAAAAAATCGGTCAAAATGAGTACGACTTGATCATTTTAGATTATATGATGCCCAAGCTGACAGGCTATGAAGTATTGCAGCAGCTCAAACAGATGGACGACAAAAAGGCAGTTAAGGTCCTGATCCTCTCGGCAAAAAGTCAACATGCCGAACAGGAGAAAATGCGTGCAGCTGGTGCCGATGACTTCATGCCGAAGCCCTTTAGCCCGATGGATCTTGTCCGGAAAGTGGAGGAAATGCTCGCATGACCGGGTGGTCGATTATCAGAAAAAGTATCACGCGTCGCTTCGTGGCGATGATGCTTCTCTTTCTGTCACTGTTAATTGCGGGCGCTGGCATCGTTCAATATTTGAATCACAGCGCACTCACCGAATATCAGACAGCATTACAAACTACCACGCAAAAACAAAATTTAGTCAGAGAAATCTCTGAGCATACGAGCCAGATCTTTTTTAGGGCCAGGGGTTATTACGCTTTTTTGAACCCATATGAGTACAATGAGCTATTTCTAGAGAAAGAGAAGCTGGAACAAGCTCTGGAAGCATTCAAAAAACTGCCGCTCAATCAAGAGGAACAAGTGCTTGTCGCTTCCATCGAGTCTTTCTTCACGAACTTTTTCACCAATGTGTTTCCGACAGCTTCGAATTATGCAAAGACCGGAGACTATGAATCCCTGCGAAAATTCTCGTCCAGTGGCTTGAATCAGACAGTGAACAACCTGCTTCAATATGCCGTGCGTTACGAGGATGAGCATGAACAGGTGTTGTACAAGAAAAACCAAACACTGTTCCAAGAGCTATCACAGCAAAGCACCTGGTTTCTCGTGTACGCGCTGATGGTACTCGTGATCATGGTGGTAGTCACCATTCAAACCACACGGGATATCGGTAGGCCGTTGGTTCGTTTATCCAAAGATGCCGAGCAATTTGCCAATGGCGGTACACCTCTTTTGCAGGATTTGAACAGGGTTGACGAAATCGGCAGGCTCTCCCGCTCCCTCGACTATTTGATCAGGCAAATTCAAGCCAAAGAAGAAGTTCTCATGGCTCAAAACGAAGAACTGCAAGCCCAGCAGGATGAACTGATGATGCAGCAAGAAGAGCTGCAAGAAGCGTTAGGTAAGATGGAGGAAAATGAACGGTATTTGGAAAAGAAAAACCGTTTCATCCTCTCTCTCGCGAATACATTGGATAAAAGCAAGCTGCTGTCCAGTATCATTCGCAATATTACTGAGGTCATGGATGCCGATAAAGGTGTCATCTTCATGCTGAACGTTGACAGGGATGCAGCTAGCTTTGGCGTTTCCCAGAACGTGCTGGAGCAACTGCGAAAAGGATTGGACGACGGTCCGTTCGTGCGAATCAAGGAAACGAGCCAGCCATATGTCCTGATCCGTGAAAGTACAGACGCTGAGCGCGGCTACACGGATGAAATCTCACGTGCTTCCGAGCTCTACCTTCCTGTATTGGATGCACATCAAACCATTGTGGCATGTATCATCCTCTCCCGTATCGATCGCAAATTCACGGATCAGGAGCTACAAGTCATCATCGGGCTAGCCAAGCAGATCTCCTTGGCGCTCGATAAGCTCGCGATGTTTGAAGAGACAGAGCGACAGCGCAAAATGACGCAGGATATGCTCGATTCTGTACAAGAAGGCATTCAGCTCGTTGATCTGAATGGAGAAACACTGCAGGTGAACCGGAATTTTTGTGAGTTATTGTGTTACGACCATCAGCTCGCTTCGCAAGGATTTGACTTGGAACAGTTCCTTTCCCATCTACAGAGTCGAACCTCAGAGACTGATCGGCTGATTCAGTATGTCAGAGCTGTCGTTTTAGACGAAGGTGCCGTTCCTTCAGGCGGTATTGTGTTTCAGATGACCGGACCGCAAGTACGCTATATTCAGCTCTATGCAGAGCCACTGTACCGGAACCAAGAGAAATGGAGTACCTTGCTCGTTTACCGTGATTTCACCAAGGAATACGAGATCGACCAAATGAAATCGGAATTCGTCAGTACGGTCAGCCATGAGCTGCGTACCCCTCTCGCCAGTGTGCTTGGCTTTGCGGAGCTGCTGTTAACGAAAGAACTCAAGCCCGAACGTCAACAGCGGTATATAGCGACCATTTATCAAGAAGCTAACCGCCTGACTGCGCTAATCAACGATTTCTTGGATTTGCAACGCATGGAATCCGGCAGACAGACGTACGAGCTAGAGAGCGTTGCGATTGATCAAGTGATCCGGGATATTTTCGGACTTCATCGAGTCCAGTCCCCTCTCCATCGATTTGAACTCGATTTGCAAACGGAGCAAACGGTTGTTTATGGAGACCAAGCCAAGTTGCGACAAGTATTTGTGAATCTGATCAGTAATGCCGTCAAATACTCCCCGCATGGTGGTCATGTCCGGGTGAGTTGTCGACAAGATGGCAATCGCTTGCTCGTGGAGGTCCAGGATGAAGGGCTAGGCATTCCTTCCGAAGCCATCCCTCACCTGTTTACCAAATTTTATCGCGTAGATAACTCGGATCGCCGTGAGATCGGCGGTACAGGATTGGGTCTCGCCATTGTTCAGGAGATCGTCCATATGCACCATGGAGAAGTTGCCGTTACGTCCGAATCGGGCAAGGGTAGTACATTTACGGTTACTCTTCCACTGACTGAGCATGCTTTGTCCCCTGGCTATCCAGCAGGAAGTGAGGAGGCAGTTTCTCCAACTGGTCAATGCACAGGAAACGTTGTGATCATCGAGGACGATTTGAACTTAACCGAGCTGTTGCGTGATGAGTTGACGAGCTCTGGATTCCGTGTCAATTCCTTCTCTACGGCGACTGAAGCAGTAGCAGCAATCGAGGAGCTTCGACCGGATGCTGTCGTACTTGACCTTATCTTGAAGGACGGCGAGAGTGGTTGGAAGGTCATTGAGGAAATACGGAAAAACCCGGATTTACGGACTATTCCGATCGTGATCTCCAGTGCTTTTGAGGAAAAGAAAAAAGCATTTGATCTGGGAGCAACTGGCTATCTGATCAAGCCTTATCATCCAGATACCTTGTCTAAAGCGATTTTGCTGGCCATCACGAATCAAGAAGCAACGGGACAAATCTTCATTCCCGATGAACAGTAAGGATATTAATGGACAGCAGAGGCTGCGGCTATGCAAGTGCGGCCTCTTTTTTTACCTTCTACCAAAGAAAATCTTGGTATATTCATGCGCTTTCCATCACACATTAATAGAGGTTACTTTGTGCACTTTTGCCCTGCAAAGGAGGAGTTCATGTGTATTTCTCAAAAAAAGCAGTCGTTCCAATCGAAGAAGAGGAAACAGATGTATGGACGTGCAGTAATGAGGGCTGTACGTGCTGGATGAGAGATAACTTTTCCTTTGATAAGAGCCCAAGCTGCCCCTTTTGCCATGCCCGTATGGTAAAAGACACGCGTATGCTACCGGTCCTAACCAATCACAGCAGCAAGCGGAACTCTTGAGCCCTTCTTTTCTTTTTTCTTGCGGGGATTCTTCCTCTTCTCTACAATAAATTCATGACGTACGAATGTTAGAGGAGTATGCCCATGAACCGAAAAGAGATGGAAGATCAAGTGATTCAAGCCTATCAGCGTGACGAGGGTATGATGATTCTCGTTTTTGCCCAATGGTGTGTGAATCACGGTCTAGATGCACGCGAATTATACCGCCGCGCTTATCCCGCTCAAGGGGAAAATACGTTACTCGCTCAAATGCTGGACAATACCGTTCCCAAAGAAGAAGCAGAGGATATTCCTGATGCGACTCTCCTTGGTGTATTGTCGCTGTTTGGCAATGACGATTTGGCGTTTGTGGTCAGTGAGACCATCGATGAAATGAAAAAGAATCCGAAATAATGTATGAAAGCCATACTCGTGCGAAAGCTACGCGCGCGGGTGTGGCTTTCTTTCTATTTTCCCTTTCCAAAAACTCCCCTCTCCTGTCCAAATACGATTCAAAGAAAACTTTATTATCATAAAAACCATTCACAGTTAATTGTTTGAGCGACAACGTCAGCCGACAAACGATGAAATGGAGAATATCGAAATGTATACAGATTCAAAAATCTTGAAATCTCTGTTTTACATCCAGCTCTTCTCAAGTTTTCTCGTTGTAGTCGGTCATTTCACGGCTTCTGCACTTTCTTTTACAGATCCGTTTTGGATCGTGGCCCTCAATCAGATCAGTCGCTACGGCACTGTCCTGTTGACGATCGCCACTGGTTATTTGACTGCTTATTCTTTTGAAGCCAAGAGCCCTACTGCTCGCGAGTTTTTTTCAGGGAAGCTTCTGTATATTTTTGTCCCCTATTTAGTATCTGGTGTCCTGTACCATTACTTGTTGAAAAAGGGGATGCCTCAAACTGCCCAGGACTTTACGAACATTGTTTTAGGCAAAACGGGTGACCATCTGTACTTTGTGTTTATGATTTGCCAGTATTACGTTTTTGCCTACCTGTTTCGCCGTGTGATCACCAAGCGCAACATTGTGTATGTCATTTGGATTCTGCTCGGTATTCAGTACGTGTACATCAACTTTATCCATCAGGGCTGGTTCGGGCTTACCACGCGTCATATGCTCCCGAGCTGGATTTTTACCCTGTACATGGGGCACGTGTTGTATTGGTACCGTGAATCGATTCTATCCTTTTTGCGAAACAACCGCTCCATCCTGACGCTGATGACGGGTGTTTCCACTGCGGCTGCGCTGTTTTTTGTTGTCTCAAACAAGCTGTATGTGGCTGTGCATTTGACTTTTGTCTTCGCCACGCTTCTGTCGTTTCTCGTGCTCATGGTCTTCTTTCTGGAACGCGTCGACCGTTTGCACATTAAGTTTCGAAAAGGGCTGACGTATTTTATTTTCTTGTTCCACTCTGCTTTTTTGATCATGTTCAAAGATTATCTGTTTGCGAAATACGGCGAGGTAGCTTGGCTGTTTGAAAACACGTGGTACTCGCTGCTGTATTTGCTCCTGATTATCGGGTGCAGTTGCCTGTTAGCGCTCATGCTGGTCTGGCTGGTAAACAAACTGGAGCGTATCTCCAAAACCATACGACAAACACGCAGGCCACTTCACGCTAGCAAATAAACAGCTTTTTCACAAAAAAATGAC
This sequence comes from Brevibacillus sp. DP1.3A, assembly GCF_013284245.2. Taxonomy (NCBI): domain Bacteria; kingdom Bacillati; phylum Bacillota; class Bacilli; order Caryophanales; family Paenibacillaceae; genus Brevibacillus; species Brevibacillus sp. DP1.3A. The sequence continues at coordinate 1,085,837 of NZ_CP085876.1, read as the reverse complement.
CTATTCATGGTGCACGTTAAAGAGCGTGCCTTCATGGATAGGTCGTTTTTTTGTGGCATTAGATATGATGACTCATCGACATCGAGCCACTTGTACATGTGTCGCAGGGCTTGAACTGCATGGAAAATTTCGTCTGCTGATCAGTAGACTCGCACGTAATCGTTCCTCCATGCCGCTCAATGATTTCTTTGCAGACGTATAAGCCAATTCCAGTACCGAGCTCCTTCGTCGTGAAAAACGGTTCAAAAATAACCGAGAGCAGATCAGGTGGAATGGGCGATCCATTGTTGGAAACGGTAATTAAGGACCTGTCAGGCGTTTGGGACACCTCGATGTCAATCTCCTTATCACCTGTTTTTTTATGTAACGCATCCAGCGCATTGGAAATGATGTTGATAAACACCTGCTTCATCTCATCCTTGTAGCCTTTTAGTTGAAAGGTAGGATCGATACTGCATTTGATATCCACATTCACGTCAACGATGTTCGGATAGAGGAAGGACAGAATCTCATCGAACAACTCCCAAACGCTAAAAACCTCCATTTGCTTATAGACCGCGCCCTTTTTCGAGACCAGCAAAAACTGCGAAATCCGGTAATTCAATTGCCGCAGCTCATTTTCAATAATCTCTACGTAAGGGAGATTCGGATAATCTTCTTTTAACAAACGAGAGAATCCCATAATGGAAGTAAGCGGATTTCGGAATTCATGGACGAAGCTAGATGCCATTTGCCCCAGAATCGTGAGCCTGTCTTTGTGAGAACGCTCGATAAATAGCTTCTTCTCTTCCAAATCGTTGTCTTTGAGATCGGTGTATTTGAAAACAGCGTGTACCAAAAAGACATCAAAGCATTCGTTTATTTTCAATAAGGCAGGCATTAAAGCGGCAGGCGTAAACGGACCTTTTTGGAGAAGATCGATAACCATTTCCCGGCCCATGCACACGTTGGAAACAAAATCACCAATGTTGGTCTCTGCCCGGTTTCGTTCATAGGCGACCTTGTAAGCCAATTCTTTAATATCCTCAAGAGTGATTTCCGAACGAAAATATTCAATAACCATACGATACAGTGCTCGCCCATTCAGATGGATCAATCCTTTGTATTGATCACTGTCCGAAACGGCAATTCCTCGCTTGAATTCTTTCACGATCGTTGCCTCGTGCTCGTCCAAATATACTGCCAAGTCATCCATCGGCATCTATCCCCACTCCGAATAATAGGCAAATCCCCTTCCAAGCTATTATACTATCATCACCGTTAATTAACTAAATATTTTTACTACTTTAATAAAAAAGAAATAGCAAGGGGAAAGGAGCTACTTGTCATCGTAGCTCCTTTTGCATACTACGTATTACTTATTTTTATAATCGTCAAGGTCGCTCCAGCCCCTGTCAGAAGGGTAGCCGTTCCCAATAATCCAAACAGTTGCAGCGTGATTGTGGCTCCCGCCGTGAGAGGGGCGATGACGGTATTATTGAACGATGAAAGTGATAAAGCTGGTGAGATGATAGTTGGAGTGTATGCCGTCCCATTTATCAAGATCCTCGAGCTAACCAGTAAGGCAGCTGTTGTATTGATGGAATACGAAATCAAGTAGTTACCTGCCGAAGGAACCGTAAATACCGTATTGGCGCCATTCACCGTAATGCCACCTGCTAACACCTGGTTGTTCGGTAGAGGGATATTCGTTCCTCCTAGGACTACGGATATGAGAGATCCCGAGGTGTTGGCCCCGAATGCGTTGATGTTGGTGAAGACTGTACCGGTGGCTCCGGTGGCTCCAGTCGTTCCGGTCTCTCCTGTTACTCCAGTTGTTCCAGTCTCTCCTGTTGTTCCGGTTGTTCCGGTTGTTCCGGTTGTTCCGGTCGCTCCTGTTGCTCCAGTCGTTCCGGTTGGTCCAGTTGATCCGATTGCTCCGGTCTCTCCCGAGGCTCCAGTTGGTCCTGTGGTTCCTGTGGTTCCTGTGGTTCCAGCTGTTCCAGTTGTTCCTGTTGTTCCTGTTGTTCCTGTTGTTCCTGTTGTTCCAGTCGTTCCGGTGGCTCCAGTCGATCCAGTCTCTCCTGTTACTCCAGTTGTTCCAGTTGTTCCAGTTGTTCCAGTCTCTCCTGTTGATCCCGTTGTTCCGGACTCTCCGGTCGCTCCTGTTGCTCCGGTCGTTCCTGTCGTTCCGGTGGTTCCGGTGGTTCCGGTGGTTCCGGTGGTTCCGGTTGCTCCGGTTGCTCCCGTCTCTCCAGTTACTCCGGTAATTCCCGTTGCTCCTGTTGTTCCGGTTGCTCCAGTTGTTCCGGTTGCTCCAGTTGTTCCAGTTGTTCCAGTTGATCCGGTTGATCCGGTTGATCCAGTCTCTCCTATTGCTCCGGTTAATCCTGTCGCTCCCGTGGTTCCGGTTGCTCCAGTGGCTCCGTTCTCTCCTGTTGTTCCTGTTGTTCCTGTTGTTCCTGTTGTTCCTGTTGTTCCTGTTGTTCCTGTTGTTCCAGTGACTCCCGTGGCTCCAGTGGTTCCGGTCTCTCCGGTTGATCCCGTCTCTCCGGTTAATCCGGTCTCTCCAGTCGATCCGGTTGTTCCGGTTGTTCCGGTTGTTCCTATTGTCCCCGTCTCTCCTGTTTTTCCCGTCTCTCCAGTTGCTCCCGTTGTTCCGGTCTCTCCAGTTTCTCCGGTGGCTCCGGTCTCTCCGGTGGCTCCGGTCTCTCCGGTCTCTCCCGCGGTTCCTGTGGCTCCAGTGGCTCCAGTGGTTCCGGTTGTTCCAGTCGTTCCAGTCGGTCCAGTCGGTCCAGTGGCTCCCGTCGTTCCAGTTGCTCCTGTCACCCCGGTTTCTCCGGTTTCTCCTGTTGCACCAGTCGCTCCCGTGGTTCCGGTTGATCCAGTCTCTCCTGTTGTTCCTGTGGCTCCGGTCTCGCCCGTTGATCCGGTTGATCCAGTCGCTCCGGTCTCTCCCGTTGTTCCAATGGCTCCGGTTGTTCCTGTGGCTCCAGTCGTTCCTGTGGCTCCAGTGGTTCCTGTCTCTCCAGTTGTTCCAGTTGTTCCAGTCGCTCCGGTGGCCCCAGTGGCTCCCGTTGATCCGGTGGCTCCAGTCGTTCCGGTTGATCCAGTCTCTCCTGTTGCTCCAGTCACTCCAGTGGCTCCAGTCTCTCCTGTGGCTCCAGTCTCTCCTGTGGCTCCAGTCTCTCCTGTGGCTCCAGTCTCTCCTGTGGCTCCTGTTGTTCCTGTTGTTCCTGTTGTTCCTGTTGTTCCTGTTGTTCCTGTTGTTCCTGTTGTTCCTGTTGTTCCTGTTGTTCCTGTTGTTCCTGTTGTTCCAGTCGCTCCTGCGGCTCCGGGTGCTCCAGTCGCACCCGTTGTTCCAGCCGCTCCTGTTGTTCCAGCCGCTCCTGTTGCTCCTCTCGCCCCAGCCGCTCCCGTTACTCCTCTCGCCCCAGTCGCTCCCGTTGGCCCAGTTGGCCCCGTAATCCACCCTACCGGGAATTTAGAAGCATCCAGCACAGCCTCTAGCTTATTTTGCAAAAGCATGTCTTGCTTTGTCGCTGCTTCGAGCATGTCCCGCGCACTCTTGTTTAACGCGAGCAAATCCGAAATGGTGGCCCCTGGTCCAGATAGCCCGGGAATTGTCCCGAGTGCATACTGAATTTTTTCAGCTTCCGCATTTAAAATATGACTAAGCCCCAACTCTTCCATGGCTAAAGAAGACAACATTAAATTGAGCGCTTCGTCACGCCCTAAATGAATGGTCGGGGTGATATTCGGTATATTTGGAAATGACATGATTCTCCTCCTCTTTGAAAAGGATGTTTCCCCTCCCTTATGAGTTGTTACACAAGAAACAGTGGACAAAAAGAATGGCACTTACAGACAACCATGAGAAAATAGAAGGAGAAAGGAAACCATTGCTCATTCATTAGAGGAATCAATACGAGGAGTAATCGTTATTGAAGTGCTTTACCATACCGTAAACAGGGTCTTAGTTTTCATCCATTCTCTTCCTCCAAAAAAGAAGCCATCCCCCTTACTCTAAAAAGGGATTCCAACAAACTGTCATGCAGCTCTTACCAGTAACGGATGGAGAATCTCCTTCTTTAATCAACGAGGATCGATTCTATTTTTGTAGAGAAGACCCGTGCAAATAACAACTTCCCCAATACAATACGGACAACCAAGAAGGAGTATAGCCATCTACTGTTCTACCGAATCCAGTTGCTCCAGTCCTGCAAAATAAGCTTCGTTGTACGTTACGCTTGGATGTGTCGGGTAATATAACTTTGCCATATCGTGGTGAATTTTAGCCTTTCGTTGATCCCCAATACGATCGTAGCAATAGCACAGCTGTATATGAGGCAGCCACGTCCATGCCGATTCATCTACCTTCCCCATGGAACCTTGTGGCCGCTCCAATAACGTCGCTTGCCGGTACCAGTAAATGGCCTTCAGGAAATCTTGCTTCTCCACAAAAAAAGCCCCCATCCTGCAGCAAATCTCCGCACGCGGAAGGTCAATCGCAAGTGTCCTGGTCAAAGATTGAATCTGTTTTTCAGGTTGTTTCAAGTGAGCGTAACACTCTGACTGCTTCTGACACGCCCATATTTGATCCTCGATCCATCCCAAGCCTCCTTCCAAAAACAACTGATACTGCTCAACCGCCTCTTCGTACCTCGCATGATCGAACAATTCATTTGCAAAATAAAATTGATCACGCGGATCAAATACCTCACCTTTTTCCTTGCGCTCTACATAAATTTGCAAATTGCGGTCTGTGTACGGCTTATTTTTTTGGTGAGTAATGGCGATTTCACTGTGCAGAGTTTCCCCCGCGACAGCCAAATACTCATGGACCACCCCATGCCAAACAAAGTTACACTTCCGTCTGACGAGGCGATTTCTTCGCAAATAGTGCACGGGCTTCCCTCGCTCATCTACCAGTAAATGGTACGGCATCGAGACACTGTCGTAATCAAAATTGTCAAAGGCCTTCAGTGCTCCAAATCGTTCCCGATCCACTTCCAAAAGCACATCATCCGCATCCAGCCAAAAAATGTACGTCATCTTGGCTTGCGCAAAAGCAAAGTTACGAGCTGCCGAAAAATCGTCCTCCCAGGTAAAATCAAACAATTCTGCACCATAGGTCAATGCAATTTCTTTGGTCCGATCTATCGACCCTGTGTCGACAATGATGATTTCATCCACCAAATCGTAGACCGTCGACAAGCATCGACCGAGTGATTCTTCCTCATCCCGAACGATCATGCACAAGCTAACCGTAAACATGCAGATCGCCCCCTCCCCAGAAAATCATTTTCTCAACATCCTATTTCCTTCCATCACCCTTTATGTATCCGTACTTTCATAACCATCTCCTCGCACGAATATGGTGTAACAATATGTTCTGACAACACCGAAAAGAAGGTGATCATCCAAATGGGCCCGCCTCTCCTTTCACTATGCATGATCGTCAAAGACGAAGCAGACCAGATCGAAGCATGTCTGTCCAGCGTGCATATGGTGGTAGACGAGATCATTGTTGTCGATACAGGATCAACCGATGGTACACAGGATATTTGTCGGAAGTACGGGGCGAAAGTTCTGGAGATTCCTTGGGAAAACAGCTTTGCGAAAGCGAGAAACGCCGGATTGCAGGTTGCCAAGGGAGAGTGGATTTTATGGCTGGATGCGGATGAAATCGTACAGGAAGAAAAACCAGAGGTGCTTCGTCAGGCTGTGAGTGCGAGCAAAGGCGACGCCTTTTTTATGAAAATGATCCATTACACAGGTTCTAAAAAGGAGCAGGCTTCACGCCATTCCGCCTTCCGTTCCGGACAAATCCGCTTATTTCGCAACAAAAAAGGGTTCCGATTTGTGCGAGACATACACGAAGTGCTTCAATGGCCAGCCTCCGCTTCGATGGATCTTGCCGTCCCGTTGCTACCTGTACATATTCACCATCTCGGATATATGGACGATGCCGTTCAACGAAAACAAAAAGCTTTGCGCAACTTGAGGTTCTTACGTCACGAAAGAAAGCAATCCAGACAAGACCCGTGGTCCGATTACCATCTCGCAAACGAATTTTTTCGCGCCAAACAATTAGAGCATGCCTTTACACTGGTGAATCAAGCAATGAAAGGCTTTTTGACCACCAAACAACCTCCCCCGTCTATTTGCTACAAGCTGAAATTCGATATTCTTTTCCAGCATGGCAGTATGCGCGGAGCATGGCCGGGTATTGCACGAGCTATTCAAATCTACCCCAATTACGTAGACCTTCATTTTTACAAAGGCGTTTTCCTGATGGAGCATGGTCTGTATGCCGAGGCGGTAAAAGCTTTCGAGTATTGCTTGGAGATCGGGGACAATCAGTGGGAGCATTTTAGTGAGCAAGGAATGGGGAGCTTTTACGCTTTTCACTTTTTGGGACGATGCATGGAGCGCATGGGCAAGACACATGAATCCCTTGTCTACGATTATACTGCGAGCTCCCTGCATGCTTCGTACTTCGCACAAAAGCGAGAGGTGGTGCTATGAGCGTGAAAACGAGCGTGCTAATCGGAAGTCCAATTTGTCAGAAACCAGATGTTCTCCGGATGTTTTTGTTTTCGTTAGAAAAGCTGTCGAGCACAAACTTGACGTTGCATTATTTGTTCGTAGATGACAATCACGATCCGCTTTCGAGCAAAATCCTTCAAAACTTTGCAGACAAACACATGGGACAGGTCGACATTATCCCCGCTGCTGGCAGCCTCCATCCTTACACATGCGATGACACGACCCATTACTGGAGCGACGTACTCGTATGGAAGGTCGCTGGATTCAAGGACGAAATGATCGCCCGCGCCAAACACTACGATTACGATGCCCTCTTCCTCATTGATTCGGATTTGCTTCTCCAGCCAGCTACTTTGGAAGTTTTGCTGGCCTCTGACAAACAGATCATATCTGAAATCTTCTGGACGAGCTGGACACCAGATACCGTCCCCGTCCCTCAGGTATGGCTCAAAGATGAATACACCCAATTCGAATGCGCACGCCATGAACAAATTTCCTTAGAAGAACAATACTTGCGGAAGTACGCTTTCTACGGACAACTCCGTGTCCCCGGCGTATATGAGGTAGGTGGTTTAGGGGCTTGCACCCTCATCCGCAGAAAAGCGCTGCAGGCTGGCGTCAGCTTTAAGCAAATTCCAAATCTGAGCTTTTGGGGCGAGGACCGTCATTTCTGCATTCGGGCGCAGGCTTTGGGTTTGTCCCTTTTTGTGGATACACACCATCCCGCTTTTCATCTCTATCGGGAGAGTGACTTTGCGGAAGCGCGAACCTGGATGAAGCAAATCTACGGCTCCGCTCCTTTACGCGTCAAAACCACTCGCCCTCCTGTGGTCAACAACACAATTCCCCTTGGAAACTAATCCATTATATGGTATATTGGTACCACGTCTATTTGGATGGAAAGGTACGGTAACTACGTATGCCAACAACTACTTTGTAATGGCCTAAAAAACTGGATAGCTTGCCTTCGGAAAACAAACTGTTTTTCGCACAGGTGAAGTCTGCCCTTTTTTCCCATTACAAAGGAACGTAACGAAATCTGTAGGTGTATATCCTAACGGAGGTTCGCTATGGGGAATCTCCGTTTTTTTGTGTCCAAAAACAGGCCTGCCCTACAGGACATCCAAATAGCAGGTGCGTTCCTTTCACTTTTTACACGAGGTGAAGGACCATGCATATCATCGAGCATACGTGGGTTTTACGTGAAAATCATGAAAATCAGCCAGTGCGGCGATATTGCAGCAATTGCGGGCGAATCGTTCTCTTTTTCGATACCAACATCCGCCGCCACAACGCTAACGGCAAAAACATATATCGCTTCGCTATCTATAAATGCGAGAAAAATCATACGTGGAACGAAAAGCTGGCCATCTACAAAGCCTTTACAGATCATCGGGAGGTGCCAGATACGGAGTTCAGTGAAGAAATCTCGCCACTATCTACTCTCCCCTTGCATGAATACCAGGAAAAGGGCGTTCGGGAAGTGACGATTCGGATTGAGCGCGCAGAGGTTCGCTTTCGCCTCGACAAGCTGCTGTCCGAACAAATAGAAGGCTGGAGTCGCAGCCAGATTGTCCGCAAGATCAAGGACGGGCAGATTCGACTGAATGAGCAGGAGACGAAGCCAAGTGCTGTCTTGAGTGCAGCGGATATCATTCAGATTAGGATTGAGTAAAAGTATGTATAGGAAAAGTCGCAGACAGGATCTGCGGCTTTTCTTTTATTTCTTCAATACGACCGCCTTTCTCGGCTCGTCCCACTCCACTTGCAATCCAAGTAAGGCGGCAAGCTCTCTTGTTTTCGCAAAAGTAGTTCCCTGGTCGTTTACATAGGAGACTTCCTGTCCGTTCACGGTCACTTTTTGCGTGGAAGGCTCCCATTCCACGGCTCCACCCACTGCCTCCGCAATCATTCGGATGGGTACATACGATACGTCATCGATTAGTTTGCCTGTGGAAGTGAGTGTCAGTTCAACTGCGCACTTATCCACATTAGGCTGTGGTTTTTGTGGATAAGCTGTGAGAAACCTGTGGACATCCTGTTGAAACTTTGCCCATGCGTTCTTCGCTGACATTTCCGTATATGTTTGCGCGGTCGTATTGACGACAAAAAAGGCTGGGCAGTTTTTCCCCGTAATGTCGTAATGACGCCACAGGTGCTCGGCTCCCCAGCCATGTCGTTTCAAGATATCCGCGGTCAGCGCCACTGTTTGCTCGTACATTTTCGCAAAACTTCCATCTGCATTGACGCACATTTCAATCCCAATCGTGCAGTTGTTCGGGTAGTTGCTCAATTTGGTCAAGGCGGCCTGTGAATAAGTTTTCGCCCCGACATGGTAGCCCATCTCGTCCTCGGGCAGACAGCGAATGATTTGTTTGTCGTCCACGATGTAGTGTGCGCTCGCGACTGTCGTTGGTTTGTTGAAGTAGTTGCGGTTTGCGGCGGCATTTGCACCGCTGCGCTCGTTGGCCGTCCAGTGGATGACGACACCTTTTGGGACGATTTTCTTTTTGGGGCGGGAATTTACGTTGGTCAGAAGCATCTCGGTGATTTTCATTGTTTACTAGGACTCCTTTCGTTTGGCTCGCTCAGCCTTTGCCTTGATTTCGGCGCTGACTAATTTCTCGACGGATTTGGGCATCGGCCAGCCTGCGCGGTGGGCATTGGCGGTCAGGCTTGTCCAGGTGTGGTAGATAAGGCCGAAGGTGACACCGTAGAATAAGAATCCTGGGGTGCCCATGACGCGGTCTAGGAGATTGGCTACGGCAGGTAGGGCCATGAGGAATAAGGTGCGTGGGATTCGGGACAGGCCGTAGTCGGAGGAGTAGGATTGGTCCTTTTTGGCGGCGGAGATGCCTGTGATCCAGTCGAGGACGATCATGAAGAAGAGGACGATGAGGATGTCTTGGCGGTTCGTGCCGTATAGATAGTGAAAGGCGGGCGACACGATGGCACCTGCTGTTGTCGCCCAGGCGTTTGCTGGGGTTGCGATGCTTTCTAGGCTGTGTAGGGATTTCATAAGTTCGTACCTCCTCGCCCCTTTTGGGGAACAAAAATAGCCCCGCTAGGTACGGGGCTGACGTAATTTCTCTGAGTATGAAGTATTAGTAGCTTTAAAAATCTTGGTTAGTAATTTGCTTGAATTCCTTTGGCGAGATTTCTCCAAAAGGATTGGATGTTGTTTTTACTGCTAGCCGCAGCTTTTCTGCTGTGACCCAATTCATGCTAAATGCCAACTCCCAAAATGCCATCAGTTAGCACCTCCTTTTAATTGAATGAGCTCAAGCTTAACTTGGGCTAGATGCTCGCCCATTGTTTGGATTAACGCATCCTTTTGGATGTTGCTAATTTTGAGTGTGGAAAGCTCCTGTCCCATTGTCATTACTGGATCTGTTTGTTGCTGCTTTCTAATCTCTGAAATAGACTCTTTATTTTGCATCTTCATTAATCGAACGCACCCCCATAACCATTTACAAGTACACGTTCCTTAGCTGTTCCTTTGTCGATTGTCACCCATAGATTAATAGCCCATTCGGGAGCTGTTTTATTCTTATTGGTGAACAAATAGCCTCGGTTGACCTTTACCGCATTTGTGCAGTCTTCCCATGTCGGCACATCATCTAAGTAGTTATTGCAGACTTTCACACTTTCAATTGACGAGCCTTCTGGCAAGTATCTTTCAAGTGTCACTAAGACACGTAATGGCATACCGTCCAAAGTGAAGTCTGCTTTAATATCTGGATTTCCGTACTCTAGCAAAAATTCTATATGAGTCTCTGTTCGGGTGAATGTGTAAATCCGTTCGGATGAGACTCCCGCGCTGTCCGTGGCAACGATCTTGATTTGATGCTGCATGTCCAAATCCAATCGAATCCAAGCGTCATGGCTAATTTCAACTGTGTATTGCTGTCCGGCTACGCCCGTAAATGACCTGATTTGCTTGCCGTTCAGATACTCGCTAAAAGTGAAAGTATTGCCCTCTGGATCGGTGGCTGAATAGTTCACGCTTGGAATTTGCATGAACGCGCCGAGGTCTTGATCTGTTCCGCTGATGACGGGAGCCATGTTGTATTTTACTGTGAAAAACCTAGCGCCTATGTCAGATGTTAGGTTATTTGTTGTATCTACGGCGTGCGTGTTCGCTACGTGCTTTTTGTTTTCAGCTAGTATCGGCGATACTGGCGTGTTTCCGTCGAACATTTGCTTGTTTTTGTATGTGAAAGTCTTGCTGAAATTGTATGGCGTGACACCGTCAGATACAAATGTACCAATCGGAACGTTTCCAGCGAAAAAGCTAGTGTTTACTACAATTACAGTGCCGGACATCTCACTCTTCGCTTGACCTGCGATTGTATAACTCATTCCTTCTATCAGTTCCAAGTTGTCGGCTGGGCTTGTCAGTGTTACTGTAGGTTGTTTTGCAACTTCCCACCTCCCAAAGAAAGAAAGCATTTGCGCGTTGTCATACGATCTCCTTCTTCTGTAAATGCTCGGAGGAACAGTGAACTTAGTCCTGAAACTTGCATCACGGAATGATGATGTGGCGTTAATGTACGATCCTTGCACATCGCTAGCTCGTACTGTAGACGATGGGAATGTGATAAACCCGTCGTTAGAGTAAGTGTGGTAAATGTATGACACGTTAATGATATAAACGTGAACTTTGTTGTCTGGAGCAACGGACATAGATGTATCCCAGCAAGCGCCCAAATCAACGTATGCGCTCCAAGTAGCTCCATTGTCAATAGAGCGTCTGTAAATCGCCTTAGATACATCGTTTATGGTTATGGCTCCAAATGTATGAACTTTTCCGTCAGGCGTCACGGCTACTTGCGGGTTGGTGACATTGCCAACACCAGCACTTATCGTCGGAATCGCGCTCCACATCGATGTGGACTTATTCAAAACGCGACCAGCGAAGTACACTAACCCTCCTGTAGATTCTCGGAATACAACGTACTCATAAGCTCCGTTAGGCGCTACGTCAATGGATACGTTGGAACAGTTAGAGTTAGATAGATTGTGGCTAGTGATGGCTCCGATGTACGTCACTCCTGTTATTTCACCAACGCTGTTCAACGTTACGTCATTCCTGAATACATTGAAGGAAGCTTGGTTAGTTGGAGTCTTAGAGGCGGATGCCACTAGTAATTTGTTGTTGGTCTTGTCGAACGCAACAGACAACCCTTGGGTGTCAACTACGGTTAATACCGTTGTAGCCGGCTTTGTTATCAGTGAGTTGGTCGTTAGCGTGGTTACGTCGAGAGCCACAGCAGAGATGGTCGTAGCGTTAGACGGGTACACGACATACAACATATTTTCGTTTGCAATTGCTGTAAGTCCCTTCAAAAACGATCCGTTTATATCTCCAGAAAGAATCCAAGTCTTGCCTTGATCTTTACTCAAAACAATAGACGCTTGAGTGGCAGAAGACGACCGGACTACATATCCCAACCAACCGTTAGCGAACCGCATCACAGGGACGGAAGCTGTAGACGAGAAACTTCCGCTTGCCACTTCTGTAGGAGCGTTTATGTCTCCGTTTTTTTGCTTTACGGAAAACGGAGCTGACTCAGCTACTGTAGACATTGAGTTTTTATCATCTATAGACATGACGCCGACTTTTGATACGTTAGTGTCAATCATAGGTTGACAGATGATGGAAGGGTTAGTTAAAGTCGTCGTGTCAAGATATTTCCACGCTCCTGTCTCTCCGTCTTGCTGGTATAATCTGTAGCTAACAGGGTCGCCGTTTGGATCGACTCCCGGAGAGTAGTTGATTTTAATTGTATCGCCGACTGTGTATTCGATCTTGTCCACAGTCACGTTAGATGGCGGTGTTGGAGGTTCGTTTTGCGTTGGTTCCAAGAAGATAACCCTAGCTTCACCAACACCTTGAGAACCGAAAGTGATTACAGAATAATTATCCTTGAACTTCAATTGACTGTACATATATCTGCCGTTAGACTCGAATGCCGCTCCTGAAAATGTCCTAGCGTTTAGTTGTTTTGTTGATAAGTTGTCTGGCGCGATACTCGCTGATACTGCGTTGGTTACAGTTGATGTGAATGCATAATTCTTTGTGGTGGAAGCAGACGTTGCTGGAGCTATCATCCTGAATACATTGCTATGATATGGTGTTCCAGCCGTTTCCTTTACAGCCTTAACGTTTCGCAACGTATCGATAGATAATCCCCAACCAGAAATGTTTGCACTACTGTTTGTAGATGTGAATATCGCCGCTGGTTCTGAAGCTGTTGCTCTTTTGTGATAATAACCAGTTCTCGCACTTCCTGTAACTGTTTCAGATATCTTTGTCCACCCGGAAGGAGCGACTAAACCAAAGTTGCTCACGTTGTTGATAACGGTAGCAATCATTAAATCTCCGGCTTTTGTACTCGCGTGAGGTTGCAGGGAAATGGATGAACTAGACGCCTCGAAAACAGAAACAGCACCTACGTTTTCTACTGCCTTTTTATCTCCCGTGGGAGCAACGTAGTCAATTGTCAGCTTCGGTCTTACTGATGTCGATGGAGCGTTGCTTGAATAAAACTCGATTCTGTCTCCGCTAACAATCTGACCACCAATTGTTTCAGAGACATATTTAAGGCGGAATCCGACCATCTTTAGTGTTCCGTCAGACCAACCGCGAACTATGTTGGTTACGTTTACGTTAATGGTGCTGTCTGCCAGAGGGTCTGTTTCGAACGTAACCTTAACGTTTGTTCCTGCTGGTTGGTTAGCCCATGTCACAGATTCTTGTTCCCACTCAGTCGCGACAGCCTCAACTTCGATTTTTTTATTTGCCGCGCTTTGGTAAGTATATCTAGAAAGGGTGAGTGTTGCGTTGGCGATAAGCGCGTCATTCGGCAAAAGACCAAGGTCAAAGTAAAGCAGACCTCTATACGCACTACCGTTGTTCAACGAAAGTCCTACAGGAATTTGCTGGGCGAGGTGATCCATTACTGTATTTGGTTGTGATTGATATACACAGTTATCGCGCAAAATCGAATTAGATGTATCTAGAGTGATTACAGGCATTGTTCTCCTCCTTAATTAATTCTTTCTAGCACGACTATCGTATGCCTCATGATCGTGTCTGATGGAACCGGGACATATGTGTTATTGGTGCTGGCTCTTCCGCAAATGTCCGTTCTTGCGCCCCATTCCCGTTTCTACCATCTAAACCTCCAACCGACTCTGAGCTTCGTTATAGTAGCCCCGAATCACCCTGATAAAGCTGATAGTAGACAGGTCATCGTTGAAATTGTTGTGTACGAATCCGTCCGGCAATGTAGATTCGATTGTATTCACGCGCACTTTCAGGTTCGAGACATCCGCTTTCAACACAGCCAGCTCCGCGTAAGCATCTGCAATCCCCTGCTCCCAACGGTTAATGTGGTATTCGGTAACCGGATCATCGTGTTTCCAGTCCGTTTTCGCTACATAGGACACTTACACCCCTCCTCTCACTTCGATAACAAAGGATAAATTTATGATCTGCGCCCCGTTCATTTCAATGTTTCCTGTCTTCTCAGCAACGACGGCTCCAGTTCTGGTCCTCAACTTTGCACTCGTGATTACTGGCACGCTAGCGACATGTTGGGCAGATACTTGTAATGTAATTCCGTCTTTTATGCCTGCAATCGGATGCGAAGCAATCTCCACAGCTTGTACAGGCACTGAAACTGAGCCGTTTATCAAAATGTCGCCGCCCGACACCCTAGCCAGCAAGTCATTCCGGACGGTTTGAAGATAGCTTGGCAAGATCATTTCACGACCTCCTCGTAACGCTTGATTGGTGTCATCCCTACACGAAATTCACTGACCTTGTGGTACTCCTTAATCCCAACCACTAAGACATCTCGCAGCACGATCTTCTCCGACACAACTGGTTCAAAAGCGACTCCATTACAATGAACTGGCCTGATTCTCTCAACAGCTTGAACTGCATTCTTTGTATCGAATCGATCCTCAATCGGGTAGACGTACCGAATCACCTTTTTGCCGTAATCCTCGACCATCTGGACATGCTTGAATGACGAGGAACTCAAACCAATTGCACGCAGCACGCTTGGGGTAAATCCAAGATACGACCAGTGTTTTTGCTGGATATTCTTTCGCCGTTCCTCCACGCTAAGCAATTGCTTTCTTCCGAAATAAATCCAATCCCAGACATCCAGCCCCCAGGTAGCTGACCATGGGCTAAACTGCTGTAAGATGTCCTCACGCTGCAAATTGAAAGCATCTACAACTGTCCCTGAGCCTTCAAAGTGATATTCCGCCACTTCATTCTCGTACCATTGCGGCGGCAGCATCCGCCGATAGCGTTCTGGAATCATGTTGTCACCGCCATGGTTAGGGTCGATACAGAGTCAGCAGGCACCGTCAAATTCAATTCCGCGCCGTTTAAGGTGTAGCCTGAGAAGTCTATTACACCATCCACGAAAAAGAGCGCTCCTATCTGCTGGTACACGATCTGAGAACGCCCTTTTAGGTAGGTTTTGATTTGCGTAGTAATTTGGTCTTTGACCTTCTCGAATTCCGCATCTGGTCGCAAAGCAAGTTTTACAGCGATAGTCACCGGATAAACGTTCGCTGGCAGTACCTGCAAGTCGTGCAAGGCCCTTCGTTTGTCTTCCAGTTTCGTCCGTACACTCGTAGCCAGTTCCTGCCCGGCAGGATTGCCTGTCAGGTCTGTGATATACACGTCGATAGATAGATCATGCCGCGTCTTCTCAATAGCAACGGCTCCTCCTACCCCATCTACATTTCGTGCCCACCGCTCGTAGTCTTGGCGTCTGCCGTCTCCCTCTTCTGTACGAGCTCGATCAATTAAGCGCTGCCGATATGCGTCGTCTGTCTCCGCCTCATTGCGAGATAAGCCGAAGAATACGCCTGTTGCATCTAAAAACTCTCCATCCGCCCAGGGGAGAAAACGCTGGAGAAAACCGTACTCAAATAACTGCTGCTGATCGCTGATTTCCTCTGCGATCGGATAGCCGAGGTCATAAAAGATTTCTCCCTCTTCCGTCGCTGGTGGCGTCTCTCCACGCTTTTGCGCTATCAATGCCATCCGATTTGCCATCCGCTGATAAATCTGATCCGGGGTTTCCCTGAGAATCGGCATTTCTGGTTTGTCTAACGTTGCCATGTATTCACCTCCGTCCTAGTTGTCCCTCTCGTGCCCTCAATTTCGAGCGAAAAAATGATCCGGTTGTTCTCAAACCGAATGTCTACCACTTCCGCACGCTCAACCTCACTGTGAGCCTCTAGCGCCTCTTGTGCTTGCGTCTTAATCGCTGGCAGCGAAATGCCCGAGCCCATCCTTCCTGTCTCGTATAGAAAGTCTACGCCGTATCTTTCCGAGTAAATCTCGTACCGGAAACGACGCGTATTCAGGATTTTCTTTGCTGTCTCTTCCAGGTACTCTGCATAGGTGGTCGTCCGCAAATAGCGACCATCTGGCCCTTGCTGCAATTGTTTTGTGGTCCAGTCGAATTTGTATGTCCACGGAATTGGGTTATCTGGAGATTGAACCAGTTGTGTTTCGTCTCCGTTCAGCTCTGGAAACATTACTCCACCACCCCAAGCAGGAGGTATTGCTCGTTGTTGCATCGCAACAGGGCTACTTTTTTGCCCACATCTTCTGGCTTTAACTGGGCAGAACGCAATGCCGACAACTCATACGGTTCCAAGGGTGTCGGGTCCTCGTCGAGCTTTACAGACAAGGGTGAGAGCGACAAAAGCTTGCCGAATTCCCCTTGCGTATTCTCGATGCCGTCCTGTGCGTGCCCTCGCAATTTTGCAATGACTGAATGCATCCCTTACGTCCTCCTTTCCAATTGGAGATCCATTGTGTATTGACCGCCTTGCCAGCGCGCTTGGCAACTGGTGACGATCCAATCCGTGATGGTTTTATTATCTTTTTCCATGATTTTGATGAGCCAGCCCGCACGTAACCTAGCGGCATTTTCATCCTCGTGCTTGACCGAAATGGAGCGTGTCTTGGGGATTTTGGACAACTCTGCGAGTTGCTTAGCTGCCAATCCAGCTACGTTTTTGTCTTCACCTGCATCGATGATTTTTTGCATGCGTCCGAGTTGTTTGACCAGATTATCGTTAGATTTCGTTGCACTACTTACCACTCGATCATCCCGGTAGCGTTCTGCTGTCACGACGGTGTATACATCCTCGATGCTCTCACCCGTTGAGCCGCTCGTGAGCAGGCTCGCTTTGAACATAGGGATGATACTGTTTTTCCCCTCGGGGAGTACCGTCAGCTTGTCACGCTGGTATTGCACGAAATAGCGGATGCCTGTCTTTTCATAAGCTTGCTCGGTCAGCGAACTAAAGAGAGACGTGTATGATTGGGATGAGATTCTCTCCTTAATCGTGAAACCAAAGGAAGGGCAGCTAAAATTGATACCTGCCGACTTGATGATTCGTGCAAGCTCTGTCCCTGCGTCTCCGTCCAGCTTGAGTCTGGAGATTTCGTTTTTTTGCAAATACCAGCCAAGCTCGTATGCTGTTGCGGATAAGTCGCCTGTCCGATCGTCGCGATCAAAGCGAACCAACGGGCCATGAAAAAGCTGCTGGGATTCTTTTAGCTCTGCACCTGCAAAGAGCATCAAAAAACCCGCCGATTGTAGCGGCGGGCCTTCCTTGATTCTCACATCGCAATTTTGCGCGATTTGTCCCCTGGCAGAGGACCAGGACAACTCGGTAACGGCTGGGGTCAGGTCATAGCGGGTCTGTTCTTTTCCGTAAATGACTTTCATTTCATCTGCCCTCCGTTACATTCTGTTTTCTCTTTCTAGCTTTTCGTTAATCTCTCTTTTCCTGTCTTCCAATCTTTTGCTGTCTATTCGTGGGGCCGCTTGCTGCTTTTGTGTCTTCTTTGCTACCTTCCCGCTCGTATTCGGACGAGCTGGCTGCTGTCGAGTGATGACCGCACCCGGGGATAGAAGCTGCGTCTGATTGCTCCACGTAATGAATTCATCTTTGACAAACAACGGTAGCTCAATCGAGCCGTGAAAATCGACGTTTTTTCCAAGAAATTTTCCGTCGCATGGCCCAATGAGCACATTCCAAGCCAGATCAAGTTCGTCAATAGTCAAAAGTGCTTCTGAACCCGTTAAGCGATCCAAGCCAGCAAGCCACTGTCTGGGACCTTGATAGCCCTGTACCTCGACGTAGGGAGCCGTACTGTCTCCGGGTAATACGAAGTCAAAGGAAATGGACTTTGGACGTCTGGAAGAGATGCGGTTGCCGGACAATAACGTGATTGATGTTGTACTCTCGATGTCGTTGCCATAGCCACGAAACTGGATTTCCGCAGGTGTAACCGGAAACGTCAGCCTATATTTTCCTTGTAGACGGATCATGTCGTTACCCCTCCCCTCGTCTCTAGTGCATCCAGCAGCGAGCGTTCGATGATGTCTTTGATGCGTTGGGCGACAGACGGGTCACTGAGCATCTTCAGCATGGTCGGTATATCCTGTAGCACGCCCTGTACGTGTAAAGGTATCGAAATTTGCGGAATGGTGATAGAGACAGGCTGCGATTTTACTGGATCGTTGCTTACAGGTGAGAGATTGGGAATAGGAGGACCAGCTGGTATTGGTGGTTGCATCGTTGCAGATTTTGCAGGAGTCTCGCCCTGCCACCACGACTTGATCCCGTCGTATAAGGCTCCACCCGCAAACGATCCTCCCATACCGCCAATCACCCCACCTACGACACCACCAATTGCTGTGCCAAGCCCAGGTAACACCGAACCAATAGCTGCTCCTGTAGCCGCTCCCGCTGCTGCCCCTCCCCAGCCACCAAGTGCTTCTGCTCCCACTTGTGCTGCAGTATCCAACTTGTTCTCTGAACCTGCAATAGCCGTGACGCCTAGTAAAGTTCCGAGAAGAGGCACCCTTCTGAGCCCTCCTTTGAGCATGCTTTTCCAGCCACCCTTGCTTGCGGCTTTGCCAGTCTCCGCTAGATTGCCGCCACTATCTGGTCCAGGTTGGTTACCTGCCGGAGACGTAGATGGGGCGCTGTTCTTGCTTTTTTCTTCTGTTTTGGCGGTTTCGCGTTGAGAACCACCAATAACAGTATCAGGTGTGTGCCCTGCTGTAGAAGCAGTTGGAGAAGCGTTTCGGCGCTTGCCGTCAGCTTTGGTCCCTTCTCCTAGCCCACCCCCAGTATCCGAACTAGGCTTATTGCCTCCTTGAGAGCTACCAGAAGCACCTTTTTTCTTAGATTTACTTTTAAAAGAAGGTCTCATTGTTGTCTTGCCATCACAACAACAGCAGCAGCCTTTGTTCCCACCTGCCCCCAAATTGCCTTTATTAGGGGCAAGCGATGAGTTCTCGTTGGAAGCAGATTTCTCTTTTTTTCTGCCGAAAAAATCTCGTGTTGTGGTCAATAGACCTTTCATGGACGTAACTGTACTGGCAAGCATGACACCAAGCGTAGAAAGTGCTGCAAAAGCACCGCCTACATAAACCGCAGCGAGCCTTGCCTCTGGGGACCAAGTGTTAAACCAGTTAAAGAATCCCGCGGTCACATTCGAAATCGTTACAGCTACTCCAGACAAATCACTAGCAATCTGTGTGACCGCGTCCATTGCTGCATTCTTCGCTGTGTTTTGCGCTTGCATCATCTTCATGAACTCATTCTTATTGACAGCGGCATCATAAGCCAACTGTGTCTCGGATGCATTCACTTTCGAACCAGTCGCACCTGTAGCAATTTTCTTTATTTCTTCCAAGCTGGACGATAACTGCACCCCGCCACTGCCTACTAAAGCCGTCATAATATCTTGTTGTTTAGTTGGATTTTTCGGATCGTTCTTCATCAACGATGTGGACATCAGTACTTTTGCTAAGGCAATGTTCTGAGCGTCTTTATCTCCGGTCGAGAGAGCTGTTGTTAACCTTTTCGCCTCTTCTTCGGCTCTGGTCTTTGCTTCTTCCACGCTCATACCTTGTTTCTTATATTCGGTCTGGAATTGGCTAGTCAATGCTCCTTTAGCGGTTAACTGCTTCAGCGCACCTTCGCGTAGAATACTAAATGACTTTGTATCATTCAAAACCTTCCCCATGGCCTCAAAACTCGTCGCCATTTGTTCAGGTGTTTTGAGGAAATTGCCCTTCTGAGCATTCAGTTCCGCCATCGCCTCTACGAACTTGAGGTTGACACTCGCCCCACCATTATTGCTCATATGCTGAAGTGCATTCGCTAGTTGTTCTGCATTTTGTGTTTGAGTAGATGCCCCCATCGCAGCCATCATCTTCACGGTGTCATCTGGAGCAAATTTGGTCGTAACATTGAGCAGTGCTGCTTGCTTGGCGTATTGTGCACCATTGTCAGCATTGGCCAGCTCACCTTTGGAAATAAGATCCATTGCCTTAGAAAGGCTCATGTATGGATTGAGCGTGGTCATTTGTTTTGCAGTCTCTTCAAATTCCCTGATTTTATCTTCGGATTTCCCGCTAGCAGCATATAACGCACGCTCTCTAGCGACTAACTTCGCTTCGTCTGTTACTGACGCCATACTAGCTCCCAAGGCTACCCCTGTAACCAAGCCTCCAAGCCCGACAAGTTCTTTTTTCACTTCGCCCAGCTTGCTCATCATGTCTTTGAACTCAATCTTCGGCTTCGCAGTCACCTTGTCCAGTTTCTGTGTTTCCTCACGCAGCTTTCGCATGTCCTGTTGCATCTGGGACATACCACCTGAGAACTCTCTTGCCATCTTTTGCATCTCTTTACTGGTTTCGCCCATGGCCTTCGTGAGCTTTTCGGTCTCCTTGACCATATTGCTCATTTCCTTGCGAGCCTCTTTTAATCTCGCTTTTTCAGTTGCCATTCTTTCACCCCCTGTCTCTCCTTACTGTCTCTCTCCACCCAGCAAAACCCGAAAAAAGCCGGGAGACCTACCCCCCAGCTCTTTCCTCGTCCTCTGCCTCAATCATCTGACAAGCAAAAATAAACAGCTTCTGCTTGTACAAATCGACTTCGTACTCGAGTAGATCCGACGGGCGGCCCCTGCCTTTTAAAAAGGCGCGGCAAATATGCCAGGCCTCGCCGTCAGATCGGATTAGTTTTTTGCTTCTTCAATGGCTTCTTCTTCCGTCTGGGTTGCATTGACTTCACGGACCGCATTGAGCAGCTTGGTGTAGCCATCTGGATTGTCGCGGAAAATTTTCTCGACGAGCTCGTACTTGGTGCCGACCTTGTACGCTTTCTTCAGCTCTTCCTGATTCCAAGGGAAATCGTGCTCGGTGGCTTTCACCAGACGGGCATCGTTGTACAGGAACCAATCCGTTTTCTCGCCTTTGTCAGCCATTCGCTCGCACTCGCGCAGCTCGGACAAATTCAGTTGACGAACCTTCCATTCGTCACCGTCGATGGTTACGGTGATTTCTTTTCGCGGAGCTTGTTCATTGGCTTTGGCCAAAAATTTCTCGAGTTTGTTTTTGTTCATATTCAAGCACTCTCCTATTCAGTGTAGGTTGGCAATTCATCGAGGTAGTCCGGCTTTTCGATGGACATCCCTTTCAGGTCATATGTCGCGTGATCGTTGCCGTCTGCTTTGGCTTCCCACAGCGTAATTTCGTCTGGGTTCAGAACGATGTTGGAGATGCGGACGCGTTCGGAGTTGCCCGCCTCCTTGTCCAGTGTCTCGCCGATCAGGAATGGGAGGACTGGGGTCTTGCCTTGAGTCAATTGATCGACGCAGTAGTATTTGAGCGCAGCGTTGGTTGCGGTAATTTTCAATGTCACTTCTACATGCCAGTCGTTGACGGTCTGGATTTTCCCTTTTTGCAGGCGGTTCGTGTCGCCGTACTCTACCTTGAGAACCATTTTTCCTTCCAAGGTACCGAAGATCGGGTCTCCGTTTTCATCGTAAATTTGGCAGTTCTTCAGTTTAATATCGCGTGCAATAGCCAATTACAGCACCTCCCAGTCAATGTCAAAGTATTCGATGGCATCAAGCGGTTTCGCAGACAAGAGGAAGCCACGGCGATCCCCGATGCCGTTCTTTTGATCCGTAAACGTCCAGCCAGTATCAATCGCGCCTTGCTGCTCGCGGACGGTCATGTACGCGTTGACGGCAGAGACAAATACCGCGCCGCCCAAATCGTTGTTAGCGAGCTTGCCTTTGTATTTCTTGCCGACTTGGCTGATGTCGTTGACGATCTGATCCAGCGTCATGCTGACACGGATTTTGCCGTAGTCCTCGCGCTCATGCGTACCCAGAACAGCCAGTGTATTGACGGCGCTCTCGATGATGTACACATCGCCGTCGCGGGTTGCGATCAGCGTACCAGAGCCGAGTGCACTCAAAATATCGGTGTGGCCCCAATCCTTGAGCGCTTTTTTCAACGGAACGACGACGGCTGTCAGCGATTCATGCGCAGGTGTCGCGGCGATCATACCCGCTACCCATGCGGCCCACTCCAGGCTGCCATATACTTTTCCGTTGTTGTGCTGACCAGCAATGGCACTATTGACGACAAAACGGGCATTTTGCGCCACAGAGCGCTCGATGTGCTTCGCCATGTTCTCGTCATCCGCCGCCTTGCCGCCGATCACCAGCGTGCTGAGCTTCTTATTTTGCATGCGACGATCGCTCATGAATTGCTTCGCTGCCGCTTGTACAGCCGCATCGTCAAAAGGCAGATACATCGTGTCAAAATCAGCACCGGACACAGCCATGAACAGCTTAGTCGAGTCAGCTGGGGCAAGCGCTACTGTGCCACTTTTCGCTCCTGTTAGCGCTGTTTCTGGCACAATTGTAACGACAGTCTCGCCCAGTTTTTTCACACGCACATAGTTGGATTGGCTCGTTTTCGCTGCCAGCTCATTCGCATCCGCAAACGAAAACTTCTCAGTTTGCAGCGGGCCTGTTACCTGGAGTTCTTTTTTACCTGGCTCGGACGTTGAGGACGCGATGGCAACCTTCAACTCGTTACCTACCAAACCTGGATACAGAGCCTCGACTCTGATCGCATCCGCTTGCTCATACGCTGCTTTTTGGGCTGTGCCATTCGTCATGCGGTATGCGAGAATTGTCGCGCCGCCTTCTGCTGCCAATTCTACGGTATCGACCTTGCCAAACGTCTGCGCTAGTCGCTCCTCAAAGCTCCCCAGCTTGACGAGCTCATCTGTCGCACCCCACTCTGCTTGGTACGGCACCAATACGACACCGCTCTTTGGTACTACACGTTCTTTTGCTTTTGCGATCAGTTCGACCGTTACACCCGGACGTTCACGTTGAATGGTCATGCTTACACCCCGCCTTTGTATTTGGTCAGTCGGCTCTTCACTTGTCCTTCTGCCAGTTCTTGATTATCTTCTTCAGAAAAAAGAGCACCTGCTACCTCGAACCGTTCGGCTCCAAGGTAAGCGGCGCTCTTGATCCACTCTTGTTTGGTTTGCACAAGCTCTGAGGCCTGTGCTTGTTGTTCTTTACGTGCCACTATGATCGGACCCCCTCTACATCAAATTCGTTGATTTTGTCTGTAACTGCTCTCTGTACCGCCACGTTGTAGGTGAACTGGAACGCGATTTCCGTCCGGTCCTTTTTATCCCGCCAAATACGCAAGGTGGAGCTGTCGATCTCGATGGACAATCCAGACGTCTTGCCTTGATAGCTAAATTGCCTTTGGCGAAGAAGCTCACGCAGCGGCTCAGCTGAAAGCGGCTGATAGACATCTGCTACCTTTGGATAGTGGAGGACGATGGCTGCTTCTGAGACCACCTGATAGGAAGTGAGGCTTCTTCCTTCTTCACGGACCCCTTGCGTCAAAAGAAACGCGATAGGCGGCTGAAATCGCTGCGCCATCCAGTCGTCCACATTCACAACAGTAGCCAGCTCTGGATACGCTTCATTTACTAGTTCAATGAGAACGGCTAGCTCACGATCCATCCAGCTTCCACCTCCCATACTTGCGGTATTCTCTTCTGTCTTCGTCACATGTCTCTTCCCCCCACTATTTCACTTCATTTGGCAAGGCATCCACGGCAAATGCCCGCCGAGCAAGGAGCAAGTAGCCTATAGCTTTAAACTCGCAACATCGTGTGGCGCCAATCGCCATTTTCCCTGCTCGCCGGACAGTTGAGTCGTCGGCGTACATAAAAAGCCACCCGACAGCTTCATCGGATGGCTCGTATCTCTCTTACTTGTTTCGCTTGACTCAAGTATAACCCATTCGGAGGAAAAACCGGGAAAATGACCCTATGTGTCAGGTAGTGTCAACCTTTGTCAGTCTCAACATGCTTGCGAAAATGAAAAGAAGCTGTCTTCATCAGACAGCTTCTCAGAGTGTTGAGAAAGTCCCCTTTCGCAAAAAAGGGGGCTTTTTGGGCCATTTTAGGGGGTACAAATATGTCTCCCCACCTTCGTAAAACGCCTTAGAAGCGAATCTAGAAGGTCAAAATTTTTCATCTAAATCCGAGAAATCCAGACTGGGGGTTTCTCGACAGCCTGAGAAGCTGTCTTCATCAGACAGCTTCTCGTCTATCGCGGGGTGCTTTGTTTCCATTATCCAGTCTGCTGTGCCTGGTCGCCATACATCGCCCATGCCATCTTCATCACGGCACTGCGCTTGATTTCATAATACCGCTGTCGGGACACACCGATTTCTTTGGCAATCAGATTGTTCTTATCGCCATCCAGCAAAGCTTCGACTACCAATCGCTCTTGCTCCCCCGGAATCGTCTCTACCGCTTGGTTGATTCGCTCGATTTTATCCTGCAAATTTTGCAGCCTCTTCCACTTTCGCTCCCTGCGCGCAACCTCCGCATGCGTCCTATCTCCGGTGGTGCCCTTTCCTTTTGGCATGCCTGAATCTAATCCGTACTGAGAGACCATTCCTTCCCCCGCCTCGCGCAAAAAACGCTGGATGCGTATGATCTCGATCTGCATGTAATTGTAGTCGCGGATTTCTTCCTCGGCTTTTTGTAGAAAATCTACGATGGGTGCTTGCTCACCCAAGCGGACGAAGCCTTCTTTTCTAGCGGATACTGTCTTTTGCTGCCCTTTTGCCTTTTGATCCCGCATGTACTTATCCCACTCCGGGCAAGAATCGATTTTTCCTACGTGTTTATCATGAACCTGGCAATGTGATTTCTTTCCCCAACACGTTGCCGGACACACCTCGCATACTGCTTCCATGAAAATATTTTTGCTGATCAAGGCATTATTCCCCCTCGGTCATATATATGAAGTCCGTATGATTGCTTAACGGTTTTCGTTGACTCTTGCGCCTTTTCTTACTCTTTGAGACAAACCGATCTGTCCGATAATGACTCCGATCAATAAGACTGCTGCTCCGATTAATGCTGCTTCTATCATTTCGTACGTATCTCCTTTGCATCGTCATTTTCTTGTATAATGAAAGGGGGCAAAGAGGATACTCACCAGTTGTATTCTTTGCCCCAAGCAATTAATGGGGATTCCGATCGTCAGTCGGAGTCTCCTTTTTTTGTTCCAGCTGCTCTTTCTTTTTCTCTTTGTTTGCCTTTAATTGCAGGTTGAACAGATTATTAATCCGAATCTGCAAATCTACCTGCTTAAACGTGACGATTAAAGCAAGGAAGCACACGACAACCGCGAGAACCTGAACGTAATCAATCGTCATCATAGCATCACTTCTCCACTGCGGATCGCTTCGAGCATCGCCGTTTTCATTTCTTGCATGCTCTCTTCACGAGGTAGTTTGATAAAGGAAGCAAGGTACTCCATGTCGGGAAGCAGAAAGTCGAGGATCGTCAGTACAGCCCGATTATCTCCTGACTGTGCTTTTTGGAGGGTCAGGCTGAACGAGTCAGCTTCTCGGCCAATTGGCGCAAATATTTGTTTTTGCATTTACTCACTCCTTGTCTGGTCATATTCAGTTTTTTGGCTACCTGTTCTTCTGTCATTCCTTGAATAACGACTTGCTTGATAATGATCCGAGCTTTTTCTGGGAGTTGCATCAACACCTCCTGAACATACAGGTCCGACAGGTTCTCCTCGATCTCTTCCGTTCCCCGCATCTCCTCTTTGATCACCGTCTCCCTGTACAAACGCTTCTTGGCGGCGTACTGCAATCGCCACGCAATTCTCTTGAGCACTTTTCTGCAATGCTCTTTCAACTGCTCATCTGTCATATGCTTCACCTTCTGTTTTTTTCGAACATCCAACCGCAAAACAGGAACACTTGTTCTCTTTGTAGTACAAGTATCTCATACTATGGTAATAAGTTCAAGTTCTTTCCACCAGATTTTTGGAGATGATTTTTCCGGTTGATCCACTGCATAACTTTCAAAGAAGACATCAAAAAACACGATCCCAAGTGGAGATCGTGCCTGTGTAGAAGTATAAAATTTTCCTTACACAACTGATGTCCCTACTCCACAAAAGTACATAATTCTCATACTTTTTGGGTTTATCTGCCCATCACGCAAGAAACATCTTAAATGAAAAAGGACCTTTTAAAAAATAAAAAAGCAAGCCCCTCTCGCATTCACAACAGAAGAGCTAGCTTGCTTTTCTATCTTTCGCACTCTTTTAATCCCAAATATTCGGACGTTCAACACCCATCGTGCGCATATAATCTAGCAGTTGACCGGTATGTACCGACTCATGATAGGCGATTCGCAACAACATATCTCCAAGCGTGCGGACATAGCCTACATCGGATCGATCGATGCGGACACTCTCTAAGTCGCCCTTGGACAACCCTTTAACAAAGCGGAGAAATTCTTCTCGATACGGCTTCGCAAAGGCCAAATCATCTTCTACGGTCGAAAAGTCTTTGGTTTCATACGGATTGGGGATAGTAGACAGAGCGGCGCTTCCCCGTTGGATCAAAATCTGGTGATACAAAAACTCACCCTCGATGACATGGCGAATCATTTCCCCGCACGTGAACGCTTTATCGTCAGGCTTCCAGTTCAGCATTTCTTTAGGAATTGCCTTCCAAACTTTGATGCTTCTACGTCTTACTTCCTCAAAATTTAAGATTAAGAGATCATTTTCGTTCATGCCATTCTCCCCTTTCCGTCAGCTCGTCCTAGATTTTTTGATAGAGATCACATGTCGCTACGTGATCATTGACCATACCGACTGCTTGCATAAAGGCGTAGCAAATGGTTGAACCGACAAACGTAAAACCGCGCTTTTTCAGGTCCTTGCTCAGCTTGTCGCTGATTTCGGTAGACGCAGGCACATCCTTCATTTCCTGAAAATGATTATGGATCGGCTTCCCGCCTACAAACGACCAAATATAGCTGCTAAAGGACCCAAACTCCTCCACAATCCGCAAATACGCGTGGGCGTTCTTCACGACGCCGCGAATCTTTAGCCTGTTTCGAACGATGCCTTCGTCTGTCAGCAATTGCTCGATCTTGGCTTCATCGTATTGAACGATTTTCTCTGCCTCGAAGTTATCAAACGCTCTTCGATAATTTTCCCGCTTCTTCAAGATCGTGTACCAGCTCAGCCCGGCTTGAGCTCCTTCCAAATTCAAATATTCAAAGAGCAAACGATCTACATAGACAGGAACTCCCCACTCGTGATCGTGATAATCCATATAGATAGGGTCCTGATTCACCCAGCCGCACCGATTCATGGCAAGAAACCTCCTCTACACAATACGAACATATATTCTTATATAAAGAATATACAATCATTGGCTATTCTGCAAGTTTTTCTTCACAAAAAAAGACCTCAACAATATGAGGTCTCCCTGCAATCAAGCTGTTAAAATAATTGGCTTCCCCTTCGTTATAACGATGGTGTGCTCGTATTGAGCTACATAACTCTTATCAGGCGTAATAAGCGCCCAACCGTCCCTGCCATCGTCCACATATTCCGTCCCCGTTGAAATAAATGTTTCAACCGCCAACACGAGACCTTCTGTGAGCAAGCGTCTATCCTTTTTGTCATAGTAATTCAAAATGTAAGCAGGCTCTTCATGCAAGCTTTTGCCGATGCCATGACCCGTAAGATTTTTGACGACTGTAAAGCCTTTTTTCCTGGCCTCTTGGTGAACAATGCGACCTATCTGGCTTAGCTTCGATCCCGCCTTCGCCGCATCCAATGCCTTATACAGCGACTCCTCGGCGCATTGGCATAAGGATTGCTTCTCAGCCTCGCCTTCCCCTACCACGATAGAAGCACCTGTATCGGCAAAATATCCATCCAGCTCTGCCGAGACATCAATATTGATGATATCGCCATTTTTCAGGACAGTATCATCAGGGATGCCATGCGCAACAATGTGATTGACACTGATGCATGTATGACCTGGAAAATCATAGGTGATATTCGGTGCAGACCGCGCTCCGTACTTTGCCAAGATCTCTCCACCAATCTGGTCGAGTTCTTTTGTAGTCACACCTGCTCGCACGGCCCTAATCATCGTCTCTCTTGCCTCTGCCACAATACTACCGATCCGTTTCAAGCACAGCAAATCATGTTCATTTTGAATCGACACGTGTCTCCCTCCTTTTCGCATATACCAGTATTTCCTTGACTCATTTCTTCATTTGAACATTTTTCTTCGCCAATCGCAACCGAAGCAAAAACAAAGAACCCCAGAAGCGTCCTCTGCGGCTCTTATCTTACGAAGCTATGCTGGATTCCATGCATACATTCCTTGTGCTGTTGTCGACTGCTTTTGAATAAACCCGATGGAGATTCGGTTAAATTCTTCCGGCTGATCGACATTGACGACATGACCGCAGTCAGCGACTAGACTCAACTGTGCAAATTGTCTTTTTTTCACACGCATCTGGACGAACGGCAAAAACATATGGTCTTCGTCTCCCATAATGAACAAGGTAGGGATGGGAGGCTCTTTATCAAAGAGGGTTCCTAGGAATCGATTAATGCCTTTTGTTAGCTTGAACCATCTCTTGAATTCTTTTTGACAAAGCTTTTTGGCTTCGTGGATAAACAAGGAGCGCGATTCTTTATGACGCTTACTCGGCATGATCACCCATGCAAACAGTCGATACAGCCACATGTACGGGATAAAATGTTTGACCATATTCCCCAGCGTGATCAGCACCTGTGATCGAACGTTTAAGTGCGTCACAGCTCCTGCCAACACCATAGAGCGCATTCTCTCCGGGGCCTGCTCCGAAATAATCTGCACAATGATCGTCCCCAAGGAAATCCCCACAAAATGGGTGGAAGCGATTTTTAAATGATCCAAAACCTCAATAATATCTCTGCTGACATCATCAAAGGTGTATGTTTTGAACAGCTTGCCTGGGACGTTCTTAGATTTTCCGTGACCACGCATATCTACTAGAAGAACATTGAAATTCTCTTTGTATGCCTTGAGTTGTTTACACCAAATCGATGAGCTGCCCCCTGCCCCATGGACAAAAGTCACCCATTCGCAATCTTCACCACGTATGTATGTCTTATAATGGATCACTAATATCCCCCCACCAGTATTATATAGGAGGGATGTCCCAGGTGAAAGGATTACCATAATATTGAAATTTTTGTGTACATAGAGGCATATCATTTCACCCCAGTCTCTCTACCAAAAACCAAACGACATTGGAAATGAGTAAAGACTGTCCGATTCCAAAACTGAACCCTGTGAAAAATCGCAGCATGTTATTGCTTGTTCGCCACTTCCAGTGTTGGGTAAAGCCATCAATCAGCATTGGAAATAAAAGGAATCCAATCAAATAGTAAGAGGTCTCGATATGCATCCCTGCAAAAACAGGCGCCAACAGGTATCCAGCTAGTATCGAAACACATCTGGCACATAGCGGCATTTTCTTACCACCGATATAAAAGGAACGATCTGATCGCCGATGGCAGGGAATCCACTGTGTATTGATCTTCATCCACTCCCTCAATCTGGCTTGCAATCGCAATCACAATCTGGTGCATCACAATCTGGACAATCGACTGGAAGATAGTTGCAATCTGGCGAACAATTTTTACGCTTTTTCCGGTTTGTTGAATAATAGAGAATCATGCTAATCAAAACAAGAAGGCCTAGTATAATCAAGACTCCTCCTGTTACATAATCCCCTTGATACAGAAATACGCCTCCCGCTATCCATGCGATCATGCAAAGCGTTAATCCAACAAAAAACAGATACATCCTCTCCCCTCTTTTCTTTCTACGTCAAAGAGTATCTGCAGTTTCACTGTGCGTTATGATCGGGGGTGAAATTGGTTTGTAATGGCGTCCAAATATTTATAACGCTCTCTCCCTGTGTATTTGAGCCCATAAACAGGGAACGGAACAGGAGCTTTGTCCCTTCTACCTATACTTCTGTTCTCAACTTGCACATACTCTAGCTCCACTTCCCGCAGGCTTAAGAAACTTTTCGCTGCTTCGCGAGTAGACACACAAGAGGCTGGATCGGGAATCTCCTTGTTTTTGCGTACATCATGCTTGTAAAAACCCGTTACCTGTCCTGTCCAAGGATTCACTTTTACGGAGTACATTCGGCTTGTTAGAACAATCCCTTGTCGGCGCTCATAGAAGTAATAGGTATTTCCGGTACCGCGTAAATAAAAAAGCTCAAAATAGTGAAGCTCATTAATTCCCTTCTCGATGTATTTCTCCAAAAAGCTCTTTGCAATTTGCAACGCATCGTACTCTGATAGCCGTGGCGTTTTATACTCCTTTTTTTGATTAACCGTAAAGGCAAGTAACTCGTTGGTCGTTCGATTGAGTGTAACGCATACAAAATCAGGATCATACATGGTTTCAGCGTCTTCATCTTCTGGTAATGGCCAGTAATAATGGATAGTAGGAGGCCAGTCAGGCTGTGAAGCAGCGTCAACGAATCTGAAATAACCACTCCTTGGATAAAAAGTTACTCCATCCTCATTCGGAGTCACGACTGTCGCTCTTTCAATCTCTGAGTGAGTTACATCTATTTGAAAATGTTCCTTCACCCACAACTCGATCTCCTGAATGTCTGCGAAAAAAATAGATTCCCCTTGGGCAAATACTGGAATGACCTCTGAGTGGTTTTCTAAAGTTTTTCTGCTCCCTATAACCGACTTTCCAATTTGTCCTGTCTCCGCATGAATGACGACGTACTCTAGTGGTGCCTCATCAGGGATATACTTGAGCCTCCCTTCCTCCTGTTCATCGAATGTGAGCATCATGTTTTTCTCCAATAAAGCAATGTACGCTTGTTCCGCCTCTTCCTTTGTTATCACTTCTGGCTTGGAAGGTTTATTTTTGCGATCAAAATCGTGATATCCGCGATAATAGATGCCTACAAAATTTCCCCACTCATCCAAAGCTATTCGCAGATGTACTCCTGATAGCGGAATCCCATGAAAAACATAACGATAATACAGCTCCCATTGTTTTTTCTCACGATACTCACTCAGGTTCGCTACATGGTCTCTCACCATCTCTTTCAGATGATCCCCGTATAATTTTTCCGCCACTTCTATCGCTCGCTCAGTTGCTGACTCGGCATCGATCCTCTCACCAAAAACAATCGACTCTTCGTATGTTCTATCCAAGTCGAACTCCATCACATATCCCGTTTCTTTGTCTATTTCCAGTTCTGTACGATCATGACCTATTTTTATCTCGCAAGTTCTCCATGCATCATCCGTTCTGATTTGCACAGGAGATATTTCACGCAAACCAGGAAACAAACCAAACCATCTCTCCATCGTCCCCCGAACCGCTTCTGTCGGATATGCAATCATCAATCTCCCTCCCGATCCCGAACGAAAAAACCGTCAATGCAGACACTGACGGCTTTCTCTATTTGAATACTAAATCTTAATCATCATCACCATCATCAAGATCATCGTCGTCGGTGTCATTGGTGTTCTTGTCATCACTTGAAGATTTATCGGCCGGAGCACTGCCATTTTTATCAACTGGTGTCAGATCATCATCGTCATCATCGGTAGAGCTATTGTCGATGGTCGTAGTCGAGAGCACTTTTCCGGTAATAGCATGTATGCGTACATCTACCGTTTTGGAGTCTTTTATCGTGATCACCCGATAGACTGCCCCACTCTTTGTCTCGATTAAATCAACATCATCGATCTTGCCGCCACTTGTTCTTTCTGTCGCAATCTGTTTCGCTTGCTGTTCGGTAATTTTGGTCTGTGGCTGCACTGGTGGTTTCGAGCTTTGATTCGGTTTCGGCTGCTGTGTTTGGGTTTGGGTTGTAGCTGGCTGTTGTTTACCTGGCGCAACCGTCCCCGTACCTACTGGCTTGGTGGCGTTGCCTGAAGCATCCTTCCCGCCGTTATTCGGTTGCGGCGCTGTACTGGCTGTCGGATTTGAACCCGGCTGCGTTGGATTCGCCGCCGTTTCGTTTGCCTTCGGCTGCGCAGTGGCTGCGACCAATGAGAGCTCCTTCAAATCAATAATTTCGCCCGTATATGCATTCACCATCACACTATATGTTCCGCGCTCATTGAGGAGTTGGAGATTGTAAATGCTGTTTTCTCCTACATCCGTCATGGAGATCGATTCAATCTTCCCCGGGTAGCGGGCCGTCACGATCTGTTTGACTTCCTCCGCTGACAATGACTGCAAATCCATGCTCGCGAAGATCCGTTGCATGCCAAATGCCGTAGTGACCAACAGAAAACTCGCCAGCAGCCCTATTTTCCATTTTTTATTCATACGTACCTCCTGCTATTTCTTAGCCTGCCCCGGCAAAAAAACGGTCACGAGCGTCCATTTCCCTTCTTCGCTATCCAGTGCAATATCGCCTTGATGGGCATCAACGATCTGTTTGGCAATGGAAAGACCTAATCCTACGCCCCCTGTTTCGCGGCTGCGGGCTTTGTCTACACGGAAGAAACGGTCAAAAACATGCTGCAAATCTTCTTTGGGAATCCCCATTCCGTAATCCTTCACCGAGAAATAAGGCCGGTCCCCTTGAAGCCCCACCCCAACCTCGATTTCATTGGAGCTGTATTTCATCGCATTGTCGAGTAAAACGACGAGCACTTGTTTTAGTTTTTGTTCATCGGCCATCACAGGAACCGACTCGTGGTTTGCGCCCAGTTGAAAGGACCTGCCATACGCATTGGTCAATTGTGTAATGGTCGTTTGGCACATCGGGATCAAGTCGATCTCTTTGACATCCAGATTCCATTCGGCGCTATTGTTTGCGAGAAGGAGCATTTGATTGGTCATATCCTTCATGCGCACGGCTTCCGAATAGATCGCCTCCACCGACTCTGCCAGAACCTCCGGCTTTTTCGTTCCCCAACGTTTCAACAGCTTCGCATAGCTTTCTACTACAGTCAGCGGCGTTTTCAATTCATGGGAAGCATCTGAGACAAACTGCTGCTGCTTCTCGAAGTTTTGCTGCAATAAATCCATCATTTTGTTAAAGGTACTTCCTAACGCGTGCAATTCATCCTTGGATGTGTGCTCAAGCGGTATTTTCTTAAAAATACTACGTGCTTGAATGTCTTCCATCGTTTGTATCATCGAGTTGACTGGTCGCAAAATCAGATTGCTCAACATGCGTCCTGCAAAAAAAGCAGGAATCAGCACGAACAGCGAAGCAAACAACAGAACGTTTTGCAGCAGGCTCAAATTTTCTTGCAAACCCGCAATACTTTCAATGACTTCTAACGTGACAATTTTCCCATTCGTCCAAATGATCGGGACCTTGACGTACGCGTATTTCGCTCCGTTGACATCGAAGACACCGTCACTCGCTTTTCTATCAAAGATGGGCTTCGGTGCCGGGATTGGCTGTGTGCTGTCTACTTCCTGCGTGACGATGGCTCGCGACTCTTGATCGATAATCCGGATCATCCCGTTCGACGGCAAATACGGCTGCAAGAGCGTAGCAGGGTCGAAACTTTCTACACCGATCTGATTGAGTCCACTCTGGATGTGCAGAACTTCTCGTTGTAGACGATCCAGCTCGCCGTCTGTTGTCACTTTGTAGAACATGAAGTAAATGAAGCTGTTTACCATGAGCAACATTAGCAAAAGTGCGACCGTAGAGAACAAATGAATTTTATTTTTGATTTTCATAATCTACCCCTTCAGCATATAACCAACGCCTCGTACTGTATGCAAAAGCGGGGTTTCATACCCTTGGTCCACCTTTTTACGCAAGTAACGGATATACACGTCAACGACATTTGTGTCTCCGAAATAATCAAATCCCCATACGTGTGTAAGAATCTGTTCACGATTCAGAACTTGGTTTTTATTCTGCATCAGATAAAGCAACAAATCGAATTCACGCGGCGTCAGCTCGATCTGACTGGAGCCTCTCGTCACTTCCCGTGATTTTTCATCCAGGCTTAAATCTGCTACCTCTACTTTGGAGCTGGCTTCCACTTTCCTCGTCATTTGGGACAAACGGAGGCAGGAACGGATGCGAGCCAGCAGTTCCTCGATTTCAAAAGGTTTCGTGATGTAGTCGTTCGCGCCTTGATCGAGTCCATTCACTTTGTCTACGACAGCATTTCTGGCCGTCAATAAAATGACTGGCGTCGCGGAGTCCTTTACCCGAATCCGGCGAAGCACTTCTATGCCTGACAAGCCTGGCAGCAGTACATCGAGCAAAATCAAGTTCCATCCACCTTGATTGTATTGTTCCAGCGCCTCAAGCCCTGTTTTGGCGATCTCGCTTTCGTATCCTTCGTATTCCAGCTCTAATTGAATCACACGAGCAATTTTCTCTTCATCTTCCACAATTAATATTCGCTCCGACATGTAATCCTCCTAAGCCTTGCATCCATTATCCAGATGAGTTTAGCAAATATTGGCTGTGGATCAAAGAGTAATCCGTACGAAAGATATAATTTTTTACTTATATTGATAACCCTACCCACTGCCAGTACGCATAATAAAAGACGACCATCAGGATCGCGTGGGCCGCACCTGCATACAAGCTCAACCGCAGCAAATCCTTAGGCAAAAAGGTCTCCTTGCCGCTTTCCTGGAACATGAGCAATGCTTTGGAGCTGACAGGGAAGGTCAGGCAGTAGTTCATACCGACGATTCCTAAGAACAACACAGTCACTTCATTCAATTCAAGGCTGCTCGCAAAGTAGAGAAGCGGTGGAACAAGAATAACGGCTCTCGTTGTATGCGATGTAATGTACAGATGGGAGGTCAGTGTCAGCAAAGTAATAACCCCAATGATCAGCAGCGACGATTCCCCTTCCAGCTGCTCGGTGATCGTGAACAGCTTCTTCATGATCCACTCTGCCGCGCCGCTGTCCAACAACGACTTTCCGAGGGCAATGGCTGCCCCTACAAACAGAATCAGGTTCCACGAGACAGACTGTACGCCATCCTTCCATTTCATGACGCCCACATTCGGCAGTGTCAAAAGAAAGGCGCCGACAACTGTCGTGGTTGCAATCTCGATTCCGTGAAACCGCTCTGTCAGCCAGAAAATGACCATCGCCCCGATCACAGCAACCGTATATTTTTCATTGCGGGACAAGGTAAGGGAGAGCTTTTTGCTCGCAAGTGGGCGCTGCATCTCTTCTTTAGTGAGAAACAGAGCCAGAACAATCCGGCAAGTAACGATGCTGGCCACTACCCCAAACGGCAGTCCCCACAACAGCCACTCTGCAAAGCTAATCCCTTCCCCATTGAACTCCTTCAGCATATCGAGTGCGATAAAATGGGAGCCCGCTCCGATCATGGTGGAGCTCGTCGATACTAAAATAATCGTCGGAATCAGGATCGCCATGGCTTTCGTGATTTGCTTGTTCCCGATTTCTGAGGTCAGCGAGTGGAAAACAGGCAGTAGCACCGCTGCGCGTCCAGAAGTAGACGGGATAAAGAAAGCGAGAAATTGAACGACGACCGTCAAGAGCCAAAACAAGCTTTTAACATTCTTTGCGCGGCTCACGACCAGATCTGTGAGTTTGCCTGCCAAGCCAGTCACTTGAAGAGCACCGCCGAGAATGAACGAGCCAATCATTAACCAAATGACATCGGAGGCGAGCGAGTCGAACAAAATTTCCTGGTCAGCCGTTCCTGTCACGACGAGGAGTAACACGGAGCCTATCGCCACATAGGCGGAGTTCAGCGAGGTGGTCGTCCACAGGATCACGGCGACACAGAAGCAGAACAAGCTCCATTTGGCTTCAAATGTCAGGGAAGACGGCAACATAAGCAGTAGTTCAGCGAACATAATCAGGACAATCGGAAGGACCCAGGCAGGTCTTTCCTTTGCAGCAGTCTGTGCAATCACGATACTTGCTCCTTCTCCATTAAACGATTTGCGAGCTGCAGGCCCACCATGATGGTTCGCATGGAGCTTTCCGAGCAATCGGTCAGCCATTTTTGCGCATGCATAAACGCTTCCTCCAACGTAGACGGCATCGGCAAAATACTCGTGTACGCATCAATTCCGTGCTCATAATTGAGTCTTGCACCTTTGCCAACAGTCCCCACCAAAGCCACCACTGGCAGGGCATGCTTTTTCGCCCGCTTCGCCACTTCCACTGGAATTTTTCCTCGTGGGGTTTGAAAATCAATGCTTCCTTCCGCCGTAAACACAAGGTCTGTCTCTTGAAGCATCCGATCCAAATCAATGTACTTCATGATAATGTCGTAGCGTGGATACAGATTCGCACCCGTCAGCGCATGCAGTCCGGCACCCAAGCCACCCGATGCACCACTACCCGGCATTTCTCTGACATCGCTACCGAAATCCCGCTCGATGATAGCCGCGAATTGTTCGAGTGCTTCTTCCAGCTCAACCACTTGCTCAGGTGTCGCTCCCTTTTGCGGGCCAAACACGCGAGCGACTCCGTTTTCCCCACACAGCTTGTTAAACCAGTTGCAAGCCACATCGATTTGCACCTGCTTGAGTCTTTTGTCCATGCCGGATACATCGATTTTCGTTACTTTTGCCAGCGAGATTCCGCCTTCAATACGGATTTCTTGACCGCTTGCATCCAAAAATTTCGCGCCAAGTGCTTGCGCCATGCCTGCCCCGCCATCGGAAGTACCGGAATCGCCGCAGCCTAGCAAAATACGATCTGCCCCCATGTCCAGCGCCGCTTTGATCAATTCACCGACGCCATGTGTCGTCGTTTTGCGCGGATCACGCAAGCTTCTTGGAACTAGTCGCAGTCCCGCTGCTGCCGCCATCTCAATCACAGCCGTTTGACCTGTCGTCTTTGATCCGAATATCCCGAAATGGGAAGGAACCTTTTCTCCTACAGGGCCAGTTACTTCCTTATCAATAATCGAGCCATTCGAAATTTTCACAATTGCTTTTGTAAAACCTTCTCCTCCATCTACCATCGGCAGTGTCTGTACTTGGGAGAGCGGGAGTACGCGCAGAATTCCTTCTTTCATGCATTCTGCTGCTTGCTCGGCATCTAAACTTTCCTTAAAGCCCGAAGGCACAACGAGTATACGCATAAAAACAACATCCCTTCTCTTTATTTGAATTTGCTTTCGCATTTGTCTCACTTGAGTAAGACCAATACTAAGCTTCAAAAAAGAGAAGGGAATAATAGGAAGATGAGAAATTGATGAGAGAAAAGTAAGAAGAACGTTACGTTTCTAAGCGTTTCGTTTTCTGCGCAGTTGATAATAGGTCACAGCCAAAGCGAGCGCCAATACCGTTCCTTTGATAATATCGTAAGCGTAGTACGGCAGATTGAGCATCGTCATGCCGTTGAGCAGCACCCCGATCAGGATGGCTCCCACAAATGTACCGAATACGTTTGGCTTTCCAGCGCCGAATACGGAGAAGCCTACGAAAGCAGCCGCTACTGCATCCATCAGCATGGAGCCACCACTACTCACCTGCCCGGTACCGATCCGCGCTGCCAAGAGCATCCCGCCCAAGCCCGCAAAAAGTGCGGAGAGCACATAAGCCAAGGTACGATAGCGATTCACAGGAATCCCCGACAGACGGGCAGCTTCCAAATTGCCACCTGTCATGTACAGCATCCGCCCCTGTCTCGTATAGGTCAAGTACACATGCGTGATCGCGACAAGTAAAAAGGTCAGGATAACCGGAACCGGTACG
Source organism: Brevibacillus sp. DP1.3A (assembly GCF_013284245.2). Classification (NCBI taxonomy): domain Bacteria; kingdom Bacillati; phylum Bacillota; class Bacilli; order Caryophanales; family Paenibacillaceae; genus Brevibacillus; species Brevibacillus sp. DP1.3A. The sequence goes on along the minus strand of NZ_CP085876.1, from coordinate 1,048,304 downwards.
GAAAGAATTTCTCCTTGGCCCAGCCAGAGGAACCATTCCTGGAATTTTCCCGGTGCCTGTGAGCCGTCCTGCATCGGCATATTTGCGTAGATCGAGTAGCCTTGGGAATACGTCATATGAATGCCATTGACGATGTAGAGCATTGCTAGAGTAGCCAGCAAATCAGGAATGCGGATTTTCACGACCAAGAAGGCGTTGACCAACCCTACGAGCAAGCTGAGTACAATCGGAACAACTAGTGTCGTGAAGACTCCTTGTTCGTACCAAACCATCATGGAAGCAGAAACAACTGTGGTCAATGAAACCGTCGATCCTACAGACAAATCAAAGCCTCCGACAATCAGCGAGAACGTAACGCCAATCGCGACAAATGTCACAATCGAGATGGAGCGAAGAATGTCCGTCAAGTTGTCGTACGTGAAGAAATACGGGTTGGTCAAACTGAATAACAACATGACAATAACGATAACGGCAACCGTTCCGTATTTATAAATAAAATCAAATAAGCTAAACTTTTTATCTGCCACGTTACTCACCTCCGCTTGCGTAATACATAATCAGCTCTTGTGTTGCTTCCTCGCGACTCAATTCCTTCACGATCTTGCCCTCGAACATGACGAGAATCCGGTCTGCGATCCCGATGACTTCCTGAAACTCACAGGAGAAATACAGGACACCCTTTTTCTGCTCGGCGAGATTTCCGATCAGACGGTAAATATCGCTTTTCGCTCCGATATCCACCCCTTTTGTCGGCTCGTCAAACATAAAGAGGTGAGCGTTTGTATCCAGCCATTTGCCGATAGCGACTTTTTGCTGGTTTCCGCCGCTGAGGAAACCGACCAGCTGCTTGATATCGGCTGTTTTTACCCCAAGGCGCTGCACGAGCTCTCTTGCGTTGGCCGCTTCCGCCCCTCTTTTGATAAATCCGAGCCAGGACTTCTTTTTCAATGAGGCGACAGACAGATTGTTCTGCACGGACTCCTCTACGAAAATTCCTTCCTTGCGCCTTTCCTCCGGGACGAGTACGATCCCTGCATCGACGGCGTCTTTTGGCGAGCGCAGTTGGACACGTGTTCCATGCAATCGAATGGCACCAGCCTTTGCCTCATCTGCACCGAAGAGCAATCGGGCGAGCTCAGTCTTCCCTGCCCCAACCAGACCGACGACACCCACGATCTCTCCCTCGCGAACCTTCACGTCGACTCCGCGCACTTTGCCGCCAGCCACACCTGACGCCTCAAAAATCGTTTCGCCAATCGGCACTGCAAGCTTCGGGAACTCCTCATCGAAGCTTTTGCCCAGCATGTTCGCGATCACTTCGTCCATGTTGGTCTTCGCCGTGTCCGAAGTCACGACATGCTGTCCATCGCGCATGATGGTGATCCGATCGCAGATTTCAAAGATTTCCGGCAGGCGGTGGGAAATATAAATGATCCCGACTCCAGCTTTTTTCAACTGCGCAATGATTTGAAACAGCCGCTCGCTCTCCTTCGTGCTCAACGGCGCTGTCGGTTCATCGAAAATGACATACTTTGCTTTTTGAACGGTAGCCCGTGCAATCAAAATCAATTGCTTTTCCGACAGCGTACATTCTTCGACGAGCATCCTCACCGGAATGGAGAAGCCGAAGTTTTTTAAAATCTGCTCTGATTCGTTGTACAAGCTCTGCCAGTTGATCAGTCCCTTGGTTTTCGACTGGACGAGCTGGCCCGCCAATATGTTTTCGGCGACGCTCAAATACGGGATCAAGGCGGTGTCCACTTCCTGATAGACACATTGAATGCCCTGTGCTTTGGCGTCCTGCGGCGAGTTGATCGTCACGGCCTGTCCATCGATGGTGATCGTACCGCCATCTGCCTGGTACGCTCCCGTGAGAATTTTCATCAGGGTACTCTTTCCCGCACCATTGGCACCGAGGAGTGCGTGAACCTCTCCTGCGCGCACCTCAAAATCGACGGATCGCAGGGCAGGAACCCCAGAAAACTGCTTCGCCATCCCTTTCATCTGCAATGTGGACATTTTTCACACCTCCTGTTTACCTGCGTAATCCACCCTCTACCTCTATAAGGAAAAATCCCGTTGACGGATACAGATCAACGGGAAAAGCCAATTTGGTTCTTACTTGCCCCACTCTTGTACGTATTGGGACAGGTCGCCCATCGTTACTTTCTTATCCTTCGGCAGGTCTTCCTGTTTCACCAGCACTGGATTCAGCTTCACGTTGTCTGGCACTTGCTCGCCTTTGATTTTTTGGAACACGGTTTGAGCATGAATGCGTCCGATATTGGATGGATCTACTGCTGCCGTCGCTGCCCACGGAGAGTTTTCCACCTGGATCATTTGCAGATCCTCATCGCTCAAATCGATGGAGTATACTTTGATTTCCGTACGCCCTGCTTGCTGGATGGCACGTGTCGCCCCTTTGGCAAATTCATCCCAAGCCGCCCACACTGCTGTGATGTCGCCTTTGTTTGGATACTTTTTCAAGATCGCTTCCATCTGCGTTTGTGTATCGAGTGCCGTATTGTTGGTTGCAGATCCGAATGCCGCAATCTCTTTCAAGTCCGGGTATTTCTTCTGGAAAGCTTCATACGTCACTTGGCGTTTTTCCATAGGCGCAAAGCCAGCTACCCAGATTTTTACGATGTTGCCTTTGCCGTTTGTATCTGCTGCCAGCTTCTCCAGGCTCAGCTCTGCCAACTTGTTGTCATCCTGCGCCACAACTGGCACACCCGGAATGTTGATGTCTGTATCAAACAGGACGACCGGGATTTTTTTATCCACAGCCTTTTGCGTGCCCTGCTGCAACGCTTCTGCCGTACCATGGTCGATCAGAATACCATCAAACTTTTGGTTCACAGCCGCATCGAGGTTGGACGCCATTTTTGCCAGATCGGTATCTGCGTTGAATACGGTCAACTCGCCGCCGTTTTTCTCCACCTCTGTCTTCACGCCATTGATGTATTGTGCAGAGAATGTCCCAACGTTTTGACGCATGATCAATGCGATTCTCTTTGCCTTCTCTCCCGAAGCACCGCCGTTTGTGCTGCCGGTTCCCGTTGTTGCCCCGCTGCCGCATGCCGTCACAAGAACAGATGCTGCCAAAACAAGTGATGTGATCAGACCGAGTTTCTTTTTCATTGAGATGCTCCCCCTTTTTCTTTTTAAAACAGATAACAAGATTAAAAATTTTGTTTCCCCTCAATCGGTTGGGGTAGCCCTGGCACATGTCTTCCAGTCGCCTGTATCCTCTCTACGTTCGGGCGGTCTCCTTCCAGACATGTGCCAGGGCTAACGAAAAGCTGGTGTGTAGCAAGAGCCTTTACAACGTTTTGTGAGTGATTCACCGAAGCTTCTTTTGATTCCACTTTCAAAAAGGAAACAAAAGCTTCGTAGAAGAAGCGTATTTCCAGTCCAAGCGCCTCTGGAGCCCCACCCAGCGCAGGAAGAAATGGCGGGGAATTTCAGCTTCACTTATGAAATCCTTCCTGAACCTTCTACGTTTGAAGCGCTCCCGCCATTTCTTCCGGAGCGAACAGTCATCACTCACTGAGGGGCGGAGGCCGAAGCGTAGACTGGAAATGCGCTTCTTCCCCACGTTAGCTACGCAAAAAAACCTCTTTCACAGAGAAAGAGGACAAAAATCGACAAGATTCTCGCCTCTTATCTGTCAGGTATTCTACCTGTTGGAGTTAGCACCTTGGCTCGAAAGAACGTAATCTCTCGCGCTAGGTTGCCGGGCTTCATAGGGCCATTCCCTCAGCCTTCTCTTGATAAGAGTAGTTTCTATTTTCAAAACGTTTGTATAAGTATATACAGAATATAATCTGGCAATTACCTATCTGTCAACTAGGTTTACCGAAAGAATTTTCTTGATAAATATTCCAGTTTCTTCAGTAACAACAAGAGGGATTTTGTTGTGTCTTGTCGAATTATCGTAGATTGATACAAGCCTAGCAAATATTTGCGATGGGGATGCTACATGAGTCTATTAAAAGAAGTTATTCTTCAATGGTTTTTCGCCATTATCCCGTTTGTGTTTTTCAACATCTATTACCGTGACAAAATGAGGAACTACAGCCGTTCCTTTCTTGTCATCACCAGCTCAGCCTGCATGTTTCTCGCGATGACCTTCGCCCCGAGTGTCATGAATGGCATGTTTTTTGATATCCGACATGTCATCATTCTTTTCGGACTGGTTTATGGCGGAATCGAGATTGCCTTGCTCCTTCTTATTGAAGCCTTGGTTTATCGGTACTACTTAGGTGGCGAAGGAACATGGGTTGCCATGCTGATCCTTACAGTCAATTTTGTCTTGTCACTCTTTTTGTATCGACACTACAAAGCCAGTTATCGGAAAACACTGTATCTTTTTATGACGAGTGCGATTTTTTCTACGGTTGCTTTAGGGACTACTTATTACTTTTTTCCCACGTATGTAACTCAACACCTCGTTTACTACACCATAGTGATTCCTATTCAAAACTTTTTCGGCCTCTGGTTATTAATGTCGCTTTTCAGCAAATGTGTTTCGGATAAGGAGCTGTTTATCCGCCACGCGCAAAACGAAAAAATCCAGACGATGAGCCATGTTGCTGCATCGCTCGCACACGAGGTTCGCAATCCACTGACAGCTGTCAAGGGCTTCTTGAAATTAATACAGGAATGTCCGGAAAATTTGGCAAAAGTCGATCAATACATTCGCATCAGTCTCGATGAAATTCAACGGACAGAAGCCATTTTGACCGAATACCTTGCGATTTCGAAACCGCTCAAGGAACGGCATGAGATCATTAATGTGAGCGAGCATCTGCATGCCATCCGCGAAGTAATGCTCCCCTTTGCCAATATGCATAACGTGGAGCTTACGCTGCAAGACTTTGAGAGACCTGTGACCGTCAAGGCCAATCCAGACGAGTTCAAGCAAGTGTTGGTGAATTTCATCAAAAATGCCATCGAGGCGTGCTCGGATATTTCGGACGGAAAAGTCTCCCTGGACTTGCACATCGAGCGAAACAAAGCTCTGTTGGTCATCAAGGATAACGGTGTCGGCATGGATGCAGGACAGATCAGCCGACTTGGAACGATTTACTTTTCTACGAAAACAACTGGGACCGGTCTTGGATTGACGTATTCCTATCATGTCATTCATGCGATTGGCGGAACGGTCAATGTATCAAGCAAACCACGAGTAGGAACCAAGTTCACCATTATGCTCCCGTATAAGGCACAGTGACTTCATGCAGGTTTTGCAGAGGGACTGTGCCTTTTTCCATTCGATAGCTAATGATGTAACGGGGGTACTTGTGGTTCTTTTTCGTTTTTTAAGGAGAACTGCCATTCATTTTGGCGATTGATCGTTGCGAGAAAGACTTGTTCGGACGCGATCCCCTTTTTCTTCAATTCGTGCATAAGCCATTGCTCATCGCGGTTCCGGTATGATAGCACATCCGGATATAGCTTGCCTTCCACAATGACAGGCAACGACATTCCCGCCGAAGAAGTCTGGATGTTTAAATCTTGCTTCGTTACGACCTGCTGCTCTACTTTTTTGAGCACAGTCAACCGACAACTGCGATACGACCCGTTGCAAAATGCCCAACGTCAAAACCGCTACTGCAATCGAAATATGCCGGACATCTGGCTCTGCAATGTCAGCCCCTGCCACTGATCCCAAAGTAATAATGATGATAAAGTCAAAGACAGGCAGCTCCCCAATTGAGCGCTTGCCCATGAACAAAGTGACCAACAATAATAAAGGAATAATCGTACATACGCGCCCGATGACGAGCATGCTTTCTCCGAATCCTTCCACGTTTGCCCCTCCCCTCACGCTTTACTATGCAATTTCTGGGAAGGCATTATGCAAAACAAAACACCAGGAGTCTCCCCCTGGTGTGTCTCATTATTCGTATGGCAGCCATTCTCCCGTAATAGCATCTACATCCCCATTGCTCTTCAGTATCTCTGCCGAATAGACCAAGACTGGTTGCTCTTGAATCCTATTGTTTTCAAGCGGGAATAGATAGCGGGGACTGAGCCGTTTATGTTGGAGATAAACCTGCGCCGCCTCTTCCGCTGAAATCACCTTGGACGCATCTGGGAAGGCCTCCTGCTCATGCGGGAATGTCAACCTTGCCCCGATAATTTCTCCTGTCTGCCCGTCGAACGTGACCTTATAATACTGATCCCGTATCAACACGCCGTTTACTTCCCGGACAAAGTTCAGTTCAACCTGTCTGCCCATCACGTAAATTTGCTCCTGCATTCGAACAGACTTCACCCGCGTATCCAAATACGGCTCCAAAAACAAGATCGCACGCTCCTGCAATTCTGCGACGGTGAGTGTCGTATCACCTGCTTTCAGCTCAGGATAAGAAATCTTGAACGCTGTCGCCCGACTATCAACGGTAGTCAGCTGCATGATTCGCTGACCTTTTTTGGCAACGTATTCCCGTTCGTTGTCTCCCATCATATAAGCGGGCACATTGCTCCCCGTAAACGGATAGCCCTCTACCTTCTGATCGAAAAACTCCATGGCAGCCGCAGCCTCTTTTGCCGACGTAGCTATTGCCTTCTTGCCCCCTGGCTTGACGGCGATACTGTCGCTAAAGGACTCCCCTCCCCACAAGATGGTTTTCACTTCCTTGCCTGTCTGCGCGTCAAGATACCCGGAGAAGTTTTCTTCGTAGCGAAGGACGTAGTCCACATCCTTCTTTCCAACTCTCTGATACGTCAACTGCATGACTTCTGCAAGCCCACTCTCGGCTTTTTTCGGAGAAGGTAACTCATCTATGCCTTGAAACTGCCCGGTGTCCAGAGTAATTCCCGTTGTATCGCCTGAATTGATGTAGCCAATCTGCCCCACATCGTTCATGCCGATCACATAGGAATCCCCTTCTACCTGTACATCATTTACGTAGCGTTGCAATCGGACGGCGTCATGCGCAAGGGCATCTGCTCCCTCTTGCTTATCTACTTGTTCGAACCGATACTGCTCCATATTTTTGCCCAGGAACGATTCCATGAATGCCTTCGCCTGTTGCTCTGTTCTCTCCTTGGAAGACACTCCCTCGATTTTCTCTTGCCCTGGAATTTTCTCTGCATCGAATCCAAGCAAGACCCCGCTTTTGGCGTCTAGTTTCACTCTGGCATATAGTGACACTTCTGTTCGTTCCTTATTGCTGAACGTGCGAAAATCTATGTTGTATACCTCTCGGGGGGCTTTCGTTACAGAGACCGATTTTTCCGCTTCCCGAAATGGAGGATATTTCTCGTACAGCTTTTCCAGCGTTCTGATCGCCGCTTGGCTTAACTCGCTTTCTTTTATTTCTGTCGATAAGAAGGAGCGGGGAACCAATTGCGCTTGCGATTCAAAACGAGATTGTGTGAACAACTCCGGAGTTACACCCATCATCCATACTGCTGCTGCCACCGTTGCAGCGGAAACCGTCCATGTCGCCAGCTTGATGCCGACTCTATTCGGACGATTCATTTTTGCCCGCGCCCGTTGCACCAGCTTTGCTTCCAGCGCTTCTACGAATTCGCTCCTTGGCTCCGCATCCTTTGCCCGAGGAAGAGCCGCGAAGAATTGCTCATCATTTGGAGTATTCATTGGCCAACCCTCCTATCCAGTCGACATGCAAAACTTTTTTGAGCTCTTTTGTGGCCCGGTGAAAATCTACGCGAACCTTGGCTTCGCTGGTGCCAAGGATTTCTGCTGTTTCCCGGATACTGTAAGCCTTGATACCGCGTAAAATCAGTACATTCCGATGATGTGGCTTCATTTTCTGCATGGCCTGCTCAATTTCCAGCTGCTCTTCCTTGGAAGCCAGCTCCGCTTCCGGCCTCCCTAGAAGAGAAGGCAGCCCTTTTAACAATTCCATGCCAAAGAACGTTTGCACCCGCCTCTTCCGGTAATCATCGATGGCGACATGCTTGGCAATATGTAAAATCCACGTCTTCACACTGGAACGCTCCTCGTATCTGCCCAAGGCATCCAAGACCCGGATAAATACTTCTTGCGTCAAATCCTCCGCATGCTCGCGCTTCCCCGTGAAGTAGTAGAGATATTGATAGACATCCCGGTAGTGCTCGCGATAGATCGCTTTGATCCGCGACTCGTAATCAATTGTGTCCTGCACTGGAATTCCTCTCCCTGCTCCCTACTTAATGGATTGACCCGTAACTGCGTCAACCTTTCCGCCTCTTTCTTTCTGTTCATAAACAAGGACAGGTGTTGCCTGGTACCGTCCGTCGGTGGAAGGAAATACATAGCTCAGTGTAAGCGGATTGGCTGTCAGCAATGCTTGTACGGCTTGCTCGGGCCCTACGACATTGGAGGCATCATCATAGGATAATTCACCAGTAGCTTCTGGAAAACCGGCGGATACAATGTCTCCCGAATGCATGTCAACTTTTACCGAATAGGTCTGGCCCTCCACCCTAATACCTTGGTGTACAGGGAAAAATAGAAACGCTTGCTTGCCTTCTTCTTTGTTAATCATTTGTGGTACCAGCTCCGTTACTTCTGCGTGTACAAACGGTTGCAGAAACGCCACTGCTTTTTCCTCTGCAGTTGCCTCTGTAATCACCTTCTGCTTTGGTGGGTTTTCAAGTACATGAAAGTACGTTATCTGATCATTCATTGTCCTCACCAAGAACCTTTTGTTGCCAACCACGGCATCATACTCCTTCTCCCCTTCGAGAACTAGAGCACCTTTGGTCATTTTAAACGCAATTCCTTCTGGAACTGGAATAAAGGTAGAGAGTGCTGTGGCTATCTCCTCATTTGTCTTGGCGAAGACCCGCTGGTTTCCAGGTGTTACCGTGATTGGTTTGCCGTACTTATTTTTCCTGGTCCATCCGGACTCTACCTCGGCTCCTAATCGTGCATCCAAATAGCCTGTGAAAATTGGGCTGTAGACAGGGCGAAAGCCAGCGGTAATGTCCTTTGCTTTTTGCTCATAGCTGAGGTGCAGCAGGTCTTCTAAATGCTTGCCGATTTCATCGGGTTGCTTAACCCCTGACGGAGCGGCGAATTTGCTTGTGTCCATCTGCAATCCTGTTGCTTCGCCTGCGTTTATATAGTCCAGCTTTCCTGCGCCATTGATCGCCACTACGTACCCATCGTCTTTGACCGGAATCTGATTCACAACACGGACGAAGCGTACGTTTGCTATAGCCTCTGTGCCCTCACCATCAACTGTTACCTCTTCTATCCGGTATTGCTTGATGGCGTCACCGATGAAATCCTTCAGGATATTCTGTGCTTTTTCTTTTCCCATCGCTTCCATAGGCCGCGCAGTAGGTTTCTTTCCGGGAATATCCCTTGCAGAGAAGGACAGTAGTGCACCGCTGTTTACATCGATTCTGGCATCCGCATACAGGGATACCTTCGTCCGCTCCTTGTTGCTGAAGATGCGGAATTGGATGTGGATGACATCTCGCATCTGATTGTTTCGCGAAATGGTTTTTTCCGCGTTTTTCAATTCCGGGTAGTGTTTGCTCAGCTTGTCCACGGTTTTTTGGACTGCTTTGCTCAACTGGGGTTGCGTCAATGTGGCTGCCTCGGCTTGTACAGTTACTTGTGGTTGCGTAAACCACAATGGACTTGATAAGAGCAAAGCAGCAGCTCCTACTGTGATCATCAGCTTTTTGGTTGCATATGGTTTCATTTTGATTTTCCTCCTGGCTTCCTCTTTTTTACGTTCTTAGCCCAATAGTCGGAAGCAAAAGGGAAATGTTACAAGCAAATCAAAATTTTCGTAGAAACAAATGGATTTTTTCTCTGCAAGTTGTCAAAATGTAGTTATAATCAACTTTTTTACATAAGGTGAACATATGAAAAAATATCTAGAGGCGAGGTTTTCTTTTTTATACATTGGCGAAGCCTGTGGCGTAATTGGTTTTCTGATTCTCAGCTTCCCTATCGATTTTTTGTACCCGCAATGGAGGTTATTTTCCCTCTATTCTTTCTGGGCTTCGTTTTTTCTTTTGGAATTTCTTTTACTGCAAGGGAGCGTGTATTGGTATTTCAAATGGAAAGGATTGAAAAGGGAAAATCGATCGATCACTCCCCTCTGGCTTGTTCTTCAATTGAAGCACGTACAGAAGATAAACATTTTCGTGATTATTCTCGCACCTGTTCTGTTTATGATCGATGTCTGGAGATGGCAGTCTACTATGCCTGTAGCTGGTTTGACGATTGTCGGAGGTATCTATGCCTTGGGTGTTCTGGAATATATCAACTACTTCCATGTCCAACTCTCCTACGACAATCGCTCGGATCTCAAATATTTGATAAAGACAAAAAGGCTAAAGCAGGCTTGTATCAGAAAAGATTTTCAGCGATTGGATGAAGGTGGGGCTTAGTGCTTGGCCTTGAAGCAAGAAAAAACTCGATTTCCCGGACGGTTGGGAAGATCGAGTTTTTTCTTTATTTCGATTGATGATTAAAAAACATATCTGAAAATGATATCGATAGCCACACCTATTGTGAGAACCATCATTTTTTGAGAAAAGCTAAGCTTGGCTTCTTTACCATTTACCCATTTATAGGAAGTCTGCAATCCTAGTAGAATTATATAGCCGCCTACATAAGCAAAAATAATTCTGATTAGCTCTGTTGCAATAATCCAAGCCATTTTTCTAGCCCCTCCAGTTAATTCTTGTTGCACTCACCGTATTTCTTTGGGTAGCAGGATACGATCCATTTGATAGATAGTTATTAAATTTCCTCAACTCGAAATCTTCACGATAGGTTTCACCCTCAAAACTCACTATAACAAACCACTTTTGACAAATATCAAATGAGTTCAACACTAGTAAAGCCTCTAAATCTAATACTCCAACTGCAAATCTGTCAGCACTGCTATTTCGTATCATTGTTACCACGTATGTTGCAAGTGGTGTCTCAGGCTCTCCTGATATATACCACTGAAAAGTAACATTGGAATCTTGCTCGATTTTAGAGAGTCGAACTAAAATTTGGACAGTGCCATGAACCCCTGGAAAAAAGCGGCGTTGTGCATTAATGGGCTCATAACTATTTGTCGTATCCTCACAAACCACAATTGATTTTATCATATAACTTCTTACCTTACCTTCTTGCCTCTTCTCTTGAATATTAGTCACCTTTACCCCACAGTGCTTTTCCAATTTCGTATCGGACATTGCCTTCTATTGATCCTCTAATAGCGCCCAAGTGTCCACCAACCACAGCACCTGCTGTTCCTTTATACTTAGCTTCATTTACCTGTCCCATTCCGCCGACTGTTGAGCCAAATACAGCGCCCATTGCCATTCCTTGCGCAGTTTTTTCGGCTACTATTTTACCAACAGCTTTTGGATCGTTAGGGAACACCTCTTTCCCTTTTTCGATTGCCTTCTCCTTTACTTTCTCCGTCGCTTCCCTAACTGTTCGTTCTGCTCTCTCTTTAACTCGAGATACACTTTCTCGTACTCGTTCAATTGAAAATCCCACGATGTAAAAACCTCCCAAAATTTGATACAAATACATTTTTACATTATATGTATAAACGATGTCAATATAATTTTTATTTTTATTAATTTTTTAGTTATTTTATTTAGTATTATTAACAAAATCCACAAGGTGAAAAGAGCATAAAAAAAGGCCAGTCAAGCCTTTGACAGGCCGCCTAGCCGTTGCGAGGTTTTGTGAGCGACATCCTTTACCCGTTCAATCAAATACTGGAGTCGTTCCTCCTTCAAATCATACGTAACAATTCCAATGCTTAACGCGCCGATTACCTTTTGGGTGTAATCAATCACCGGTGCTGCGACGGACGCCGTATTTTCCGTCCGCTCCGCAAAGCTGACCGCATGACCAGCTGCTCTGATCTCCTGGAGCTTCTCCATAAAAACAGGTACCTGCTCTTCACCCACGAGCTGCACTACGGTTTGTCGTGCTTCTTCCACAGGCATATGTGCCAGCACGACTTTATTGGCCGCACCGATATGCATCGGAATCCGCAAGCCCAACTGGTCGTAGATGCGGATATTGTGCTGACTGTCTACACGATCGACAACAATGGATTCGAGTCCGCTAGGCTGACTGAAATAAACACTTTCGTTCACTTCTCTGGCAAGCTCCTCGATCATCGGCTTGATTACTTTGCGATAATCGATTCGATCAAGCACGCGCAAACCAAACTCCATCCATTTAATCCCCAACGTATATTGCTTGGTCGCAGCATCCTGCTCTACCAGTCCATGCTTCATCAACGTGTACAACAGTCGATAAATGGTGCTGACCGGGAGCTGGCATTCCTTCGCTAAATCATTGATCGTCCACCATTTTCTATGTTCATCCGACGAAAGTGCCGTTGCAATCGCCATCGCTCGATCAAACGATTGAATCACGGTCATCCCCCCTTTTCTATCTATCTTCTCATATGAAACTATGTTAAACCATTTGCTCTAATTTTGTGAATCGCAAAAAAACTCCAGGGAGGAATCACAGATTGACAGTCAGAAATCAGAATGTGTAAACTAATGGTGAACATTTCGAAATATGAATAATATTCTGCAATGTGGAAAAAGGGAGGCAACTATGTTCCAAGGCAGCCAATCCATGGTCAAAAAGATGAAAACCGTCATCATCAAGCATCCCCATCAAGCATTTATCAGTCAAGAACATCTCGATCAATCGTGGAAAACCTTCAATTATACAGACCGCCCTGACTGGGACCGCGCTCTGCATGAATACGCCAAATTCGAATCAATTTTGCGCGAGCATGTAGAAAACGTCCTGCACTTGCCACAATCTGATAAAACCGGACTGGATTCCATTTACGCCCATGACCCTGTGAAATTTACTTCTAAAGGGGCAATCATCCTCAAATCTGGCAAGGAGCTCCGTCAGGGTGAAGCCGAAGTATACAAAGCCTTTTTAGAAGAAAACAATATCCCGATCCTGGGACAGCTCACAGGCGATGCCTTGTCAGATGGCGGCGATCTCGTCTGGCTGGGTGAAAAAACGCTCGCGATCGGCCTTGGCTTCCGCACGAACGAAGTGGCTATCGCTCAAATTACAGAAATGGTCAAGGATTTCACGGATGAAATCATCGTCGTGCAGCTCCCGTATGATCGCGGTCCTGCGGAATGTCTGCATCTGATGTCGATTATCAGCATGGTCGATCATGATTTGGCAGTTGTTTACTCCAAGCTGATGCCAGTATTTTTCCGCCAACTGCTCATTGACAGAGGCATTCAGTTAATCGAGGTACCGGATCATGAGTACGATAATCTCGGCAGCAATGTTCTCGCTCTCGCGCCGCGTGTGTGCATGGTCGTGTCCGGCAACCCGATTACGAAGCAACGCCTTCTCGATGCAGGTGCGACTGTGTACGAGTATGAGGGCGAGGAGATTTCTTATAAGGGAACAGGTGGACCTACTTGCCTGACAAGCCCGGTGGAACGGATCTAGCCGTTAGATATACACGATAGAGCATCAAGACTGAACTGTACCTCCATCGTTAGATACCATGAACGATTGGCGGTGCAGTTTTTCTATGACCAAAAAGTTTCCTTAAGCAAAAACTTTGTTGCCAGGGAAAGAGTCTTATCTTAAACTAAAATCATGAAGATATCGAATACGTGCACTTTTTTTTACCTTCATTTTTGCCCTAAGCCAACAGTTTGTCCTTAATGAAAAAGGAGCGTGAACATCATGCCATCTATCAGCATTCCTTTGTCTGATGCCTTGATTGGTAGCCACATCTGTCTGGATCGTATTGACGTTCAGGGTATACTGCGCAGGCGATTGTTGGATCTCGGATTCGTCCCCGGCAACATCGTGGAAGTCATGCAAAAAAGTCCGCTAGGCGATCCCATTGCCTTTCGGGTAAATAACACAATCATCGCCCTGCGCAAAGAAGAAAGCTCCCTCATATTCGGGGAGTACGTGGGGAGTGAAGAAAAGTGACTTCCTACACGATTGCCTTGGCAGGAAACCCGAATACCGGTAAGAGTACATTATTCAACACATTGACTGGACTTCGCCAACATACGGGAAACTGGGCAGGAAAGACAGTCGTAATGGCTGAGGGAGAATTCTCTCGGGGAAATACGACTTTTCGGATCATCGATTTGCCAGGTACGTATTCCTTGTATTCCAACTCGACGGATGAAGAAGTGGCGAGAGATTACATTATCTTCGAGCAACCTGACGTCACCGTTGTGGTACTGGATGCAACTTCTTTGGAACGGAATCTCAATTTGGCCTTGCAGGTGTTGGAAATGACCCCCTACGTCGTCGTATGCGTCAATTTGATCGATGAAGCGAAAAAGCTTGGCATTCGTATTGATCTGGAAAAAATCTCGCAAAGATTAGGTGTTCCCTGTGTCGCCATTTCCGCCAGAAATCATATCGGGATCGAGAATTTGCTCGATCAGGTGGAGAAAGTAGCGAACGGAACAATCGTGCCCAATCCTGTACAGATAACCTACAGTGATCAGATTGAGTCCAAGTTGGCACAGTTGGAGCCGCTCATCGAGAAAACCTTGGGTAGTCGTTTTCCGACAAGATGGATCGCTCTGCGGTTGTTAGATGGTGATGAAAGTTTGTTGCGAACCTTGAGAGAGCGCATGCAAGATCCGGCTACAGCTGCAAGAAAGGAGCCTTTGACCCATGGACGAACCGTTTGCCACTAATCCGTCTGATTCCCTTGAGGCACTTCTTTCTGCGGCCCGGAGCTCAGTGGAAGGAAGTGCAATTCGAGACACGATTGTGAGTGACATTTATCGCACCAGTCGCAGTATTTGTAAGGAAGCGGTGACATACGAAGACAAGCAAAAGCTTTCTAGTGCATATAAGTTGGATAAAATTGTGACGTCCAAAATATGGGGCTACCCCATCATGCTGGCGATTTTAGGTGCGGTATTCTGGATCACGATCGCAGGTGCCAATGTTCCATCCGGAATGCTTGCCGACATGTTCGGTGTTGTCGAGGGTTATCTAACTGCTGGCTTTCAAGCTGTACATGCACCCGATTGGCTGCACGGGATTCTGGTTCTCGGATTCTTTCGCGGTACCTCATGGGTTGTCAGCGTCATGCTACCTCCGATGGCTATCTTTTTCCCAGTCTTTGCTCTGCTCGAGAACTTCGGATATTTGCCGCGTGTCGCTTTCAACATGGATCGTCTGTTTAAAAATGCAGGCGGACACGGCAAACAGGCATTGACCATGTCGATGGGGTTTGGCTGTAACGCAGCAGCCATCCTTTCCACCCGGATTATCGAATCTCCTCGGGAGCGAATGCTGGCGATTCTGACCAATAATTTCGTCCCGTGTAATGGTCGCTGGCCTACCTTGATCTTATTGGCGTCTCTTTTTATGGCGACCAGCACGACCAGCGGATGGCAATCTCTGATTACTGCTCTTATCGTCATGGGTATGGTACTTTTTGGAATCGTTATCACTCTTACGGTTTCCTGGACGTTATCCAAAACAGCCTTGCGCGGAGTACCGACACACTATACGCTGGAGCTGCCCCCGTACCGTCGTCCGCAGATTTGGAAAACGATCCTCATCGCAAGTAAAGATAAATCGTGGAGCGTGCTGAAAAGGGCCGTCATTGTTGCCGCCCCTGCCGGTATCATCACTTGGGTATTGGGCAATATCTTTGTCGGTGGAGATAGCATCCTCGCCCATATGGCTGCCTTTTTTGATCCGTTTGCACAAATCATTGGTCTCGATGGCTATATTCTCATGGCTTTTATTCTCGGCTTGCCCGCTAATGAAATCGTTCTGCCGATTCTTCTGATGGGGTATATGTCCTCCGGTGCCATGGTTGATCTGGAAGGGATCGACAATATCAAGGATGTCTTCTTGCAGCACGGGTGGACTTGGTTGACAGCACTCAATATGATGTTGTTCTCTTTGCTTCATTACCCTTGCGGCACTACCTTGTTCAATATTTACAAGGAAACGAAAAGTGTGAAATGGACGGTGCTTTCCGCACTCATTCCGCTAGCCATTGCGATCGGAGTAACATTCTTGACTGCCCAGGTGGCAAGAGCACTCGGTTGGGTGTAAAAAACAGCAAAAAGCCTTTGCACAATACCAGACCTCCTGGTTCGTGCAAAGGCTTTTTTTAATCCGTAATAGGTATCACGCCTTTTAGGGGAAATCGCTCAAACTCAAGTCCTCTCATCTCCAGCTGATACGTATCCTGTTTGGGTACCTCGAAAGTAAGTGAAACAGTCTCCAGGTTCTCTGCGATAATAAAATCCTTGCTATACTGACCTTCTACACGCAGATTAATCTCCTCTGGTCCTTCGTTCGGGATGACGATGAAAAGCTTGCCTTTGTCGTAATACACCTTTTCGATGTTCAGCTTATTCTTTTTGCCAAATGGAATGCTTTGCGGGTATTTGGCATTCCGATCCAGCATGATGTTTTCTCTAATGGACTTATTCGCAGATACCTCGTCGAATCGAAGCTCGAGTTTTTCCGGTACGTCTTCAAAGAAGAGAGATGGGAAAAACTGCATGGTATACTTGTCGCTGCCTTGAACCCTGTTAGCATCGCCATCTCGAACCTGCTCCAGATTCTCATTGATTCGGTCATCTATTGCCGGATATTCCTTTCCATTCCCATCTACCAGCTTCACATTCTCCAAGCGATACAGCTCGAATCCATCCTGCAAAGCAGCTTCCAGCTCCGCTTCCATCACAGTCGGAGAAGCTATGATCTGGTTTACTTTCAGCCTCGTCAACAGGCTGTCTGTTTCTAGCACAGCCTCTACTTCTTCATCCGGTTGGATTGCTTTTTCTGCTACAGTAACGGACCTTGGCAGAGGCAGCAACAGCTCGGCTACCACTTCATCAGCTTCTTTCTTGCGCATATCTACAATTTGCACAGGCAGTACGGGCTTCGTCTGATTCATGAACTCCCGCATTTTTTTCTCGTCAATTCGGTAATTCGGTGCGATGATAAGATAATGCACACCATCGATTAATTGAAAATCTTTCGGAGCATGACCTATTTCTTTCAGCTCCCCCAAATCTACACGAAGACTCCCATAAAGCATCTCGCTTCTTTTCGATTCGTCTGGAATTCGCGCAATCTCCTCCATTTTTTCACCGGAGATTAACAGCGTAAACGTAATCCGTCTGTGATCGACCATGGCATCCCTGATCTGATAAACAAAACCGTCCTTCTCCACTTTCACCTCAGGCAGAATCGGATAGCCGTTCTTCAAAGCATGCATGAAACCTTCATCTGGTGTTATCCATTCAAAGGATTCCTGTCCTTTCTCTGCCCCCGTCAGTCCCCACAAACTACCATCAAGCGGCTGAACAATCTGAAAGAAAAAAGTCGCAGCAACTGCCGCTCCGGCTGCCCAAGAGGTTACTTGCCAACGACGGCGACGCTTCTCACTCTGAATTTTCGTAAGTACTTCCTGCTCGAATTTTTCCAAATGAAAGGGATATTTCTCACGAACGGATTGCTTTGCTGATTGACTCCATTCTTTCCACATGCGATCGTCGCTCATCCTTTTACCTCCTTCGACATGGTCTCCTTCAATTGCTTCCTGGCTCGATGCAAACGCGTACGGACGACCTCTTGCGAAACCGCGAGAATGTCCGCAACTTCCGCAATCGACAGGTCTTCGTAATAATGCAGGAGGATAACCTGCCTGTACTTCGGTGCGAGGGATTGAATGTACGTGACGACCTCTTCCCGCTTCACCCGGTTTAAAATCTCTTCCTCTACCTGATTGTTTGCCTGCCGATCCATCAGGTCGCCCAGATGATCATCCATCGTCGGAAAAATGTTGCGGAACGACCACGACCGAAAATGCTTTTTGCTTTCATTCATCGCGATCTTGTAGAGCCAATGCTTGATCTGCCCGTCCCCGCGGAACTGATCGAGATGCCGATATGCTTGGATAAACACGTTTTGGGTAATATCGTCCGCCAACGCATGATTCTTTACCGTGAGACTCACCAGATGAAAAATCTTCTCCCCGTATTGCTGCATCAGCCATTTCAGTCTGGCTTCCCGTGTAACCTCCAGACTGGCTGGCATTGTTTCTGCTTCGTTCAACCCGTTCACCTCATCCGTTGATTGCTTGCTATTAGGTATGATCCGTCTCACGGCAAAAAGGTGACAGAAAATGCAAAAAGAAACCGCTGTGGTTTCCACAACGGCTACTTCGCTGTTTGTTCTTCCTTTTCCAAAAACCAAACCTTTTGGATCGCTCTACAAAACATGCTGCATCCAAATATTCGGCTCGATATATACCACTTCGTCCTTTTCCACGTCAACCTGCACGGGAACTAATGCGTCTGGAATGATGTACGATCCGGACTCCGGGAATTTCATCCCTGTCCAGCTTTCCCAATCCGTCAAGCTTCCTTTGATCAGCATGGATTCCGGCGCAACCTGCATGATCGTCGCTCCCAGTTTCCAATGCGTGCGCACCCACGGATCAAACGGAGCGTCATCGGTCGTTTTCCACTGAACATACTTATCCATGGGCGTGAGCGGGTACTTGTGCTTGAGCGATGGACGTACGGGTGCCACCAAGTGCACCAAGCCATTTTCCTTGGCGATATCCTTCATCGCCGTAACCATCTGCTCGCTGAGACCGTGTCCACGATAGTGGGGATCGATGGAGATGGAGAGTGCCGATATCGCGTTTGGCTGTTTTTCTTGGCGGTAGTCTTCAATCCCTTGCAGAAAGACATCATCCCACCCTTTTGGTAGCCCTTCCGAAGTGCCATCCCAATAAAATGGAATCGCATTTCCTACAGCGATCACCTTGTCAGCCTCGTCCGTCAGCATAAATTGATAAGGAGAGAACCAGTCATACAGATGACCATAATATTCGTTAGCCACTTCATCATTGAGCATGAAGGCAGACCAGCTTGCTTCGATTAGTGCATCAGCTTGATCGTTTAAATCCGATCTTTGTGCGAAAGTGTAGATGTTGTATGACATGCTTGGAATCCTCCTACGAACTCAGATGTCTAGCTTCCCATCTAATCCCTATTCGATTTTCTTCGACATTTTCCTCTTGCGGTGTGTCACACAATCGCTCCCTCTCTCGTTATATGGTCAAACTAAACGAGGAGCTGATTGGCATGAAAGAACAAACATGTGTGATTGTCGGAGGCGGGTACGCTGGTATCCACGCACTAAAAGCCGTTCGCGATACCTGCAAAGGACGCCCGATCCGCTTCATCTTAATCGATAGAGAGCCTCATCACCTTCGCAAAGTCCTGTTGTTCAAACCAGCTGCTGCCAAAACAGATATCTCAATTCCTCTAGAAAGCCTGTTTCCAGAGGGCGTCGAATTCGTCCAAGGTACAGTCACGTCGATCAAAGGGAAGGAGAAAAGCCTCTTATTCCGGAACAAAAACGGTCAAGAGCAGGCGTTGCCCTACGACATTCTCATCCTGGCAGTAGGAAGCGTCATTCGCCAACCGGAGTCAGAACAAGGCGGCATCGCTTTGACGGGCGTCAAGGCGGCCGAGTCGATTCGGGATAAGTGGCTTGCCAATATGCGCCAAGCCGTCCATGAAAAGCAGCCATCCGAACGTGAGCGATTGTTGACGATCGCCGTTGCGGGAGCGGGTATCAGCGGGATGGAGACCGCTGCGGAGCTGGCTTTCGCTATGCGTGAGGAAGCGAAGAACCTCGGCATCCATCCTGATGAAGTCAACGTCTATCTCATCAACGCACAAAATCGTTTGTTTTCGGAAGGCCCTGCCAAAATGGGGCGCAAGCTGGAGAGTGCACTCACAGATGGCGGCGTTACCATTCTGCATGGTCAAAAGGCATTTCATGAGCGGGACGGAATACTGACGCTAGCCAGTGGTCGCATGCTTGCTGTCGGGCTGTGCGTCTGGTCGCTCGGACTCTTGCCCAATCCCGCATTGCGCAGCATGGGCGTGCCACTGACCACACACGGACAGGTGGTCGTCGATGAATCCTATCGTGTAGCGGGAACGCCGGGGGTGTACAGTATTGGCGATTGTGCGCGCATCGTAGATCCAGCCAGCGGGCAAGCGGACACGATGACATGCAAGGAAGCCTCCGGGCAGGCGATACGTTTGGGCAAAATTGTGCTGGCTGACTTGGATGGAACCCCTGCCCCTGCACACAAAAGCTACATGGACATTTACTGCGTCGGACTCGGCCCTGAACGCGGAATGGTTTGGACGAGAAAATGGGGACTCGATATCATTTTGACAGGGAAATTGGGGTGGAAGCTTCGCCAGTTCACCTGGAATGTTGCCAGCATGATAAAATAGGAAAAAAATAGGGACGTACGAAGATACAAGAGGAAGTGACACAGCCATGGAGGCTCTGTACAAACAATATAAGGGGCTCATGTTCCGCCTCGCCTATCAGATGCTCGGCTCGGCCACGGATGCGGAGGATATCGTGCAGGACGTATTCGTGAAGGCCCATGATGTCTCGCTGGAACAGATGGACGAACCGAAGGCTTACCTGTGCAAAATGACCACAAACCGCTGCCTCGATTTGTTAAAATCTGCTCGCAAAAAACGGGAGCTGTATACTGGACCATGGCTACCAGAGCCCATCTCTACCCCTGATGCAAACAGCTATGATTCTGTCATTACCAAAGACTTGCTATCCTACGCGATGCTCGTCCTGTTGGAGCGGCTGTCTCCCCCAGAACGAGCGGTATTCGTCCTGCGAGAAGCCTTTGACTTCCAATATGACGAGATTGCCGAGCTGGTTGGAAAAACCGAAGCGAATTGCCGCAAGATTGTTAGTCGGGCAAAAAAGAAAATGGGGATTGACCCAGAGGAATCTCATCTCATCCCAGAAAAAGAGCTCGGCGAAGAATGGATCGGCCGTTTTCTGTCTGCGTTGGAGCACGGAAATGTCGAGACATTGCTCACTCTGCTTGCCACAGATGCGGTATTGCTCTCCGACGGCGGCGGCAAGGTCACCGCAGCTCTGCATCCGATCTTGTCTGGCGAACGCGTGGCTTCCTTCTTACTCGGCTTGATGCGCGGCTTCTCAAAGCGTTCAGATTTCTCCGTAGAGCTCGCACCTTTAAACAACCAGACCGGGTTTGTGATCAGACTGGACGGCAGAATCGACACCGTGGTGTTTTTTCATATCGAACACGGAGTTATTCACAACCTCTACTTTGTCAGAAATCCTGAAAAGTTAAGATTCGTAGAGTCGTAGTCGGCTCCTAGCGTAGCAAACAATCTCACAAAAATCTCACAAGAAAAACCCTCTTTCCTATTTTCGTGAAAGAGGGTTTGATTTCGCGTCATGCACGTTCTAAAAAAGTGTGGTCAAAATAAGTTTTGAAATTCGGATATAAAAAGATCAGTGATTCTTTCAATTCGTTGCGTTCTGTATTTTCTTCATCCATTTCAAACAAAATTTCATGGTCAATTTCATAGATTCCACACTTCTCTTCATCCGGGCTTTCTTGCAAATCGATACATCGTATTTTTCCGTACTCTGTATCCCATGAAAAAGGAAGGTAGCCTAACTTGCAAAGCAACGGGCTGTACATATCTTTAATACGATCGAATGGCTCATCAATCCCTTGTTCAGGAATGACGTCGAAATAATGATGATAAGCAGAAATGAAGGCTTTATACCACTCCGGAAATTTCAACCCAAATTCTTTTTCTAGCGAAGCCACATCCTCGTGACTTACGGTAGAAGGAACCAGCTTCCATCTGGACCACTCTTCATCGACATCAGCTACTTTCATGACATCAGGGACGTCTGGCCGCATCCATCTGCAAAAACCTTCCTCTGTCACTTGGTTATATCGGGCATAGTAAGCTTCAAAACCATTCTTGATATACTCTTTTATATCCATATGTAAGACCTCCTTTTTCCTTATATAAAGTCAGTTCCTCCATAATCGCTTCGTTTCTACGAGCACTTCACCCTGAAACTCCATTTTGTAAATATCAGGCTTGGACGTCGTCAATAAAAAATCCAAATCGTACTGACTGTCAAAGTACCCCATCATCAAAGTCATAACGGCACCATGCGTTCCGATTACAACTTTCTGCCCTCTATATTGCTCTAAAATTTTTCGCAACGTACTTACCACACGATTCCGACAAATTGCGATGGACTCTCCTCCAAGTAAAGAAAAGTCTGGCTCAGTAAACATCCTCTTTACTAATGGATACAATTCGCTATCAGCCATGATTTGATTGTTTCCGATAAAAACGAGTTCTCTCAGCTCTTCTAAAACGACGATCTCTTTCCCTACGGACTGGGCTAGTTCTTCTATGGTTGCCATTGCCCTTTGATACGGACTTGAAATGAACGCATCTATCCCCTCGTCTTTCAACAATTGAGTAATGATACAGGCATCTGACCAACCTTTTTCAGTCAGTCCTCGTGTTCTTTCGTCTCCTTCGGTTTTTGGTGATTCTCCGTGCCTGACCATGTAAATATAGGTTTTCATACATACCCTCCGTGAAAACTTTTATTTTCTGCCTACATCCTTCCTGAAAATATATTAACAACCCCCCCTTCCATTTTTCACTAGAAAGGGGGGCACTCTTAGATTTTGAAGCGATGCACGATCTCTTCCATCGTCTGCGTCAAGCCGACATTTCGCTCTGAAATAGCCGCGACCTGCTGATTGTTATCCGCAATAATGCGAGATTGCTCTGTGATCGCCTCCACACTGTGGGCACTTTTCTCCATCGAGTTCGTCACTTGCTCCACGACAGAAACCACACTGCTGATTGTAGAATTCAACTCTTCAAAAGACGCATTGAATTCTTCTAGCAACGTATGGAAACGATGCGCATCCAAATTGTACTTCTCCGATGTTTCCATCATGCTATCATAGTCAGGAATGACCCGCGTTTCGATAAAGTCCAAGACGCTCGACGAATGAGTCGCCAAATTGTCTACAGATTCGCCCGTGACCTGGATAATGCGTTGAATATCAATCACGACCTCAGACGATTGCGTCGCCAGTCTGCGTATCTCATCCGCTACGACAGAAAACCCTCTACCGCTGTCTCCCGCACGTGCAGCTTCAATCGCCGCATTCAATGCCAACAGATTCGTCTGCTCAGAGATTGTGAGTATCGCCTCTGCCAACAGGTTGATTTTTTCCATCGATTCCTTCGAGTCGGTGATCGCAATTTCCGTTTGTGCCTTCACATTCATATACAGCTCTGTCGTCATTTTATCTGCAGCCAATGCATGTTCCCGCAAAGCAGTTGCCCGCGAGCTGACATCCTGCGCGGTCGCAGCCGCTACTTCTGTTCTTTTCGTAATCGAGTGAATGACGGTCTCCATATCGTTCAAGGTCGCATTCATCTCTTCTGTGGCCGCCATCGTCTCCTGCATATGGGCGAGCAAGATGCCCGTAGCCTCCGCGGTTCCGCTGGACTGCTCGCTTACTTTGTTAGTAGCTTGCTTCGCGCTTTGCGCATTTTCAGCGACCGAGTGGGACACCGCTGCTAGCTTGCTCACAACCTCGCTCAATTGCTCACGCATGACAATGATCGACTGTGCTGTCAATCCAATCTCATCCTGCGTGCCCTGCTCGTTCACCGCCATTTTTTCCCGCAAATCAAATTGAGCCGTCTGCGTAATGATCTCCCTCATTTGATCAATTGGGCGGGTAATCCAGCGACTCAGCAAGAAGGATAGAAGCAACGCTCCTGCCACGGAACATACCAGCTTCCAGACAACGGACTCCAGATTGTCCGCCAGCTTCTGGTTCAGCTCCGTATTGTCATACACAATCTTGATGACACGTGATCGGCTGAGATCATTGGGATCTTTGCCTAGCTTGTACGGGACGAGGCGATAAGTGAGATCTTTCTCCTCTGTTTTTTCATGAAACTCTTTGATCTCTTGTGATTGGTATGCTTCCGTAAAAATCGGCAAGTGACTCTCGATCACCCGCAAGGCTTTCCCGTCGCTCCCTGTTCTCCCCAAAGCGTAGCCATCATGAGAAAAGACCAGAATGTCTTTTACCATGCCGTATTTCTCCGTGATCGCCTGCGACACAGCCAAGAAATTAAAGGTCTGGAAAAGAGCGCTGTCCTGCAAATTCACACTGACTTCAAACAGGTACTTCTGGTCAAATGTAGGGAGATAAGCGAACTTTTTGATTTGACCTGTATTGACGGAAACCTCCATGCCATCGGCAGAAAACTCTTTTCCATCGATCCGCTTTTTCAACAGCTCCGTAAATGCCCCGGCATTGCTGAAATCAAGCCCAATATCGGTTTTGACGCTGGAATGAACGACCTTGATATTTCGGTCAATGATGAAAATATCCATCCCATACTGCTCACGCAGGGCTACATAGTCCCACTTCTCCACCCCTGGATTTTGCCGATAATTATTCGTTAACACTTGCAGTGTTTGCTGCATGCGGGTTGCCATGTCTTTCTCAAAAACGCCGTATGCCATATCCACATTCTTCACTGCATTCGTGACATGATCCTCTACCAGCTGGTACTGTACCGCTTGGTCAGAAATAATATTCGCCTTGAACTGAGCATAGTCAATAATAGACAACACAATGGCTACCAGCATCGTAAATAAAGAAATCATCAAGGTAAGCTTAGTACGAAAAGACATCCACATTCGTTTCATAAGTCTGCTCCAAGAAGTTTTATTTTTTTAACATAACTTAACATAATTTACCACATCTTAACTTGTCAATCCTTTCATGAGTTTACTGTATTTTGGCAATATATACACTAGGATTTACCATTAACACCGTGCTTATAGTGTCAATGAACACCGTATGAACTTATGCCCAAAACCGCACTACACCACCATTTGTTATGTTAAAATCGGCTCGAACAAAGATGTTCAAAACGTATGTAGGAGGACACCCACATGCAAAATCGTCAAAACGAAATTATTATTCCTGAAAATCCTGTTTCACACTTCCTGTTCACCAGCACAAAATCGGCTGCGCTCTGGTTGATCATCAGACTGTATGTCGGCTATGCATGGATTACTGCGGGATGGAAAAAAGTCCAGTCCGATGCCTGGACCGGAGATGCGGCTGGCGGCGCGATTCAAGGGTTCGTAAAAGGCTCCTTAGCAAAAGCAGCCGAAGGAAAGGACGTAACGGGGTGGTACGCCTGGTTCCTGGAAAATATGGTATTGCCAAATGCCAAGGTGTTCGGCTTCCTCGTTGCTTGGGGTGAGGTACTCGTCGGACTCGGCTTGATCCTCGGATGCCTGACAGGGATCGCAGCGTTTTTCGGCGGCTTGATGAACGTCAGCTTTCTGTTCGCAGGAACGGTCAGCACCAACCCACTCCTTTTTGTTTTTGCCACTTGGCTCGTTCTGGCTTGGAAGGTTGCAGGCTGGTATGGTCTTGATCGCTGGGCGCTTTCTTATCTCGGAACACCTTGGACGAGAAAATCGCGCGATGGTGTTTTGCCGATGAACAAGTAATCCTTTTTTCCCTCCCTAATGACAAAGCCACCTTTTGCGGGTGGCTTTTGTTGTCCCTTCAGATCGATAGTTAATGAAGTAACGGACAAATTGTATGAATTTATTCCGAAAGGTAACCGTGATTTCCGATGAATATTTATACATTATGTTGAATGACTGACTGGTTGCTGTGCATTATTCTTTTGAGGAACTATAAATTTTCTTATTTTTCAAATAATTTAACAGGAGGACAGTATGAACAAGTGGCTACTAGGCATTTCTACTGCTGTTTTGTTGTTTAGTCTCTCAGTCGGCTGTAGCTCGAAGCCCGCCGACAATATCCAATCCCCTCCAGCGGAAACAACAGCTAAGCCTACTACTTCAGAGCCAATGGTCTTGCAATGGAGCATCACCGGGGAGCCGTCTACGATGGATGCCGGCATTGCAACAGATTCGACCTCGATGGACATGATCAATCTCAGCTTCGAAGGACTGACCAGCGTCGACCGTCAAGGACAGATGATCAACGCCATCGCGGAGAGCTACACGCATACTCCTGACTTCACTCATTTTACTTTTACCATTCGAAAGGACGCCAAATGGAGCAATGGCGATCCTGTTACCGCTCACGATTTTGAGTACGCCATCAAACGCAATCTCGACCCCAAAACCGCTTCCGGCTACGCGTATCAGCTCTTCTATATCAAAGGGGGCGAGGACTTTTACTCCGGAAAAGGCAAGCCAGAAGACGTCGGGGTAAAGGCAAAGGATGACTACACATTAGATTTCACCTTGTGCTCACCAACACCGTTCTTCCGCGAATTGACCTCATTCACTACCTACTACCCACTTCATAAAAAGACCATCGAGAGCAACCCCCAGTGGGCAACAGAAGCCAAAACGATTGTCGGCAATGGCCCGTTTATCATGGATACGTGGGAGCACAAATCCAAGCTCACCTTCAGCAAAAGTCCTACTTATTGGGACAGCGCCAACGTCAAGCTAGATCAGATCCATATTGTCATCATCGAGGATAACAACACCGCCCTGTCCATGTTTGAAAATGGCGATCTGGATTGGGGAGGCTACCCTTCCTTTGGCTTGTCACCGGATGCGGTTGGTCAGATCAAGGAAGAAGGCAAGCTGCTCGTCGCAGATAACCCCGGAACCAAAGCCGTCATCTTCAATACAGAGAAGCCCCCTTTTACCAACAAAAAGATTCGCCAGGCGTTTTCGTATTCTATCAACCGACAGCAATTGGTAGATAACATCCTACAGACCGGTGTTCCGCCCGCTTATGGCTGGGTTCCCGTCTCCATGGGGTTGAATCCGGACGGCTACTTTAAAGAGGATGTGGCGATGGCCAAGCAGCTTTTGGCGGAAGGCATGAAAGAACTCGGGCTGACTCAATTCCCTAAAGTCACGTACTACTACGACACCGGAGAAACGGACAAGAAGCTGGCTCAAGCACTCCAGGACGAGTGGAAGAAAACATTAGGAGTCGACATTGACATTCGCACCTCAGAATGGAAAGTGTTCAACGAGGATGTCCAAAATGGCAAGTACGACTTCGGCATCTGGCTATGGGGAGCCGATTTCAACGACCCGATCAATTTCCTCGAAATGTACAAGGACTTGGGTGGCAACAACGTCGTTCGCTTCGACAACAAGGAATACCGCGATCTGCTCAATAAGAGCTACTATGAGACCGACGAGCAAAAACGCAAGCAACTGATGTTTGACGCCGAAAAAATTCTCATGGAAGAAATGCCGCTGGCACCACTGCATTTCCGCGGCAACGCTTATGTGAAAAACGACAAGGTGAAGGACTTTGTAATCTTCCCTCTCGGCGGTTCCTACTTTAAATACGCGTATATTGAAAAATAATAGAGCGCGGGCATCCTCTCTGTGCGAAACAGATAGAGAGGATGCCCGCGCTTCAATCATAAATACCGAGCGATAATCCGAACTAACTTTGCAGGGAACTCATGTAAATTTGTAATATCCAAAAATCTTTCATTCCCATAGATTTCACTTATCACATCCTTGTCTTGACCGATTGCGGCTGCAAGAAATGTAACTCCTTTTCGTTCATATTCCTGTATGGTCTGTTTCATATCTGTAACAGCGTAACTTCCCGTATAGTCATCCATTGCTTTTGGTTGTCCGTCACTTATGCTAATCAACAGTTTTGTCTTTTGGGGGGAATCGGCTAATCGTTCCGCCATAATTCTAAGAGCCATGCCATCGCGATTATTACTTCTCGCATGAATTCTCATTAACCTAAAGCGATCATTGGCATCCGCTTTATCGAAGTCGGCATAGGCAAAGATCGACATTTGCTCCAATCTGGAAACATCCGCAGTATCGCCGTAGATCAAAATGGGGATATGACAAAGCTGACAATATTCATATACCGCGATCACTGCTCGTTTTGCTGCTTCTAATCTCCCGTAAGCTGACATAGATGCGGATTCATCAACCCTAAGACCAACCACAAGAGAAGGGGATTCCGTTGGAGGACGCTTCTTGGCAAAATACTTGTAATCCCTGTAAGCAACGCTGTCTGCTTGAAATTTGCTGCCATAGTAACGATTCCTCGCAAAGTCGGAAGATATCTCATGTTCCAGGTACGGAAGTGTCTTTCTGGCAATCTCTTGCACGATAGGCATGAGCCCCTGACAAAGCCGAACATATTCCTGTTGGTTTTCCTCATCGTAGTCTGGACGGTGAACAATGAGCTTTACTTTTTTATGAATCGAATCGGAAATGACCTCTCTTGCATCTCGATTCAGCTTTTTACGGAAATCACGTTCCTTTTGTTTCGCTTCCTCTGACATGAATTCAGGATTTGCCTGATGATACTTAGGAGAGCCATCTTCACCCAAACCTGAACGTTCCATATGGGTAGAATCCTCAGAGACACGGGAAGAGCTTTCGTCACTATCGGCAGATTTTTTCAATGCGATTCCCTTTTCCTCTCCATGGTTGTCTTTGCCAAAATCAGTGTCGTCTATATCTCCCCATGTCCTGATCTCTATGGCGTCGTCAGATTTTCGTTTTTTTTTAGTTCAATCTCGGCATCTTCCAAGCTGGCAAACAAACCATGATTTTTTAGTGCTTCTTCTAAAAGCTTTATTTCTTCCGAATCGGTGGTTATCTTGTAGATGACCTTATGATAAAGAGATTCTTTTGCGGAAGCTCCTCCGGCAATTGCATCTGCCCAGTAGAAAAAGGAACGCATTCCAGCCACGCCCTTGATCGCATTGGCCCGCGCTGTTCTGTCTAAAACCATAATCATGTCCGCTAAAATCCCCAACACCTTTCCATCTTGAAAACCGGTTTTGGCTATGACACGTTCTATCATGATTTCTTTGGTCGGCAGGTCCATCTTTTCCGTATGCTGAACCCTGTCGCGCAGCGCTTCGTTTAACGGTCTGGTTCCCGCATAACTGCGGTTTGTTGTGATAACTGCGATGAAGTCTGGGTGCCTGCGTATGATCTCGGTGGGAAGATTGATGCTGCCATCCAGCTCCAAGGCAGAGTTTAATGCCATTAACACCGCAGCATCACGAATAACGTTTGGTTCTTGGATTTCCAATAGATAACCCTTTTGATAGGCTCTGACGATCTCCGAAGGGTAAAATCGGTACTCAATCGCTTCGCCATCGGTGTTTTCCGCTGCTGCAAGCTTCAGTAATTGCTTCATCTTTAAAGCTGCCTGTTCCTGAGTAATCCCCAGTGCATCCATTAAAATTTCAGCTATGCTTTGAAACCCATCACTTTCATATAATGCTTTCCATACCGTTTGCTCGGCAGGCTCCATTTTCTCTAAACGTTCAGAAGAAATTACCGGCAAAATAGCGCCAATAATATCCGATTTATCCATATCAGCAAAACAAGTCACTTTCGTATACGGTAGCCCGAAATTAGCCGATAATGCTTTGGCTAGTTGTGTTTTACCAGAACCAGCGTCACCTTCTACTAATATATTGGCGATTTTCATTTCTCCGCGATGCCAGTTGCGTTTGATTTCTTTACTAATACGCTGTTCTTCTTCACTAACCTTATGAGTGGAAGGCTTTTTCCAAACAAGCTTTTTTTCTGCATCCGTCAGCTGTCTTTCGGGTGACAAATCATATGTTTCATTTTCAGCCATCACATTTCTCCTCCACTCATACTGCTGGTTTCTTCGCATCTTTGCTCTTTTTCTCAACAAGAAGAGGCAGCAGCAAAGCCGCACCGATCATAATCAAAACCCCGCTCACCACATATACCGCAACTAGGGAAAACGTCTCTTTTAAATAGCCGGATATAAACATGCCAATCACCATCATCCCCATAAAAACAGGCGTGATCGCACCAGATACTCGGCCAATAAATGCCCCTTCTGTGTTCCGTACAAGTAGCGTTTGGATTCCGCTTTGAATACAAGGGAAAAAGAAACCGCTGATCACTAATAGAACAATCATCAACCAAATCGTTGTGGTAACCCCTACTACCATCGTGCAAGCGGCAGAGACAAGCAAGCCTACCATGAGCAGCATCTGTGGCCTTACCTTTTTGGCTATCCCGATTATGATTGCTCCTCCTGCCAACATGGCTAACCCGTTGGTCATAACCAACCACTGCAAAAATTGTTTGTCCTGTCCCAAATTCTCGATGACAAGGAAGATCTGAAGCGGCTGTGTCAGACCTGACGCCAATCCGACAGCGAAGAAAGTCAGACAGAGAGTTCGTAAGGATTGATTGGACCCGATATAGCGCAGTCCGGCCTTCAATTCCTTTATGAAGCCGCCAGCATCGTCAGACTTCGGTTCCTCCACGTCACGGGGAAGCGTCGTTACTATAAGGGAAGACCCTAGGAACAGAACCGCTGTCAGAATCAGAGAGGCTGTAATTCCAAACTGGATGAAAATAAACGTGCCAATGACCGGACCTAAAACCGTAAAGACAGCGACAAGCGTTTGGGACATAGCCATTGCGCCCTGCAGTTGTTCAGCTGGCACATGACGCTTGTACAGCTTCATGGCCGAGGGTTGAGAAAATTGAGACAGGCTGGCGGAAATAAATGTTCCGATGAGAAGTGCCATCCATCCACCATTCATGAGTGCAAGCAGCACAGCCCCGACAGACAGGGCAGACAGCAGATCGCTCCAAACCATTGTCCGTTTCGGTCGCCATCGGTCAGCAAAGGTTCCGCCAATCAGGCCGAATAGAAAAATGGGGGCGAATTCCGCAACCGAAATCAGTGATATATAAACCGGATTATTATTCGTCAATTCGCTAACGAAAAGAAGAACGGCATAATTCCGGATCCAAATCCCCAAATGCAGCAGCACGCGGGAGAGGATAATCGTTCGAACATAAACATTGGAAAACATTTCAATACCCCATATCCTTTAATAGCTTTGATAATGTGCGCAGACGTTCGCCGATCATCTCATCGTCGTTACTCAGCCCTTGGCTGAACAGCTTAATGTCTTCATGAAGACTCTCATTGTCCGTACATATCGCCACGTTCATTGCATCCCCTTGCAGGGCAACCCGGTCGATGAGTGGCTCCTGCGGGTCATAATAATGCTCATATCTGTATGCGTCGCGAAAATGAGCCAAAGACCGACAAATCAGTATGGACATATCAAGAACACGATGGAGAGGCAGTTCCTCCGATTGTTTTGACCATTCTTCTCCCGTGTATCTCCATACCTTGGCAGATATATCGACCTTTCTTCTGGAGTTGCCCTCTGCCACTCCCAGAGAAAGTGCTTTCGCATCTGTATTCCTGGCTAATCGGCCATCAACGCGCTCATAGTTACCGGACACGACAACAGGCTTATGGTTCAAGTTAGTAGGTATTTTCATTTTTCTTCCCCTCTTTTCGTTTGATTATTGCTCTTTCTTTTTTTCCTGGTTGTATCCGCGCTCTCCGTACGGCTGGAGCTGGTCGAGCCATTTTTGTTCCAGTTTCTTCAGCGCATCTTTTTCATCAAAGAATCCGTCTTCCTTCTTTTTCAAAACCTCCAACCCTTCAAAGACGAATGCCTCTTCTCCGTACTCATTCCATTCCTGTTGAAGCTGCTTGTTTATATGCGAACCCATTTTGAGAGTAAACAGCTTTCCGTTCATCGTCTTGAGGTTGCGGGTGGCGCTGATCCAGACTTTTTGGTTTTCAGTGTTTTTGATCTGATACACCCCTGCCTGCGTTTCTGATTCTTTATACAGTTGTTTCAGTTCTTCTCGATTCATCGTTTCTCCCTCACTTTTCATGAAATAGATAAACAAAACATCTTTTTGTTTGTTATTTAATAAACATAATGATCCATCGTTTTATCTTTGTCAAGTGCACAAAAAAACACCGGAACATGTCCGGTGCTAATTTGGGTCGGGTTACAACGAGTACAAGGCCAATGAATCTCCAACAAACAATAGAGAGAAATGTCTACGCTTATGCTTGTTAGCGACTCCCCTTCTATAGCGTTTTCACCATATAATAGCGATCGTTTCCACTACCATATTCCGCAATCCGTCTCTCGATAACCGCAAAGCCTGCTTTTTGATAGAGTCCGACTGCTCCAGTATTATCAGGGCTTACGGTCAGGCAAAT
Organism: Brevibacillus sp. DP1.3A; assembly: GCF_013284245.2. Lineage (NCBI taxonomy): Bacteria > Bacillati > Bacillota > Bacilli > Caryophanales > Paenibacillaceae > Brevibacillus > Brevibacillus sp. DP1.3A. The sequence continues at coordinate 1,016,274 of NZ_CP085876.1, read as the reverse complement.
CTGACGAAACCCATCCTCACGCAGCTGCTCCAGCAATCGGTTCAAGAAAGAGAACCCATACCCCATCCCTTTACGATCTGCTCGGATGTAATACCCATACATGTAGCACTTGTCCGGCTGACGGAAATCCCTCAAAAGCTGGCATACTCCGACAGGATACTCCTCCTCCGCTTCCATGAAAAGTGCAACGCAGCCATGCCTCGCGAGTGGTACGAGCACCCATTCATCAATCGCTCCATGTACGCCAAAAGCCTCCTGCTCCATTGCCTTGATCATCTGAAGCTGGCTTTCTGTCAATGTCTCTACGATTTCTATGCGCGTATTTTGCATTCAGTCATCTCCCTATACGGGTTGCCGCTTCGCTCCGATGACCTGCTCTGACTTATCCGTTATGTCGGCAAGCACCGCTTCGTCTAGCTCTACACCTAGGCCTGGCTGATCTGTCACGACAATTTGGCTTCCGTGAATCATGAGCTCGGCTACATCCCGCGAAATGATCGTCGGTCCTGCCAATTCGTTGGAAATGATATTCTTTTTCGCAAGCGACAAATGTGCACCAGCCGCACTGCCAATCGAGGACTCCAGCATCGAACCGATCTGACACTCCATCCCGGCCATTTCCGCTTGATTCACCAATTTGAGAGCAGGATAAATCCCTCCACTTTTCATCAGTTTGATGTTTACTTTATCTGCAGCTTTCTTCGCGATGACTTCCCGCATTTCCTTCGTCCCGTGCAGTCCCTCGTCTACCATAATTGGAGTAGTCGTTTGCCTGCGAATATCCGCCAAAGCATCGAGATCATCTGCCAAGACAGGTTGCTCCATCCAATCAATGTGACAATCCTCGATCTGTTTCATAACTAGCAAGGAGTTCGCACGGTTCTCCCAACCTTGGTTGGCGTCCACCCGCAGCCCTACGTCAGGGCCAACTGCCTGCCGAACAGCCCGGATTCGCTGGATATCTGTCCGAAGATCAGCACCCACCTTTATTTTGATCGAGTCATACCCAGCTGCCACTGCTTGCTTAGCTTCAGCTGCCATGACCTCTGGCTCTAAAATACTTAACACATATGGGAAGGAAAGAGTCGTGTGATATTTTCCACCCAAGAAATGATAAACAGGTTGACCAGCCGCCTTGCCCATCAGATCATAGCAAGCGATATCGATGGCGGCTTTTGCTGCTGGGGCTCCCCAAACAGCCTGGTTCATCTTCTCATGGATTCTCTCGATATCAAACGGATTCTCACCGATCACAATAGGCGCCAGGTTATGAACGAGCATCGTATAAGTAGACTCCCACGTCTCTCCGGTGACATTTTGATCCGGTACCGCTTCGCCTAGTCCGACCAAGCCATTGTCTGTCTCCACTTTTACAATAATGGACGGCATATCCTCATATGAGGCATACGCGATAATAAATGGGCGTTTTAGCGGCAACCTTATGGCATGAACCTTTACAGACGTTATTTTCATACGCGACTCCCCTCCGTAGCTGCTACTCGTGGAATGATTCGATAATAGAGCGACATGGCTTTTACAGAGCCGTCTTCGCCTTTTACAAAGCCAACTGTCAGCTCACTTCCCTCTCTCTCGGTGATAAATTGATGCTCTCCAATTGGTCGCAATAGATAGTTCAGTTGTTTTCCACCAAACGCTTCCAACGTCTTATCTATCATCATCAGGACATCCTCTACCACATATACGATGATATCCATTCCTTCCCCACTAGCGTATCGACCGACATACTCTTCTAATTGGGAAAGAGGAACGCTATATGTCTCGAATTGATACTGTGGCGTATTCAATGGACGTCCTTCTACGGCATGGAGTGCTGTCAGTGTGGCTTTGTCGACAGGACTTCCGGTCAAATTGGCCAAAGCCATAGAGGTAATCCCCCGCTCCGGAACAATCGCTAAATGGGCCGCGACACCTTTGATCGCTCCACCGTGCTTGATCAAGGTACCTCCATAGTAGTCGGGTTGAATGGATAAGCCATAGCCGTAGTACCTGCTGTAGCTATTCTCGACATGCGGATAGATCATTTGTTTGACGCTCTCCTCGGATAAAATCCGTTCCTTACCCACACATCCGCCCGTACGGAATATTTCAGCGTAGTTTAACATGTCATGCACTGTTGAATTCAAATGCCCCGAAGCTGCTACGAGTAGCCCATCCTCCCAATTTGGATCAGGGTAAATCTCGGATACGCCATTGCTCTCTTTAAAATGATAGATGGTGGTGACATCCGGTAGGTGTGGCAGATCGCTCAGAAGAAAGGTACTGCTCTTCATGTCTGCTGGTTCCAAAATATGCTCTTTGACATACACGTCATACGACTTCCCACTCACTCTGGCTATGACCGCTCCCAGGAGAGAATAGCAATCATTCGAATAGCTGAACAATTCTCCTGGAGAGCCCACCAACTCATATTCCGCCAGGGCAAGAGCTTCCATCAGCTCTTCGAACGTATAGATCGGTTTCTGGTACTCCTTTTTCAAGTAACGGTGAATCGGGTTATCCTCTTCAGCCATGTCTTCGAGCATGGAGTTGCGGATCGCCAGGTGATCAATCGGCAGGGGCGGTATGCCCGTCGTGTGCGTCATAAAATGGTGGATCGTCATCCGCTCTGTTTTTTGACGATCCGGGGTACGAAACTCAGGGAGGTATTTGATCACTGGATCATGAACAGAGAGCTTTTTCGCTTCCTGTAGCTGCATGATCGCCATGCATGTAAAGGACTTCGTAACGGAGGCCAAACCCATCACGGTATCAGGAGTGATTTCGAGTTCCTTTTCACGATCCCGGTAGCCAAAGCTTTTGCGAAGCAGGCTCTGCCCATTCAAATTCACACCCATGACAAAGCCCGGAACTCTACCTTCCCTCATTTCTTTTTCAACCAGCTCTTCCCACTCTACTGACCAGCCTTGCTGTCTCATTTCTTCCACCTCTTTCGAATGTTGTCATGCCATGCCTTACTCGTTCACCCACATATCCTGAATAATCAAGGATGCTAATGGATTTGGCTTGACGCCTTGAATCCGGTTACTGACGACCACGAATGTTTTTGCGGAATAGAGTGGAATCCAATAGGCCTGTTCCACGATTCTTTTTTGAATATCTGCAAAAATCTTTTGGCGCTGCGCTTGATCTGTTGTTGTTCGTCCTTTATCTAGCAGGTTATCGAGCTGTTGATCACTGAGGCGAAAGAAATTCAATCCCCCGATCTGACTCGAATGCAGTAACAAGTTCAAAATATCTGGATCGACGCTGCCATGACCCGTTGAGAATAAATCGAACTCGCCCTTCAGTACCTGTTCATGAGCTGTCGCCGATTCATACTTTTGGATATGCAATTCGACACCAATCTCTTTGAACATGCTTTGCACCAGCTGATGCCCGGGATTTGTATTTTCGATGAGCATCTTCAGACTGAGCGTTTTCCCATCCTTTTCCCTTATCCCTTGCGCGTTCAGATTCCATCCTGCTTCATCCAGCAGTTGTCTGGCTTGCTCAGTATTGTACTTGTAGCCGTATTGCTCTACTGCCGCATCGTATCCGATCATCGTAGGCGGGATCGGTCCGTAGACAGGCACCCCCTCTCCTTGCAAATCCGCTATGATCAATGCATCTTTGTTGATCGCCAGGTTCAGTGCCTTTCTCACGCGGACATCCTGCAGGATTTCATTTTCCAGATTCATCCCAATAAAGTTCTCCGTAGGCTGCATCCCTTCCAACACCGTAAAATCTTTGTGATCCTTGTACTTCTTCGCGTCTTTCGGGGGTACAGTGGCAATATCAATCGTCCCACTGTCGAGAGCAGCCATCATGGTCTGGTCGTCTTGAATAAATTTCAGTACGAACTTGTCAGGTCTTACAGGTCCTTGATTCAGAGCAAAAGGAGCTACCCACTTATACTCGTCGTTTCGTACCAGTGTGATCGATTCGCCTGTTTTCCAGCTCTCGAATTTCCACGGACCTACCCCGACAGGATTGCGTCCCAGCTCATTTCCGTATTTGTTTCGTGCCTCTATGGAAATGGGTTGCTGGTAGCCGCTATATGATAAGTTAGAAAGTAACGAAGCGGAGGGCTCATCCAAATGAAAGATCAATGTGGAATCATCAGGAGCTGAAATGGATTTGATCGAAGATACATCCGGTCCTGTAACCGGTGAGGCTGTTTTTGGATCGAGTGCGCGTTCATAGCTTTGTTTAAAAACTTCCGCAGTGAGCGGTGTTCCATCATGAAACTTCACACCAGGACGTATCTTGAACGTCATGGTCTTGCCGTCGTCCGAGATCGTGTACGATTCAGCGAGATGCGGTTTCAACTCAAACGTAACGGGATCGAGGATCAGCAAAGCTCCCCCCAACATGCCCCCAATAAAATTCCCCGCTGGCATTGACGTCTTTTGCGGGTCCAGCGTATCAGGCTCCATTTGGTAGCCCATGGTGATCGTCCCTCCCTTTTTGGGCTGGGAGTTTTTTGCTGGTTGATTTGCTTGCTTCCCATCTGTAGCCGGAGTGGGAGCAGAGCTACAGCCAACGATGGAAAAGACGAGTACACCCATGAGTAAAACGCTGCATATTTGGCCCTTTAACCGTTCTGATAGCATGTCGCGACCTCCATTTTCGAGTCATTTCCATTCGAAGTCTGCTTACGTCGGTATATAGTCGCTAATTAGATAGGGTTGCTTCTTAGATGAGGATGTGGGGGTCCCGGATTACCTTCGCAAACGGAAAAACCGGGACAGGTTGATGTGACCTGAGGAGAATCATGGATGATTAAGGCGATACACAGCCCGAGGGCGTCCTTGCTGATACGGCTGTTCTTCTCCGACGACCTCTACGACCTGGTGCTCGATCAGTTTTTTCAAGGTTCTTTCTGAGCTTCGGCGACTGATCTGGAGGTACTCGGCTAAATCTGAAGCGGTGAAGCGGTTATCGCGGCGAAGCTTGACATACTGCATAATTTTCGTGATGGTAGCGACACTTGCGCCAGTCTTCTCCGCGATTTCCAGCACTTCCTTGTTCTCGCTCTTTAATTGGAACGTCTTCGATTCGGTATTCAACGGACCGATCACTTCTTTTTCATCCGTCACCAAATACGCACTGCTTTCATTTGTTTTCTGAGCATGATAAATCGCAATGCGCGCGTTGGCTTCGGCTTCTTTCGCGGTTAGGCCAAAACCAAACCCGATGGCAACCGTCACTTTGGCAAGCAGATCGACATTTCCCACTACTTGCATGATCTTCCCGTATTCAATCATTTGCTCGATGCTGCCTCTCGTGCCATAGATGATGAATTGATCCAGTCCCAATTGTTGAATGGAAGCGTCCGTCTCTTTGACGAGCTCCAGCAGCTCTTGCAGCAAAATGATCGTCGCATCCTGCCATTGTGTTTCTACTGGCGGACCATCATTTTGCTGGATCGCGGCAATTCCCACAGCTATCTGCGAATTTTTGCTAATTTTCAATTGACCATAAGCAACGGCTTGATGGACGGCATCGCGAATAGTTTTATCGGGACTGACGAGCGACGCAGAAGGAATGTTCATCTCACGCAATCGACTGTATACGTAGTCAACGCCAGTCAATGCAAAATGGCTCTGTTTCTGTTCCCAGTGCTCCTTGTGGAATTGAATAATCTCCTCCACGTCAAATCTCGTCCCGCCTTCTTCAATAATCTCACTGTAGTCTTTTACATACCAAGGCGTAGAAGTAATGCCCAATTCTTCCGCAACCTTCTCAATATACTCCGCTTTTGGCAAATCTATCGAGATGCAGTCCAGTCCTCCTGGTACGTTTAGCAAGGTATGAAACAACGAGAGGGAAATGGTATATTCATCGATCGGGATGTACACCGCAGGCAGCTTCTTTTGCTCTACCTTTTCCTTGGCAAAAAAATAAGGAAGTGGGCCAGCAAATAGCAGCACGTCGCAGTCATGGATTTGATCAAGCAACGCAGCGCTCTCTTTTGGGTTCTGGTATGTATACGAAGTCAGTTGAATGCAATCGATGGAATGGGTATGCTTCAAGATCCTTGGCAAAAATTCTTCCGAAGAGATTACCGCTATCGTAATGGTCAATGTTCCACTCCCTCATCTCTCTATGATTTCCACACGTCCTTAAACACGCGAATGAAGTTTTTGCCCAAAATACGCTCAATCGCTTCATCCTTGTACCCTCTTTTGGCAAGGGCACGTGCAAGCTCTGGAACCTTGGTATGTCCTTTTACGATATCAAACTCTTTGCGTCCTGCTTGGATAGGCATATCTGGAGAATCGTATTTCATAAATGGCTCGATAATGTCCAGACCCAGTCCGACGTGCTCAACCCCAACCAGCTTCACGATGTGATCGACGTGGTTGATCATGTGCTCGATATCAGCCTGATCGTCTGTGTCCGCTACGAACAGATTGACACCATTGATGCCGATTACGCCGTTGGTGAATGCGATCGCTCTGATTTGCTCATCCGTCAGATTGCGCATGGAGCTCGCTAATGTCCGGCAATTGGAATGGGAAGCGATGATGGGCTTTCGTGCTACCTCGATCAGATCCCAGAAGCCTTCGTCATTCAGATGACTGACATCAATGATGATGCCCATTGCTTCTGCCTCTTCGACGACGCGGATGCCGAACTCTGTGAGCCCGCCCTTGCGCCCTTCTCGTACCGGACTAAAATGACTGCCGTCTCCAACGAAATTCCGCCTGCTCCACACAAGTCCCATAAGGCGCACGCCCAGCTCGTAAAAAACACGGAGCATACTCAGATCATTATATAACGGCTCCGCGCCTTCCAGAGAGAGCACAAAACCAATTTTCCCCATTTGCTTCGCGGTCTCGATGTCACTCACGCTTTTGCAAACCATGATTTTCTCAGGCGATTCATCGGCCTCTGCGTGCAACGCGCTGATTTGTTGCAGTGCTTTTCTCAAGCCCATCTCCGGCAGGAATTTGTTGTCGATATAAATCGCTGCGACAACCGTCTGAACCCCACCCTCCACGAAATCAGGTAAGTAATCCGATTCTATTACTTTTCGCCTACCATGCTCGCGTTGAATAGCAACATCCAGCAAAAGGTCAAAATGCCCATCGATTACGTGTGTCATGCCTCATGCTCCCCCTGTTATTTCAGGTTTTCCGGGTTAAGTGGTGCAAGCTCCGGTAAAAGAAAACGTCCGTCTCTGCGAATCAAGTGGTCATCGAACCAAATCTCACCGCCACCGTACTCCGGGCGTTGAATCATGACCATGTCCCAATGGATGTTCGACTTGTTACCGTTGGATGCCTCGTCATAGCATCGTCCCGGGGTAAAGTGGAAGCTGCCGTCGATTTTTTCATCGAATAAAATATCCTGCATGGGCTCCCGAATGACCGGGTGAACCCCCAATGCAAACTCTCCAATGTACCGGGCACCTTCATCCGTGTCCAAAATGTTGTTCAAGCGCTCCGTATCATTGGCTGTGGCGTTAACGATCTTCCCGTCCACAAACTCCAGCCGTACCTTCTCAAAGGTAAAGCCTTGATAAGGCGAAGGCGTGTTAAATGTGATGACACCGTTCACCGAATCACGAACAGGGGCCGTAAATACTTCACCGTCTGGTATGTTGTAATGACCCGGACATGGAATCGCAGGAATGCCTTTGATCGAGAAGGTCAGCTCTGTGCCAGGTCCCGTGATTTTCACGCGGTCAGTTCGCTCCATCAGCTCCTTGAGCGGCTGCATGGCTTTTGCCATTTTGGCATAGTCCATTGTGCAAACATCGAAGTAAAACTGTTCGAACGCTTCTGTACTCTTATTCGCTAACTGCGCCATGGAAGGCGTCGGATAACGGAGATAGACCCATTTCTTTTTGAGACGCACGAGACTTACTTCTTTCAAAAAGGACGTAGCCAGCTTCATCTGCTCATCAGGGACATCAGACATTTCGTTGATGTTCAGCCCACCTTCGATGATGATGCACGCTTGCATTTTTTCCATTTGCTCTTTGTCCATCTCTGCCCCTAAACGGAATTGCTCCTCTGTTCCCGCTAGAAATAACTGACGGCTAATCGAGGATTCACGCAGGTTCACATAGGAATGTCCGCCTGCTCGCGAAACTGCTTTGACGAGCTCCTTAACCAGAGCGGCGTCCACCTCCATCGCATCGATCAGCACGTTATCTCCCGGCTGCACATTTGTAGAGTAATTTACCAGCACATTCGCCAGCTTCGTAAGACGTGGGTCCAACATCTATCTATCACTCCTATTCCCTTATTTTTCATAGAGATGACACGCAACCAGTCTGCCATCTGATTCTGTTAATGGAGGGGTTTCTGTCTTGCACACGTCCATGCACGCCCAACAGCGCGGGTGAAACTTGCAGCCCTGCGGCGGATTGGATGGAGACGGCAGATCCCCTGTTAAAATGATCCGCTCTTTTTTCTCGTCAGGATCAGTGATGGGAATGGCGGAGAGAAGCGACTGTGTGTAGGGATGCATTGGACGTTGAAACAGCTCTTCTTTTTTCGCCAGCTCAATCACTTCTCCCAAGTACATCACCGCTACTCGATCGGCGATATGCTCGACGACACTCAAATCATGCGAGATAAAAAGATACGTGAGCGAAAACTGCTCCTGCAAATCCTGAAGCAAATTGAGAATTTGCGATTGGATCGATACATCCAGAGCGGACACAGGCTCGTCAGCTATGATGAGCTTTGGCCTGAGCATCAAGGCGCGAGCGATCCCAATTCTTTGCCTTTGTCCTCCGGAAAACTCATGCGCGTATCGCGACAAATGACTTTTGTTCAAACCGACGATCTCCATCGTCTCTTCAATCAAGGCTGCTCGCTCGCGCTTTGGGATACCATGGGCAATCAATGGCTCTGACAAAATGTGCTGGATCGTCAGCTTTGGATTGAGGGTATCAAATGGATTTTGAAACACCATTTGCATATCACGCCGCAGCTTTTGCATGTCTGCCTTCTGTAAGCTGCGGATATTTTGACCCTCGAACACGATCTCGCCGTCTGTCGGCTCGATCAAGCGCAAAATGCATCTGCCCAGTGTTGACTTGCCACAGCCTGACTCCCCCACGATTCCCAACGTTTCACCTGCGTTGACAGTCACGTTCACTCCATGAACGGCATGCACGTAACCCGGCTGCTGGAACCACCCTTTGCGGACAAGGAACTTCTTATTCAGGTTCTTCACTTGCAAAAGAGGTGTCTTCATCCATTCACCGCCGTGCTTTCCCTGTTCTCTTGATACAGCCAACAACGGCACTCCGACTGTTGATCCACATCCAGCAACGGGGGATTTTGTTCCAAACAGACAGGCATCGCCTTCTCGCATCGCGGAGCAAAGCGGCATCCCTTCGGATAATTATCGGGGGTCGGCACACTTCCCGCGATACTGTGCAATCTCTTCTGGCCTTTGGCATTATGTGGCGTAGATTTGATCAAGCCCATAGTGTACGGATGCTTGGGGCTTCGAAGCAGTGTGCGAACATCAGCCGCTTCAATGACCTGCCCGGCATACATCACCAGTACCCGGTCACATGTCTCGGCGACGACGCCCAAATCATGTGTGATCATGATGAGCGACATGCCCAGCTCTCTTTGGATTTTTTTCATGACATCCAATATTTGCGCCTGGATCGTTACGTCTAGTGCAGTCGTCGGTTCGTCCGCTATCAATAGCTTTGGATGACAGGCAATCGCCATCGCGATCATCACACGCTGTCGCATCCCCCCGGACAGACGATGCGGGTATTCGTGATAGATTTCATTGGCACGTGAAATGCCTACCTGAGTCAACAGCTCGAGCACTCTTTCTCTCGATTGGACTCGGTTCATGCCCTCATGCTTTTCTAGTCCTTCGCTCAATTGCTTGCCGATGGTCAGTACGGGATTCAGCGAAGTCATCGGCTCCTGAAAAATCATTGCGATCTCTTTTCCTCTGATCTTCTGCATCTCTTTTTCGCTATAGTGCAAAAGATCAGCTCCGTTCAGTTGAATACGGCCTGCAATGCTTCCGTTTTTACTGAGCAAACGCATCATGGATAGAGAGGCAACGCTTTTTCCACATCCTGATTCTCCAACGATCCCGACCGATTCACCTCTTTTGACCTGTAAGCAAAGATTGTCCACCACCTTGAAAGCCCTTTCATTTTTTGAAAACGTGGTAGTCAATCCTGTCACTTCCAACACGTTCGTCACGTTACTCACTCCTTTTTCGGGAACGGAAGCTCGTCAACTATGATTTGGGATCAAAGATATCACGCAAAGCATCTCCGAGCAGATACACCGTAAAAACGACTGCCGTAATCGCAAGACCGGGAAAAGTAGCAAGCCACCAAGCTTCTCGCAAATAATTTTTCCCTTCGTTTAGCATCGTTCCCCACTCCGGTGTAGGAGGCTGGGCACCCAAACCGATAAAGCCCAGTGCCGAGGTTCCCAAAATGGCACTGCCAATAAACATGGTCGTATAGACGATCAGCACGTTGGAGATGTTCGGAATGAACTGGCGCGTAATGATCCACCAATTCGAGCTGCCGATGGAGCGGCTTGCTTCCACATAGCCGGATTGCTTGATCGAGAGTGCTGCACCACGAATCAGAATCGAAAAGGCCGGAATCGATGATATTCCTATCGCGATCATCGCATTTTCCTGACTCGGTCCGAGCACAGCTACGATTGCTAGTGCAAGCACAATACCGGGCAACGCCAGCATGATGTCCATGATTCTCATGATCAGATTGTCAACAATTCCTCCGAGGTAAGCACATGTCACACCAATCAGCGTTCCTGCTACAAACGTCATGACAGACGCCAGCACAGCTACGGTCAGTGTCACTCTTGTTCCGTACAGCATCCGGGAAAAAATATCGCGGCCAATCGCATCTGTCCCTAGCCAAAAGTCTTTCGACGGCCCTTGCATAAATGCTTCGTAGTACGTTTTCGTAGGATCATGCGGAGCAATCCACGGCCCGATGATTCCCAGCAAAACGATGCAGAGCATCATCAGAAAACTGTATTTCGCTTTCTTTTGCTGCATGATCTTCTCCCATAATTCCAAACGAGGCATGGACCATTGTTTGCTCCAGAACACGCTACACCCCCTCCTTCGCGGAGTAGTCAATGCGAGGATCGAGAAGCGCGTACAGAACGTCAATCAAAATGACAACGAGGACATACACAGCTCCAATAAACAACGTCGTTCCTTGAATCATCGGAAAATCCCGTGAGCTAATCGCTTGAATCGCCAACGTACCCACTCCCGGCCAGCCAAAAACCTGCTCGACAATCACAGCCCCACCCAGCAAGCCAGCCAGTTCTAGGCCAATAACAGCCACAATCGGAATCATCACATTGCGAAAAGCGTGCCGCAGCAGCACAATTCGTTCATTCATCCCTTTCGCACGTGCTGTTCGGATATAGTCATTGGACAAAACCTCCACCATGCCAGCACGAGTGAGTCGGCTGAGTGCGGTCGCCATCAATGTCCCCAAGGTAAACGCTGGAAGAACCATGTCTTTTAGCCCCGTTCCTCCCGCAATCGGAAACCAGCCCAAATGAACGGAGAACACAAGGATAACGAGCAAGCCTAACCAAAAGCCGGGTATGGACATCCCAAAGGTGGAAAAGGTCATGATCGCTCCGTCGATAGGTGTATCCTTGTATTTCGCCGCTAGGACACCCAGCCCGATACCGATCACAACTGCCACCACGAGGCTGCCTACTGCCATTTTTGCTGTCGCGGGAAAACGATCAGCAATTTCTGTGCTGACAGGCCGTCCCGTTTTCAGGGAAGTGCCGAGATCCCCTTTCAAAACGCCAGAAGCATAGTCGAGATACTGGACGACCAAAGGTTTGTTCAAGCCCAGTTCTCCGCGAAGCGACTCGATTTGTTCGACAGTCGCCCGCTGCCCCAGCATGATCCGCACAGGGTCACCGGGGATGAGGTGAATGAGAAGAAATGTAAAAACGGAGAGTCCAAACAGGACAATGATGCCCGACAATAGGCGCTTCACTATATATTGCTTCATGAGGTCTTCACCCAGATGTGAGAAACGGTATAAACTAGCCTCTTCCTGTTGCGTTCCTGCACTTTACTCTCCTCCCTTTTTCTTCACTAACGACACTTGTCGTTATAGTGTCGTTATTGGTTAAAAATAGTCTATTCCAAATTCACAGAAAGTTCAACTCGTTTTTTTCTTGCCCCATTTAAAAAGAGCATGGTCCCTTTCTACCATGCCCCTTCTGAAGAATCGCTCCGTCTTCATTCCTTACCCTGCCTCATCTGTAGCAATACGTTTGCCGTTAGCTGCGGGTGACTGATCGGAAAATGATGAGGAACGGAGAGCCTTTCGATCTCTACATCTGCTTTCATGAAAGCATCCTCTGTTCCTTTTGTCAGCTGATACGTTTTATCCTGTGTTCCCCATACGATCTGGGTTGGAAAAGGGAACGGCTGTGTTGGTACCGCCATTTGCCGGAATTCATTCATAAAATAGCGCAGCACGTCTGTATGCGTCTTGCTGATGCGCGGGGATTGCAGGAGCTTCCCTACCTTCTCTACATAACCCATTGGCATTTCTTCCGTGGACTGAAATACCCCTTGCTCAAGCAGTGCTTTTTCCATTTTGGTTGGCGTTAACTGCTTTTGCAAAAAACGCTGAAGAAGGGCTGGACTTTTTCCCAATCCCGCCAGCAGCAAAGAATACTTCGGCGCATGCAGGGGCGGCTGCAAAAGGTATAGCTTCTCGATTTTTTCCGGCACTCGCTTTGCTGCCTCCCACGCCAACAACCCGCCAAATGAATGTCCTGCAAGATGAACCGGAGACGGCAGTTGTCGCAATGCCTCTGCCACTGCCTCGATAAAGCCCTCGATCGGTTTTTCGTGATGGTGATAGGGCGATCTTCCAAACCCGGGCAAATCCAGCAACCATAGTGCCTGTTCACCCAGCTGTTCAGCGAGCGGGAGTAAATCGCTCATCTCACTGAACAGCCCGTGCACGAGGAGCCACGGAGTACCCGAGCCTTCTTTCTTGTACGCGGCCATGCCTGCGATTTGTTCTCGGTGAAAGTAAGGAGGGACTTTCTGATCCTTGACCGACAAACGATAGTCCAGATCGGCAATCACACTGGGAAGATACGCGGCTACGTCGTATGCCTTGATGCCTTTTTTCGTTTTCATTTGCTGAAAGGGAGCGAGTGAAAAGTCTTTGTTTACGATAAAATCCATCGAATTGGCAGGTACCCCGAGCAAGCGGCTGCCGCCGTTATGCAGGATTTTTTTCAAAACCGATACCGGGAAAGGAATGGCTGGTGGCTTCATTCGTAATTCTTTGGCCATCAACGAAATCAGCTCCGAAAAAGATGGCGTGGCGCTCCGCTCATTTAAGGCGTAATACGTTTGATGTTCGATGTGATTTGCCTCTACCATCCCCACAATGACCTCGGCCAAATCGTCGACGGCAAGCAAGGGCAGCCACCATTCCTTGCCACCGGGAAGAACAGGGAACTTACCACGCCGCATGGAGCTGATCACGAGCCCCAAGCCATCCGTTTGTTCTGTGTTCCCGGTGCTTCGCGGGCCTATGATCGTACTCGGATTCACCACGACCAGCGGCATTCCTTTTTGATACGCCTCTTGTCTGAGATATAGATCGGCCAGAAATTTGTATTTCTCGTAGCCCCCTGCCTCCCGGAAAAGATCGTTTGGCGCAAAAACATCCGTCAACAGCTTCCCGCTCTCATCGTCAAACGGACTCATGTAGCCGACGATATGAATCAGCTTTTGCAGACGCTGTTGTTTATGCAATGTGTTTGCTACTGCTGCGAGGTGACTTGCTCCTTGTAAAATCACGTCCCTGCCCACCGTTTCATCCATCGAAATATCCATCGGGACACCTGCATGGATGATGACAGTAGCGTGCAATACCTGCTCGTAATCGCTCGCCGATAATCCCAAGCCCTCCTCTCGCAAATCACCCCGCACGGCCTTGCAATAAGCCCTCTCTTTTGGAGTCATCTGCATCAGCAATTCATCCCACTTCTCAAGCGAACGAACCAGCGCCAGTACGGTATGACCAGCCCTCGCCAACTGCTTTGTTACCTCCTTGCCGATAAAACCAGTCGCGCCTGTTAGAAAAACAACAGCCATTGTTGCTTCCTCCTTCATGTTTTTAGTACTATTCAGTACTAATCTACTCCAAAAAAATCCTACACTTGAATCAAGTGTAGAAGTGTCTGACCAGCGTTTACGAGTATCTGTGCATGGCCTTGCGATTCAGCCATGAGCATCGCTCCTTCCACAATTGTCACGAGCAAGACTGCCGTTTGCGGAATCGAGATATTTTCCTTGAATTCTCCACGAGCGATTCCCTCCACGAGTAGCTTTTCCGCTAGATTCTGCCATTCGATCAGGAACTCGTTGATTCGCGCTTTGACTTCTGGTATTTGTGCCGACAGTAAGGAAAGAATCGGACAGCCTCCTACGCAGGAGCGCCCCTCCAGTTCCTCTGCGATGGTGGTAAAAATCAATTCCACCTGTGCGGAAACAGACAGATCTGTTCGTTGCAGGATGGCTTCCAATGCTCCTCTCAGCACGTTCATTCTGTAGCTGAGCACAGCTACGACGAGCTCTTCCTTGCTTTTGAAATGGTAATAAATGTTGGACTTGGAGACTCTGCTATGTGCTACGACGTCATCCATGCTGGTATTCATGAGTCCTTTTTGCAAAAACAAATCGGATGCAGTGACGATGACATGATCACGGTTCGAGGTTCGTTTCATGATTAGAACTATATAGTCCTAGTGAGTGATTGTCAATCGTTCGGGTGTAGTGGAGAAGAAAAAGCGCAGTTCTCTTCGACTCTGACACGCCAGCAGGGGGGAATTACTGTCCGTCTATACTTAAAAAAGGGGACCGTCGAGCCAAAGCCACCCTACGGGCGGAAGTATCTCGAAGAAGAAGTGTTCGACAAGCTGGTCCCCTTTTTTAAGTTCCGACTGGGTAGGCGTTGTCAAGGTCTACGAGCCCTGCGCTTTTTCTTCTCACCAGCTTTATTGGTTGACCGCTACCTTTTAAACTTCATATAAAAAGAAAAGGTTGATGCCGTCTGTCACGGCATCAACCTTCACCCTCACCCATTAACTGATCGCAAACCTGTTACATTTCGTTACGGCAGCAAGCAATGTAGCCGCAAGTTCATTCTTTTGGTTATCTCGTTCTCTTCTAAAATAGAGACAGCGCAAAAAGTTCTTGCTGTTCACTCGAGCGATGACCTGGGTACGACTTTTCGGCAGTTCTGCACAGCTTGCCAAGCCATTGATCCAGTCAGCGAGCTCCTGCTCTGGGAGCAAATCTTTATCTATCATCGTATCGACAATGCTTGCCAGACGTTCATCTTCTTCGTCATTGAAAATATGCTTTCTGTTATCCAACACGCCCTGGATCGCACGAAGGATGTCTCGCTGTACGGCTTCGTCGCTCTCTGGGCACTGCACTAGCTCTACGAATACGTCTGCCCCGTGTGCCGTACTGTGCGCCCAGCCTCCTTCTGACAAATAGCCGCGCAAATCCTTTTCCTCTTGAAAATAGCGGAGCATGGCATTCTTCACATGCTGGAAATCAGCGAGCTCCAAAAAAGGCTTCTGCCTGTGACGTCGCATGATCAAGGCAATCGGCAATGCAGAGAATGTCCTCGTAAATACAGATTGATCACCCTCGCTGCCGATCTGATAGAACAAATGCGTATCGTCCGTCAGTTCTCGGAGAAGGCTGCGCAATTGCGCCTCCGTCAGATGTTTCTCATCAAGAATCCAGTAATAAAATGCCGGGTAAATGAGATTATCACGCAGCTCCGGGTCAGGGTCCCCGATGTATTGCAGCAATAGCCCGACGAAATCCTGTAGTTGCTCCCCTTCACGAATCAGGTATTGTTCCTGCTCCAATCTTTGCAGGTCCAGTATGAGTTTTGTTCTCGTATCCCTCACGTTTTCATCCGCCTCAACATCATCAAAATTTCCTCGACCACGATATCCGGTTCATCATGATGAATATAATGCCCGCTGCGACCGGCAATTCTTTGCTTGCTTGATGTAGATAGCCGCCTGAAATCGGTTTGCAGATTTTGTTCGATTTTCAAAATTTCCTCGTTCGGCCATTTCTCGTCCCATATGTCCGGTAAGCCTCTCGTAATAATTGAGACAGGTATGTCGCTTTGCAGAAAATGGTCAACGATTTCTTGGTAGCTCCGTATCTTATCGATCTTCTCGCTGTTTCGCATCGGATTCTCGTAATATTCTCGATTGGCTGCGATCAGGTTATCAGGCAAAACCTTTTCATATGCGAGCTCCTTATATTCGGGAGCAGCGTCAACCAAAACCATCCCCGAAACAAGCTGCGGATATAGACTAGCAAACAGTCTAGCGACCAGACCGCCAAAAGAATGTCCGACCAAAATGTATGGCGACTCCACCCCTATCTCCTGCAGCAAATCATATAGCTCCTCTACCAGATCACGACAAGTTCGCGGTACGACTGCTGCCGCTGGGCTCCTGCCAATCCCCGCACGATCATAGGATAAAGTCGACGCTTCCTGCGAGATTCGATCTTGAACGATCTTCCATGTCTCACCGCTATCGCCCATTCCTGCTAAGAAGATGACGCACGGTGTCCCACTTTTTCGCGAATACAGCCTATGTATCCGTCGACACATGATCCCAGTCATCCTCCATGTAACGAACCAGCCAATTCAATGCTCTGTGTCTTTCAACAACTACTTCGTCATTCAAACCGCCTGCAACCGTGCGATTGTTGATGCGGGCATCCACGCATGCCCAATCATAGCGGTAGATTAAATCTGCTTGGTCGAGAATCTCTTGTTTGCTTCTCACAACTGCATTGCTATAGAAGGTGTCATAGTCACCTGCGCTTCTGAGAGCATCAATCGCAGTGCTCACATCACAAATCTCATCCGGGAATTCGAGCTCTTCTATATACCCGAGTGCCCACAGCAGTACCCAGTAGCATTCGTACATCCAAGCCATCTGAATCATATCGGTTCGGTCTGGCTGTGGATCATTCAAGAAATCTCTCTCTTTTTCCGTAAAAAATTCAGCAGCGCCAAACTGCTCAATAATTCCTTCGATGAACTCCCGCTCTTCCCTGATTTGCCCGTTTTCGGCGATCCCTCCGGCATATACCGCAATCAAGCACAGGGCAATCGCTCGCTGAACCATCTCGTCCTTGCTCCTGATAACAGCGTCCTCGTCCCCTACGATAACAGGAAGATGCGGGATGTACGGAATGCCTTGCTCCTGCAATAGCTTGATGCTCCGCTCCTTGCGCGCTTCTCCTGACTGGGAAGGCTGAATATGTCCATCGATCAGGTCTACGCTGACCGTCACTAGAAAATCGTCCACTTCCGATTCTCCTGCCGTATTGAGAATCAGCCTTCCTTGTTTATCGAGCATGTCTCCGGTAGGGAGAAAGACAATCCCGTGTACTTCTTCAGCGATCGCCATAATGGACGCAAACGTCTTCTGATCGATTTCCTTGCTCGCCACGATTCCTACCGCCACATTGAGCGCTGTAATTTGGTACAACAGCTTTTGCTGGACTTTCTCGTTGGCCGTTTCAATCTGTGCGAAGTAGCCGTACATCCCTTTTTTCATTTGGAGAAAGGCTTCTTGGTCATCGTCCTCACGCATAAGATTGAAGGTGATCTTGCTCTTGCTAAACCATTTTTTATCTGTCACGGTCACCGCTCGCTCGTCTGCGGATACCTCTACCAATTGATCACGAAAAGCCTCGACAATGGCAGCGACGACTTTCTCGCATTGTTGGATGGAGACATAGATGGTGCATTGATTCATCTGGCAACCTCCTTTGCTAAGCAAACATTTTCAAAGCACTGAATTTTGTAATCAATAGTCAATTATGGTATTCTAACCCTGTTTAATCAAGCCCAAATCTTTATAGTTATCGGCGAATCTATCACGATGATTGAAGGTGAAACCTATGAAAAACATCCTATTAGAGGAGTTCTCTCCGATTTGTCCGATTCAAGCTTTTGTCGAAGAGGATGAGAACGGCGTCTTTTTTTATTTGTGGGATTATCCCGGTGAGGAGCATGCTAGCATTCGCTCTTGTTGGGTAAGAAATTACGGACCCGCACCGGATTCGATCGATTTCGATGCCATGCAGGATGGTCAAGCTCCCATGCTTCCACGCGATTGCTGTGCTCATCCAGATGGAGCGGACAGGCTGGACCCGGAGCAGCTCTCGATCGTCTGGTTGGAGGAAGGCGATTCAGCGGCACTTTTGTATGGGGATGAGGTACTGTGTGTGATTCCCAGCTGGGCTGGCCCTTCCCCGGACGGCTCGCACTATCCTTCGTATGCGCGAGATTGCACCGGAGAATCTCATTTATGCTTTCCGCTGGGAACATCAGAAACGAACGCCATGTTTGCCCGCATCGAGGCTGCCCAGCATTTTTGGGCCGTCTGGGATGGCAACCCTTGGCCTGACATCCAGCAGCAGTTCATGGACGCGATTACCTCGACTCTCGGCCCAGTTAAACAGTATTACGGCATCGACGGCGGTCACTGGCCCCCGAAGGCATTGGTGACCATCGAAAAAGGCGACGTTACCTATGCGATGACCCTCGGGGTGTCCATATTGCGTCAGCCAAAAGTCGAGCAGTATACAGAAGAGCCAGAGCAATTACGCCGATTCGAGCTGGCCTTTGCCTGCGAAACTAAATGGCTCGCCCAAAACGAGCAGCAATTGCTGGCCTACATCAGCGGCCAAACCTCTCTGCCGTGGTCGTATATGACCTTCCTCGCGCAGGGTCACACCATTCCGTGCCAGGAAATCAGTCAGATCAACAGCCGCTTCTCCTCCATGCTGCTCGCAAAACCTGAGGATGCACCGAACATTCCACTTCCGCTCATAGCGGGAGATCCTGTGAATCTGTTATGGATGATTCCGATTACCGCAGAGGAACAGCAGTATGCAGAAATGAATGGTTCGGAGCAATTGATTCAGCGCTCCGCGGGAGATGGTGCGGATTGGATTTTTAACGGGGTAGCGAAATTTATGAAGGAAGCGTGATTTTGAAGACAGTTTTCGCGGAGTAAACTTTGCGGGGACTGTTTTTTTATTATCTACACCGTTGAAGAGATTTTTTAATTTTGTCGTTTACAACTTGCGAATCGACTTTTAAGTTGGTGTACAAAAGTTGAGTAAGAAGAAGCGCATTTCCAGTCCAAGCACCTCTGGAGCCCGCCCCAGCTTCGGAATAAATGGCGGAGCAATCCCCTTTGCAGGGCGTAGGCCGAAGCGTAGACTGGAAATGCGCTTCTTCCCCCACTACAGCTACTTAAAAGAGAAAAGACCACCCTATTCAGGTGGTTCCAATCACTACAAATCAAGCAGCTCCATTCTCTCCATCTCTTTCTTCCTCTTCGCCTTCATCGCCCTTCTGCCTTTCGACCAAGCCAAAGATAGAATCGCGATCCCACCAACTGCTACCAAGATCAACGTCAGTTCACTGCCATCTTTAAATAAACCAGTGACATAACCGTAGACCAGGTACACAAGAAAGATGCCTGGGAAGATTGCCCCCCAATAAGCGTGATTCAGTCTGCCGAGTAAATTTTGCATCCCCACAATACCGAGCCCAACCAAAAATTGAATCATCCCCGTACTCATCTGCTTTCATCTCTTTCTTGTTTGTATTTTTCAATAATGAGCTTGGCTACCTCCAAACTCATCCGTTCGTCAATGACCAGGTTTTTGATCATTTGCACGAACTCTACTTCCGCTTCCTTGCTATGTAATTCGATCTTTTTAATGATTCGGTCGAGCTTGGCCCGAACTGTTGGGTACGATACACCGTACTCATCAGCCATCCCCTTGAGAGAGCCCGAACTGATAATAAACTTCCTAATAAATTCGAGGGTCTCCTTATCCAGAGCTAACACCCAAGATGGAATTTCGTCGCGTTCCATGAATAGCATCGCCTCCTGTTTTTAATTATATTAATTAAAACTTTAATTTTATTCAAGCGTTTTTTGATAAAATGAAAATTAACCATAAAAATAGAGCATCCTCACCTGATGCTCCCTCTCTGGTCCTCATCCTTCTACTCAACCTTCGTTAATCGAATATCCATCCAATGTGCCCAGCTCTCATCATTGCCCAGCAATTCCCCCCGAGCAAATAAAAAGGTTATCAAATGCCGAACGAAACTCTCAGCAGATGATAACCTTTTTGGGTAGCGTATCACTGATTGAAATAGCTACCCTCACCATACATTATTGCCCAAATACATTGATTTCAGCTGCACTTGTCCATGGGTTATTGTTTACCTCGCTTAAGGCACGCAGTTTCATATAGCGACCTGTCTTGGCTGCAAAGCTGACTTCTTTCAACGTGGTATCATTTGCAAAGGTACCTGTGGCTACAGCTGTTCCCCAATTCACTCCATCACTACTGACGTAGAACTCATAGTTCTTGATCGTTCCGTTCACTTGACCATCTTGTCTTGGCAGGTAACTGAATTTGGAAAGGCTATACGTTGCACCCAAGTCAATTTGAATCTCGTGCGGCATTGGAGCTACGGGGCTCCATTTCGTGTGCCAAAACGTGCTGTTGTTTCCATCAAAGGCTTTCGGGGCTTCATTGTACAATTCATCGCTGTCTACATATTTTAGCGTCCAATTCGTTTTCGGAATCAGACTGGCTTCTCCTGCTGTAACTGCCACATTCATGGCGGAATTACTTGTGCTTGTCGTCGTAATCGTTACTCCCGATTTTTCTCCAGTGTAGGTATTACTGTTCGGATTGGTGTCTGGACTAAAGGAGGCAGCATGATTATTATTCGTGTAATAGAATGGGTCTTGGTATTCGCTCACGGATTGCTCTATGTCAATGAAAGGATGAGGATCATTCGTGTTATTATTCATGGATTCATCAATGTGCCAAACCGCGATGCCTCCAGAAACTGTTTGCAAGCTAGCATCATATCCAACTTTTTCGCGATTCTCAACTAAAAAATACGTATTATCCTTTAAAGGAACCTTTAAAACATTATAATTATTCGGGATGGCTTGTAGCGTAAAATTGTTAGCGGCATTTACTACAGTTGGTGTGACAAATCCTAATTTTCCTTTTGACCAGGCATCCATATGAGTGGGTGTAGTTCCAGGATCTTCCCCTTGGAGATTATTCCAGGTTCCATTTGCCATTATACTTAGACCACCCACATGATTATTAGCACCATAGAGATCTGGAAGGCCCAAGGAATGACCCAATTCATGAGCAGTGATACCCATTGTTGCCATATGACCAAATTGTTTTTCACCCTGCGTCGTATACATACCTGATACTGTAACACCATCATGATTTGTATTGGGAGCATACCACTGATGTGCCCAAATATTTGGCACTGCACCACCACTAGCCTCTTCATTACCAGCAAGAACAGTTACAATGTAGAAGCCGTCTTTGGAGTCGATGACTTGATCATTATTGGTATCAAAACTAGCAAAGTTCACCTCAGAATCCGCTTTATCCAGTGCATCTGTTATAACCGTCCTAATGTCTTTTCCCGATGTATCCGGATGAGCGTAATCTAATCTTACTTTCACAACTCCATCATTTTGCGTACCAAATATTTCGGCTGCTGGAGTGATCTGTGCTTTTCCATTACTCACTTCATTATAGTAATGCTTTACTGACTTTTGATTTGCAGAAAAGAATTTGTTGCTCCAATCGTTGGCGCTATATGCGATATCAACATCTGTAAACCCAATTAACAAAACAAGCAATTTTGGGGTTCCTGAAACTGGCGTGACACTTCCGTCAATATTTTCTGGCGATCCCGAAAATTCTTGTTGTAGCTCATTCATGAACTCCTGTTTTTTATTCGCTTGAGGATCGTACTCATTTATCCATTTCATCAAATTTTTCTCATTTACCGCTTCGGAAGGCTTTTCGTCAA
Source organism: Brevibacillus sp. DP1.3A (assembly GCF_013284245.2). Taxonomy (NCBI): domain Bacteria; kingdom Bacillati; phylum Bacillota; class Bacilli; order Caryophanales; family Paenibacillaceae; genus Brevibacillus; species Brevibacillus sp. DP1.3A. Next base: position 994,268 of record NZ_CP085876.1, on the reverse strand, counting down.
TTTTATATTTTATCCCCGTAGATTGCAGATCATCTGATGTAAGTTCAGCGTAATTCCAATATCCCTCCTGATCTTGTAAAAGTACATCGCCATCCTTTGTGCTTGCCCAATGGAACCATTCATCTCCATGCATCACAGCTTGAAACGATTCACCTGACGGTTGCTCCATTTTGACAACTCCATCGTATGCGGGTGCGGCAAAAACATCCGTTTGAATGTACAAAACACAAATCAAAGAAAAAACAGATGTGAACAGGTATTTAAAACTTCTTTGCATAAGTCTTCCTCCCGTTTTAGAAGTTGTTATCCGATAGGAATGGTTTCCTCTATAGATTCATGAAGATCGCCCCCCTTTCTTTGGCATGCGGAAAATTCTGTTGATAACTGCACCAGATTCATACATAGGATGAATCGACAGATCATCTTTACAGAACCACCAGAATACCCTTACCTACAATATTGGGAAATTTTGGTAACATGTTAACTTTTTCTATAAAACGGGGACTTTTTTATAATTAGCCAATAAAACGGAATGGATGGAACATGCTTTCGGCACACCATAAAAAAAATCCCGCCCCTCATGATGAGAAACGGGATCACCCAGAAATCGTGTCCACCGTATAAACCAGAAGTGGCGTTTGTTGCAACTTTCCGTCTACCCCATGTTTCACAGTTGTTCGTCCTATGTAATAGTCGGAAAAACCACCGGGAGGTTACAAAAAAGAAAAAACCACCCTTTCAGGTGGCGGTTTTCATGACCCGTGAGCAGTAGATAGAGACTCTTCTGGTGCCTCTGTTTGAAAATGATCTCCCCATTCTCGCAAATACTCAATGACAGGTCCCAAGCCTTGCCCTAGCTCGGTCAACTCGTACTCTACTTTTGGCGGAACGACCGGATACACTTCACGCTTGACGATTCCTGCTTCCTCCAACTCCCGCAATTGTTCTGCCAGCATTTTATGATTCACACCGATTATATTTTTCTTTAATTCTCCGTACCTTTTTTTCCCTTTGAACAGCTGACAAATGATTGATACCTTCCATCTTCCCGCAAAAACCGAGACGGCAAGCTCGATCGGGCAAGGATATTCCTTGCCATTTAATAGGTACCTCATCGCTGGTTTCTTCTTCATCCCACTCACTTCCCTTTTCGTAAGTATTAACCGAAAAAGTGCGTACTTACTTTTGTTTAGTGTATTCGGTATGCTCAGTTTTGTAAAACACTTTTAAAGGAGGGAGCTCATGTAAAAGTAAGTGCGGGTAGGCCCAGTCGACATCGCTTACGCAGTGGAGGGAAACGGTCCCGCTCTGCTATTGATCCACGCCAGCCCATTTTCTATCAACGGTTTCATAAACTTATTCGAAAGAAGGATGACATCATGCGTAAAGACCAAATCATAGAAGCCTATCAATTCAGACATGCCTGCAAGGAGTTTGATGCAGCTAAAAAAATTACGAATGAAGACTTTGATTTTATTATGGAGACTGCTCGCCTGTCACCTAGCTCCTTTGGTTTTGAACCATGGAACTTCCTCGTGCTACAAGATTCGACGCTTAGAGAGAAGCTGTTACCCGGCGCATGGGGTGCGCAAAAACAACTGCCGACCGCAAGCCATTTTGTCATCGTATTGGCTCGGACCAAACAAGAAATGGCCGCTGATTCCGAATATATCCAACATATGATGAAAGACACGCAGGACTTGCCAGAAAACGTCGTACAGCAAAAAGGCGCTGCTTACGATCACTTCCTGAAAAACGATTTCGCCCTGTTTGATGACGAGCGAGTCATGTTCGAATGGGCATCCAGACAGACCTACATCGCGCTTGGCAATATGATGACGTCTGCTGCGATGATCGGCATTGATTCCTGCCCCATTGAAGGCTTTGCAAAAGAAAAGGTTGAGGATATCCTTGCAGCGGAGGGGCTTCTCGACAGAGAACGCTTCGGCATCGCTTGCATGGTGGCTTTTGGCTATCGGAAAAATGAACCTCGTGCGAAAACCAGACAAGCGAAAGAAGAGATTATTCGTTTTATCGGATAAAACCAGCGATTGGCTGTACGTAAAAAGCATTCGAATTCCGAATGCTTTTTGACGTTTACTTACTCATCCGTATACTGAAAGCCTACGATACGACCTGCTTCATCCACAGAGATCGTGATTCCCTTGCCTGTAGCTGGACGGAACGTCACCTCTACTGTCACAAAGCCATACTCATAGTCTTCAAAAATGGCACCGCCACCGCCCTGCTCGACCTTTGCCTCTACTTTATACTGACTTGCTTGATCGCCCACCAGCTGTTTCAGAAAAGCAGCTGCTTTCTCTATTGCCACCTTCTCTACTGGGAGCTTTTTCGACACCCAATCTGGATTTTGGATCATTACTTTACTCCATTCGTTTGTACGGGTATCCATGATAACGAAAGCTTAGACAGTGTGTAGCGCCTCCTACAGGAAACGGATGCCGAACCCATTATTTTGTATCCCGGCGATACGTGGACGCCACATGAAGCTCATGATCTTGAGAAGGCGCTCTCCCTCTACGCACAAGACTATGAGAAGATGGCTTCCTCTCCCACTCTTCTTCCTTCGGTCAAAATCGAATCGGACAAGCTCTTCGAGGCTGGCTTGGACTTCAAGGAACAGATTCGGAAAAATAATCATTCGCTGTTTCTCTCTATCGTTAGGCCCGTTACCTTTTATTTGTCAGACTATCAAAAAACATTTCGCTTTTCCCTAGCAGATGGGTTGATCGAATCCCATGCGATCCACTCGATTGTGATATGAGGATGGAGTACACTGCGCATCAATGGTAGACTGCAAGCGTCAAAAGGTCGGAATGCCCGTTTCAAGCGCTTTGTCATGCTCGGGCATGTGGCACAGCTGAACAATTTCGGTGGGGTGGAACGGGGCGTTTGTCCGTTTTGCGGTAAATTATTTGGGAGAGAAGATTCGCAACCGCTATATTACGACACACAATATTTGAAAATAGGAAAATACACCCATTTTATCGTTGTATGAATGGGTGTATTTTGTCCTAGACCCCTTGAGTATGTAAGAGAGAAGAGTTAATGATAGAATATTCGCAATTAACCTCTTGTATTTCCAGTATTATGCACCCCATGATAGAATCGGTAAGGAAATTCCGTACATTTCCAATTATGTATAAAAAGGTGGATCTATTCAGATGAAAAAACTAGTATCCGTAGCTTTGTTGCTCTCCATGTTGGCTGTCTCTGCTTGTTCAAACAAGCCAGCTGATACTAAGCCAGCTGAGCAAAATGCAACACAAACCACAGAAGCCGCTAAACCAACTGAAACTCCAAAAACAGATTCTGCTACACCAGCGCCAGCTGCAACAACAAACGACAAGCTGGAAGCGAAAAAAGTTCTGAACGACAAAGTGGAAATCTTGATTCCAAAAGGCTTTACTGTCATGTCTGATGAGATGGCAAAAGAAAAATACCCAATGGAAAATCGTCCTTCCTTGATTTATACCGATGAAAAAGGTTCCATTAACATTGCGTTTAGTCATACAGAAACACCTATTCAAGACAGCCTTCTCAAAGACATGAAGGATCCGATGAAACAAGCGTTCTCCAACATGTACCAAGATGCAACCTGGTATCGCGATGAAGTAATCCAAATCAATGGGAAAAACGTTGGTGTGTTCGAACTGCTGACTCCTGCTGCTGATACGAAAATTTACAACCTCATTTTCTTTACAGAGCTCGACGGCAAAATGCTGATGACTACTTTCAATTGCACCGAGGCACAAATGGAAGAGTGGAAGCCGCTCGCACAAGAAATTTTGATGTCTTATAAAGTGCAATAAGGAAACAACGATTCCCCCTCATAAAGAGTAAAAGCACCCGCCAATGGGTGCTTTTTTAGCTTTTTCTTTTTGCTGCATCCAACTCTTTCTTCCAACGAAGCAGGGCCTCCCGAGAAGGATAAGGATTGGGAAACTGCAATGCTTGCTCGATGGATTGAAAAGCTTGAGCATGCATTCCTGCTTTTCTTTGCGCGTCCCCCAGGTAGTACCAATACCTCGCCGAATCGCTCTCTTCAAGGACAGACTCATAGTAGGCAACCATCTTCTGAAAATAATAGGGATAGACATCGGCTGCGATTACCAGACTTCCTGCGTCCCACCTATACACCTCTACTTGAAACGCTTTTCCGCTATCATGTAGCCACAGAGCAAGCTCAGCGTTGCCATCCATTCCATTAACCCCTGGCATGTCTTCCACCTCAACCCTGCTTGCTCGTGTCTCCTGATGGAGCATGTGCATAAATCCATTCGCCGACCACTGCAAAATATCTATGTTCGACCATACCCCGCCTATCTGCCACCCAATCAATAAGCTATTCATTTGGGCATCGACAATGGGAGCAGCCAATAATTCGGAAACCGTATAGCCTTGTCCTTTGAAATTGCCGATTGGATGCCAGCGATTCTCATCCTGCTTGGCGACCATGACGTACATTTCGCCCTGATTGCGATAAACACAGGCTATTTCCTGACGATTATCACCATCGAGATCAGCGATGATAACGGCTGGTTGATCGTGCGGCTTTGGCATGACCACTAGTTCTGCCGTAGGAGGTATCAAGCTCTTTATGACGCTCCAATGCTGCGTTCCGATTCGCTTCATATTGGTCTCACCCATCTTTCTAGTCTCACCAAAATATATGCTACTTTTTTCACCACATGCTCGCAGTATCCAAGATTGCACTCAATCACAAATATAAATAGACATTTTATAATATTATCTATTATAATCAAAACATTAATCAAGTGTGTTTGAGTTTCGTTTAAAGGAGGTATGTCATGAAGCAGTTTGAAAACAAAGTAGCGATCATTACCGGAGCGGCCAGCGGTATCGGTCGCGCATTGGCAACGCGCTGTGCTGAGGAGCAGATGAAGGTTGTTCTTGCCGATGTAGAAGTAGCGGCGCTCCAACGAGTAGAGCAGGAATTACAGGCAGCAGGAGCAACTGTCCTCGCCGTCGTAACGGACGTAAGCAAAGAAAAGGATATCCAGATGCTTGCACAGAAAACGCTAGACTCGTTCGGTGCTGTCCATCTATTGTTCAATAATGCAGGGGTTGGCGGAGGCTCGACAATCTGGCAAAGCACCCTTGCTGATTGGCAATGGGTCATGAATGTGAACTTGTGGGGTGCCATTCACGCTACACAAATTTTCGTACCCATGATGTTGAAGCAAGGGACTGAATGCCACATCGTGAACACCGCCTCTCTCGCTGGCCTAGAGTCCGGACCAGGGAATAGCATTTATCGTGTAAGCAAGCATGCGTTAGTCAGTCTGTCGGAAACCCTCTACCACGAATTGAAAATGATCCAATCCAAAATCGGTGTTTCCGTTTTATGCCCCGGCTTTGTTCAAACGCAAATATGTGACGCCCATCGCAATCGTCCAGCCGTGTACAGCAAACCAGGAGATATCGTGGAGCCATCACCGATGACCACCGCCATCGACCAGTTCATTCGTTCAGGTGTCGAGCAAGGAATTTCTCCAAAAGAAGTAGCTGATCACACCTTCCTGGCGATCAAGAGCAATCGCTTTTACATTCTGCCAGACCCCTCGTATAGAGAGACTGTGCGTCAGCGAATGGAAGATATTTTGAACCAGCATAACCCGACGTTCGTGATTCCCTCGCATATTTAACTCCGAACGAAAAATGCGATTCAAACAAAAAAGCCACGCTCTCAAAGGAACGTGGCTCTACTACTACCTATCTGTTAATTCTCGATCTCGTAAAGAAACCAAAATCACGAATCCAATCATCACCTCTGTAATGTTAAACGCTACCTGCTGACCATTCCATACTTGTGATTGCCACATAGCGAACCACTCTGCGCCCACAATCGCAAATCCGAAAAACCAGATGCAAAAAGCAACCATGTAAGCGATGTATGCGAATGTTTTCGAGTTATTGAACGTTTTTGCATCCTTCTTTGCATTACGCAGCATATTTCCTGCCGCGATCCAACCAAAAAGTGAGAATAGCCCTTCCGCAATGATGATTCCGATATAAGCAATGGTGTGAGCAGTAGGATCAGTAATCGCTCGCCACATAAGTGCGTTCCCCTCAAACGTGGTGTCCATGGACAGAACATGTTGGACAAATTGATAATTGGAATGGTAGTCCATAAGATTCCCTAAGAAAATGGATGTTCCAAATGCTGCGGATAATGCTACAACCAAAACCTTCAAATACCGTAGCGTCAAATTACTCAATGATGATCACGCCTCTTTTCCCTCGCTTTGTGTCTTTACTCATTCTCGATCGGATTGACACACCCTTTCTCTTTGTTAGAAAAATCTATCTATTTTTATCGCGAGTATTCATCACCACTAGATGGAAACCTAATCATACTCATTCGGAAATGGAACCATCCAATTCATGATTTTTTTACCCATCCATGTTCAACAGTTTGGAACGGTTTTGTCACATGTATTTTTCTTAACAATGTTATGATGAAATGGATTCCCCCATATAACAAACAATGAATATGTGCAAGGTTGTGATTATCATTTGGAAGCCTGATCGGTCGAGCAGTCAAACTCTATACCACCAAATAGCCGATGAGATTGAACGCAGAATTTCATATGGAGAGTTCCCCCCTGGGAGCCTGCTCCCTTCTGAGAGAAAACTGGCTGAGCAACTAGGAGTAAACCGAAGCACTGTTATTTTAGCGTACGAGGAACTTCGGGCATTAGGCATCATCGAGAGCAGAACAGGAAGCGGTACTCGTGTAAGTAAAAATAAATGGGAGGCAACTCCGAAGCATACACCCAACTGGCATCGATATGTAGAAGGTGGTCAATTCCTCCCGAATTTGTCTTATCTGCGGCGGATTAGAGAAGCCTTGCAAAAAGACAGCAGTCTAATCGACTTTGCGAGTGGGGAGTTGTCTTCTCAACTCTCTCCAGGTAAGGAAATCAGTACACTGATGAAGGAAAACCCCTTCACCGAATATTTGGGATACGACAATCCTCAAGGCTTTACGCCATTGCGTGAAGAGCTGGTCTCGTATTTGTCACGATACCGGAATGTGCAGACAACAGACTCTTCTATTCTGATCACGTCGGGTTCTCAACAATCTCTGTATTTGATCACCCAATGTCTGCTTGCACCCGGCGATGCAGTTGCCATCGAAGATCCCTCTTATTCTTACTCGTTGCCTATGTTTCAATCTGCTGGACTTCGCCTGTTCCGCCTTCCCGTCAGCCATAACGGAATTGATCCAGAAGATATTCGAGCCTTGTATAAAAAACATCGGATCAAGATGATCTTTATCAATCCCACTTTTCAAAACCCTACAGGAATTTGTCTGGATCCCACTCGGCGCACGCAGCTGTTGGATGTAGCAAGCGAACTCGGTCTGCCGATTGTAGAGGACGATCCTTTCAGTCTGACTTCCTATGACGGCAAGCCTCCACTGCCACTCAAATCATTGGATCAGCTTGGCTCCGTAGTCTACATTGGTTCCTTTTCCAAAATTGCTGCATCCGGTTTACGAGTCGGTTGGATGGTGGCGCCTCATTCCGTTGTCGAGCGTTTGGCAGATGCCCGCCAGCAGATGGATTTTGGCCTGAGCGTGGTACCACAAAAAATCGCAGCCCAGTTTTTGCATTCCGATAACTTCCTACCACATTTAGAGCGGTTACGTATGCATTTACAGTACAGAAGAGATTTGCTTGTGGAGGCACTGCAAAAAGAGTTGCCCAATGAGCTTTCGTTCACCATTCCCCAAGGCGGATTACACTTGTGGTGTAAAATTAACCCAGATGTGAACGACAACCAATTATTTGAAGAAGCCGTTCGCAGAGGCGTCGTTTTTGTGCCTGGCAGTGTGTATGGTTCAGACTCCGGCTACATTCGCTTTACCTTTGCGCGACCAAAAGAAGAGGAAATTACGCTTGGCGTCTCTAAATTTGCGGCTGCGTTGAAGGCTGTTTTGTCATAAAGATGGTGGTCCGCTAACAATTTCGGTCGGGGGAAGCCCTGCCACATGTTTTCCAGTCGCCTGTATCCTCTCTACGTTCGGGCGGTCTCCTTCCAAACATGTGACAGGACTTTCGTACAGTATTTGTTTATTTCAAGCTTTTAGAGCGTTTTTGCAGGTCAGAACAAGAAGCTTTGATCACTTTTTTTACTACTTGGATTCACCTATGAGTATTTTCTAAAGCTACGTAGGAAGAAGCGCATTTCCAGTCCAAGCGCCTCTGGAGCCCATCCCAGCTTCAGAACAAATGGCGGGGAATTTCAGCTTCACTTATGGAATACTTCATTGTAACTACTACGTTTGAAGCGCTCCCGCCATTTGTTCCGAAGCGGACAGTTTTAACCCCTTGCGGGGCGTAGGCCGAAGCGTAGACTGGAAATGCGCTTCTTCCCCCACCACAGCAGCTACAAAAAGGACCTCCACCGCTTTTATCAAGCAAATGGAGGTCTTTTTATACTATATAAGCTCTACTTCATCCACTTCACATTCTCTTTTTTCTCTTCATTCACCAACAACGTAAAAACATCCGGTCGCGAGTAATGTCCAACAACATCAAAATCGAATTGGCTATAAGCGATATCACGAATGTCCAGATCAGCGTAGAGAATCTCCTCCCGACCAAAAACAGGCTCGACGATATAGTCACCCAATGGCCCCACAATCGCACTTCCACCTCTGCTCATCTCGTCTGGAGAAGAAGCCAGATCGTCGTAGCAAGCCAAATCAGTTGGATACATATCTTTTGTTACGTACTGATTGCTCGATAAGACGAAGCATCTGCCTTCCAATGCGATATGGCGGATGGTAGCTTGCCATGCATCTCTCGCATCAGCTGTTGGCGCGATGTAGATTTGAACGCCTTTTGCATACATTGCTGCTCGCGCTAACGGCATATAATTCTCCCAACAAATCAGGGCCCCGATCTTACCGTAAGGAGTATCGAATACCGGCAAAGTACTTCCGTCCCCTTCGCCCCAAATCAATCGTTCGGATGCAGTCGGCTTCAGCTTGCGATGCACGCCAAGCAACTCACCATCTGGTCCGAAAAATAAGACGGAACAATATAAGGTGCCACCGCTATTTTCATTGTCTCTCTCGATCACACCAATGACGAGATACACACCAGCCTTGCGCGCTGCCTCCCCGAGCTTGTCTGTCTCTTCACTCGGGACGACAATCGAATTGTCCCAATAACGAAACCAGTCTTTACGCCCCTCAGGGGAACGACTGCCAACTTTTGCTCCAAATGTAAGTCCTCTCGGATACGCAGGGATAAAAGCTTCGGGAAAAACAACGATTTTCGCTCCTTTTTCGCCTGCTTCCAATGTCAGTGAAACCGCCTTTTCCGTACTTCCATCACGATCCATTATGACCGAAGCAGCTTGAACAACTGCTACTCGTACGTTATGTTGCTGAATTGACATGTTACATCCCCTCCCAAATAGAGAATCTGTCTTTCTTACCTATTATTCGGCGTACCCGACTGGCTCCCCTACTCCTGCAACGCTTTCATATCCTCGATAATTTGATTGTAAGGCACGTCCGTCATTCCTTCATAACGGTTAACCACTGTTCCCTTTTGATCAACCAAGTATAAAAACGTGTCGTGGATGATTTGATCGGAATTAGGGTCCTTTTCTATCGGAGTCTTGAATGACTTGAGAATAAACGTTTTGATCTCATCAAATCCATAGCCAGTCAATGCATGCCAATTGGAGAAGTCAGCATTGAATTTACCCAGATATGACTTCAATGCCTCTGGCGTATCTCTTCCTGGATCAACCGAGAAGGAAACAAACTCCACATCAACGCCCGCTTCTTTTGCTTTTTTCTGCAATTCAGCCATGTTTGCTGTCATCGTAGGACAAACGGTTCCACAATACGTAAAGACAAAGTTTGCAACCCATACCTTATTTTCTAGGTCTTTCGATGAAAAAGGCTTCCCTTCCTGGTCCGTATAAGCAAATTCATGAACCGGATAGTTGTAATCAAATCTTGCTGGACCACACGCAGTTACCAAAACCATCAGGATACTGAGCATGATCAACCAAGCTGTTTTTTTCATTGTACCGCCCCTCTCCTATTCTTTTTTCTCAGAGAGCCACTTCGCTAACTGGCCGATTTCTTCTGCGCTGAGTACATTTTCATAACCAGGCATGCCATTTGCTCCGACCGTAATTATTTCAACGAGTTTTTCCTCCGTCATTTTCGAGCCAACTTGCTGCAAGCCTGGACCCACCCTACCAGATAAATCGTTACCGTGGCAGCTCATGCAATTATTTTTGTATAGCTTCATCGCACTTTTATCTGCATCTGCAACTTCTGTTTGCTCTTCTGTTGCACCACTTCCGCATGCAGTTACGAGCAAGAACAGAGAACCGATCATTAGATACTTGATAGCTTTCATGGAATTCCCTACCCTTCCTACGGGAATGACTATCCCTTACAAAAAGGGACGGCCTGTCGTATCCACTACCATGCACACAAACACAATCATCAAATAATTAATCGAGATGAAAAAATTCGTCTTCGCCCATTTTTCCGTATTCTCCGACACAATCCCAATAATCGTATGCCCCATCCATACCATTCCGAATAGGAAGGAAACAGCGAAAAAGATAATCCCTACGTACCCCAACACATACATAATCGTTACCGTTGGCAATAGCAACACTACGTACGGAATCATTTGCAGCTTGGTCCGCTTGATCCCCTTCATTACTGGGAGAAGAGGAAATCCAGCCGCTGTATACTCGTCTACACGTCTAATGGCAAGCGACCAGAAATGAGCAGGCTGCCACAAGAAGAGCAACGCGAACAAAAGCCACGCTCCTGCGTCAATCTCATTCGTATAGGCACAATACCCCATCACAGGCGGCATTGCCCCGGACACTCCACCAATGGAGGTGCTCCAAGTGGACGTTCTTTTGAGCCACATGGTGTAAACGACTACGTATACGAACATCCCGAACAATCCGAGCCAACCTACTAACGCATTGACTTTATAAAATAGCACCAGTTCTCCCGCAAGACCGAGAACCAGGGCGTACAGCAGTACGCCCCCAGGTTTCAGTCGTCCAGTAGCAAGTGGCCGGTCTTTCGTACGGGTCATTTTTTGGTCAAGCTGCCAGTCCCAAATGTTATTTAACACGCAGGACGAAGCCATTGTGAGTGTGGTCCCGATCATCAGCCATAACAAGAGCATCCAATCCGGCTCCCACTTACTCGCTACCCAATACCCACCGAATGCTGCTACCAGATTTAGTTGAAGAATGCGGGGCTTAGTGAGCTGTATCCAATCTGCTAGCATCTCCTACCCCCGATTGAATTTACGTCATTATAGTGCGACCATGTTGTACATCATGATCCAGATGGAACCGATCACGATGAGGAATACGATAAACAACCCGAGTAAAAGCGACATCAAGTTGTAGCGTGGTTTATCCTCTTCTTTCAAATGCATGAAGAAGAATAACTGGACAATAAACTGGAACAGAGCCGCTACTAAATAGATGATGAGTCTCTTATCACTATCCAACCATCCGTTCTCTAGGGCCAAGATGGGAATGATTGTGAGTACAAGCGACAAGACGAAACCGATCACATACGATTTCAGGGAACCATGACCGCCATGTTGTTCTGTCGTGCCATGCACAGATTGCTTGCTCAATTAATTCACCCCCATCACATACACGATGGTGAAGACGAAAATCCAAACAACATCAAGGAAATGCCAGAACAAGCTGATGATGTTTACTTTTCGCTTGGTCACTGGGGTAATACCGCGCTTCGCGATTTGCATAATCAAGATGATCATCCATCCTAATCCGAGAGCCACGTGTAAGCCATGCGTTCCTACCAATGTGTAAAAGGCGGTCCAGAAAGCACTCGTGCTAATCGTTGCCCCTTCACTTACGAGGTGCATGAACTCGTTGATTTCCAGGAACAAGAAGGATGCTCCCAGAAACACAGTCACACCGAGCCAGTTCATCAATGCAAGACGATTACCCTTATTCATAGCGAGAATCGCAAGACCACTCGTAAAGCTACTGGTCAGCAAAATAAACGTACTCGCGTAAATACCATTCATCTGAAACAGATCTTTTGGACCTGGACCACCATCCGTGCTCCCTTGCAGTACGATATAAGTCGCAAACAAGGTAGCGAATAAGATAACATCCGTCATGAGGTAAATCCAAAAGGCAAACGTGCGCAATTCCTCTTGGTCTGGATGATGATCATGGTGTCCAGCATTCACATTAGCCATTACGTAATCACCCTTCCTGCTTCCGCCTCTGTACGTTTAATCTCTTCCACCGTGACGTAATAGTCCGTGTCGTAGTTAAACGAGTGAACAACCATACAACCAATCACACCGATAAATCCTGGTACAGCCATCCATAGCCAGTCAAAAATCAAACCGAATCCGACAAAGAACCAGAACATGGACATTACAATCGGAATACCGGAGTTTTTCGGCATATGAATCGGTTCTAGCTCTACTTTCGCTGGCTTTTCCAAGCCTTGCTCGATACGTAGCTTTCTTTCATGCCAATCATCTTGAGACGTTACCTGCGGCATTACGGCAAAGTTATAGAACGGAGCTGGAGAAGGAATCGACCACTCCAACGTACGAGCATTCCATGGGTCTCCTGTTGTATCTCTCTTCATATGTTTGATGCTGTGTGCAATGTCCCAAATTTGGACAAGGAATGCAGCACCCATGATTACGGCACCAATCGTCGATACCAGGTTCATTTCGAACCAGCCTTTGTCCCAGCCGTACGTGTAAAGACGACGTGTCATTCCCATCAAGCCCAATGCGTATTGCGGCATGAAGCACAGGTAGAACCCGATGTTCCACAGCCAGAAAGCCCAACGGCCAATACGCTCATTCAGCTTGAAGCCAAAAATCTTCGGCCACCAGTAATACAAGCCTGCGAAGAATCCAAATACGACACCCGCAATGATCACTTGGTGGAAGTGTGCAACGAGGAAGTAGCTGTTGTGATACTGGAAGTCAGCAGGTGCCACGGACAGAAGTACACCCGTCATCCCACCGATGACGAAGTTCGGGATAATCCCGACCGTCCACAGCATCGGCGTTTCAAACGTAATTTTTCCTCGGAACATCGTAAACAGCCAGTTAAACACTTTCACACCCGTCGGAATCGCAATTAACATCGTCGTGACGGCGAAGAAGGCATTGACGTCCGCACCGGAGCCCATTGTGAAGAAATGGTGCGCCCATACAAGGAACGAGAGAACGCTAATGATGATCATGGCGAACACCATGGATTTGTAACCAAACAGCTTTTTCCGTGAGAACGTCGCAACGATCTCGGAGAAAATCCCGAACGCTGGCAAAACGATAATGTAAACTTCCGGGTGACCCCACATCCAAATCAAGTTGATGTACATCATCGGATTACCGCCGCCATCCAAGGTGAAGAAGTGCCCACCCAAATAACGGTCAATAAACAGCAGTGCCAATGTAACAGTCAAGATTGGGAATGCGAAAACGATCGCGATACAACTCGACAAAACTGACCAGGAAAACATCGGCATCTTCATCAAAGTCATACCAGGAGCACGCACTTTCAAGATCGTGACGATAAAGTTAATCCCGGTCATCAAACTACCAATACCTGAGATCTGAATCCCCCAAATGTAGAAATCCTGACCTGGTCCCGGGTTAAAGGCTAGCTCCGAATACGGTGGGTAAGCCAGCCATCCTGCATCCGGGGAGCCCCCAATGACGAAGGACAAGTTAAACAGCATCGCCCCTGAGAAAAACAGCCAGAAGCTGAGCGCATTCAGAAACGGAAAGGCTACGTCACGTGCACCGAGTTGCAGCGGCACGATAACATTGAACAAACCAAACATAAGCGGCATCGCCATAAACAGAATCATAATGACGCCATGCGTCGTAAAAATCTGATTGTAGTGATCCCCACTCAAAAACTGCATCTCAGGCATGGCAAGCTGAGCCCGCATCAGGAGAGCATCTACCCCTCCTCGAAACAGCATGAGAACGGAAGCGAGAATGTACATGATACCGATCTTCTTGTGATCGACAGTTGTCAGCCATTCGCGCCAGAGCCATCCCCATTTTTTAAAGTAAGTCAGCACCGATACGATTGCGATCATACTGAGCACAATGCTGACGTCCGCACCGTAAATAAGTGGATCGCCTGTTACGAAAAATTCAGAGGCGAATTCTTTCACACTCTCCCACATCGTTGTCTCTCTCCTCCCTCTTTCAATTTCAACCGACTATTCTTTCACCCGCGCTGGCGGTTGCACTCTCGTAGATAAGCCGTGATTGTGTGAAGCAGCATACTTGGTCACAGTCATCTCGTACAATCCTTCAGGGAAAGCAGAGAAATAGCGCGCATCCGATGTTCCTTGTTTGGTCAGCTCTTTGTAACCATCCAGCGTCAGCTCAGGGGAAGTATTTTTCACCTGATTCACCCATTGATCAAAGTCTTCTTGGGAAGTCGCATTCGCTGTAAAGAACATCTTCGCAAATTCTTTTCCGGTAAAGTTCGCACCAGATCCCATGTACTCACCCTGCTCATCTGCTTGCAGGTAGAGAGTCATAGACATGCCGGACATAGCATAAATCTGACCACCAAGCTGTGGAATCCAGAATGAATTCATCGGAGCGTCAGATGTCACTTCGAATCGGACTGGCACATCCTCTGGGAACTGCACATAGTTCACAGTGGCAATGCCTTGTTCAGGATATTGGAATAGCCACTTCCAATCCAAATTCGTCACTTGAATCGTGATCGGTTTCTTCTCGGATTCCAACGGCTTGGATGGCTCCAACGAATACGTATACCGAACTGTCACGATCCCAATTAACGTAATAATGATGATGGGAATGCCCCACCAAATGATTTCCAGTTTCGTACTGTGTTCCCAATTAGGCGTGTACTTCGCCTTTCTTCCTTTTCTGTCACGGTATCGCCATACAATGACAAAAGTAAGAATTAGTACAGGAACAATCACAATTAACGTTAAAAGCGTGGATAAAATCATTAAGTCCTTTTGCTGTTCACCAATGGGTCCTTTCGGATCGAGCACGATATAGTTATCAGCGCAACCGGTCGTCAAGAACAGCAGGATGAACATGAACAAAAATGACATACAGCGTACTGTCTTGGACGTCTTCATGTCCTTGTCCTCATCTCCTATCACCATGCACAGGGTACTATTGAAACAAGTCTTACTCTAAAGCCCGACCAATAGAGTGTCACCAGCCAATGACAAAGTGGATCAACCAGCCATGTTCAAGAATCCGCTGCATTTTGGACACTTTTTGGACATAAAAAACCCTCCTCACGCAAGAAGGTCCTTATCTAGTCGAATGGAATTGGAAATCGATGGGTACCCTAAGATCACTTCCATCTCATTACTGATTAGGTGAAGCTACGTGATCAAAAAGTTTCGGAGAAAGCTATCCATCCATCAAATCAAACAAAATCAGGAACCACAAGAAACTCCCTTACAGGAGGATCTTCAAGCAAATGTGACCACCGTTCGGAGTCATTTTGGGTTCACGAGTGATCTAGCCGTCCGAACCATTTGGCTTGGGACAAATCAGTCACACCAAGCATCTTTGCTGTTCTTAAAAGGCATGTCGAATCAAGACGTCATGGATCGGGATGTCATTAGACCGCTGATGAATACCATTGGCGATCTCCACGAGGACATGATTGATCATATGATGAATGCTGTTCTGCATGTCTCGCTGGCGTGGAAGGAAAACACCCTTGAAAAAGTACTCGAGCAGCTTGCCCGCGGATATATCGTGCTTTTTATTCATAACCAAGCACAATGCATTATTATCGGAGCCAAATCACTTGGACAAAGAAGCGTGGAAGAGCCTGCCAAAGAAGCAGTCATTCGTGGGCCACGCGAAGGCTTTATTGAAACGATTGACACAAATCTCTCACTCATTCGCAAAAGATATCACAATCCCAATCTCCAAATTGAAACCTACTGGATCGGTACACAATCGAATACAAGGGTATGTCTCGCCTATGTCCGAGGAATTGTGAAGGAAGAATTGGTCGACGAGGTGAAAAAGCGTATATCCGCCATAAAAATGGATGCCATCTTGGACTCCGGCTATATTGAGCAATGGATCGAAGACGAGCCTTTTTCCATTTTCCCAACCATCTTCAACAGTGAGAAACCGGACATCCTGGTAGCCAAGATTTTAGAGGGGCGTGTCGCCATTTTGGTAGACGGCAGTCCGGTTGCCCTGATGGTACCAGCCACGTTTCAAGAGTTTTTTCAAAACCCGGAGGATTACTATTCCCGCCCTTTTTATGCTAGCTTTTTGCGCTTGCTTCGCTATGCAGCATTTTTTGTCTCAGCATTTCTCCCATCTCTCTATATATCTTTCGAAAATTTCCACAAGGACTTAGTCCCCCCCACGTTGTTGTTCAGTTTTATCAATGCCAGAGAAGGGGTTCCGTTCCCTTTGCCAATTGAGCTGCTTCTTATGGCGATCGTGTATGAATGGCTGCGTGAGGCTGGGGTCCGCATGCCTCGCCCCATCGGACAAGCTGTCAGCATCGTAGGAGCTTTAGTCATTGGTGAGGCCGCCGTTAGTGCGGGATTAGTTGGAGCGCCGACCGTTATTATCATTGCCGCGTCGGCCATCACTTCGTTTATTTTCCCAGCCATTTCTGATGTGGTAGTCATTCTGCGATTTGTCTCGATATTTGCCGCCTCGGTGCTTGGATTGTACGGCAATTTTCTCGTCTTTTATCTGGTTGCTATCTATTTGTGCGATCTCCGCTCGTTTGGGATGCCTTATCTTGCTCCTTTAGCTCCTTTGAAACTGCAAGATTGGAAGGACTTCTTTATTCGCCTTCCACTTTGGTTTATCAAACAAAGCTCTGGTGCTACCCCTTTCCCACTGAAGAAGAAAAAGGGAGAATGATTGATCATGAAGACGCTAACCGCTGTGATAGGCTTGCTGACTGTCATTTTAGGGGGTTGCTGGAATAACATCGAGCTCACTCAGACAAGATTTGTCACGGCAGTTGGAATCGACTTGAACGAGGAAGGCCGTTATGTCCTTACTGTGAACGTCATGAAGCCAAGCAGTGGAAAAACGGATGGAGGCACGGCGGAAAAAAGCGCGATTATCCAATCGACAGGCTATACCATGTTTGACGCGGCCCGAAATATGATCGAGTACTCGGGGTACAAGCTTAGCTATCATCAAATGCAATACGTAGCGATTGGCACGGACGCAGCCAAAAAGGATATCATCGGTCCCCTTGATTTATTTTTTCGCGATCAGGAATTATCCGGGCGTCACTGGGTCATTTATGTCGAAGGGAAAGCGGAAGCTCTCCTGCACACAAAAGGAAATACGAACGACATCCAGCCTCTGCAAATCAACGAAAAAATGCTAGCCAGTCGAGCCATTGGCAAATATCCACCCGTACGTTCGCTGGACCTTATGCGCATGATGGCGAGTAAAGAGAAAATAGGCTATCTGCCGATCAGTCATCCTATCCAATCGAAGAAAGAAAGCCGCGAAGCTGGAGCTGTCATTATCAAAGGCGGAAAAGCGATTGCTTCGATCAATGAGACACAGGCGCGCGGATTACTGTGGACAACGGGGAAAATAAAAAGCACGATTGTCATCGTTCCACTCAAGAAGCAGGGACAATACGCATCGATTGAGATTATAGGTTCCAAAACAAAAATCCGTCCCGTTCTCGAAAATAATCAGTTACATATCCAGGTGACTGTCCATCCACACGGATATATCGGAAGTCTTAATCATCCCATTCCAATGGACACAGAGACGTATAAATCATTGCAGACAAAAGTCAATCATGTCATTCGAGATGAGATCCATGAGGCTGTAGCAGTAGCGAAGAAAAACAAGGCCGATATTTTTGACTTTCATGAATATGTGCATCGCGCGTATCCACAAGTGTGGAAAACCTGGGAAGAACAATGGCCCGCTCACTTTTCAGAACTAGACGTAAAAGTGAATGTTCAGAGCAAGCTCCTCTTAAATGGACTTCTGGCAGAGCAACTTGGCGAAAAATAAGGAGTGGGATGGTTGGACGTCCGCATGATTTCAAGATTTCAGTGGGTCTCAATCCATGCATTAAGTCTCCCCATCATGGGACACGTCGCCCTAATCGAACCATTGATTCATACCGCTGGCAAAGACGGCTGGATATCTGCTCTGATCAGTATCCCCTCAGGCATTCTATTCGTCCTGCTGCTGAGCATTCTGCGAAGTAAACTTCAAAGCAACTCGTTACTGACGGGAACAGAAGAAAAAGCCGGTAGAGCACCAGCTATCATTTTATGTGTGATCTTACTCGCCTATTTTCTGTTTGCTTCTGCTACGACGATGCGGGGTCTGGAGGAGTTCATCAGTATAACCTTTTTGCCGGAGACGCCTCTCTGGGCAATCGGAACGAGCTTCATGCTTCTCATTTGGTTCAGTCTGCAAAGAAACATCGAATCCATCGCTAGAATGGCCGTCATCTTTTTTTTGATGACGATGATAACAGGACCGCTAGTTGGACTGACACTCATGCAAGAAAAAGATTATGCCCGCATTTTGCCGATCCTCGACAATGGATGGGGACCTGCTCTGGAGGGCTCGCTTTACTATGTGGCCTTGTGGGGGGAATTGATCTTAGTCCTCCTGCTTCAGACAAAATGGGTGGGAGTGCGTCATGACTTTAACGGTTTCTCTTTTCTTGTGTTATTTAACGTCTTTTTGGGCGCCTCGATGCTAATGGGTGCCATTGCTGTATTTGGGCTGCCTCTCTCGGAAAATTTGGACTGGCCGGTACAAAATACAGTCAGACAAATAAAATTGGGATTTATAAGCCGCGGGGACATTTATGGTTTATATACGATGACAGCAGGCTCTTTCATCCGAGTAGCGGTATTTTTGTACGCCATCTGTGAATGTCTTGCCTTTCTTCTTTCCACCACTTACAAAAAACTGAGCTTACCTGTCTGTTTGGTTACACTTTTCCTGTCTTTACTCGTGTTTTCCAATCATCAACAACTCTTGCAAGCCATTCACTCCTATTACAAGTATGGATACGTGCTCCTGCTGCTGCCGATTTTTTTACTGATTCTTTTCCGGATCAAAGGGGGAAAAACGGTAGAGAACCCTTAAGTAAGCAAAAGAAAAAGGCCACCCCAAGGCGGCCTTCCCTCCTATGATTCGCTACGGTTTAACGCAACGGCAATTTGTGCAGCGAGCTTTGCATTATTTTTCACTAGGGCAATGTTCGCCTCCAGGCTTTTTCCGCCTGTTCGTTCTTTTACATTCGCTAACATGAATGGCGTTACTTGCTTGCCAGTGATTCCTTGGTTTTTCGCATCATGCATCACTTGGAGAATAATTGCTTCGATTTCATCGTAAGGGATTGCATCCGCTTCGAGGATCGGATTGGCAATCACCGCTCCGCCCTTCAAGCCGAGTTTCCATTTAGCATCTAGCATCGCAGCTGCCTCTTCTGGCGTATCCATGCTTACAGACACATCGAATCCACTTTGGCGGGAGTAAAAAGCCGGGAACTCGGTTGTTTGATGGCCAACAACAGGTACTCCGAGCGTTTCTAAGTACTCCAGTGTTCTTCCAATATCCAAAATGGATTTGCAGCCCGCACACACGACTGCCACATTTGTCTCTGCCAGCTCCGTCAAATCAGCAGACACATCCCACGTCACTTCCCCTTCACGGTGAACACCGCCAATTCCACCTGTTGCAAACATGCGAATGCCTGCCAACTCAGCACCGATCATCGTCCCCGAAACGGTTGCCGCTCCTATTTTTTTCGAGGCTAAAATATACGGGATGTCCCGGCGGCTAACCTTGGCAACATTTTTGTTTGTCGCGAATTCTTCCAGCTCACTCGCACTCAAACCAATCTTGATTTGCCCATCCATAAAACCAATCGTTGCCGGAACAGCACCATGATTGCGAATAATTTGCTCTACGTCATTCGCCATTTCTACATTTTGCGGATAAGGCATTCCATGGGAGATAATCGTCGTTTCTAGTGCAACAATCGGTAATTGATGATCAAGTGCGTGTCTGACCTCTTCCGAAAAGCTGAGATATTGTTTCATAGAATTCTCCTCCAATACCTGATTGTTTGGTTATTCCTTGATGACACGTATGGTCTGTAGCGTGGGGTCTTCAAAGCCTTGTACGGGTAAACCTGCCTCTAAGTTTTTCTTCGTATAGATGAGGTTCTCTTCCGAAATGATCTCACCCGGGATAAAGATCGGAATACCTGGCGGATATACCATGACAAACTCCGCGATAATTCTTCCCACGGATTGTTCGACGGGAATCATCTCTGTCGGTGCGTAAAATGCATCACGCGGGGTGACAGCGAGCACCGGTATTTTCGGAAGCTGCATTTTCGGGCGGCTTTTTCTGTTTCCTTGATCCTCGGCCCCGGCAGCCAGCTCCTCCAAGGCATAGACAAGGATTTGCAAATCTTCTTTCGTATCGCTTGGGGTGATAATACAAACGATGTTGTACAGGTCAGATAGCTCTACCTCAATGTTATAGCGATCACGGAGCCATTTTTCAGCTTCATACCCTGTAATGCCGAGGTCTTTTACCGAGATGACCAGCTTGGTCGGATCATAAGCAAACGCTCCATTTGTCCCGATAATTTCTCTCCCAATGCAGTACAAATGATTAATTTTATTGATTTGTGCTCGTGCTTCGTTTGCCAGCTGAATCGTTTGATCCAATAGCGCTTTCCCGGATGTCACCAACCGCTTTCTCGCCACATCGAGCGAAGCAAGCAGTAAATAGGATGTGGACGTCGTGGTGAGCATGCTATAGATAGCTTGTACACGCTGAATCGAAACGAGATTTCCCTGAATGTTCAACAACGAACTCTGCGTCAGAGAGCCTCCTAATTTATGCATACTACTTGCTGCCATATCTGCACCAGCTTGCATCGCCGATAGTGGGAGCTTGGGGTGGAAGTGAACATGTGAGCCATGCGCTTCATCTACGAGTACAGGCACTCCTCTGGCATGCGCAATTTGAACGATACTCTTCAAGTCACCGGCAATTCCGAAATAGGTTGGATTGATGACTAGAACTGCCTTTGCATCGGGATGCTGTTCCAATGCTTTTTCCACAGCTTGTGGTGTGATTCCATGTGAGATCCCGAAAACAGGGTCTATTTCTGGATGTAAAAAGACAGGAGTAGCACCGGATAAAACAATTCCGCTCATGATAGATTTGTGTACATTCCGTGGCACGATGATCTTATCGCCGGGATTACATACCGCCATAATCATGGTCATAATGACTCCGCTCGTACCCTGAACAGAAAATATGGTGTGATCAGCGCCAAAGGCTTCAGCAGCCAATTCCTGCGCTTGTTTGATAATTCCTTTTGGTTGATGCAAATCATCTAATGGTTCAATGTTAATCAAATCGATGGAAAGTGCATTTTTTCCCATGAACCATCGAAATTCAGGATCCATCCCTTTCCCTTTCTTATGACCTGGTATATGGAATTGGATTGGATTCTTCTGGGCATGCTTTCTCAGCCCGTTAAAGAGCGGCGTTTGCCCTTGAATCAACATTTTTCCCACCTCACTATCCTTCCGTGTTGTTTGAATGAGTGATGTTTCTGGGCTGATTATAAGGTAAGCGGCTCCTTCCTTCATGATCCAATCTTGACTTTTATGAACCATCCAATTTGTGTCCTACTGTTCGAAACTAATAAAGTATTAGACTATTCAATCCTTCCATTCAAAAAGGCCAGTCAAAACACAAAATAAAGTGTTAGACTGGCCTGGTTTATTGAGCTATCGATACCCGTTAACGCCTTGTTCTAGAGTTAGAGCTGCGCAAGCAGTCTTCGGCGTATTTAAATAAATCAACAAAGCTTATGACTGAGACAAAATTCCTTTAACAAACAATGAGACACTGTACTTATAGAACTCTTCCCCGGTTACGAGTTGAGACTGATATTGCCGGTGAATCAGCTCGCTCATCTGAAATCCGTAGCACATCGAGAGAAAAGACATGGCGGCAAGACGTTCATCCTGTCTGGCTATAACTTTTTTCTTCTGCAGGCGCTCAAAATATTCAACCAGCAAGGAGTGCAGCTTCACTGGCGGATCGGCCAGCACTCTGTCCAATTCGGGAAGCATTCCTTTTTCGCGGATGCCAATCAAAATGATATCCGCATTTTTATGGAAAAACAAACGGTACTGCCGGCTTACATTCAGCAGATCGACTTCCGGATTATCGGTTGCGTCCTCTTTTAACAGTTTCTCAAATTGCGGGAAATCCGAATGGCTTTCAATAATGGCTTCCAATATGCCTTGCTTGCTTCCAAATTGCCGAAATATCGTAGATTCATTGACTTTAGCTTCCGTTGCAATGGCTTTGGTGCTTACTCCCCGATAGCCCTTCTTTTTGATGAGCCGTGTCGCGGCTTCAATGATTCTGTCTGAAGTATGCATTGTCTTTCTCCTTTTGCATATGTTAAACCTATTCTACTACAAGTTTTGCATATTCAGCAGGGTCGGGGTTCATCATTTTCATAAACGTTTATTTAAAGTAGGATCAATCCAATACATAGTGCTTGAATAATAGAAAAACATCTGAACATTCCGTAAGATGGTTGTGCGACCAATCCAACTGTGGGGAATGACAGATGCACAATCAGTATACCGAGATTAATTTCATTATAGTCGTTGAAATTAATTGTTCACTTCTTACTTGGAAATTCCTCTCCAAAAGACTGTCCAAGCCGACTCCAGCTTCTCGTTAATTCGCTCTGGACTTGAATCATAGAGTAACTCCAGCATCAAGGCATCAACAATCCCAGTAAATGCACTAGCCGGAATAGTGAATTACCATCGTTGTCGCTGGACGAACGCTGCCGTTGAGGGGCGAAACAATCGAATAAAAGCTTTTCAGCGTAGACACTATTTTACTCGAAACCGCGAACGTTACGTGCAAGGTCTTCTCGTAGAATGCAACTATGCGCATTATGGTTAAAATTGAATCAAGCACTACCTTTGGGATTGAGCCTTAAAGTAAATCGCTTCTTTTTTCCCAGCGGCTTGGTTCCGTAATCTTTACATGATCAGGCACCAATTGTGTGAGCGTGCCTAATTTACCGAATGTAATCTGGATTCGGTCAGAGGGCAACAGCCATTGTTCAGTCTCGATTGAGCAGCAATCCGGTATCGTCCCCATTCCTATAATCGTGCCTGGGAGCGGCGTGAAAACTTTGAGAACCTCCTCCATCACTTTTACAGGGTGTGCAGAATACTCGGATGTGCTTCCCTTCCAGTGCAGTCTCTCCCCGATACGTACATCCACATCCAGTCCCAGCGGGTTGTCGATTTCATCCGGCGTAACCAGAAATGGTCCTATTCCTTTGCTGCGATCAAAATCTTTGCAGCGCGTCGGTCCGGTCAGCGCCTGGAAATCCGGCCACTGCACATCGCGGACTGTACTGTCGTTAAAAATAACATAACCTGCAATACAATTCCCCTTCCCTGTAACAAAGGCCAGCTCCGGCTCGATATCCAGGTAGGAAGAGTACGAAGGCCAATGAATCGTATCCCCATCGCCAATTAATGCATTATGGTTACACTTGTAATAACTGAAAATTACTTTATTCGGGTCTTTCTGGAATTTTTCGGTAATTTTTTGTTTAAGCTCTTCTCTTTCCGGTCCTGTATATTCTCTTTGCAGCAGATTTACGCCAGCATTTCTTAGATGTCTTGGCGTCAGCCCGAAATCGATAAGCGCAGCCGGATTCGGAACCGGCGGCAGCAGTTTTACCGCTACAATCGGACAGATTTCATTTTCATTGAATTGGTGCGGCTGTTCGACAGCATATTGCATCAATTCCTTAGCGGCATCATAACTTGCTGGCAAATAATGAAGATAGCTGTCCATACTTTCAAGACTATCAAAGAATGTTCCCTGCTTTTTCATGATTGCAGCAAAAGACACAACAAATTCCTCGTTAACTACAAGCCCAAACAAAGGTTCATGGGATGTCTTGGTTTGAAAGGTTACTAGCTTCATGTTGCAGCGCCTCCATCCATGTAGTGTGTTGTTATTCTGTTACTATCGTAAAGCATGGAGTAAATGCACGCAAGCGCACGCTTGCATTTATATTTTCCATTCTCTATAATACAGACATAGTTCGTACGCCTTACCCCAAAAACATAGACGCAAAGGAGAATCTTCATGAAGTATGGACGTATTATCCAAAAACCTCGCGTTAAATTTTTTGAAGTCGCAGATGGCGTCTTCGCCGGTATTTCGCCGTATCGCGGCATCAGTTGGGCCAATGCCGGGTTCATCAACAAGGGTGAAGGGCTGGTGTATGACACGTTCTTCGATTTGTTCCATGCGCGGGAAATGCGGGAGGCTTTTACGGAAGTAAGCAACGGTGGCTCTCCCGCATATGTGGTGAACTCGCACTATAACAGCGACCATGCCTGGGGAAACAAAGTGTTTAAAGATTCTTGTATTATTATGCACAAGGAAGCGGCCAGAGAGCGTTTCACCGAAAATATCGCCTGGATGGACAGCGTCATCAGAAGAGGAAAGGATTCTCCGGAATCGACTTCGGGCGAGCGGTTTTTTGCAGCGGAATTTGAAGGATTCGACCTGGAAGGCGTAGAATGGGTGCTCCCGAATATTGAGATAAAGGACGATATCAACATCCGTCTTGGCGATACGGAAGTTATGATTTACAACGTAGCTCCGGCCCACTCTGACAGTGACTTGCTGCTGTGGATGCCAAAAGAAAAAGTGCTGTTCGCTGGCGATGTCGTGTTTAACGGTTGTACGGCATACAGCGAAGAGGGAACCCTCAATTGGGTTAAAGTGCTTGATCGCATTATTGATGAAATTAAACCCGAAATCGTTGTTCCAGGACATGGTGCCATCTGCGGCCTGGACTTCGTGAAGGAGCAGAGAGACTACCTCCTGAACCTGATCAGTGAGTTCAACAAGCATTACAATGACGAAATTGATTCCTTGTCCCTGACAAAGCAAATTGATATTTCCCGCTTCCTTCATTGGATTCAGCCAGAACGCTTGTATGTTACAGTGGATATCCTATTGAAAAGCAAACGAGGGTTACCACCCCTTCCAATTTGGAACGAGGTGCCTGCTAAGCTGGAAGACATGAAAGTTTTTTTGGCCGGAAAATATGGCGATCAGATCAAACAATGGGACCCTATGAGTGTTTGGCAAGAATAGCAATTTGAAGCTAGCGTACGAAAAACAAAAAACGGTCCTGTCGCAAATGATGCGAACAGCGGCCGTTTTTTGAATTGTTCCACGGAATTAAAATCGGCGCCTTAGAACCGACTATGTAGAAAAATGGAGATGGACTTATGACTTATTAGTAGAACTCTTCTAAAACGATATAACCGAATTTGATGTTTAGTGTATTTCTCTTCTTTATTGTGATTCCAAGACTTTTGGCGGTAGCCACCATCACTAAACTGTCCGTTAGTTGAATAACTGGCGCCAGTCTAACACTTTATTTTTCGGTCTAGTACTTTATTTTACAGTCTACAACTTTATTTGTACGGAACACCTACCTCGTAATTGGTCTGTTTCATCTTTCGCGAATTGGCTGGTTACACTGCTGGAGATTTCACTTACAGTGTTGCTACCATGAAGTTTTGGAGGCCATATAGATGAAAAAACTACCCACGACACAATCGCGAAAAACATTAGAAAAGATACAATCCTATCAACCTGGAATGCCGATTTGGGAGATTAAAAAAATGTACGGACTCTCTCATATCATTAAACTAGCCTCAAATGAAAATCCACTCGGCCCATCCCCAAAGATCATCCGCGCCATTCTCGGTGCGCTCCCGGAGCTGCATCGTTACCCGGATGCCAATACAACGACGCTGAAAGAGCACTTGGCTGATCATCTTGAGTTAAGTCCGGAGCATTTAATCGTCACGAATGGCGGTGACGAACTGATCAAGCTCATTTCCGAAACCTATTTGGAGCCTGAGGACGAAATCGTCGTGCCTTCTCCGACCTTTAGTGAATATGAATTCGGCGCACATCTCATGGAAGCTGTCATCAAAACGGTTCCGCTTGAGGCCGATTATGCATTCAATGTTTCCGCCATTTTGGCAGCCATCACGAATCGAACAAAGCTTGTCTACCTTTGTTCCCCAAACAACCCGACAGGCACCTATTTGTCTCGTCAGGACTTGACGGCATTGCTAGACCAACTGCCAGATGGGGTGCTTGTAGTACTCGACGCTGCTTACAGTCACTATGCAACGGCTGACGACTACACAACGGGAATTGAATTTGTCCGCCAAGGATACCCTGTTCTCGTCTTGCAAACCTTCTCGAAAATTTACGCGCTTGCCGGTATTCGAGTCGGATTTGGTGTCGCTCACCCTTCGGTGATCCAAAAAATCCTGAAAGTAAAAGAGCCGTTTAACGTCAATTCATTGGCACAAACAGCCGCCATTACCGCCCTTGCTGACGTGGAGCATTTTGAAATATCCCTCACGGAAAACACCAAAGGCCGTAAGCAGCTGTATGATGCATTCGCTGAAATGAATATCCCTTATACCGTGAGTATGTCTAATTTTATCTTGGCAAAATTGGGACCAAATGCGGGTAGGATTTATCAAGAGCTGCTGGAAAGAGGCATCATTTTGCGGTACGGAGACACTTGGGGGTTACCGGAGCATATTCGAATCAGTGTAGGTACGCTGGAAGAAAATCAAATCCTCATACAAAACCTCCGTGAGCTATTGCTTATCGTAGGAAAATGAAGAAAAAGCACTGGATAGAAAATGGCCGGTCGGGCTGTCGAGATAGTCGACAGCCATTTTTTGATTCCAGCAACAGGTTAAAACATGAAAAAGATAGCACTACACCTAGCAAAAGCAAGTTAGATGCAGGCTCTTGCTCGGGTTTCGCGGCCATGCCCTCCACAAATATCATTGATTTGGCTTGGCCGAAGATAGGCAAGGAAGAGCGTACGGCTCGGAATACCTGTTTTCTATGCGGATGTAAATAGAGATTTGCCCAGGGCTTGTAAGGATTGAGTCACATCGGGAACGATCATAGCAGGACTATCCATTCTTGTCCTTACTATGTTGACAAATCGCCCCACGGGACTTGTGACAAAATTAAATGATCGGTATTTGTCACATTGCTAAGAGTTCATCCGTCAGAATTTATATAGGCTTTTTTATTTTTGTGCGAGGGAGTTTAAATGATGAGCGAACAGGTTTGGTTGGCAAATATATTCGAATCACACCGAAAGCACCTTCAGGCAGTCGCTTATCGAATGCTTGGATCATTGAGCGAAGCGGAGGATGCGGTACAGGAGTCTTGGTTACGTCTTAGTCGTGTGGATGCAAGCGACATTGAGAACATGGGAGGATGGTTGACCACCGTTGTTTCACGGGTTTGTCTCGACATGTTACGCTCGCGAAAATCTAGGCGCGAAGAATCGATAGAAACTCAATTGCCCGATGCTTTCACAAGCCAAGAGAATATTATTGACCCCGAACAAGAAGCCATATTGGCTGATTCTGTCGGTATTGCATTGCTAGTCGTGCTTGGGAATTTGAACCCTGCGGAACGCATCACGTTTGTGCTGCACGATGTTTTCGCCATGCCCTTCAATGAGATTGCGCCTATTTTAGGTAAGTCAAAGGTCGCTACTAGGCAACTTGCGAGCAGGGCACGCCACCGTGTTCGCGGGGCGAAAGCAATGCAGGAAGTCGACCATGCTCTCCAACGCGACGTCGTTCAAGCTTTTCTTGCCGCAGCGCATGCTGGCGATTTCGATACTCTAGTAGCTGCGCTCGATCCGCACGTTATACTTCGTGACGATCGTCAAACAGGCTCTTCAAGAGTAACGCGAGGAGCGGTTGCTCTAGCGAAACAAGTTTCGGGACGTGCACAGAAAGCAGCACAACTAGCCCTTGTTAACGGAACAGTAGGAATCATTGTGGCTCCTCAAGGAAAATTGCTCTATGTACTCAAATTTACAATGAGTCACGGAAAGATTACGGAAGTCGACTTGATCTCCGATCCTGAGCGCATAAGTCATCTTGATCTGAAGACATTGAACACCGTTGAGCCACGGCATACAGATGATGTCGTCTAAAACCACATGAAAAGACCCCTTTTTTGCGAAAGGGGTCTTTCTCTACACGCTGACCGGATAGAAAATATCCGGTGTTTTTGCTTTTGCAAAGTGTTTACTAAGCTGGATTCTCCTTGTGTTTACCCGTCGCCAATACTATACTGAATGCAAATTCCCCAGTCATTTCCACACGAAAGGATGACTGAAATTTCATAACTTCACGAAAGCTTTCTCTCCATAGAAAGGTGGATCAGATGTCACTCAAACCTGAAGATTTACAAAGCTACATCGACTCCCCAGATAAACAGCAAAGACTATACAAGCGAACGCTCTGGATCGTTGTCATCTCACAAATTTTTGGCGGTGCAGGACTTGCGGCAGGTGTCACCGTAGGGGCTCTCCTCGCTCAGGATATGCTCGGTTCGGAAAGTCTCGCGGGCATCCCTTCCGCATTGCTCACGTTTGGCTCTGCTGTCGCTGCATTGCTGGTGGGTCGACTCTCTCAACGCTTTGGACGCCGTTTGGGTCTCGCTAGCGGCTTCTTAGCCGGAGGTATTGGCGCAATTGGGGTGGTTATCGCAGCCGTCGCAAACAGTATTGTCCTTCTGTTTGCTTCCTTAATTCTGTATGGGGCTGGCACCGCTACTAACCTACAGGCCCGCTATGCAGGCACAGACTTGGCAAAGCCTAAACAACGAGCGACTGCTGTAAGTATTGCCATGGTCTCCACTACTTTCGGGGCCGTTGCAGGACCAAACCTGGTGGAAGTCATGGGACGATTCGCTACATCCATCGGTGTCCCCGCACTGGCTGGTCCTTTTATCTTGGGGGCCGCAGCCTTTATCCTCGCTGGTCTCGTATTTTGGGTTTTGCTTCGACCGGACCCGTTCATCGTTTCGAAAGCAATCGCAAAAGCACAACAGGTGGATCAGAGCTCGCCGTCCTGTCTGAATGAGAATCAGCTTGCAAGCAACAACCGTGGAATCATCGTGGGAGCCACCGTTATGATTTTGACGCAGATCGTCATGGTGGCCATTATGACAATGACGCCTGTGCATATGAAGCACCACGGACATGGTCTCTCTGAAGTAGGCATCGTCATCGGTTTTCATATCGGTGCGATGTACCTCCCCTCTCTCTTGACGGGTGTACTCGTTGACAAGATCGGTCGCTCCACAATGGCATATGCTTCAGGTGTCATACTGCTTGCAGCCAGCATGACTGCTGCTTTCGCCCCAGCCGATTCGATGCCGCTACTCATCACCGCTCTTGTGCTGCTCGGACTGGGCTGGAATTTTGGATTAATTAGTGGCACAGCGCTCATCGTAGATGCAACGCAGCCCGCCACTCGTGCGAAAACGCAGGGAACGGTTGATGTATTGATTGCCTTGGCTGGTGCATCCGGTGGAGCCCTATCTGGTATGGTCGTCGCAAATGCCAGCTATGCAACACTTTCACTTGCCGGAGGCGCTTTATCGCTGTTGCTGGTCCCTGTCCTGATATGGTCCCACAGGAAGAGCAAACACAGTGTAGAGATCTCCCAAAACTAAAGCCACCCTTAGCAGGTGGCTTTTCTTCTATCCCAAGTATCCCGAAACAAAAAATAACACTGCCCACAGGCAGTGTCATTTTCCTCCAACCACTTTATTATCATGTCGCTCATTCGGACTATGCTCATCTACAATCTGTTTTAAGCTAGCGAAGCCAGGAGTAAATTTGCTGTTGGGAATCTTCTTCTTGGAAGAGAGATTTTTCGAGTAAACAGCAGTTTCGTTGCCTCTTTTCGCGAAGAACTCAGCTAATTTCATCGTATCCCACTCCTAACTAGCTCTCTTTAAGGTTTTGACCTTATTAACAAACTTGGTAACAAATCCTAATAGTAACATATACGTAGTCAACCGCTCGAACTCCTGCATATTTTCGGGAGTAAATGTGTCATTCTTGTAAACAGCGACCGCGAATCCAAGCCTGAACTTGCCGAAGTTTTTTACAATTGCAAATTGTTCAATATCCGTATTTTGAATACGTCCCTTTACTTGTTTATCGGCAATTCTGCAATCCTCTTGAAGCATGGAAGACAGTAATAGCGTACGTACTGTGTCAAAATCTTTCAACTCGGTTAAGTAAAACACTTCAAACTGCTTGTCATTATTCGTAGGTACGATCCAATAACAGCATAGCTCGTCCGGTTTCAATCCATAAATCGTCTTTACTTCCATTTCAAATGCCTTCATAAACGTGATCGCATTCGCATTAATAATAGCTGTTGATTGACCGCTGCCATCCAAACTGTAAATCGCATTAGCCAATTCTTTCTCACAATATTTCACTTCCATCTGGAACTCGATGTCGTTCCCTCTAATCTTGTCGCAGATGAACAAAACGATGAATACCATACCTGCCAAAATGGCGGAATACAAGATAGACAAGCCTAGAACAGAGCCTAATGACGCTAGTTTGTTTTCCTCATGTGGCGGTGCTAGGATAAGCAGCCATTCGATCGGTTGAAACATCCACTTATGTATGACTGCTATCAAATCTGGCAGCAAACCTTTTAACAATTCAAATACGAGCCATGAGACCAGAACGGACAAGATGCCAAGAACAGAAAAAACAATCTTTACATGGCTCTGCACGAGATTCTTTAGCACCTGTAAACCTCTCCTCCTGGTAAAGTTTTACATTATTTTAACATTATATTCAGATTCTACAAATAGGAAAAAACTACCTACATTTAGGTAGTTTTTTAGGCGTTTCTATCGTAATCGTACTGACTTTTTGATTCCCTATGTACTGTATCGTCTGCTGTACAATCTTGCTGTTTTCTTCGATTCTCTTTAGCGGTTTAAATGAACTCAACAATTGCATATTCCCCCTATCGGTATACTGGGTGTACTTCGTAACGGAATGCTCCCTTATTGGTCTGCCCATTTTTCACCTCTATCAAACACGAAATGATCATCATGCCCTTCATCCGTCTAGGTAATACCCCATACCTTATGCCGTTCTGATTTTGTTTATACCCCTCTTCTGGGTGCTGCTTTTCCACTGTTAGTGACGGTTTTGTTACAAACAATGTTGCTCCCATTGGCACAATAACCTTCCACAAACCTTGCCATAATAAAGGATAATCCAAACGAAAAGGAGTTAGTCAGAATGAATTCAGTGATATCGAAGAATGAAACCATTCTTTCCTATATCATTGCCATAGCGCTTATCTTGCTCATGGTAGCGGCTTCCGTCATACTCGATGATCCCGAAGTCATTCTACCTGAAATAGCAGCGATGGCGATTGGTATATGGGTATACCGAGAACCAGGATGGATCAGACAACCTTCTAAAATTTTTGTGGCTCCGTCGATTACGGCTGCAATCGGATTTGCTATAAATCAAGTAGACTTGCCGTACCTTGGAAAAGTCAGCATCACACTCGTACTCATGATGCTCTTTTTACGAATCATCCAATCGAATTTTGGACCATCCCTTGCCACTGGCTTATTACCTCTGGTCACGAATGCAGTTGAATGGTCTTTTATGATCTCCGTCGTCATGCTTTCCTTCATCATCATGCTTGGCGTTCTCGCCTTCAAACTGAATGGCGGCCTGGAGAAGAAAGTGAAGATACCGTATCAGTATATGCTCGTGTTCTTGATTTTGACTTTCGTATGGATCGGTTTTTGTTGGATGGCTGGTTACCCACAGTTAGCAGCAATTCCGCCCATACTCGTCGTTGTATATGAATCTCTTCACAAGCCGATGTTCAACGGCAAGATGGCCTTCAAGCTCGGACTGGTGTTAACCATATCGGCGACAGTCGGTACATTGCTCTACTTTGCGATTGATTCGTGGGTGATTGTCACGCTGCTCGACATGCTTTTGATGCTTGTTTTATTACGCATCGTCGGCATGCGTGTCCCAGCTGCATACGCATTTCCACTTCTTCCTTTTGTCTTTCCGGACGAAATGGTAGTCATGCTGCCCGTGAGTGCGCTCATCGCTTCTATATTCATGTTTGGCTCCGTGCTCATGTACAAGAAGTGGGAGAGAAAAAGAAGTCAGCTTCATGCCCCGAGAAATTAGCCCATAACAAAAGAGCCACCCGCCTTGGGGTGGCTCTTATCCTTACTTCGCCTTTGGGGTTACCTTTTCCACTTTGTTTTCGCCCATCTTCACTTTGAATAGTTCTCTTTTATCACGATCGGAAGCTTGATAGTCGTAAAAAAAGATAAAATCTCCCCCGATGTTTATTGCTTGACTGGAAATGCTACCTAATGGATACAGCGGGGTTGTCTTGCCGTCCGCCATATTCATTCTGCCTACCGTATGTGCGTCCTTTATTTCTGAGATGTAGTATAGATGCTTCCCAGCGACAATGATCGGATTTTCTGCTGGAGGCAACCCTTTCTTGACGAGAGCGGTTTTCCCATCCTTTAGTCCGATTTTATAAACATCGACGACGCCTTTATCGTTTACCCATTTTGTGTAGTAAATGAAATCACCAGACAGACCGATAAGGGTCATCTCTTTTTCTTTGCTTACTACCTTTTTCTGCGTACCATCCCGCTTCATTTTATATAATTGACGACTTTCATTGGTATAGAAAAGCCAATCCTGATAGAAATAAACTTCATCATACTGGTCAAGCAGCTTCTTCTGATTTTTGCCATTCGTGTCCATCCGGTACAAAGGACCGTAGCCGTCTGCGTAGTAGATGATATCCCCCACTACATACAATCTGTATACGTTATTGCGATCCCCTTCCGCAAGACTACCGCTTTTGATGACTGTTTTCGAACTGCCATCTGTCTTGATTTTCATGAGCTCCGTTACATCTTCATACGTACCATTGATATCGTAATTGGGCATCTCCAGCTGATAGATTTCTTTAAAAGGCTTATTGCGCGTATAGTAAATCCAGTCATCTACGACATTCAAATTATCAGCCCAATCACTGCTCAACTTTTGAAGGGAGCTTCCATCCTTTTTGATTTTGTATAAGCCATCGTTGTTATAAAAAATCCACTCTCCTTGAACGGCGACAAAGCTTCGGTCTGAATTGATATTGACAGGATCGCTACCCAACACATTTATTACTGGCTTTTTGGTTGGCTCAGTCGCCAATGTTTGTTGATTGCCAAAACCAAAGACCACCAGACATACTGCCATCGCAATGGTGATTATCCATTTCCCTTTATGTTGCACCATGCATCCCTCCCGTTCATAGCCTAATATAGCCACAGCGGAGATATCCCCCATTCCTATACAATCCGGCAACACTGATTTATATGTACCAAAACGAATTTGTTTTTACCTACCTTTATATGGATATTTAGGAAAAATTATTTATATAACAACACGAACACATTTGAACAATGGGACGAGTTCTATTTATGATTTTCAGGAGGGATAACCGTGTCACAAGCCAATTTGCCAAATATTACTCCGACCATAACACTCACGCGTGCCGACGCGATTAATTTGTTATTGTCCTCAATCGCTATAGAAGAGCTAGGGTTAGGACATATCATTAACGCGGAGAGGGAAAAGCTTCCGTTTATTCTGGGTACGCTTCCAGGAGTTACCATCCCGCCAGCAACGATCAGCGATCTTTTGAATGTCAATCAAAGTGTACAAGACACGATAAAAACCATCATGCAAAAGGAAAGCATCTTGCAAAGTAAACTTGATAGTATATTAAACACGCCTATTTCAATCGGACCAACTGGAGCTACGGGTTCTACTGGGGCCACTGGGACAGCCGGAACTACTGGGGCAGCTGGAGCCACTGGGGCAGCCGGAGTCACTGGTGCAACCGGAGCCACTGGGACAGCTGGAGCTACTGGGATAGCCGGAGCCACTGGTGCAACTGGAGCTACTGGGATAGCCGGAGCCACTGGTGCAACTGGAACTACTGGGATAGCTGGGACCACTGGGGCTACTGGAACAACCGGGGCTACTGGGACAGCAGGAGCCACTGGAACAACCGGAGCCACTGGGACAGCAGGAGCCACTGGCGCTACAGGACCACAACTGACCAATAGTGCGCATGTCTATAATTTGACTACGGTTATAACAACCGTTGCTAATCAGCCTGTCGCCCTCAGTAACAACGGCGTCATAACGGGAACCGATATTACCCATGTTGCAGGCTCACCTGATATCTTACTGGCAGGCGGCCATACTTACTTTGTCACTCATTCTGTCAATATGACGAACAACACACCTTCTGCCATGTTTCTCGCACTGAATGGAGTTCCTGTTCCAGGTTCTGGATATACGATTATTGCTGAAACACCCCTAGCCTTTACCTATTCCGCTATGATAACGACTCCTGTCGGGGCACTCAGTGTCCTTAACCTCGTGGCGGCAATCATCGGAACAGTCTTTTTTGCAGAACCGTTCCCTCCACAAACAGCCAATGTCAGTATTACCGTTATCGAGTTATTTTGAGAATAGAAGAAGCCACCCATCATGGGTGGCTCTTTCTCTCTCTATGCTAAAGGGAAATGACACGCAACCTGCCGATCCTGCCCAACCTCAATCAGCTCGGGAATCTCCTTGCTGCATCTCTCCTGCGCCATTGGACAACGAGGATGAAAACGACAACCTGACGGCGGATTGGCCGGAGATGGTACATCCCCTTGCAGGACGATCCGCTCTTGTCGCCGATGCGGAGTAGGCTTCGGAATCGCCGATAACAATGCCGCCGTATACGGATGCAGTGGCTGTGCAAACAAGTCATCCGTTCGTGCAATCTCCACCATTTTCCCCAAGTACATCACGCCTACCCGATCAGAAATATGGCGTACCACATTCAGACCATGCGCGATAAATAGATAGGTCAGCCCCATCTCTTTTTGTAATTTCATCATCAGGTTTAAAACCTGTGACTGTACGGACACATCCAGCGCAGAAACAGCTTCATCCGCCACAATAAACCGTGGCGAGAGTGCAATCGACCGCGCAATACCGATCCTTTGCCGCTGTCCGCCGGAAAACTCATGCGGATACCGATTTCGCCTCGAAGGATCGAGTCCCACCAGACTCATCAGCTCGACTACCCGCTCATCCATTTCCTTTGCAGATGCACGCAGATGAACCCGTAACGGCTCTCCAATAATATCGCTTACCAAAAATCGTGGATTCAATGAACCAAACGGGTCTTGAAAGATAATCTGCATATCCCGTCTCAGCTTCAAATTTTCTTGTCTATTCACCTGATGGATATTGGTTCCGTCAAACAGCACTTCTCCGCTCGTCGCCCCTTGCAAATTCAGCACAACACGCCCCAGCGTCGACTTCCCGCAGCCGGATTCTCCTACGAGCCCGAATGTCTCCCCTGGCCGAATTCCGAAAGAAACATCATCTACGGCTTTTACTTGACCGATGACACGGCTCAACAAGCCAGCCTTAATCGGAAAATACTTTTTGATTTGTTTTGCTTCGATCAAATATTCCTGGTTCATTGGCGTTTCACCTCTGCTTTGCTTCCAGCGACTGAATTGGCACGCTGATTTATTCTGAATTGATTGCTGACATCTTCATTCAACCAGCAAGCCACTTGTTGTCCCATAACAACCTCGCGCAAAATAGGTTCCTCTTTTCGGCATTTGTCAATCGCATGCGGACAACGCGGGTGAAAACGGCAGCCCGTCGGCAATTGGGTAATGCTCGGGATGGTGCCTTGGATCGTGTACAATTCTGCGCCGCGCTCCCCTTCAAATCCAGGAATGGACTGCAGCAACCCAATCGTGTAAGGATGCCGGGGCTCGTCAAATATCCGTTCGACCGTTCCTTCCTCCACAATCGTTCCTGCATACATCACCGCGATACGATCCGCCATCTCTGCTGCTACCCCCATGTCATGGGTGATCAGCAAAATCGACATACCCAATTCCTTTTGTAGCCGTCTGAGCAAATCCAAAATTTGCGCCTGAACCGTAACATCAAGAGCAGTAGTTGGCTCGTCTGCTATCAGCATTTCCGGGTTGCAGGCCAAGGCCATCGCGATGACAACACGCTGGCACATCCCTCCAGACATTTCGTGTGGGTACTGCTTCACTCGTACTTCCGGCGCCGGGATCCCAACCAGACGAAGCATCTCGATCGCTTTTTTAAACGCATCTTTCTGGTTCATATTTTGATGCAGCATCAAGCTCTCCGCAATTTGATCGCCTACTGTAAACACCGGATTGAGAGCCGACATCGGGTCTTGGAAGATCATCGCGATTTTGTTCCCGCGAATGTGCATCATTTCATCCAAGTCCTTTGCCGCCAGATCCTGACCGTGAAACATGACGTTCCCACTCTGAATAAATCCGCCCGCATAATCAATCAGTCGCATGACCGCAAGTGACGTCACACTCTTTCCACTGCCGGATTCCCCTACCAAGCATACCGTCTGTCCTTTACCAACGTTGATGCTCACTCGATCCGTGGCTTTGACCGTTCCGTCATCCGTAAAGAAGCAAGTGGTCAATTTTTTTATTTCGAGGATGTTGCGTTCCACTTGTTCAGCCTCCTTTTCGGGTTCTTCTTTTTCTTCCGTGGGTCGAATGCATCGCGAATGCCGTCTCCGACGAAGTTAACCGCTAGCACCACGAGCAAAATACAAAGACCAGGATAAAGTGCTTGCAAAGGATCGACCAGCATGAATTCCTGTGCCTTGCTCAGCATTAATCCCCAGCTTGTTTCAGGCGGTTGAATTCCCAAGCCTAAATAAGAGAGACCTGACTCTGACAGAATGGCCGAACCAACCATGAGGGTCGCGTACACAATGATGGGAGCCATTGCATTACGTATCAGATGACGCGTAATAATGCCCCAGTGCGAAACACCAATCGCCCTCGCTGCTTCCACATACTGCATTTCCCGTAGCTGCAAGAACTGCCCGCGCACCAGACGTGCCACACTTGTCCAGCTCGTCAGCGACAAAATCAGGATCATATAGACAAATTCCGCTCCGAAGAGAGCCAGAACCAGAATGTTAAAGAACAGACTCGGAATGGAGTTCATCACGTCAACGAGACGCATGAAGCAGGTATCAATCCAGCCACCGAAATAACCAGAAATTGCTCCAATCAGCGTCCCGATGACAACCGCAGCAAAAGCAACGCTGAAGCCGACCAGCATGGACACCCGGCTGCTATGAATGAGGCGGGACAAGATATCACGACCGAGCTCGTCTGTTCCGAGCACATGTCCTTCTGTTCCAGGAGGCAGGTTGGTAATCATAAAATCAATCTTTGCCGGATCATGCGGTGCAACCCAATCAGCAAACACAGCAATCCCAATAAAAAACAGGAGTACGATCAAGCCAGAAACGGCATATGGATTCCGCATGAATTTTTTGCCCGCGGTCGTCCAGAGTCCAGGAGGTTTTTGGCCAACAGGATTCGTCGGAAGTTGTCCACCCGGTCGTTTCGTTTCAACAACATTGTCATCTTGAAGCTGTACTTGACTCATGCTGCCCTGCCTCCTTTGCGTCCAAGCTGCACGCGTGGATCAACCAGTGCGTAGATTAAGTCGGCAAGCAGGTTTCCGATAATCACCATCAGTGAAATCAGCAACGTGATCGACATCAACACAGAATACTCACGGGCTACAGCCATTTCCACAAACAGACGCCCCATGCCTGGCCAGTTAAATACACTCTCTGTCAATGCTGCACCTGCTACCAGAGTCGGCAAATCCAATCCGATGATCGTCACGACAGGAATCAGTGCGTTCCGCAGAGCATGGCGGAAAATAACGCGTCTTTCCTTCATCCCTTTGGCACGTGCCGTCCGAATATAGTCTTGCTCCAATACCTCCAGCATACTGGCACGCGTATATTTGACATAGGCTGCGATGTTCACCAGTGTTAACACCGTAACAGGTAGAATCAAGTGCAAAATGAGGTCGCTTACTTGTCCCTCTTTCCCCATCGTGTACATGTCAGATAGTGGGAGCAGATTCAGCTGCATTGCGAAAAACTGCTGTAGCATAATCCCAAACCAGAAGGTCGGCATCGCGAATCCGAGATAGGCAACAATGGAGGCAATCTGGTCAGATAGGCCGTATTGTTTTGTGCTATTGTAGATTCCCCACGGGATGGCGATCAGCATGGAAAGCCCCCACGCTACAGACATGAGCACAAACGTATTCCAGACCGTCGGCCACAAAATATCACCAACAGGAACGTTATTTTTAAAGGTATGGCCCAAATCCCCCTGCAACAAATTTCCAACCCATTTCATGTATTGAATGTAGACTGGCTGATCCAACCCCATATTTTTCATCTGGATGAGTTGTGCTTCTGGGGACATTCCCGGTGAGAGCATGACTTTTAACGGTCCTCCCGGTGCTGCATGCATCAGTCCAAACGACACCACGGTGATCAAAAATAAGACAAGCACAGCTTGTAGTACGCGGCGTACCAAATATTCAGTCAATCCAGCATCCTCCTTTCGTTTGAAAGGGGAAGGGACATAAGGCTGCCCTCCCCCTTTTCCTATTGCTAACCGCTACTAGCCAAGCTTATTTTTTTGTATCGTCGATCCACCAGTTCAGGAAACCAAAGGTCTCCCCATATGGAATCATGGATACTGGTTTAAACTCATCCTTATATTTGACGCGAGAAGTCATGCCTCGTGGCGTTCCGTACTGATACATGAATACGTATGGCAGGTTCGTCGAGATTTCTTTTCCGACTTCTTTATAGATTGCTGCGCGCTCCTCTTGTTTAACCGTGGATACAGCTTTTTCCCAGAGCGCATCCAGCTTCGGATTGTCGTACCAGCCAGCGTTGTTGCCAGGCGGGAATGCCTTTTTCCCGAAAGTAGAAATGCCATCCGGATCTGGGTCAGACAATTGCCATCCGAGTAACAGAACCTGGAATTTACCAGGGTTGGCATACTGATCGACAAGAGCCGAGAAGTCTAATGCTTTTGGCTTCGCTTCAATTCCGATCTCTTTCAAGTTTTGCTGAATAACGACTGCTGCCTGTTCACGACGACTGTTCCCCGAGTTGAAAATGAATTCAAAGGAGAACCGATTGCCGTCTTTGGCAAGGATTCCATCTGACCCGGCTACCCATCCGTCTTCTTTCAGCAATTGTTTTGCTTTCTCTGCACTATATTCGTAATGGACTGCTGCATCGCCCGGGTCTGCCCATGTACCTGGCAGGAACGGTGCATCCATAATTTTTCCGGTTCCTTTCAAGATATTGTCGATAATACCTTGACGATTGATTGCGTGAGCGATGGCCTGACGCGTTTTTTGACCTTCAAACAACCCGTAGTTGTTCGGGAAGTTCTTCTTGTCGAAGTTGAAGGCAAAGTATTCATAGCTAGGACCTGGCTCCGTCGAGATGTTGATCGTTCCTTTCGCCTTTACCGCTTCGAGCTGCGTGACAGGAATGGAATCTACCAAATCAACGTCACCTTTCATCAGAGCCTGTACTTGTGTGTTTTGATCTGCATAGATTTTGTACACAACCTTTTGGATATGCGGCTTCTTTTCGCCCCAGTAATCTGGGTTAGCATCTAGCACATGGAATTCCTTTTGTTTCCACTCCGACCATTTGAATGGTCCGGAAGTTGGCGTCTTGGCTGGATCTTTTCCGTAAGAATGTGCTTGCAATTCTTTAAACGGTACGTCTTTCAGCACGTGAGCTGGTGCCAACTTTTGCATTAATCCAAAAGCAAACGGAGCGTACAATTGAGTCAATTTGATTTCTACGGTGTAATCATCCAGTTTTTTCATCTCTTTAACTTTGTCGTATTTCGTAATTTCTGGTGATCCAGTCTCAGGAGTTTTGATGGCATTAATGGTAAAAATCAAGTCGTCAGCCGTGATTGGCGTTCCATCCGACCATTTCGCATTATTCTTCATCTTGATTGTGTAGGTTAAGCCATCTTCACTTACTTTTGGCAGCTCAGCTGCAAGGGACCAAGGGTAAACCGCTAAATCAAAGGATGGGTTTCGATTATACAAATACGCCTGGGTGTACTCCATCACATCACCGGATGCCGTGTCATTTCCGAAAATCGGATTGATCGTGACGATGTCAGACGTCGTAGAATGCGTGAACGTTCCACCGTCTACTGGCTTCTCATCATCCGTACTGGTCGCCTGAGGAGCTACCTGCTCCACCGGTTTTTGTGTTGGTGCTGGTGTTCCTGACGAAGCATTGTTCCCGCTTGAGCAACCGACCAACAGTGCGCCGGTTAACGAGAGCAACGCCAACGGCTTCAACCAACCTTTCCCTTTTTTCAAATCAATTCCCCCTCTTTCACTTGTTTTCAAGCCTTTTCCATAATGGGTAATACATCCCAAGACTTGTCTTTTTAATATTAAATAATTTTCTGTTATTTGAAAATATTTTCCCTTTAAAATATTTGAAAAAATCGGATGATTTTATATTCTTTTATAAACCTTAATAACAAATCCCCCTTCTCATGAAGGGGGAGCGTACATGTCTGCTCTACACAGTTTGGAACTGCAACAGTTCACGTACGATGCTTAGCGCCTTGTCGATATCTGCTGTCTCAATACCGGAATGAGTTACTGCTCGAATTCTGCCGTGACCGAGCTCAGCTACGCGCAGCCCTTGTGCTTGCGCTGCTTCTATGAAGGTCTGCCACGTATGGACTGGGTGTTCAATCCGGAAGAACACAATATTGGTCTCTACATCATCCACATGAGTCACGATTCCTGGAATCTCCGCCAGACCCCGTGCCAAGCGAAGGGCGTTTGCGTGATCGACTGCCAATCGATCCGTCATTTGTTGCAAAGCAACCAGGCCTGGCGCTGCTATAATTCCTGCCTGGCGCATACCGCCACCCAGCATTTTGCGAAGACGATACACTTTCTGAATAAAGTCTTCTGATCCGACGACAAGGGAACCAATCGGTGCTGACAACCCTTTCGACAGACATATTTGCACGGAATCCGCATAACGCGCAATCTCAGCCACATCCACGTCAAGAGCAACTGCCGCATTGAACAAACGTGCACCGTCCATATGAACAGGCACAGCCTTTTCGTTCGCAAATGCGCGAACCTCTTCCAAATAAGACAGCGGTAGAACACGTCCCCCCATCCGGTTATGCGGGTTTTCCAAGCAGATCAAGGACGGCAATGCGAATTGTGGATCTTCTGGCTCCAACGGAAATACCCGCTCCATATCAGCAATGTCCAACCTTCCATCTGGCTGCGTCGGAATCGGTTCGTACATAATGCCGCCACACACAGCCGCGCCGCCCGCTTCATAGATGTAAATGTCGGTCTCATTGCCTACAATGACTTTGGAACCGCGAGGACAATGCGCCATTAAGGATGCCAGATTAGCCATCGTTCCACTCGGCATGAGAATGGCTGCCTCTTTGCCCAGCTTCTGGGCCGCTTCTTGCTCCAATTGGCGAACCGTAGGATCTTCCCCATACACATCGTCACCGAGTACCGCCTCTTGAATTGCATGCATCATCTGACTTGTCGGCAAAGTGAATGTATCGCTTCTCAATTCGATCAACGGTTTCATACCCCACTCTCCAATTGCTGACCTACTTGTACTTTCAGGCTGTCTTTCACCTGCTGGATCAGCTCAGCAGTCTCGCTGTAATGCTTGCCTTCCACGATGACATAGCCGAGACGATGCGAGAAATTTTGCGGAGGCTGGACGCTTTGACCGATTTTTGCATGAACGGCCACTTCAGCAATCCCTGGCAGGTTGCGAACGTTATCCATTCCATGTATCCCGCTAAAGGTTCCCTGACTCTCTGACACGAGAAAATGAATGCCTGCATAACGTTGCTCTTCGACGGTTTGAGACAATTCTGGCGCAAGTCCAGCCGCACACCGAATCTGTTGCAAAAGCAGATCAATCCCTGTTGAACGACGAACCAGCTCTGGAATCATTCCACCGGCAAGCCTTGCGTTGACCTCGATGACAACACAACCTGCTGGTGTCCACTTCACTTCTGTATGGGCAGCACCAAACTGGTAGTTCACCGCCGCTAACGCCCTTTCCACTGTTCGCTCGATCTCCTGCTCCTCTTCTGCCGACAGCGGTGCAGGGAAAATATGCCCTGCTTCCACGAAAAAGGGATATCCCGTTAACCGTTTCTGGGTAATGCCAATGACAAAGCATTGCCCTTGCCACGAGAACGTCTCCACGCTAAATTCAGGGCCCTCTACATACTGCTCCAGAAGAGCTGTTCGAGCTGTTTCCTGGCCGCGCGCATTGTACTTGATCGCAAGGATTTCCGCTGCTATTTGCTCCACTTCATCCCAGCTAAAGCACAGCCGTACGTTATTCGACCCACTATCGTCAGCAGGCTTTACCACGCAGGGCAGAGAAATGGAAGACCGCGCTTCCATTAACGCCTCCATAGAGCCTATCGCCACAAACTCAGGCTGAGACACTTGCTGACCCTGAAGCCTCTCGCGAAATATCGCTTTATTACGGCAGGCCTCAATTGCCTCCAGAGAATTTCCAGTCCAACCGAATTTCCGGGCCAGCTTGGCTACCGATTCGAGGTAATAGTCGCTTGTCGACATGATTCCGGCTATCTCTCTGCCTTCCTTAATCACTTGTGCTACACTGTCAGTCAGCTCCGCTTGAGAATTCGTATCTGTCACGACAACGTGACATTCCAACTCATTCAAACCGTGGTAACGTTCAGGCTTTTCTGTGAAAAATACGGGCTCGAACCCCAACTCGCGCGCCTTTTTAATAGCGAGCATACCTGTCCCCGTCGTATTTGCTTCAACGAATAGAAAGTGTTTGTTCATTCGGATACATCCCCATCAATTTGGAATAGGACCAGCTAGTCACGACTGTCTGTGGTTCCACACATTGTGGCGTGTCGCGCAGGTTCGTTTGCATCAGACCCTTGCTCTCTCGGTAGGAGTGGCTATAGATCGTATCGACATAACGATCCCCTCGATCCGGCAATA
The DNA here is from genome assembly GCF_013284245.2 of Brevibacillus sp. DP1.3A. Taxonomy (NCBI): domain Bacteria; kingdom Bacillati; phylum Bacillota; class Bacilli; order Caryophanales; family Paenibacillaceae; genus Brevibacillus; species Brevibacillus sp. DP1.3A. The sequence continues at coordinate 951,101 of NZ_CP085876.1, read as the reverse complement.
TGGCCACGATATTGCAATCACTCCCGACTTGGCTCGCTAACCAGTTGGCTACGGCGTACACAGAACCCGAGCTGTTGCCAGCAAAAATATGCTCATTACGGGCCAACTGAAGCGTAGCCGCAAATGCCTCAGCATCGTTCAACCAATGCACTTCATCGATCATGGAAAAATCTACATTCTTGGCGATCAAACTGTTTCCCAAGCCACCTTGTAGACGCGTTGGCTGATCGGGCTGTCCGAATATCACACTCCCCGCTGCATCAACCGCCACGACGCGCAGCTCCTTATAATGACGTTTCAGTTCTCTGGCGGTCCCGGACAAGGAACCCCCACTGCCGACTGCACCAACAAGCACATCAATTCGTTCAAGGTCTTGCATCAACTCGGATGCCAGCGCAGCATATGCACGCGGATTTTCCGGATTATCGTATTGTCGAGGCCAGAACGCTCCTGGATACTCCCTCATTAATTCTTGGAGTCGTTCCAGTCTGGCGCTTTGCCACCCTTGTTTCCCCATCTGCGAAACCACGTGAACATGGCAGCCAAGCGAGGTCAACTTGGCATAGGTAATTGGGTCAATTCTCGGATCAGTCACGATGTGTACGTCGTGCCCCAACTGGCGCCCAACCAAGGCCAAACCGCAAGCCAACGTTCCTGACGAGCTTTCGATAATCGGCATGCCCTCCTGAAGTTCTCCTGACTGTATCGCTGCCAAGACCGATTGCTTGGCTACACGATCCTTCATGCCGAACGGATTCATTAACTCGAGCTTTGCAAATACGGAACCCACTGCCTTTTCATCAAGTCTCAGCTTGACCAGAGGAGTATCCCCGATTGTATCTGCCAACTGTTCATAGCGCATCGACGCTCACATCCTTCCCCTGCTTGCCAGAAAGCAACCTCTTCATTACCCTCTCCCGCCTTTCTTCAATCGCCTGCAATTGCCCTTGTCGATCTTGCCACTCCCGTTGTAGCTTCTCTGCATGCTCCCTCTGTGCTGTCAGCATCTGCTGTACTTCCTCGGGGTTCGTGGAGCCCATTGATTTCTTCACGTACAAGCCCCCCTGCACATCGAAGGAAGCAGCGAGGAGTGCAGCCGTATCTGGTACTTGAAAGCCTGCTTCCTCGCAAGCTTCATAGAGTAGCCGTGGATCTCCCGGCTCCGGCGATACACCGTGTTCCAGCGCGCTAACGATGTATCGGCCTGCGATTACCTGGGCTGTACGATACGGAATCTCACGCTCCAACGTCAGCAAATTCGCAAGAGTAAATCCTCCAAAGAAGTCCCGTTTACATATATGGAGCAAACGATCCTCATTGAATTGCAAATGATCGATAACCGCTTTTAACAGGCGCAGCAACGTTTTGGTTTGTTGAAACAACGTCAGAAGATGAGTGCCTGCCTCTTTGGACGTCTCTACCAAATTCGTGAAGGCTGTATTGCGCTGACCTAGCACCATATCCATATAAAATCCGGTTAGATGCGCACTCTTCCCCCGGATACGCTCCAGGATCGGGAAGTTTCTTTTCTGTGGCATGGCAGAAGATATTCCGGATAGCTCATCCGGCAATTGGAGGAAGTTCATTTCGCTGCTGCCCCATTGAATCAAATCCGTTGTAAATCGGGAGACCAATACTGAGAAGTTGGACAGCTCTCCTGCCATTCTCAAAACCCATTCCCGAGACGCGACCGCCGACAACGCACTCATTCGAGGCTGTCGGAACCCAAGCAGCTTGGACAACCGTTGACGGTCCCACGGCAGTTCTACCCCAGCCATGGCCCCTGCCCCAAGCGGGCACTGATTCATTTCGTCATAGATTTGTATCCATCGATTCATGGCTTGCAAAAATTCACCGTTAATAGAGGAAAGATAGAACCCAGGGGTAATGATTTGTGCAGATTGATAGTGAGTATATCCTGGCATGGGGACAGAACGATATTGATCAGCGCGTGTATGCATCGATTGAATAAGCTGTCCCAATTCCCCCATCGTCTCTAGCCATTGCGCACGACCAAACATCACTTGGGCGCACGCTTGAACATCATTGCGGCTGCGATCCATATGCCAACACGGTACCGGTCTCGGGAGCAAGCCTTCAATATAACGCTCAAGGGCAAAGGAGATATCAGACATATTCCGTCCGGGGTCAGGAGCTATTGTTTCTGGTGTAGCGGCCTGAAGTGCCTTTGCGATAAGCAAGGCGTCTTGTCGTGTAATCAAGCTCATTCTGACATATTCCAAAAGCATGGCGAATTCAATCTGAATATACCCAGGCAACAAATGATCGACTTCATATTTGAACTGTGGTTCCAATACTTCATCATGCAAGAGGCGGCTTGGTGTCGAAGCAATTCTGCCCGTTAATTTTACACTCATGCAAAAAATACACCTCGCTTCCGACTGAGTAACGATCCAACCAGGAATTGTACTAAAGAGAGATACCCCCTGATTTCTGTTCCGCATAATCGTAGTGATGTTCTTTTTTCATTCTCAAGTGTGGATTCATCAACATGAGAACCACAACGAGAAGTCCCGCTCCGCCAATAATTCCAAATATCGTAAATATGGAAACAAGACCTGTAGTCAGACCTACCAGGAAGACGGAGACTGGCATGGCGCACTGAACCATTACACTAATCAAGCTCGATGCTCTTCCCAAAACTTCTTTAGGCACCATCAAGGTGATCAACGTACTCATTTTGATATTGACGAATGCCGAGCCTATCCCATTCACGAAGACACATATGACTTGCCAAACAAGTGGAATGCCAAACGCAAACATTCCGATTCCGATACTGAACAGACTAATGCCACAGCAAATGTAAATAATCGCATCATATCGATTCAAATAATTAACACATAGAGACCCCAGCAAAATCCCGATAAAAAAGCTGATCTCGAGCATAGCCAATTCGGTAACATTGGTAACGACCAGAGGCAGCAAGATCGTTTCTGGAGCCGTCAAAAAATTGAGGATGGTAAAATAAATCATGCAGTTTCGCAAAAAATCATGCTTCGTAATCGCATGGATTCCATCCTTCAAATCCGTCATGATCATCTTGGCTGTAAACTCACTGACAGTAGATAGGACAAGCTCCTTCTCGTTAATCCATAAAATAATCAGTGCACCTAACAAATAGGTGACGACATTCAAAATAAAAGCATATTCCATTCCAAACGCGATCACCCCCGCTGCCAATGCAGGAGCCGCCAAACTGACAATCGTTTGAATCATCTGCGATAAACTTTGGGCTTGCGTCATATGTTGTTCGGGAACCAGCGTCCGTATCGCTACCGTGAGTGCTGGCCTAAAGAAGGCACTGACTGTAGTCAGCAAAACGGCAATGATGATCAGTGCAGCAGGATGTAGCATGTTAAACAAAAACAACAGGACGATGCATAAAATGAGCACAGCTCTCAATAAATGCGAAACGACCATGATCCTCTTTTTATTTCCTCGGTCAACAAAAACGCCCGCGAACAATCCGAATATGATCAATGGAATGGTCTCCGCTGCCAATAAAATCGACATTAACAAAGGACTTTCCGTCAAAACCTTCATTAGCCAAATAAGCGCTAATCGATACACTCCATCTCCCATATTCGAGACAAATTGCGAAAGGATTAAATAGCGATAACTTTTCAAGCTCAGCAACGCCCGAAAAGATACCTTTTCATTAACGCTTACTGGCTGTTCCATCTCGATAATCCACTCCCAATACGAACGGAATCAATTTTTGGGGGAAGATGACTTCCAAGTCTGCCAGAAGCCATCTCTTGGATCTGCTCCTCTACGTGTGGTACACATGCACTTCTTTATTCAATTCACTTAACCATCTGTACCCCAATTCCAGCTTTTGATAGAAGTCAGGTTCTTCTTTCAATAATAAAATACCGAGGCTGGTCCCACTGTGTGCAACAACAGTACCTAATCCTCCAATTTTCTCGTTGATCTCCATGACTTCCGGCAATAATTTTTTGGGCAGAATTTTTTGATTCAAGATCGCACTTCTGGACGACACGGCACCTATCGTGTGGACATCCCTTTCTCTGATCGCTTTCGTGATTTTTTGCAACAACAAGCTATACTCCAGCTTTTCTTCGTGGGTATAGGGCTTTGTTTGCTTATTGAACTCAACGGTATCAATGGTTCCTCCCTCATCAATACTTACAATGCATAATGCCGGCAGTTCCCCGATGTATTCTCGCAATCTGACTTCTTTATGGTAGTAAGAAACAGAACCCTCATACATAACGCCATCCGTCGGCTCAATACTCGACAAAAACCACTCTAGTAAGGAAGGCTCAATGTTTATATGGAAACAATCGCCAACCGCTCTGGAGGCAGCCACCAAATCTGCTGATGAGCTTGCCAAGCCTTTCCCAACCGGAAGTTCAGAGTTGATCTCTAAAATCCCACCTGGCGGCAATCCATAGTGCTGAATGATTTTTTCGACCAACCTTTTTGATTTTTGCTTGGAGTGTGGCACGATGACGATCTCCTGTAAGGTTGGAATCGAATAAAAAGTAGCGTAAGATGCATTTTTGATAGGCAAAGTCACCAGGAAATCCAGATTATTTTCCTCTAAAATCCCCTGCAGAAGTTCCCCAAAAGTACCGACAGATACACCGATTCCTACGTCATTCGTATTAGGAAAACGACTAATGGAACTAGTCTTTATCATGCTCATAGTGGCCCCCCGTTTACACGAATATGATTTGGTGCTGATTCCCCTATACAGCTTGACTACAGGGAAACACATGATTTACATGAGGATCGCTTCCGCAGGACGATAGCACTTCATGAAGTAATCAAAAAATTCAATTTTGTTGAATTGACTTTTATTTGTACTAACAAATACCCCCATTTGTTTTTCTGGCAGGAACCACATAAATGAGTTAAACCCGATGACCTCTCCTGCCTTCGCCAAAATATTCTCATGTACGTATTCTGGGTGGAATTTTACTGTAAATCCATACCCTGTATATGTTCCTTTTGGATGAGGGACTGATTTACTGGAGAACATTTTGTCTATCGAATCTGCTTCTAAAATGTTTTCTTTGCCATCAGCACCTCCACTTAAGAGAGCCAGCATGAATGTGGCGATATCGTGCCCCGTGGAGAGCATGCTGCCGTCTGGTGAAATAGCAGGGCTGAAATCGTACTTTTGCACGGCCTGATTTTCCAGATCATAGCCTGTGGCCATTTTCGCCTCTAATTCTGGTTGTAGTAGAAAACTGCTGTTTGTCATTTCGAGAGGCGCAAAGAAATGCTCACTTGCATAGCGATCAAAAGAAACTCCCGTAACTCTTTCCACAAGATAACCCGCCAGCATAAAGGCAAAATTCTCGTTCCCATATTGTTCGCCAGGTTTGTAAATAACGGTTGGCATATAGCGGTGAACATATTCTCGTAACGTTAGGGAGTCACGCCCGCCAAAATTATAGCTTTGATCATTTCCCGCGTCTGGCGAGTCAAACCCTGTTGTGTAGCTGAGTAAATGTTCTACCGTTAGTGGTCCTTCAACACTTCTCGGTATTTCAATATCGAGGTATTGCTGAACATCCTCGTTCCATCCAATCAGACCTTGCTCCACAAGCTTTATAATGGCAGCGACTGTTACGAGTTTGGAAATCGAACCTACCTTGACTATCGTTTCGTCTGCACTCATAGGCAATTTCTCTGATAGATTGGCGTAACCGTAAGCTTTCTTTACTTTCACTTGACCGTGTTGGACTACCACCGCAATTGCGCCAGGAATATCATTCATGGTAGAAGTGTCGAAAAATCCGTCTACCACTGCCTCGAAATCTACCCATTCTCCAGCGATTTCGTGGTCAGGATTGTTGTGCAATTTCATCATGCAGTGTTGGATGACTTCCCTTAGACTATCCTGGAGGCATGCAGTAAGTCGTTCGATGGTTTCCGTTTTATACTGTGCCTCGCTGTAAGCGACCATAAAGTGAAAGCTTCCATTCAACACCACGCACTCAATATCAATCTTGCATTCCCGGGACTGCTCCAGACTCATTGATTCTCCGCCTGAGAATGTGGACAATTGAATGTCGTCATCCTTTTCTTTTCGATCCATATCAAATTGTCCCAAATAATTAAAACTGACCTCAGGCTGTACATTCATGCTGGTGTTTGGCGATTTTGCAGACAAATATTTTAATACACCGTAGTGAATCCCTTTTTGCGGGATTTGTCGTACATCTTTTTTGATTTTAGGAATGATAGCTGACGGATTCATTTCGTTCCCGACGTCTACCATGACTGGATATTCACTCGTGAACCATCCCACTGTACGGTTAATGTTCAGATCTGGTAGAATCGATTCCCTGCCATGCCCTTCCATATTCAAGGTGACGCGATCGATATTTGCCCATTTTTTGAAGGCCATTCCAATAGCAGCCAACAGTAGTTCATCGATTTCCGTCTGATAGGCACGATTGGCTTGTTTTAGCAATTCCTCGGTTTGCTGCTGATCCATCGTGACCGTTTTCGTCCTGGTTGTTTTCCGAAGCGGTTTTTGCTCATCGTAATCCGTTGGCAACGATTCGGTGTCCCTCTCCTCGATGCGATTCCAATATTCACGCTCTTGCTCGAGCCTTTCGCTATTGGCATACTCGTTCAATTGTTGCGCCCATAATTGGAAGGAATCACTTTTTAAAGGCAAACGAATCTCTTCGTTACGGAGGAGCTGCCCATAAGCTGTTTTGAAATCGTCGATTAAAATGCGCCATGATACCCCGTCTACGACTAAATGGTGCACAGCTATAAGCAAGTGATCGCCATCCGAGCATTGGAATAACCCTACCCTCATTAATAGGCCATCAAAAATATTAAGCTTTGATTGTATTTCACTACATTTCAAGTCCATCGCTTGTTCGATCTCAGACCCATTCTTGGTTTGATAGTCCCAAATCTCCAGACGATACATGTCGCTAGTGTTGGCGCCTCGATTATATGCCTCATAGCCAGTCTTGGTTTGGCGGAAAATCATTCGCAGCGCATCATGGTGCTGTACGAGCTTATCGATGACTTTGCGAACCATCCCCTCGTCAAACCGCTCTTTGCGGTACAACACAAAAGATTGGTTATAGTGATGGAGATGCTGACTGTGTTCTTGCATCAACCAATGCTGTATCGGGGTCAGCGCTACAACGCCTTCAACATCCTTTTGGTCAATTTTCCTATTCATCGGTTTCAGTTTTGTACTTAGTTCTGTGATCGTTGGATATTTGAAAAGGTCCCGAATTTCCATCTTGTATCCTAAAGCTGCTAATTGCGAGGATACTTGGATGGATTTGATAGAATCGCCACCGAGCTCAAAGAAATGATCCATGATCCCAATCTTTTTCTCATGTAAAACGTCTTGCCACACAGCCACCAATATCTTCTCGGTGTCCGTTTTAGGCTCCACATATTCCATTTCACTCTGCAATACGATGTTGATATCCACTAGCGCTTTTCGATCGATCTTTCCATTCGGCGTTACTGGTATTTCATCTAGCTGAACAAAATGGGATGGGACCATAAATGCCGGTAACGACTTCCGCAACGACTCTCTCAATACGTTCGATTCCACAGCTTTTACAGCTACATAGAATGCAACTAGCCTTTTTTGACCGGATTCATCCGCTCTTGCGATAACGACCGCGTCGCGAATATCGCCCATTTTTCGTAATTCCGCTTCGATTTCTTCCAATTCGATTCGATTCCCACGTATTTTCACCTGATTATCCAATCGCCTTAAAAATTCAATATCTCCGCTGGGGAGCCATCGTGCCATATCTCCTGTCTTATACATGTTTTCGCCGATACAAAACGGATTGGGAACGAATTTTTCATTCGTCAAATCTGGCCGTTTGAAATATCCTTTTCCTACTCCCAAGCCTCCAATATACAGTTCTCCTGGGACACCCACAGGCTGTACATGAAGATTGGCGTCCAGAATATACATTTTCACCCCTGGCAAAGGCTTGCCAATCGGCAAAAATTTGTAATCTTGCTGGTCAACTTTTTCATAATAGGAGGAATCAACGGTAGCCTCCGTCACTCCATAGCTGTTTAAGATTCTCATTGTGCTTCCGTATCGATCGACAAGCTTGTGAAAGGCATGTAACGGGCATTGATCCGAGCCAAGAATCAATATTTTCAAGAAGTCTATGTTGAGCCCATTTTCATAGAGATAGTCCATGAAAGGAAGTACCAAGACGGGAGTCGATTCAAACAGATTAATTTCATGCTTTTCCATCAGGTGGTAAAGGCGCTCCAAATCCACTCTCACATCTTTTGGGCAAATAACCAGTTTCCCACCGTATAACAGACATCTCATATAATCACCAGTAAACACATCAAAAGAAAAACTTGCCCATTGCAAACTCCTGACGGGGAATTCATCCAGCTTGTACTCTTGTTTCCATGCCTGCGCAAGCGAATGAAGCTGTCGGTGTTCAATCATGACTCCCTTTGGCGTTCCCGTAGTGCCTGATGTGTAAATCACATAAGCAAGTTGATCAAACTGAACAGGTAACCCCAGATTCGTATTCTCCTGATGATAGGACTCAGCATCGTCAAGCATGATCATTTTTTTGTCAGCATTCACTTTATGGCGTACCGACTGATGCAGCAGCAAAACCTCTGCTCCCGAATGTTCCAGCATGTACCGTATACGCTCTTCCGGATAATCAGGGTCAATAGGGACGTAGGCTCCACCCGCTTTCACTATCGCCATTACGCCAACGATCATCTCTATGGACCGTTCTGCGATAATCCCCACCAATTGATTTGCACGGACGCCTTCAGCTACCAATGTCCGCGCCAGCTGATTCACCCGTTTATTCAGCTCCGAATAAGACAGTTCTTGCTCTTCAAAAGCGAGAGCAATTCGATCCGGGGTTCTCTCCGCTTGCTCCTCAAATAGCTCAATGATCGTTTTATGCTCATCCCCATTGGTAAAAGAAACTTCCTTATAGGCCGAGATCATTGCCTGTTTTTCTTCCACTGACAACAATTCGATATGCTTGAAATGAATATCGGGTTGATTGGCTACCTGTTCGATGATGTTGCCCAAGTATCTGAGCATCCGTTGAACCGTTTCTGGTTTAAATAAATCCGCGCGATATTCGACAGTCAAACCCGCTCCATTTTCTAAATCCATGCATACGAGCGATAAATCGAAATTCGTCATGGAATTATAGGATTCAACAGCTGTCATTTCCAAGCCGTTTATTTTATTTTCCTCTTCCGTTTTTTCGATATATTGGAACATAAAAGAAAAAATAGGATTGCGGCTAACATCTCTTTCCGGATTAATTTTTTCGACCAATTTATCGAATGGATACTCATGATGCATGTAAGACTCCAGGGCTTGCTGGCGCCAATCGTGCAACGCCTCGATGAAGGTATGCTCCTGATTGACTTCCAGTCGCAAAGGAAGTGTGTTAATGAAAAATCCAATGACCTGTTCAATATCCATGTGATTCCGGCCAGCCTCCGGAGTACCGATGATGATATCCTGTTGATTGGTCAGCTTGGACAGCCAAATGCCTATCGTTGATAAAATCACCATAAACATGGATGCATCATGTTGCTGCGCAATCTCTCTCATCCGGTTAAACGTTTTGTCCGGAATCTGATAAAATTCCATTGCCGAAAAATACGTTTGTACAGGCTGGCGCTGAAAATCTGTCGGCAAGTCCAATACGGGAATCTCTTTTTCGAATGTCTTCAGCCAATACGCTTCTGATTCTCCAAGCTCTCCATGATGAATCGAATGGTTTTGCCAGACTGCGTAATCCTTATACTGGATGCTCAATTCTGGCAATTCGGGCTCTATCCCTTGATGCAAGGATTCGTAGATGGTGCCCAAATCCTTCATCAATATCCCCCATGACCATTGATCACTGATCATGTGATGCATGTTCATTAACAATACGTATTTTTCTTCCGCAGCCTTGCATACCTTCACACGAAACAATGTATCCCTGTCAAAATCAAAGCTAGTTTCCGTTTCTTTTTGGATAATCAGATCAATTGCTTCTTGCTTCGATGCTTCGGACTCCTTGGAAAGATCGACAAATGCATAGGTGAAGTCAGTGCTCGGCAGTACCTGTTGAACGGGGAGTCCGTCTCTTAACAAGAATTTTGTTCGCAACACTTCATGTCTTTTCACCAGCAAGCCGAATGCCTGATACAAAATACGTTCCTTCAATGATCCCGTGATATGGTAGATCGTCGGCATATTATAAGCCGTGTTCTCAGGCTCTAGCTGCTGAATGAAAAATAGTCTCCTCTGCGCATGTGAAACCGGGTAATACGCTTGCTCTTCTGCCTTTGGAATCGTTGATCGATCATGTTGGGTATGGAGCTCTCCTGTGGATACCGCTTCCTCGGTATGAAACAGGGAGGATAATTCCCGAATGGTTCGATGCTCGAATAAGTCCTTGATGGTAACTTCTATGCCCATCTCTCTTTTCATGCGCAAGCGGACCTGAATGGTTTTCATGGAGTGCCCGCCAAGCTGGAAAAAGTCATCGTCGATCCCAATGTCCTCTATGTTTAGCACGGTACGCCAGATAGCTGCCAAGCTTCGTTCCAGATCATTGCGCGGAGCAACGAATGCTTCCGGCTTCTTTTGAATCACTTCTGTCTCTGGCAATGCTTTTTTGTCTATTTTTCCGTTGCGATTCAGTGGCATCGCATCCAGAATAACGATTCGTTCCGGAATCATATACTCCGGCAAGATCGTTCTGAGATAGGCTTGCAGCTCAGGTTCACTCTGCTGTTCATGCATGACCACATAGCAAACCATTCGGTTCTGCCCATTTTCATCCTCTCGCGCAATCGCTACACACTGTCTCACCAGCGTGTGACGTAAAAGAGCATTTTCTATCTCACCGAGCTCTATGCGATATCCGCGTACTTTTACCTGAAAATCAGCACGCGTAACAAATACGAGTCTCCCATTTGACAAATAGCGTCCCAAATCGCCTGTCTTATACAGCCGTTCTTTTCTATCCTGCAAAAGTGGATTTTCTGAATAGGCTAGCTCCGTGCGTTCAGCATCATGGAGATACCCCCGCCCTACGCCAGTGCCAGAAATGTAGATTTCCCCGACACAACCAACCGGAACGGGACGCATCCATTTGTCCAGCACATAGTGCTTCATATTGGCGATCGAGCTTCCCAAGGCCACATAAGGATAATCATCATGCACATACGAACGATCGATGATTTCATGCATCGTATCATCTGAGCACTCTGTAGCTCCATACGTGTTCACTACAATCACATCGGGATACAGGTCTTGCCACTTTTTGCACAGTGTTACTGGCAATCCCTCTCCGGTAGAAATCATGTATTGCAATTGAGGCAACGCATGCTGTTCAGGTGGAAGAGTCAGTGCAGCATTGTGCAATGCTTCTATCATCGCTGGTACCATCTGAATCACGGTGACACCGTCTCGATTCAAGGCTTGGAGCAATGCATCCGGATCAGTAGCTGTCTCGTTGTCGTAAATCACAAGCTTTCCCCCTGCCATCAAGGGAGCCAGGAATTGCCACACCGATATATCAAAGCAATGGGAAGCATTCTGCGCTACGACGCTGTCTTTATTCAGTCCAAGGACATCCATTTTGGCGTAAAGATGATTCAGCATGCCGCTATGCTCGATCATTGCCCCTTTTGGCATACCAGTGGAGCCTGAGGTAAAAAAGACGTTTGCCAAATCATCATGTGCTTGGATGATCTCTGGATTCGTTGTATCCGACGCTTGCAAAGAAGAGATATCCGGGCTTGACCCGTCCCCTTCATTCAGGCAAAACACGACTGGCTTGTGGTCCAAGTTGTCTGCCAAGGTCATGCTGCGCGCTTGGAAACGCGCCTCGGTCAGTAAGACCTTCGCCTTGCTGTTATCCAGAATCGTAAGGAGTCGTTGCTCGGGATGCGCTGTATCAAGCGGGACATAGGCCCCTCCTGCTTTCAGTACAGCCAGAATGCCAATCAGCATGTCGATGCTTCTCTCTGCAAATAGGCAAGCAAGATCATTTCGGCCAAATCCTTGTCTTCGGAGCCAATGCGCCAATCGGTTCGAATCCTCATTCAATTCCCGGTAGGTGATGGATTGCTTCCGGTCGATAGCAGCAACAGCGTCAGGATTGCGCTTGACCTGCTCTTCTATGATTTGCTGCGCAAATTGCTCCATGCTACGATTCGACTTCGCAAAATTACCCATCACCCTTGTCATGACCTCTTGTTCTTCATCCGTCACGATGTTCAGATCGCTGATGCGCCTGTCTGCCTCTGAGCAAATCTGCTCGAGCATATGGATGTAATGGGATTGCAGCCGTTCCAGATCGCTCTTGGAGGACGCATTCTCATGGAACAATTGAATCTTCATGAGCTGCCCGACCGTTACGACTATCTCCACTATTTGGAGGCCGCCGCGATAAAGCATGGCAGATTCCTGGTGATCTTCTGCGCCATTCCGTATCGTCAGTGTCGTTCCAAATATAGGATCAGCTTCTCGGACACCTGCATAGTTACGGACCATATCTAGTGTGGCCATTTCATGTTGCCGCAGTTGTTCCCAGCTTTCCTGAACTTCCTTTACGACATCACGCACTTTTTGATTCTCATGCACTGTCAGGAAGACAGGTAAGCTGTGAGCCAATGGCCCAATAATGGTATTCGCCTCTTTCCATGTTTCGGGTCTGCCAGAGACGGTAACACCAACAACCAGCTTGTCCTCGCCACTGTACATATTCTCCAAGAGGAGCCAAGCAGCCTGAAAGATTGCCTCTATGGATACCCGCTGCTCGAATACCATGCTTCCGATGGACGTGGTTAATGCTTCGGAAAGAACAGCGTTGCAACTGATCGGATGACTTACTTCCTTCTGTGCCCCTTGTACCGGATAAAACACAGTCTCGCTTTCATAGCCTTGGAATTGATCTGTCCAAAAGCTTTTGACTCTGGAGCCATCTTGGCTTGACTCCCAAGCAACGTACTCTTTGAATGAGGCCCGCTGGTCAACAGATGGCTGCGTACCCCGTACCCGTTTCAACCATTCCGCTACAAGAAGCTCGCGACTGGCATCGTCCATACATAATGCATGATGGGTCCAGATGAGGACGGATTGATTGGCGTCCATCTGCAAAATCGATACCCGGACTAACGGCCCCTCCTCATACGGAATGGGCTCCTGATGGGATGTAAGCGTAGAGAGATACACTTGCTCTTGCTGTTCAGGAGATAATTCCCGTACATCGTGCCAGTCAATGGGAATGGGGAGCTCCTTCAACACGACTTGTACATGTTTATTTTTGAGCTGGCGGAAAACCGTTCGCATCACTGGCGTCTGGCTGACTAATTCCTTCCACGTTTCTTCAACGCTTTCCAGTTCGAGACGGTGCTCGATGAGATAGCGCATGGTTGTCATCTTGTCAGGGCGTAATAATTGCTTTTGCACCATGGAAAGCTCTATGACTTCTAGTACATTCTCTTTTGTTAAATGCTTCAAGCCAGTGCACCCCTTTCGCTACAGAAATAATTGTTCAAAATCATCACTGGTTAGGAATTGGCTGTTTAGATGACTGACAATCTCGCGGATTCTTCGATGCGGCTCGGCTGTCACATTTTCCAACAAGTATTCATAGTGGGTGCAGATCCGTTGCACAGTCTCCCTCTTGAATACATTCGCACGATAGGTAATGGTGCCATTTATGTGGTCGTTAGATTCATGGATGCGGAATTGAAAATCAATCGTGGAGGGAAATTCGTTCTCATTCATTTCAAATAAGAGTTGAGGCTCGTGAGGTTTAGGAAAGGACACTTGATGATAATGGGCTTCTTTTAACTTGCTTTGGACTTGCAAAACCAAATCGCCAAGTAGTGGATTGCCTGACAGATCAGCTCGTAAAAGCAAGGCGCTTGGGACATCCTCGCTCTCGTCCCACCCCGCACGAAATGCCAAAGCCAAATCCTCCTTCTCGGTTTCTGCATACAAAAGTACGAGAAATGCGGTCACGAATATCGCATAGGAAGAGGTATCCCAAACTTCAACTAGTTGAGATATCCCCTTCTCCTGCAAGCATGCCCATTCAAACGTCTCTTGCTCGAACTTTATTGAGTCGGTAGAGAGCGGAATGTCGTCCTCCGGCAATATCTTGAGGGAAGGCAAATTGGTAAGACTTTTCATCCAATCGTTGGGCTGACCTGCATATACAGGGATGCTTTCGCGATCATTTTTCAAAAGATAAAGACTGGTGCGTTCAAAGTCGGCAACCCATTTGGCAATGGTTTCTTCATCCAAAATATCCGAATTGTATTCGAAGCCTGCCAATATATCATGATGGTTGTCCTTTTCAACGACCAAACATAAATCATACTGGGATACATCTTTGCCAATCGGATAGATGCTTACGGTAAGACCATTGCTATCAAAAGTATTTTGCGCATTGCCCAGCATAATGGCTGCGTCTTGCTTAATCGCTTTTTGATGGACGAAAGCCGTTGAAAAAAAGGAAGCATATTTTTTATCGCGCTCATATTGCAATTCAGCTGTAATCAAAGAGATTGGATAGTTTTGATACTGTGAACATAAAGACAATTCTTCATGAATCTGCTTGGCTAACTCACGTAGCGAGCTGTTTTTTGGAATTTTGATTCGCAGGGGAAGCATCACCATACACGGTCCCATGATCGTATGAAACTCTCTTTTTGGCCTGCCGTATCTCGGTACGCCAACAATGACGTCGTCTTGCCCAGCTATCCGATAAAGCAAAGCACTAAAAAGGGATAAATAAATGACATCCGTAGGATATTTGTTATGTTTGTGATAAGCAATCAACTCATCCCGGAGCTCGCGGGTAAACGTAAAGAATGATATCCCTCCTTTAAACGAAGGGGTACTCGGACGTTTTTTATCTGCCGGTACTTCTAACCTCTCAAGATTTCCGCCCAATTTCTTTTTCCAAAACACTCTCGCAGCTTCGCCTTCTTGGCTGGCTATGTACTTCTGTTCCCACTCCACAAAGTCCGCGTATTGGTGTATTTGAGGTTGCAACTCCTGATCATTGCCCGTTATCAGTAGTTGGTAGATCATCGTAAATTCATCGAGCGTGAGCGAGACACTCCACCCATCAAAGCAGATATGATGATACTTGAAACTTAAAATACTGCCGCTTTCTTTATCATCCAGCAATCTGCAACTGAATAACGGCCCCTCTTCCAGCGTAAAAGGCTTGTTGAACTCCTCATTGAAATATTCTCTAATCATCGTATCGTCCCAGGTAGCGGAAGACACATGTTCAAAATCCACTACGGGCTCGCTATATACTTTTTGGATGGGCTCGTCTTCCAAAACAAAAATGGAACGATAGATTTCGTGGCGTTTCACGATCTCGTAAAGAACACGGAGCGTAACCGATACATCCAATCTACTTTCGAATCGGAACAGATACTGCTCCTGATAATATGGACTCATTGGATAGACCAAATCGTGTAAATAGTAATCTTTTTGAGCTTCAGACAGAGGGATGGTTTTGATAAAAGTTTTATCCATCATTCGTAGTCACCCCGATACGCAACTGCGTAATGGTTGGGCATGCGGCTCTCACCAGCATGCCCCAACAGCCATAAACTAGTTAGCTGAACAGTTCATTGAAATCATATTCTTCCACCAAGTTTATTTGAGACAAGCGCTGCATTGGATTGTCAATCATTTGGCAGATGACATGCTTTAGCTGATCCAGTAACGTATCCATGGTATTCTCGCTGAATGCTTCCGTGTTGTAATGTGCCGTTAACGTCAGTTGGTCATGACGCGTGGACAAAAATAACATCATATCCAACTGATCATCTTGAACGAAGTGACTTCCTTCATATGCTTTGATAATCGTTTCGTCCAGAAAACGACGTAACGGACATTCCGTAAAGGTAATTACAGCTGATTCCGGCTGATTGTTCGATACGTGTTGTCCAATAAAAACAATGGAATACAAACTCTTCTTATCGCCTGTGGTAGCTAGTTGATCCTCTACGACCAAATTGTACGGATACTCTTGATTCTCGTACGCACCATATGCGGTTTCTCTTGTTCTGTTCAACATTTCCAATACAGTCGGATTGCCTGACAAATCTGTACGCATGGCGACCGGATTGATTAGCGGACCAATAATTCCTTCAAGGTCCGTCTGTGTACGACCAGATAAAGTCGATCCGACAGTAATGATGGTTTGATCTGTGAGGAGTGACAGCCAAATGTTGATCGCCGCAAGCAAGCTCGTATAGACAGTACCACCAGCCATTCGAGTCAATTCTAAAAGCGATTGTCCCGTCACTTGCTCGATTGGGAGCGATGCTACGTTTGAAATTCGATTGCCGTGAGTGAACGAATGTGTCTCTCGCGGTATGAACGGTGCCTCTACATTTTGTTGCAGCTGTTTTAACCAATAGTCCCGTTGGCGGTTCAGTTCTCCATTTTGCAATCGTGCTTGCTGCCACAAGGTGTAATCCATATAATCCAATGGTTTGGAAAACTCCTGTTGCACATCACTCTTTACTTGTTGATAAATGCCCCTCAGATCATTCATAAACACATCTAAGGACCAGCCATCAAATCCAATATGATGAGCACTCAAGATGAGGAAATGCTTCGTTGGTGTGACTCGGTACAAAGTCATCCGGAAGAAAGACTCTCGCGAAAAATCAAATGGCTTGTACAGAGCAGCTTGTAAATCCATTTTGATGCGCTGCTCGCCTTCCGTCACAGATAAGGAAGACAAATCTATAAACGCATTTTCCACCTCAAGGTCGTCATGCACTTTTTGATACAATTGCCCTTCGTTTTCTATAATCGTCGTGCGCATGATTCTGTGACGTTCAAACATGAGGCCCATAGACCTGTACATAGAATGACTGTCAACGGGACCAGCTACTTCAAAGAGGTAAACTCCTCCTACTGCTTCTTGGTCACTGAATTTTGCATGGAACCATTGTCTTCTTTGCCCGTGCGATACTTCGAATAAGGAGACATCTGTCTGATTTTCTACTCGCGATACTTCATGAATGCGGGTACTCGTTTCACTACCTTGCTTGATCTCAGATATACGAGCGGCAATCGCTTCAATGGT
This sequence comes from Brevibacillus sp. DP1.3A, assembly GCF_013284245.2. Classification (NCBI taxonomy): domain Bacteria; kingdom Bacillati; phylum Bacillota; class Bacilli; order Caryophanales; family Paenibacillaceae; genus Brevibacillus; species Brevibacillus sp. DP1.3A. The sequence continues at coordinate 933,957 of NZ_CP085876.1, read as the reverse complement.
TGGAAACTCAAATATCGTGCGCAAAGGTATGTCCATCCCAAAAACGGTTCGCATGCGGGAAATGACTTGCGTAGCCAATAAGGAATGTCCACCCCTATCAAAGAATGAGTCCTTGATCGAAATCTGATCCACCTGCACTATATCGCACCAGATGGAGTGTATAAGCTCCTCAGGTATCGTGCGCGGCTCGATGATCGAGAAATCGCTTGGTTTCACATATGGTAATTCCAGTCTATTTCGGTCAATTTTTCCACTCGTAGTTTTAGGAATGCTGTCCAACTTCATGAAATAAGTTGGAATCATATAAGCAGGCAAATGCTCCTTCAGGAATGCCCGCCATTCGTTTACATCCCCGTCCCCTACGATATAAGCAGCCAATTCGGTAGCTGACCTGTCGTTTTTAACAGAAATAACGGCTACTTCACGAACAGACGGATGCCTACTTAATGTGGATTCAATATCACCCAATTCCACCCGCATGCCCCTAATCTTGATTTGATTATCTTGTCTGCCTACGAATTTAATGTTGCCCGAAGGCAGGAAGTACCCCTTGTCTCCCGTTCGATATATTCTTTCTCCTGGTACAAACGGATTCTCCATAAATACTTCTTGGGTTTTCTCGCTATTATGCAGATAGCCTCTGGCCAATCCAAGGCCCCCGATATAAAGGTCGCCAATGACGCCAATTGGGACAGCCTTCCTATTTTGGTCAAGAACATAGACTCTGTTGTTATCAATCGGCTTGCCTACACTCACACAATCCTTTTCCAGCACGTCCATTGGCGAGCATGTGTAAATGGTGGAGTCGATCGATACTTCTGTGGCCCCCCACGTATTATGGAGTTTGGCATTTAGCTTTTTAAAGAACTTGCCTACTGTTTCGGGTAATAACGCCTCACCACTGGAGATGACATTTTTTAATTTGTGCAATTTGGGTGCGTCCTCTGAAGTAAGGGTGTCCACAAACATATTGAGCATGCTCGGTACAAATTGAATGCACGCCACCTGATAGTGAATGGCAGCCTGGATAATCGCCTCAGGGTCCCGATGCAGCCATGGTTCCAAGAGTGATATCCGTCCCCCTACAGACAATGGCCAAAAAAACTCAACAGCTGCATCATCAAATGTTAAGGTAGTTTTTTGCAGAACTGACTCGCCCTGCTCCAAGCCATGTTGTCGCTGCATCCATAGCATGCGATTTACCCAACCATAATGGTGGTTTTCAACGCCTTTCGGATTTCCCGTCGATCCTGACGTGTAATAAATCGAGACCAAATCTGTCGGTTTTACGGTTTGCTCCGGCAATCCCTCCGGCATGCTCGCTATTTTTTCCCTTTCCGCTTGGGAATCTATACATCTAACATGAGTGGCTTGTCCAAACAGGTTCATGAACTCCGGCTCAGATATACAAATGTTGGTTTTGGAGCTTTCCAACAGTTTCGCCATCCTTGCTTGCGGCATTTCAGTATCCAAGGGGAGAAATGCTCCGCCAGCCTTTACGATGCCGAGAATCGATATGACAAGCTCTATGGAGCGATTCATACATATCCCGACAGGCGTATTGGGTCCAACCCCCAGCATAATCAGGTAGTGCGCCAACTGGTTAGAACGTCTATCCAGTTCTTGATAGGTCATTTTTTCACTACCATATTCAGCTGCTATGAGTTCTGGTGTCTTTTTTGCTTGTTCGATGAACAAATCATGCAGGCATGTATTCTCCGGAATGGCGACTGCTGTATCATTCCACTCCACGAGGATTTTGTGACGTTCTTTCTCGCTCAACAATTCTAACAAGGCCATCGGCACGTCCGGTGCGTTCACCAGCTCTTGCAACCAATTCGCGAAGTGGTCTGTCATTTTTTCAATCGTGGATGGATCAAATAGATCCGTGTTGTAGATCATGTTCATTACGAGACCGTCCTCAGACTCACCCATGGATAACTGAAGATCAAATTTCGCCACATTGATCTGAACCGGCATTTTTTCTAATTGCCCACTGGACGATTGATAGACTTCCGCTTTCATTTCTGCCCATGTGAACACCGTCTGAAATACCGGGGAGTAGCTCGTATTGCGTTCCAGTTGCAGCATTTCTACGATTTTTCCAAACGGGACATCCTGGTACTCCTGTGCCTGTAGAGCTTTTTCTTTTACTTGGGCAAGCAATTGCTTGAACGTTGGATTGTCTTGGAGGTTCGCCCGGTAGACGAGCGTATTTACGAAAAAGCCAATCAATCCTTCGATTTCCTTTACGTTTCGATTCGCTATGGGGCTGCCCACCAAAATATCGGTCTGTCCGGTATATCTGGATAAAAAGCCTTGGTAAGCGGCCAGCAGAGTCATAAATAAGGTCGTATTCTCTTGCCGACTGAGTGCTTTCAGCTTCTCAAGCAGTTCAGTTGCCAGCACCATCTTATGCATATTTCCGGCATAGGTTTGAATGCTTGGTCTTGGTCGATCGATTGGTAATTGCAAGACAGGAAGCTCCCCGGACAACTCGGCTTTCCAATAGTCCAGTTGTTGGCCCATCACTTCATCCGTCAGCCATTCGCGCTGCCATACCGAGAAATCAGCGTATTGAATCGGCAATTCTGCCAGCTCCGCACGTGCCCCGCTCTCTACTTCCTCGTAAAAGGCCAACCATTCTTCCGATAAGATATCCTCTGACCAGCCATCCGTAATGACATGATGTATGGTGCACAGCAAAAGGAACTGATCCGCCTCGACAACGATTAATTTGGCTTGAATCAAAGGTCCTCGCTGTAGATCAAACCTTTTGTCTGCTTCCTGCATGATAGTATCGTGGATTTGCTCTTCTTTTTCGGCGGCAGATCGATCGCGTAGATCAATCACTGGCAATATTCGATACACATGGGGTTCAATGACCTGGAAAGGTTGACCCCCTTCATTCAGAAACACAGTGCGCAAGATGTCATGGCGTTGAAGGAGCGCATTCCATCCCGTTTCCAGCGCCTGCACATTCCACTGCCCTGTTAAGCGCCACATGTGAGGAACGTTGTACGCCGTACTCTCTGGCTCCAATTGATGTAAAAACCATAGACGCTGCTGGGCATGCGATAACGGCAGCTTTTCTAGATGCGAGGCCTTCGCAATAGCTGGTGTCCGTTCTCTTTTTCCATCCCGGCCCAGCTCCATGATTTTGGCATCTAGGCTTGCGATCGTCGGGCATTCAAACAGGATGCGCAACGGGATAGACAATTGGAAGGCTTCCTGCAAGCGGGAAATGACCTGCGTCGCAAGCAACGAGTGTCCGCCCAAATCGAAAAAGGAATCGTGGATACTCAATCGTTCCGTTTCCGTTTTTAAAACTTCCCTCCAAATCGATGCGATCCTATTCTCTGTATCCGTGCGTGGTGCGACAAATTCATCCTTCATCGTGCGCATTTCTGGTAGCGGCAATGCTTGACGGTCCACCTTCCCGTTAGCTGTCAGTGGGAAAACGTCCATTTTCACAAAATAGGAAGGGACCATGAAAGACGGCAATTGTTCACTCGCATACCGTCTCCATTCATCGACATCCCCGTCTCCCGCGATATAAGCAATCAGACGTTTATCATCCGCTCCATATTCATGTACAAGGACGACGGCGTCTCTTACGCTCTCATGCTGGCTGAGGACAGCTACAATCTCACCGAGCTCGATTCGGTTCCCTCTTATTTTTACTTGATTATCTTTTCGCCCGATAAATTCGATTCCTCGCCCCGACACATATTTCACCAGATCGCCCGTCCTGTATAATCTCGCTTCAGGGTCTGAATGAAACGGGTGCGGAATAAATTTCTCTTGGTTCATCTCCGGTCGGTTCCAATATCCGAAAGCTAGTCCCTTGCCTCCCACGAACAATTCCCCCACGAGACCGTCAGGAACTACCTTTAACATTTCGCTTAAGATATACACCTCTGTATCATCGATCGGTCGACCGATCGGAATGGTGTGCTGGATTGCGCTCTTATTTTTTATAGGATAATAGCAAGTAAATGTCGTGTTTTCTGTCGGGCCATACCCGTTAATCACCAATGTATCTGGCAACATATCCAAGGCACGTTGCGCATGCTTGGCGGACACAATGTCGCCGCCAGCTAACAATTGACGCACCCCTTTTAAATCTTCAATCCGGTAATCGATCATTTGATGAAAAACGCCTGCGGTTAGCCATAACGTACTAATTTTTTCGTCACGTAACACCTGTCCCAACTCTTCAAGAGACAGACCATGAAATGGATAAATCACCAATTTCGCGCCATTTAGCAAGCTCCCCCATATTTCAAAGGTCGCCGCATCAAATGAAATTGACGCGAGTTGCAGCATGGTTTCATCCGGTGTGAGTGATACATATGAGGCGTGCTTCGTAAGTCGGATTACCCCTCGATGAGGAATGAGTACCCCTTTCGGATTTCCTGTCGAACCGGACGTATACATCAAATAGGCTAGGCTTTCCGAAGTCGTACTCTCGCCTAGATTTGCATCTGATTCCTTGTTGATCTCGCTAGCGTCCAGATCAGGACAAACGATTTTCAATCCGTCCGGCAGTCTGGACACCAAGCTTTCTTGTGTCAGTACAGTCGTAATGCTTGCATCTTGCAGCATATAAAGCAATCGTTGCTCAGGGTAGGCAGGGTCAAGCGGAACATAGGCACCGCCTGCCTTTAAAATTGCGACCATACTGATGATCATTTCAAACGAGCGATCCATGTACAAGCCTACTCTGCTATCTGCTCCAACCCCGCACGCTTTTAAATAATGCGCCAATTGATTTGCTCTGCTATTAAGCTCTCTATAGGACAGGCTAGTGCCTTTGTATACTAAAGCAGTGGCGTCAGGATGAAGCTCCACTTGTTCTTCAAATAATGTGGCGATGGAATCTTGCTTGGAGACTGTAGCCCCCTCATTTTTTCCAAAGTCACTACCAGTGTGATTCCATTCGAGTAAGAGTTTGTGACGTTCTTCCTCGGTCAACAATTCCAGCAAAGCAATCGGTATATCCGGTGCGTTTACAAGTTCTTGTAACCAATGCGCGAAGCGGTCTGTCATTTTTTCAATGGTGGATGGATCAAATAAATCCGTGTTGTAGATCATGTTCAACACGAGACCGTCTTCAGACTCACCCGTGGATAACTGAAGATCAAATTTTGCCACATTGATCTGAACTGGCATTTTCTCTAATTGTCCACTGGACGTGCGATAGACATCCGCTTCCATTTCAGCCCATGTGAACACCGTCTGAAATACCGGGGAGTAGCTCGTATTGCGTTCCACTTGCAACATCTCGACGATTTTTTCAAACGGAACATCTTGGTACTCCTGTGCCTGAAGAGCTTTTTCTTTTACTTGGGCAAGCAATTGCTTGAACGTTGGGTTATCTTGAAGATTCGCCCGATAGACGAGCGTATTGACGAAAAAGCCAATCAAACCTTCGATTTCCTTTACATTACGGTTCGCTATGGGGCTGCCTACTAAAATATCGTTTTGTCCGGTATATCTGGATAAAAAGCCTTGGTAAGCAGCCAGCAGAGTCATAAATAAGGTGGTATTCTCTTGTCGGCTGAACGCTTTCAGCTTCTCAAGCAATTCGGATGCCAGTACAATTTTATGCATACTTCCGGCATAGGTTTGAATGCTTGGTCTTGGTCGATCGATCGGCAATTGCAAGACAGGAAGCTCTCCGGACAACTCCGCTTTCCAATAATCGAGTTGTTGGCCCATCACCTCATCCGTCAGCCATTCGCGCTGCCATACGGCGAAATCAGCGTATTGAATCGGCAAATCTGGCAGCTCCGCACGAGTTCCACTCTCTACTTCCTCGTAAAAGGACAGCCATTCTTCCAATAAGATATCTTCAGACCAGCCATCCGTAATGACGTGATGCATCGTGCACAGCAAAAGGAACTGATCATCTTCAACGACGATGAATTTGACTTGAATCAAAGGTCCTCGCTGTAGATCAAACCTTTTGTCTGCTTCCTGTTCGATATAGTCGTGGATTTGCTCTTCTTTTTCGGCAGCAGGTCGATCGCGTAGATCGATCACTGGTAACGTTTGATACACATAGGGTTCAATGACCTGGAAAGGTTGACCCCCTTCATTCGAAAACACAGTGCGCAAGATGTCATGGCGTTGAAGGAGTGCATTCCAGCCCGTTTCCAGTGCACGCACATTCCACTGCCCTGTTAAACGCCACATGTGAGGAACGTTATAGGCCGTACTCTCCGGTTCCAGTTGATGTAAAAACCATAGACGCTGCTGAGCATGCGATAACGGCAGCTTATCTCGATGAGAGACTCTCGCAATAGCTGGTGTCCGTTCTCTTTTTCCATCCCGGCCCAGCTCCATGATTTTGACATCTAGGCTTGCGATCGTCGGGCATTCAAACAGGATGCGCAACGGGATAGACAGATGAAAGGCATCCTGCAAGCGGGATATGACCTGCGTCGCAAGCAGCGAGTGTCCGCCCAAATCGAAGAAGGAGTCATGGATGCTAAGACGCTCCACCTTTAAAATTTCATGCCAAATCTCTGCGATCCGATTCTCTGTATCCGTACGTGGTGCGACAAATTCATCCTTCATCGTGCGCATTTCTGGCAGCGGCAATGCTTGACGGTCTACCTTCCCGTTCGCTGTGAGCGGGAAAACGTCCATTTTCACAAAATAGGAAGGGACCATGAAAGGCGGCAATTGTTCACTCGCATACTGTTTCCATTCATCGACATCTCCGTCTCCCGCGATATAAGCGATCAGGCGTTTATCATCGGCTCCATATTCATGTACAAGGACGATGGCTTCTCTTACACTCTCATGCTGGTTGAGAATAGCTACGATCTCACCGAGCTCGATCCGGTTCCCTCTTATTTTCACTTGATTATCTTTTCGCCCGATAAATTCGATTCCTCGCCCCGGCACAAATTTCACCAAATCGCCTGTTCTGTACAATCTCGCTTCAGAGTCTGTCTGAAAGGGATGCGGAATAAATTTCTCTTGATTCAACTCCGGTCGATTCCAGTATCCGAAAGCTAGTCCCTTTCCCCCCACATATAATTCGCCCACAAGACCAACAGGAACGAGCTTTTGCTTATCGTTAAGGATAAAGACCTCCGTATCATTGATGGGTCGACCGATCGGAACAGAATGTTGAATCTCGCTCTTCTGTTTTATGTGATAAAAGCAAGTAAATGTCGTGTTTTCTGTCGGGCCATACCCATTAATCACCAGTGTATCTGGTAACATGTCTAAGGCGCGTTGCGCATGCTTGGCGGACACAATGTCGCCGCCCGTCAACAATTGACGCACTCCTCTTAAGTCTTCGATCCGGTAATCAATCATTTGATGAAAGACGCCTGCGGTTAGCCATAACGTACTGATTTCTTCTTCAAGCAGCACTTGACCCAGTTCGTCTAGAGACAGACCGTGAAATGGATAAATCACCAATTTCGCGCCATTTAGCAAGCTCCCCCATATTTCGAAGGTCGCCGCATCAAATGAGATTGAAGCGAGTTGCAGCATGGTTTCATCCGGTGTGAGTGATACATATGAGGCGTGCTTCGTAAGTCGAATCACCCCTCGTTGAGGGATAAGTACCCCTTTGGGATTTCCTGTCGAACCGGACGTATACATCAAATAGGCTAGGCTTTCCGAAGTCGTACTCTCGCCTAGATTTGCATCTGATTCCTTGTTGATCTTGCTAGCGTCTAGATCGGGACAAACGATTTTCAATCCGTCCGGCAGTCTGGGCACCAAGCTTTCTTGTGTCAGCACAATCGAAATGCTTGCATCTTGCAGCATATAGAGCAATCGTTGCTCAGGGTAGGCAGGGTCAAGCGGGACATAGGCCCCGCCTGCCTTTAAAATAGCGACCATACTGATGATCATTTCAAACGAGCGATCCATGTACAAGCCAACTCGACTCTCTGCTCCAACCCCGCACGATTTTAAATAATGCGCCAATCGATTCGCTCTGCTGTTAAGCTCCTTGTAGGTAAGGCTTGCATCTTTGTATACCAATGCAATGGCATCAGGATGAAGTTCCACTTGTTCTTCAAATAATGCGGTAATGGAATCTTGCATACAGCACCTCCTAATGATTACTCCACATTTCCAGCAGTTGTTTTTCTTCCTCTTCTGAAATCAGTCGCAAGCCTTCTATTGACTCCTCAGGATATGCCATCACTTGCTCGAGCCAATTCACAAAATGTCCGATCATTCGTTCTATACTGGACGGATTAAATAGGTCTGTGTTGTAGCCAAATGAAATCGTCAACGAATGCTCTGAATTGACTTCTATTGAAATCGACAAATCAAATTTAGCTACCTTGATGGTGCTTTTCACTGGCTCAATTTTTCGATTTGGCCATTGCTTTACGTTTCTCAGGTGAGTCTGCATCGTAAAAATCGTTTGGAAGACAGGGGAGTAGCTTGCATTTCGCTCTGGCTTGCGAGCCTCTACTATTTTTTCAAAGGGCACATCCTGATTTTCTTGCCCGCGCAACGTTTTTTCTTTGACTTGGGCGACCAATTGCCTAAAGCTTGGATTGTCTTCGACGTTCACTCTGTAAACCAGCGTGTTTACAAAGCACCCGATTAACCCTTCCATTTCTTTTCGCGTGCGATTCGCAACCGGGCTTCCTACTAAAATGTCTGTTTGTCCGGTATAGCGAGAGAGAAAGCCCTGATAGGCAGCCAGTAATGTCATGAACAAGGAAGCACCCTCTTGTTTGCTAAAAGCTTTTAGCTTTTTTAATAATGCAGGTGCCAAATCGATATGCTGCATGTCCCCTGCATACGTTTGAATCGCTGGCCGTGGACGGTCGAATGGCAACTGAAGCACCGTAAGCTCGTCTGCAAGTTCATTTTCCCAATACGCCACTTGCTCTTTCATCGTCTCATCCGATAGCCATTGTCTTTGCCACACAGCAAAGTCCCCGTATTGAATGGATAACGGTGGCAGATCGGCAGGCGTTCCGCTGACTGCTTCTTCATAAAATGCCATCCACTCGTCCAACAAGATATCCTCTGACCAGCCATCGAAAACAATATGATGTACGGTACAAAGAAGAACATACTCCGATTCATCCTGCTTAATCAGCTCGGCTTCAATCAACGGTCCTTGACTCAAGTCAAATACGCGATCAGCACTCCGTTGAATAGAATGCTGGACCTGCTTTTCTCTTTCATCCGCGGAGAGACTGCTTACATCCATGACAGGTAATGATCTTGGCTGATGCGGCTTAACGAGCTGTACAGGGACGCCATTTTGTTTTGCGAATACGCTACGAAGCATTTCGTGACGTTCAATCAATTGGTTAAATCCTGTTTCTAATCCGGCAACATCCCACGAACCGCTTAAGCGCCATACATATGGAATGTTATAGACGTTGCTTCCAGGCTCCAGTTGGTCAAAAAACCACAACCGGTGCTGCGCAAAAGATAACGGGATCGGTTCCGTTCTATCCACTTGCAGGAGCGCAGGCAATTGAACCATTTTCTCGCCTTGTCGCAATTCGGTTAGCCGCTTAGCCAAGCCTTCAATGGTCGGGCAATCAAAGATCGCTCGGAGAGGTAGATGTTGACCAAACACTTCTCGTATGCGCGATACAACCTGTGTTGCCAAAAGGGAATGTCCGCCCAATTCAAAGAACGAATCAAATACCCCAATTTGGTTTACTCGTAAAATTTTACTCCATATGAGTGCGAGCAATTCTTCCGTTGAGTTTCGCGGCGCTGTGTAGTGATGGCTTACAATGTGGATCTCAGGCAGTGGCAATGCTTTACGATCTAATTTGCCACTCGATGTGAGCGGCATTTCCCCCACCCGTACAAAATAAGAAGGAATCATATACGGCGGTAACTGTTTCTGTAAATGGCTTTTTAATGTCTCGACCTCTGATGCCCCACTGTAATAAGCAATTAATCGTTTATCCCCCGGCTCATATTCATGGGCAATGATTGCAACTTCTCCTGCCCCTTGCTGCTTCCTCATAACCGCTTCGATTTCACCTAATTCAATCCGATAACCGCGAATTTTCACTTGATTATCCATACGCCCGATATACTCAATATTGCCGTCTGGCATCCACCGCGCGTAGTCACCTGTCTTGTATAGCCTTTCAGATAGATTGCCAAAAGGATTCGGGACAAAACGTTCAGCTGTTAACTCGGGTTTTCCGATATACTCTCGTGCAAGACCAATACCCCCAATAACCAATTCTCCCATCACACCTATTGGTTGCAGATCCCCTTCCTTATTGAGGATGTAAGCTTGAATATTATCCATAGGCTTACCAATAGGGATTACCTTGCTATCGGCATGGCAATCATAGTAGGTCACTTCAATTGTCGTTTCCGTAGGACCATACAGATTGATAAGCGTCGTATGATTCCGTTGCCCGATTAATTGATGAAAACGTTGAACCTGATCCGTACTCAAAGCTTCCCCGGTCGTATAAACTCGCTGTAAAGTTTTGATTTCCTCTGCGCAATCCACGTTCTCCAAATGGTCTAAAAAGATGCTGAGCATAGATGGAACAAAATGAATATAAGTTACTTGGTACTGGGCAACCGTTTTGATAATAAGCTCCGGGTCTTTCTCTGCATGGGGAGCGAGGAAACATAGTTTGCTGCCAGTGAAAAACCATAGGACTAACTCCGTTACGGAAACATCAAAACAATAGGGAGTTTTTTGCATAATGGTGTCATACTCGCCCATAGGATAGCGATGGACCATCCAGTTCATCCGATTGACAACCGAGCAATGTTCGATCATGACTCCTTTTGGTGCTCCCGTCGAACCTGAGGTATAGATGACGTACGCCAAATTTTTCGAATGGGCAACGGACTCAAGATTATCGCATTCCACATCCTGATCCGGCCTATTCTCTTCAAATAACAGAACAGGTCCATTGAAACCGATCGCTGTCCTGAATTTCTCTTGCATGACGACGACCTTCGTATCGCTATCCCGGAGAATATAGGACAGTCTTTCTTTCGGAGCCACTGTGTCCATCGGCATATACGCTCCACCCGCTTTTAGAATGGCAAGAATACCAATCATCATGTCGGGAGAACGCTCACTCATTAATCCTACTAATGTATCCGGCTTCACTCCCATATTTCGCAATTTGCTTGCCAGGAAGTTTGCCCTGTTGTTTATTTGCCTGTAGGTCCATTGTTCATTGCCGAATACAACCGCCATTCGCTCTGGCGTCCGGGCAGCTTGCTCCTCGAATATTTGATGGAGCGTTTTCTGATCCTCAAACGCAACTTCCGTGTCATTCCACTCTTGAAGGATTTGGTTCTGCTCAGAAGCGTTCAGCATAGGCATGGAATGCAACGTCCGGTCACTGTGTGTAAGAACGCTTTTCAGCAATTCAATATAATGCGCGAACATGCGGCGCATAGTAGATTCGTCATACAAATCCGTATTGTATTCCCAGTCAAGGCTTATACTTCCGTATTCATCCTTTGTTAAAAGGGAAGAAGCGAGCTCCTCGTGATTCGTCACCACTACGTTGATATCAAATTTGGCGGATCCGTTGCTAATGCCTTCGGTGAGTTGAATATTCAGGTTGGATACAGGTAGATGAGTGACTTTTGCATCCTGGAAACTAAACATGACTTGGAATAGAGGGTTACGGCTTTGATCACGCTTCAGTTTTAAGGCATCGACTACTTGATCAAAAGGAATCTCTTGATTCTCGTACGCTTCCAAAGCTGACATCTTCACGTCTTGCAATACATCCTGGAACGTCATATTGTCGGTAAATTGCTGACGGATCACAATATTGTTCACAAACATTCCGATCAATTCTTCCGTGTCTTTCCAGCGCCGATTCGCGACACCCGAACCTACTATAATGTCTTCTTGATTGGAATAACGATGGAGCAAGGTTTGAAACGCAGCCATCATGACCATAAATAAGGTCGTGTTTGTTTTCATGCAGTAATCACGCAGTTGAAGATACAGTTCTTCCGGTATTAATTGGGTGAACATATTCCCGTGAAAGGTTTGATTTACTGGTCGTGGCCTGTCAGTGGGCAGTTCCAGAACCCCATTCGCCCCTTGCAATAGATTCTTCCAGTACGTTAACTGCTTGTTTTCCTTGCCGCGCTTAAACAACTCATTTTGCCATACGCAATAGTCTGCGAATTGAATCGGCAACTCAGCCAATGGAGATGGTTTATTTTCAAGATAGGCACTGTACAGCGTAAACAGCTCTTTTAAAAATTTGCGGAACGACCATCCATCATGAATCAGATGATGCTCCACAAACAGAATGACGGACTCCAACTCAGAAATCTTGTAAACAATCCAGCGGGCTAATGGCAGCTGCGCGATATCAATCGGATTTTTGATCTCCATTTGGATCAATCTATGGACTTCAGCGGCACGATCACTCTCAGGTAAGTGCGAAACATCCATGACAGGCAATTCCACATCGAATGGTTCATAGATCACTTGATACGGTTGCCCATTTTTCTCATGAAAAACGGTTCGGAATATTTCATGTCTGCGCACAATCTCTGTAAAACACTTATTGAGAATGGGGAGCTCCAGCATCCCACGCACTTTCATTGTGGCTTGAAAAATATAAGCCGAATTATTAGCGCTTAGCTGTTCTAAAAACCACACTCTTTCTTGCGAATAAGAAAGCGGCAATTCTCGATCTCGTGATACCCTCTTTATGGCAGGTAACGCATCTACTGCATTTACCTCATCTGCGGCAGTTACAATCGGCACGATGCTCCGAATCGTCGGATATGTAAACAGAGCAGACAACGGAATCTCTTTCTTGAAAAGAGCACGGATTCTGGCAATAACCTGAGTCCCCAACAGCGAATGTCCGCCTAATTCAAAGAAATTATCCTCGACGCCAATCTCATCGTATCCGAACAAATCCTTCCAAATGTCCAAGAGCTTCATTTCCCATTCTGTATCCGGTTTTACATATTCCGTCGAAACATGCGGGCGACTATTGCCTACCTCTGGCAGTGACTTACGATCAATTTTTCCGCTGGGAGTAAGCGGGAAAACATCCATTTTCACAAAATAGGCCGGAACCATGAACTCTGGAAGCTGAGCCTTCAGATAATCACGCCATTCTGTTACCGTTCCAGACCCTATCACATAAGCGATCAGCTTGTTATTTTCATAGGCGTCTTTTTTCGCGACAATGATTGCTTGTTCAACAGTCGAATGATTGCCTAGAGTGACTTCAATTTCCTCTAGCTCAATTCTGTACCCTCTCACTTTTACCTGGTTGTCATTCCGCCCGATATACTCCAAGTTTCCGTCGGCCAGGTATCGAACCAAATCTCCCGTTCGATACAACCGCGAGTCTGATCCCGCACAATACGGGTTGGAAATAAAGCGTTCCTTTGTCAATTCAGGACGGTTCAAGTAACCTCTTGCTACGCCTGATCCGCCGACATACAGCTCTCCGGCAACTCCGACAGGTTGAATTTGCAAATGCTCGTTCAACACGTATAACTGTGTATTGGCATTCGGTTTTCCAATGGGTATTTGCGTGTGTGTTTCATCTGGATGGCATTTGAAGCTGGCAACCTCGACTGTCGTCTCTGTCGGCCCATACGTGTTGTATAAGCTGGTACCATGAGGAATGGTCAATCGATCGATACTTTTCGTAACAACATGAGGCGGAAGCACTTCCCCTCCAACTGTGATGTATTTCAAGGAGGATAATGCAGAAGAAGAACCATAATTTTCTATACAATCCAAGACGGCTTTCAACATAGTCGGCACAAACTCAAGATGGGTAATTTTATGCATCTCGACTGCTTTCACAAGCAAGGCGGGGTCTTTCTCATCGCTGTTCGGGAGGATGTACAAGCTAGCACCTTTCAACATCCACCAAAAGAGTTCCCAAACAGACGCATCAAAGGAAACAGACGTTTTTTGCAAAAGCCTGTCCGTTTGTAAAAGCGGACTGCGACTCTCCAGCGTTTGAAGAAAATTCATAACGGAATGATGCTCAATCATTACGCCCTTCGGATTTCCTGTCGAGCCGGAGGTGTAGATGACATAAGCAAGATTGTGGCCGTTTACTTCCATTGCAGGAGGCTCCGTGCTTTCATTCGACAAAATTTTGCAATAATCCAACAATTTAACCACTTTTATTCCGTCAGGCACTTTCGTCGCGGACGCTTCATCCGCAATCACTACTTGTAAAGCTGCATCCTCCAAAATATAGTGGAGTCTTTGAACGGGATAAGCAGGATCGATCGGTACATAGGCGCCTCCTGCTTTCAACACACCCAATATGCTCACGATCATTTCAATGGAACGCTCTTGGCATATTCCCACCAGCACTTCACTCGTTACGCCAATCTTTCGGAGGTAATTCGCTAATTGATTTGAGCGGAGATCCAATTCCCTATAGGTCATCTTCTCTTGCTTAAAAACGAGCGCAATGGCATCGGGATTCCGATTGGCTTGGAAATCAAAGGCAGCCAAGATTGTGCCAGGAACATTCGTGGGTTCATCCTTCCTGCACCACTCGTCTACCAGTTCTCTCTCTTGGTTTTTGGATATCAGTCTTAATAAATCGATAGGAGTATCGACATTAGTAATTACTTGTTCGATCCAGTTATGGAAGTTCTCGATCATTCGTCGTATCGTTTGTTGTGTAAATAGGAAGGAATTATATGTAAATGTTATGCGCATTCCCTCAGCCTCTTCGACATCAACACGCAGCTCTACATTTTCTATTTGGGAATCGACAAAAAGTCTGTTATCCTCATCCCCAGCTTTTCTCGCTCTTAAAAAGGTATGAAATAATTTCGTAGTTTCGGAGCTATTGGCAAGCTTCTCCTCAATCCCATTCTCTCTGACTTCGTTCAATAGCTGCTTAAAATTCTTCGTTCCACCAACAATCACTCGACTTGCAAAAAAAGCAGAACTACCACCCGCTATCGCACCAATCCGAATGTCGTTTTGCCCCGTATATCTGTAAAGATAGCTATGGTATGCAGCCAAGAATAGCGTAAACATGTCGGTCTCTTCTTGCTCGCAAAGTAAACTCGCTTTCTCCCCTATCGTTTTTGACAGATCAATCAATTGCGTCTCTTCCACATAGCGAGCATTCTTATGTCTGGGGACATCAAACGGAAGCTGCAGTAATGGAGCCTCTCCTGCCAATTCTGAAAGCCAATGATTCACTTGATCTTCCATGGTCATGGTTATCCTCCCTTTTTGAGCTTGATAATGAAGGGGGAACCCTCTAAACTTATGAAGTTCCTCACCCGCTCTGCTTGATCAGACTTTTAAAATGGATATTGGTCGGTAAGCCTCCCCCTCCTTTACAAGTAGGCGTTGACTCATCGAATCGTCCACGATAAAGACTGGACACACGATTGGTTAAGGTGAATCAAATAGAAAAAGGGAAAAACAGAGGAATAGTTGACCAAACAAACATGTTGCTTTCAAATTTTATCGTGCATGTTCAAAGCGGCTACAAACGAGATGTGAAAGGGAAGGTAACTGAATCGAATTGCTATGAATTCGCGAAAAAAGTGGAGTAGTGTTTGAATACAGTTGCGTATGAAACACCTATGCAGGAAAGCCTTGTAATTGAATGGTGAATTGTTCTTTCGAATCGTGGAAAGGCAGCTTCAGATTCTACTAGGAAGAGGGGAATTTTTAGAACAATTACCTTTTATAAGCATAAAATGTAATAGATTACCATTTAAGGGCATTATACCATATCTGAATTTTATGTCAAATATTAGCATAGACATTGGTTTATCATAAAACAAAAATAGACATGTTTACCTTCTCGGGTTGGCTGGTGTAGAAATTGATCGATACCTGAGAAGGTTGAACATGTCTATTTTTCTTTGTAGAAATTTGCTTACTCGATACGTAAAATCATTAACTTTGAAAAAGGGTATACCCTCCTACTACTATCGAGACTGCAAATAAAATACCGAAGTACCACTTCGTAAATCGAAGACTGAACCACGAGCCTTCCCACCATAAGATCCCAAAAAAAATAGCGCCTACCATGATGCTAGTTGCAAAAGCAATGAGTGCATTTTCCATATTTCTTCACCTTTTAAACAGAATGGAAAAGAGGCTGCCCTCCACAGTAGATCGAACAGCCTCTTTTCATTTACCTGACCGTAATGTTAATCGTAATGGTCTCGCCGCCGTATTCCACAGTAATGGTTGTTTTACCAGATTCCAGTGCGGTCACGATACCATTTTCTACGGTCGCAATCTCAGGATCTTTCACTGTCCATTCAGCATCCTTGGTGACGATCTCCTCGTATCTATTTTCATAGACCGCATACAGGACGATCTCTTCAGTATTGTCTGCCTTCAAGCGCAGTGAAGAGCGCGATACTCGCAAGTTTTTCACTTTCTTTTCCTCTACGACGAGCACACGATTGGTTACCTTTTTACCGCCATATTTCGCAGTAATGACAGCCTTCCCTTCAGCCAGCGCTGTCACTTTTCCCTCTTTTGTTACTTCGATGATCTCTTCGTCGCTAGAGGACCAAGCTGCTTTCTCTGTCACCTCTTCGGTGTTCTTATCACTGAAGACGGCTGTCAGCGTTAGCTGCTTTTCATCATCGACTTCCAGCACCAAATCCTTGAAGGAAGTCGTCAACGAACGAATCGTTTTCTTAGAAACCGTCACCGGAATCTCCAGTGCCTCGCCCATATAGCGAACGGTAACGATGTCTTCTCCCTCTTCTTTTCCTGCCGTAATGCGGCCCTGCTTGACGGTAACCAACCCGTTTTCCGTGTCGTATTCCACATTTTTGTCTCTCGTGATGTCTTTGCGTTTTTTGCCTTCTACCTTATAGAGTCGTAAGGTCGCGGTTACTCTTGGCTTAATCCAGAAGGACGGTTCGTTTGTTTCCAACTGGAAGGTAGCTATTTCCTTAACAGTTACTTCCACCGAATCGGTTTTCTTCCCGTCCTCGGTCGTCACTGTAATCGTCACAGTTCCCGGAGCTACCGCTGTGATCTTGCCTTCCTCATCTACCTCGACGATTTCAGCGTCACTGCTTTCCCACTTGACTCGTTTGTTGGAGGCATTCGCTGGTTTTACAGTGGCACGAAGGCTTTCTGTATCGCCCACACGCAGCGTTAACTCCTCATCCTCTAACTCAACTCCGGTGACCGGCTCTCCTGTTGGCGGATTTGACACATATAACTCAATGGAATCATCCAGTTCGACCGTGTTTCCTGCCAGGTCGCGAAGCTGGATCAGAACTTTTTTCGTGCCATTGCCATACGTCAAGCTCCACGGTACCGTTCCCGTCACTTTTTCCCAGCTGCTCCACTTGCCTTGGTCATTGGAGATGCGCATCTCTACATCTCCCAAATTGTCCGTGGCAGTAACATGCAGTCTCACGCTGGTAGAGTTGGTTAGACGATCATCATTGTTGATGACGAACGTTCCCGTTGGTGCTGTCTTATCCAAAGTAAACGTGATCTTGGTTTCGTTTCCGGAAGCATCTACGACCCGCAGTTCATGCTTGCCTTCACTTGTTACCTGGTCACCACTTGCGAACGGAGCACTATTCAGCGTCGCGGTTCCTTCGTTGAATGTGATTGTCACGTCATCTTTGTAAATGCCCTTGTCCTCGACTCCTGTAACAACTGGCGAATCTGCATCCAGATCGATCGTATCGGAAACGGTTGTGATGTGCCCTGCCCTGTCTGTGATCTGCATCTCGACGGTCTTGGTTCCATCACCGGACTTCAACTGCCATGCTTTGGTCGCAGTTACTGCCTCCCAATCGCTCCAGTCGTTGTCACCATTTGCGAAGCGGATCTGTACAACGCTCGTACTGTCGTTCGCTGTGATGGCGAGCGTAACATCACGGGACTTAGTGTAATTGTCTCCGTTATTGATCGTGATGGATCCAGTCGGCGCCACCACATCGAGTTCAATCGTATCACTTAGCTTTGTGACGTTCCCCGCTTTATCCCGCAGCTTGACATAGACCGTTTTGGTTCCGTTTGTACTGCCATCAGCCAGCTTCCATGCTTTTGTCGCTGTGACTCGCTCCCACGTACCCGAATTGTCATCCGCGTTAGAGATTGCCATCTCGATGTCGTCTGAATTTCCTGACGCAGTGAGTTGCAGCGTAACATCTTCTGTTTTTGCAAATTCGGCTCCGTTATCGATGCTGAGCGTTCCAGTCGGTGGTGTTTTATCCAGCGTGAAACGAATCGTCGTGCGATTTTGTGCCTCGTCTGTTACGACTAGTTCATACGATCCTTCCGCACTGACAACAGAACCGCTCGTAAACGGATTGCCGTTCAGTAATGCTGTTCCCTCGTTGAAGGTAATCGTTACGTCGCTCGCATAGACACCATCCTGGGCGACTCCTGTGACGACTGGTCCAGTAGAATCCAGCGTGATTTGCTTTTGAAGGGCAATTTGGTTTCCGGCCGGATCTCTCAGCTCGAGATAGACCGTTTTGGTTCCATTCGCACTATTCAGATCCCATGGAATGTCGCCTTTTGATGGTGCCGCTTTCCAATCGCTCCACGTCAGGTTGTCATTGGACAAGCGCATTTCCACACCATGAGCATCAGCCGACTCCACACTCATTGTAACTTTGCTCGTGTTGGTATGCGACTGACCTTGATTGATCTCAAAAGCACCCGTAGGGTTGGTCATATCGAGTGTGATCTCATCGGTAAAGCTAGCAATATTCCCTGCTTTGTCCTTTACTTCCATGTAAACCGACTTGGTTCCGTCCCCAGTCGGCAAGGTCCACGCCTTTGTTGGAGTCAGCGCTTCCCAAGAAGTCCAATTGGCTGGATCACTCGTATCATGGGAAAAGCGCATCTCTAGATCATTGCTGAAATCGGTAACAGCAATTTGTAATGTGGTTGCAAGTGAATTGGTATAATTGGCGTCACCATTGATCTTGAGACTGCCTGACGGCTTTGTTTGATCAATCGAAAATGCAAGCAATGCTGTATTGCCCGCTTCATCCGTGACAATCAACGTATAAGCGCCATCCTCATTGACGATTTCTCCGTCAGCTATCGTCTTTCCGTTCAAGGTCGCCTTTCCTTCGTTGAAGCTGATCGTGACACTCTGATTGTACAGCTTGTTGTTCTCTACCCCTGTGACAGCAGGTGCAACCGTATCGAGTGTAATCGATGCCTGTAAATCATGGGGGTTGCCAGCTTCGTCGATCAACTGTAGATAGACCGTTTTCTGTCCATCCCCATTTGTTAGCTTCCAAGCCTTGGCGGTCGCCACATCCTCTAGCGCACTCCAGCTGATGTTATCGTTGGACAGCTTCATTTTCACCTTGCTGGAAACGTCAGTGGCATCGATTTGCAAAGTGACATCTTGGTTATTCGTATGGGTGGCTCCGTTATTGATCGCAAGAGTTCCAGTAGGCGCGGTTTTATCTAGGGTAAAGGTTACCGTAGTCGTATTCCCCGCTGTATCCGTCACTACCAGCGTATACCTGCCCTCCATACTCACCTTTGTGCCGCTGGCAAAAGGAGCACCATTCAATGTTGCTGTCCCATCATCGAAGACAGGTGTGACATCTGCCGTGTAGAAGCTGCCATTCGCAACCCCCGTCACAACAGGTGGCGTTTTGTCTAACTCGATGGTATCCGATGTCGTAAACAGATTCCCTGCACCATCACGGAACCTCGCGTAGACCGTTTTTTGTCCATCTCCACTAGCCAAGTTCCATTCCAGCTTGTTGTTGGCTGGGACAGGTATCCAACTGCCTGTAAAGTTGTTATCATTCGACAACATCAGTTCTACCGGGCCGTTCGCATCACTACCCTGAATGGTAAGCTCTACCTTTTCTGATGAAGTGGCTACGTTCCCATTATTGATCTCGATGGTCCCTGCCGGAGGTGTCGTATCCAGCACAATGCTATCCTGTGCTTGCAGAACAGTTCCTGTTCCATCTCGCAGCTCCATGAAGACCGTTTTGGTCCCTTCGCCTGTTGTGAGAGTCCACGTCACAGGTGTCACAAACGACTTCCATTCGCTCCAAGGACCACCTTCCACATTCGTCAAACGGTACTCGGGCTTGGCCGCGTCGGGATCATCATGGGTCATGGTGAGCGTCACATTTGCTGAATTCGTAATCGCAGCACCGCCATTGATGGTAACCGTCGCTGTCGTAAGTGGTTCATTTACATCTGTCACCTGGATGGTCATCGTCTTGGTAAAGAAATTGCCAGCCGAGTCTGTTGCGGTGATCGGTACATAGTAAGTCGACTTCGTTTCAAAATCAAATTTTTCCGTTGCCTTCAGTTGATTTCCCTCAATAGTAAATGGCACCGGATTGTTTAGAATGCTGAACGTAACAGTATCTCCTTGATCAGGATCTACTGCCGAAAGCGTACCAACTACCGCTCCTATTTGATTGTTTTCAGGAATCGAATGGGACGATAAGAGGATATCGGTTGGTGGAGTGTTAGCAGCATAAGTGATTTCTAGCTGAGAAGCGAAGCTGGGATTTATTTTGTCGTAAAAAACGATTTGAGGTTGATACAAAAGTGGTACTGGCGGCGCTGTTTGTCGTCCTCTTAAAACAAAGGTAGCCTTTTTGTCTGAAACATTGGTCTTAACAAAGCTGGTTACATCAAACGATTTCCACCCTGTGAAATTATCGGGAAGCATCTCATTTGCTATGATTCTTTCACTATGCATAGGTATCGTCAACGTAGAATCATCGTTCCAGCTGTCATCAGACGAGCCCCATAGATCAATAAAGGGCTTATCTCCACCTGTTATATCTACCTTATGCACATAAATTTTCAGGAAAGCAGACTCAATTTTCTTCTCACTTTTCACGCCGCTCAGGTCAAAACGCAGGGCAGCATTCGCAGCCCCATAATCCCCGCCAGAGTCTCGCGCATAGCCGACGATCAACGCGTTCTGAATCAATTCAAATTGCATTCCATCTGGATAGGCACCAGACGCATCCACGAACTTGTCCGCCTCTACTCGAATCACATCTGTAAGATCAGCTGCGTTCACTTTTTCTTGAATAAACACAGGTTGGACAATTGCAAATAGCAAAGTAAATACCAACAAACGAGCAATTATTCTTTTCATCAATAACACTGTCCTCCTTCCTTCTTCATTTGAATTCCCCCTACTGTCGACACACTCCCCTAGCAAAACATCTAGGTGAAACAAAAATATGGTAACAACAGTCTTTTGCAAAAAATACTAACTAAAGTTATGTCTTTTCGTGATTTATTTCTTCCCAACAAAAAACCCCACCGTAAACATGTGCCAAACAAAATAAAAAGAACCTCAAAAATGAGGTTCCAATTGATCGGACGTTATTTAAGGGTTAGCTCCTTCTCCCATGTCTTTTCATTGCCTTGCTCATTTTGAAAGACCAAAATCAATTTCCCCTTTTCCCCCTTCAACTCATCCTTGTAGTAGAAACTGGATAACGACATGCTACCACCGATGACAAAGCGATTCTCACCAGGGTTACCTTCCATGTCGTTTTTGATCGCTTGCTCTGTCGTGGTTACGATGTCAGTTTTCTCAGACTTCCACTGCATGCTAGCTAATGAATAGCCGGCAGGTCGCTGTTCGATAAAGAAATCGAAGCTATTTCCCTCGATGGGTTTCGGTTCCTGGTCGACCACGACGAGAATTTCTTTTTCCTGCTGTTCTGCGGCCATGTCTTGTGCAACGTTCTCCGGTTGTTTCTCCTTGTTTTCTTTGTTTTCCTGAGGAACTTGCGGCGACACTTGACCAGTCGATTCTTGAGGAAGCGGTGTGCCACAAGCACTAGTAACAAGTGATAGGACCAATACAGCCAGTAAGCTTTTCATATTATTCTTTTTCAGATTCATTGTCATTTCCACCTTTGTTTTCATTTTCAACTAACGTGAAGGAAAAAGCGACTCCATCCACGGTATTTTCCGCACCATAATCACTGCCATGTAGATCGAGGATATGTTTACAGATCGCCAATCCGAGACCCGTGCCGCCAGATTTCCGCCAGCGAGAGCTATCTACTCGATAAAATTGCTCCCATATCCGCGTTAGTTGATCGTCTGGGATGTGCGCTCCTTCATTTTCGATTCGAAACCGGATGCACTCCCGCTCGCGTGCCCCCGTAATCCGAATCTCACTTGATGGATTGGCGTGCCGGACTGCATTGCCGAGCAAATTCACGATCACTTGCTCGATACGTCTTGGATCTGCCCATACGTTTATCTCTTCAGGTAAGGCGATCCTTAGTCGTACCTGCTTGTTTGCCAGCTGTAGTTGAAAGGAAGCAGCTACACGATCTATTACTTCCGATACGGGAAACGATTGTCTACGAAGTAAAATGGCTTTGGCTTCGAATTTGGACAACTCCAGCATATCCATAATGAGCTCGTTCATCTTGTCGACTTCGCTTAAAATGACGTCCATGTATCGCTCCCGCTTTTCATGTGCGACATCATCTTTTAACCCTTCCGCAAAGCCCTTCACAATGCCAAGCGGGTTCTTGAGTTCATGAGAGATGTTTGCAATCAATTCTTTGCGAAGTTGCTCCATTTTTTCCTTATGCTCTAGATCCTCGCGAAGAGTGACGTTGGCACTCGTCAGGTCTTTTAATGTCTGATCCAGCTTGCCGGCTAACGTATTCAGATGGCGTGAGAGCTCACCGAATTCATCCTGAGAATGAATCGAAGCAAGTTCTGTGAAGTCCAGATTAGCCATGCGTGAAGCGGAATGACTCAGCGTAACTAATGGTTTCGTGATGATCTTCGAAAAGACAAAGGACAGTAGCAGTAAGATGACGAGGATGACTGGCGTCGCGTATAGGGAATAGCTGGTCAGCATACTTATTGCATCGCTCACAGGTTGCAGTGTCGTCACCGCTATCATGTACATCGCCTCGCTATGATAGGAGAACCGATGAATGACGATGGCATAGTTTACACCACTCCACGGATCAGTCCACTTCCGCTGGATGAATGATCCGCTTTTCATCTGTGTAATCTCTTCGGATTGCTGC
The DNA here is from genome assembly GCF_013284245.2 of Brevibacillus sp. DP1.3A. Taxonomy (NCBI): domain Bacteria; kingdom Bacillati; phylum Bacillota; class Bacilli; order Caryophanales; family Paenibacillaceae; genus Brevibacillus; species Brevibacillus sp. DP1.3A. The sequence continues at coordinate 910,941 of NZ_CP085876.1, read as the reverse complement.
GTCAGCCATGATCCGATTTGATCCTCTACGAGAGAATCCTGATAAAAAGGGTTATGTGCCCGCTGCTGACTAGGTAGCATGAGGTCAGAAATGACACCCGTAACCCGGGTTAGTCCTTTTTCGGATACATTTGTGGATGGACTTTGTCTTGCTATCTGTATCGGCTTCATGATCGTGTCGTTCTCATCCATAAAGATTCCGTCAACGGTAATCGTGTCTCCCGCATGGAGTCCTTCAGGGAGCTCGGTGCTCGTCATTTCTTTTAACGGTAAGGTAATCACTTGATTTTGATTTGCTACGTTTACTTTTAGAAAATAGGGATCAAGATTCATTTGCCTAAGCTGCTCGTTTGCGATCGCAAAGCTGGCATCTGTACGATTCATCAATGTTCCAACCAGCCTATCCAGCTTGTGCTTGCCTGGAGGGAGCTTGGCGTACTCATCTGGGAAAGATGCCATTGCTTGCGAGAGCTCGCTTACTTTCGCGTTTAAATAAAAGCGCTCAAAGAAAAACTTTTCCCCTATCAATATCAAAGCGTAGAGCAAAAAGACAAAAACAAAAGTGGCGGCAAATAATTTTGTCACAACGTTTAGTCGAAGGCGTTTCATCGTTTTGCCTCAAACTTATATCCAAAACGGATCATCGTCTGAATCAGATGCTGCTCTGTATCCAGCTTGGCACGCAGTTTTTTCACGTGGGTATCCACGGTGCGATGGTCGCCAAAGTAGTCCATCCCCCAAACCCCATTCAATATGCTATCTCGGGACAAGACCGTCCCTTCATGCTTGATGAAGAACAGAAGCAGCTCATACTCTTTTGGTGTCAATGAAATCGGGACGCCTGCAATCGTAACGGTGTGAGCGCGTTTGTTTACCGTCAATGCTCCAAACTGAGCGATATCATCTCCCCTCCCGATGCTCCCCTCTGCCCTTTTCATCAGAGCTTTGGCACGGGCCACTAATACTTTTGGACTAAACGGTTTGGTGACATATTCGTCCGCGCCAAGCTCGAAACCCATCAACTGGTCATCGTCGTCTACTCTTGCTGTAATGATCATGATGGGAATGTCGGATTGTTGGCGGATTTTTCTGCACACCGACCAGCCATCCATCTCGGGCATCATAATATCTAGTACAACTAAATCGACAGGGTGCAGAGCGAAAAGCTCCATCGCCATTTTACCGTGCTGTGCTTCGTACACTTCCCAAGCTTCTTTTTTAAAATAATCCGATACAAATTCACGTATGAGCTCGTCGTCCTCTACGAGTAACACTTTCCGTTTCATTTCCGCACTCCTTACTCGTGGTTGTGCATTTATTGCATAGATTACCAGTCTATCGTGAAATTTACGAATCCTTTTCTCACCGTCGCCATTCCTATGACCACCAACCTTGTTATTACAAGATGAGTATAGATGGCTGATGTGACCGTTGTGTGTACATGAGATGGATTTGCAAAGAAAACAAACACCCGAAAATAGCTGAGGCCACTGAAAACATGCAAAACAAGCCTTAGAATCGATTCTAGAGGCTCGTTTTGCTTTCGTTATTTTGTCTAATGGTCGATCTCACTTTCTCTTAATCTGACGATGGCTTGTGCCCGATTTTTCACCTGGAGCTTGCTAAAAATTTGATGCACATGCCCTTTTACCGTTCCCAGTGTGAGATGCAGCTTGTCCGCAATCTCCGAGTTGGATAACCCTTCACCGATCAGTGCCAGCACTTCCGACTCTCTTTCCGTCAATTTTTCCAATGCAGGGGATACCCGAATTTGAATATCGAGCGTAGGAAATTCCTTCTCTACACTTTTAAGCAGCATCGAAAGATAAGCCATCTCTTGCTTGGATACGTTTTTGCTTTTATAGAGCGAATAGAGCATTTTGGCAACGCCAGGGCCTTCATCCAAAAAAGTGCGTACATAGCCTTCTGGTGCGGCTAACGTCACCGCCATGCGCATACACGTCATCGCTTCATGATGCTGTTTTGGGATCATGTAAGCTTGGCTGAGCAGAAGAAAGGCTTCAATCCGACTCCCGAGCCGATCCTTTATTTCCGCCTCATGCTTTAAGCTGGTTAGTAGCATGATGGCTGCACTGTCGTTTTTTAAATAGATGTATACCCGGGCCAACGTCATTCGTTCAAATTCATGTCGGGAAGCGACAATATCGACATTCATTTTGGTGTAGAGCTCGGCCCATTTTTCTATTTCTTCCCGTCGATTTTCTTCGATCCATAATCGGACGCGGAATGTTTCTACAAAAGACATCCAATGGGGAGGCGCATCATGCTGGCGGCAGAGCGATGTGATTTCCTCCATGGCCAGCCACATCTCGTCGTTACGATGCTCTGCTTTTCTCCATCGGGCCAAAGTCAAATACACAGGGACCAATACGCCAAAATTCAAGGAGATGGTGCCTAACTGGATGGCTCGCGGTACGAAATATTTTAGCTGCTCAAAATCATTTTTCTCATAATAAAGCTCAGCCATCACGATGGAACCGTAGGCTAATATGCCAAGACCACTGTGCTTCCAGATCGCTCTTAATTTTGGATAGTATTCATTCACATTGGACAAATACCCGCTCAAGGCCACACGACTACGCAGCACGTACGGCTCATCTGAATTCAACTCTATGCCGACGATGAAGTAGCGGCTGAATTTTGGCTTCATTTGGACCGAATCTTCCATATATTTGAGGGAAAGGTCCACATTTCCCCGCATCACTTCGATATATCCCCGAAGCACACACATTTCTACTCGACAGTCGTCAAAGCTCCCATGATTGGTCCGTGTTGCTTCGTCAGCCAATTGAAGGAGGATTTCCGCCTGATCAATTTCGTTAGATACAGCATGCAGCCAAGCAAAAGCAATGCACAGCTCAGGGTTGCATTCCAACCAGGACTTCTCAAAGTATTTCATCCATCTGCGCAGTGTTATATTTTCGTACTGTTTCAACATCCACGGCGCATGTGCGACGATCAAACGGCTCGCCCGGGTCCAATCTTTTCCGAGAAACGCATGCTCAGTCGCCTCCATTATCCACCCGTGACTTTCAAACCAACAGCTTGCAGAGATATGTAGGGTAGGAAGCAGTTCGTTATATGTTTTCCTTACATGGGAAAGCAGAAGTTCTGCGAACAAATGGTGATAACGATACCACTCATTTACGCCATCCAGCGCGATGACAAATGAATTCGTTCTCTCGAGCATGCGAAGGATGTCGTGAGCGTCCGGCTCTCCGGTAACGGCTGCGCATAGATCTCCTGTCAGACGCGGCAGTATGGACGTTTTCAACAAAAACATCTGCACCTTTTCAGGCAAACGTTTCAATACTTCTTCCGTCAAATATTCTCCGACATACTTATCGTTACCGGAAAATTGATGAATGACCTTAGACGCTTCGGGCTTTCCTTGCATGGATAAGGCTGCTAACTGCAAACCAGCCACCCATCCCTCCGTTCGTTTGCTTAGCGAGCCTATGTCTTGTTCTGACAGACTCAGACCCAGTTGCTCATGGAATAAGCGTCGACACTCCTCCTCATTGAACCGAAGAGTGTCCGAGCCCAGTTGCTTCAACTGTTTCCGAACGCGTAGACGGTGAAGGGCAAAAGGAGGTTCCTCCCGCGTAATCAGGACGACATGCATATAGAAGGAAGCATGCTGGATCAGTGTCTGCAGTCCTTCATGAATGGAAGGCTCCTTAATGAGATGGTAATCGTCCAATACCAGATAAAAATCACGTTCAAACCCCGCAATTTCTTCGAGTAACACGGACATCAACTGCTCAGCAGAAGCCGTGTATTGTGGGTGGAGCACCGAGGAAGATTCTTTGCCCAAGTCTTCCTGAGCCCTATCAATTGCCCTAGCAAAATATCGCCAAAAGCGCACGGGATCATTATCTGATTCATCCAGGGAGATCCAACCGGTCGGTTTGCCGGAATTTTGCGTCCATTGACTGACTGCTGTCGTTTTACCGAAACCGGCTGGCGCGCACACGAGAATCAATCTTGCATCGCCCGCGTCATCGATTTCTTTCAATATCTGATGTCGAAGTAACAAGTCCGAACCATACTTCGGAACATGAAGCTTGGTTGCGATAAGTGGACTGTACGTTAATAAATCCATACGCATCTCCTGCCTAGAAGTAAAATGACATTCATGAAGGAAACATGGAAAGTAGCCTTGCTATCGATGACCTGAAGCGCAATGAGGTTGGCTAACGGGGAAAAAAGTCTATAAAAAGATAGGAAATATTGCTCAGATTAAAGATACAGCAAAGTGATCCCTGAGTGGGTATTTTTTTTATGAACGTTGCATCCAAACAGAGAAAAACCCGACCATTACAGATGTCGGGTTTACTTTGAGTCATCTAAGCATTCTGTTGATTCGTCTAGCTTCTATCGCGACTTTTTTACTGTACAGCCTTTTATCCTGTTTGAGTTGCAGCACCTTGGCACATTGGTGCGCCTTTCTCAAAACATTACTGCTATAGTTGTTTGTCGATTTTAACATCTGGTCGGCCCAGTGGTACGCTTCTCTAGCCAAAGACTCGTCGCTGTCCTTTGCCATCAAGCTGATATCCAACAAGGTCTCGCTCAAACTTCTTCCCAAACCGGCACTCCTCCAGGAGGAAAAGAGTTTGAGCTCTGACTCGCACTGCTTGACGCTGGCAAAAGCCTGAACCCAGTCCTGCTTGAGCAAATGAATTTCGGCCATTTTTAACCAAAGGAATACTTTGTCAAACGAATCTTCCTGTTCCGGGAGATCCTGTGTGAGATAGTGAAGTGCCTTGTCGTACTCTTCCAATTGTTTTGCCTGATGATACAGCAGAGAATAATTCTTTTTGTCAGAGCCCAGCTGCTCTTCTAGCTTTTCCAGTAATTTTCTTGCTTCTGCCATGTTACCGAAATCGCTTGCTCTGTCCATTAACGTAATCAAGGACTCATCCTCGCGATTGGCAGGGTAATTCCTCGCCTTGGATTGAAACCATCGCTCCATATGTTCAGCCGTATACATCGTTTCCAGCTCCTCTTTCTTATTCTGAAAGAAAGAGCTGATTCGGTACAGGTCGTTCTCTTCGATGTACGTGATCGCCTCTTCAATCCCCGCCGAAATGACATACTCGGTGTCAAAGCCATAGTAGGTATCAAAATTGCTTAATTTTGCCTGCTCAAACAGCGGGATATGATTAACATCCTTAAACTTCGCCAATAAATAAGCCACGATGTCCATGGATTCATGTAATCCCTGATAGGGATGGGACTTATGCATCTCAATCTCTTGGCTCATCAAATAGTGCAGGAACTCCTTGTCTGCTTCTGTCACAGTCTGATCGTATTGAAGCTGAACGATCAGCGCGTATCTTTTCAGCCCGTTCTCGTCATAACCGTATGCATCCTTACACTTGCTATAGGCAAAAGAGCCCCAGCGGTCTTTCGAATGTTTGATCACTGGCAATTGCTCGGGTATTTGGTGGATTTCCATATGTAATTCTCCTCTCCCTGGAATGGGACGGCAGCGCCTTACTCATCTTTTTCCATTCTAATCGTCTACAATTGACAATACAATTTTCAAAGTGGTTAAATGTAATATGTTTACATTTTTCAGGAGGTGCACAAAATTGGAGCAACAACCGCCATCACCATTGGTACCGACAGAGTTTTCTCCTCTTCCCCAGCAAGAACCACCAAAAAACATGGGAGATTTATCGAAATCGTACGACAGGGCAACGATTTTTTTCACGAGATGGGGAGCCCATGTTCTTGATCATATTCTTCTCGCTTGTTTTCTAATCGGATTGCTCTCACTTGGGGTTTCCATTGATAAAGACGCTAACGGTCTCTACTTCTTCATCCTAGCCGCCATTATCCTATGTTCTTATTATGTACTGTTAGAAGGACTTACCGGATATACGATCGGAAAATTTACGTTCCGCATCATTGCTGTCAATGCGGAAGGACGACCACCCGGGTTATGGAAATCATTTATTCGTTCCCTCATTCGTCTATTCGAAGCAAATGTATTTCTTATAGGCGGGTTGCCAGCCGGAATCAGTGTGTTGGCTTCCGACAAAAGACAACGGTTAGGCGATCTAGCAGCGAATACATACGTAGTTAAAGTGAAGGATCTGAACAACGTCAGCAAAAAGCAAACAACCGTACTCGCTGTTGTCTTCTCCATCGTAGCTGTTTTATCCATCATTGGTGTGATTTTTGGGATAGTCGATCTCGCATCAAGAACGCCTACCGAAGAAATTTTCTATAGCAAGGATAAAAAATTTCAAATAACAGCCCCTTCGGATTGGGGCAAGGATTCAGCCCTCCACGATGAAGCTGGTTTACAAATCTCCAATCGTTTTAGCGAAAAGTATGTATTGGTGCTGTCAGAATCGAAGCAGGATCTAGACAGTTCATTCACGCTTCAAGATTATGCCCAAGTCATTGAAGCAAACCTTCAAGAGGGTGTAGAAAATGTATCCGTAGATAAACAGATTCGTACGGTAGTCGACAACCAGGTGGCCATCCAATTCAATGCCAAAGGCGAAGTAGACGGCATTAAGGTCGCTTATATTGTGACATTGGTCGAAACGCCTACACATTTTCATCAAATCATGGCTTGGACAGAAGAAAAAAGGTTTGATTCCCTCAAGCAAGAGCTGCAAAAGGTCAGTGCAAGTTTTCGCGAGGTAAAATAGCGACTGCCTTCTCCTCGGAAAAACACTCCGTCGTTTCAATAAAAAATGAAAAGAGGAGCTCTTCTTAGGGCTCCTCTTCGCACTTCTCCGTTTTCATTCCACTCACATGCTATTTCTCTATCGGCTCTTTATCACTGGCCTTTTTGTTGGCTATTTGATTTCCCCACGGAGGTTCTGTTCTCATCAAGTGCCGTACAAAATAATCCCATTTTCTGCGAATAAAGTAAGGCTCCAAAGAAAAGCCGTGATGTCGGTTGGGCAATAGCAGCATGTCAAAATCTTTGTCCGCTTTAATCAGCGCATCCGCCATCCGAATCGTTTGGGAAGGATGCACATTTTCATCCATATCTCCGCTCACCAGTAAGAGCTTTCCTTTCAGATTGGCTGCCAGACGTGCATTGTCTTGATCCCTGTACAGGTCCGGATCATACAAACCTTGATAGCGTTCCGCCCATGCTGCAATATACAGCCGTTGATCATGATTACCACTCGTGGAAACCGCAGCCTTGTAAAACTCAGGAAATGAGAGCATGGCCCTTGTCGAAGCGTAGCCTCCCCCTGACGAGCCCCAAATGCCTACCCGATCAACATCCACATACGGGTAGCGCTCAGCCAATTGCCTTACCGCTGTCACATGGTCAAGCAAACCTCCTGCTTCCTCCAATTTTCCGTTTGAGATATCATGGAACCATTTGGAACGATAAGGTGTTCCCATACCATCTAGGATCAATACGATAAAGCCCAACTGCGCCAATGATTGTCCACCACCCAGCGGGTCATGGCTTCGACCGGGATCGAGCGCGAAAGCTTTCGGCGTATTGATGATCTGTGGTCCCCCGTAAATGTAATCGACGACCGGATACTTGCGTGAAGGATCAAACGGGAATGGACGCAGCATCACCCCATAAAGATCGGTCACACCGTCTCGTGCTTTAACGGTAATCCTCTCTGGAAATTGGTACCCCATCTCGAGCAGCATTTCCACATCAGCGTGCTCCAATTCGCGAATCAGGGTGCCATCTATCGAGCGGAGGACAGAAACAGGCGGCAAATCAACTCGCGAAAACGTATCGACGAAATACTTCATAGTGGGAGAAAACACAACATCATGTTCTGCATCTTCTGGCGTCAGCAACGATAGATCCGTTCCATCCAGGCGAACACGATACAGGTGTTGATAATAAGGATCGCGCCCCGCTTCTAGCCCCCCTCCAGTGATATACACCCATCCCTGCTGCTCGTCCACTGCCATCAATTTTCGTACCGTCCAGGAACCCGATGTGATCGCATTGCGAATTTCCCCCGTATTGCCATCGCAATGGTAGAGGTGGCTCCACCCATCACGCTCTGAGTGCCAGATGAACGAACCATCGGCCAATAACCGAATATTCGGATTAGACGCTCCGAGATTATGCAGGTCTTGGTTCAAAAACGTATCGCTTTCTTCCCGCAGTAGCGTGCAAACCTCACCGGAGCAAGGATCCGCTACGGAAAAATCGACAGAGCGGGCATCACGGGACATCCGGGCGAAATAAACCTGTTTACTGTCGGCTGACCATCCGGCCATTTGCATCCCCGGAGTGAGGGGTGATACTGGACATGCCAGTAAAGGCTCGCTTTCAATTTGGACTGTGGTTCGCCTTTCCAAATCACAGATGACCAGCTCTGCCAACGGTACGTGTGGATCACCAACCAGTGGATAACGGTACGAGTGCAGTACCGGTCTTATTTCTTCGCCCTTCGGAACCGATTGAATCAGATGCAAATTGCGCACCTTTCTTTGGTCAAGTCGATGGGTCAACAGCATCTTGGAATCAGGGGACCAAATGACCACTGGAGGGAGCTTCATGTTTGCCAATCGCTCCGCCACCGTCGAGAGTCGACATTCAGGTTGGGTTCCGTAATCATAGTAAGCCTTGCCGTCGCGGGTCAGCCTGATACGCTTTCCGGTTTCGAGTGACCGAACATACAAGTTATGATCATATACGAACGCCACCCATTTTCCATCTGGAGACGGCAGTTCATCCATCGACGGCTTATCAACATGATCTATGGGCTTGCAACTGTATTCCTGTAAATCACAGATCCAGACAGTACCGCCCACCTTAAACTGGAATGACGATCCATTCTCGGTAAACAAAAGTTCCCCAAGTGGCAATGTTTCTGCGCTATACGTTTCTCCTGCCCTTCTTGACAAACAGACGGCTAATCGTGCGTGATCGAATGCTGGCTGACTCGTATTCTTCTCAGCATCCACGATCACATATTGCCTACCAGTACCCTTTTCCAAACGGATTTCACGGATGTACCAGAAGCGATTTCCGCTGATCCAGTTTGGCCTGAGAAAAGCATTGAATACTGCGTCGTAATAATTGGCAGGATGCAAGCGTTGTGCCCTCTCATACTGTTCCCCTGTGACAACATTCTCCATCTGAATCCCCCTCTTTCAAAGTGAGATACAAGAATCATGTGCTTCACATTTCCGAACGAGAAATTTACTTAATTATCCATTTGTTACATGCATATGTCAAAAGCGAGATAATATATCTCCGAATTTACTTTTTTAGCACCGAACAAATGATTTTTTTTCAAAAAGAAAGAGGCGATCTCTCGCCTCTTCGCTCCTCACATAGATTACTCCACTTCCGCTATCATTGTTTGGTTCCTACCTGATCTCTTCGCCTTGTACATGGCCTCGTCAGCTACATGCATCAGATCTTCAGCCGAAACAGCATGGGAAGGATAGTGCGCAATGCCTTGTGACACGGTCAGCGGCTGCCCGATTGGATTTGTACTTGTTTCTAAGGTATGGCGTATTCGTTCGGCCACCTGATAGGCCTCTTCCAAGCCAGCATGGGAAACAAGGACAACAAATTCCTCACCGCCAAAACGACTGCTCACATCTTCTGGCCGAAGTGATGAAGAAATCATTTTTGCAAAATGTTTCAACACCTCATCTCCAGACTGATGACCATACGTGTCATTAATGGATTTAAATCGATCAAGGTCCATCATAATAAGAGAAAAGGGGATTTGCTCCATCATCCATTTTTGCATGGTTTCCTCGAGCGTTCTTCGGTTTGTTAGCCCTGTCAACGGATCTGTTCGCGCATCATGAGCCAACTGATCTGTCTGTTTTTTGATATCGTTTAATGTAAAGCGAATAGCTCGAGTTAACAGCTCAGCCTCTCGATTCCAATGTTGTTTACCTTCCGAGAACTCAACCTCTTCTCTACCTGCCTTGCTCACAAGATCGGCCAGGGATACGAAAGGTCTTGCTACTTTGCGCGCAAGTCCAATCACAACTAGCATTAATAGTAGAAAGGGAGGCAGTGTATACAACAAAACGCGTTGAATATCACGATTTACTTGTTCATAAACAACACTGATATTCGACACGACAACGACACCCCAGTCGTTCTCTGGAACCTTCACGTAGGCGGCCAATTCCGTCTGTCCCCTCAAGTTGACGATCTGTTCATAGCCACTTTGCCCTTGAGTGAGCTTGTACACGGCTGGATTGGCACTGATATCCTCTCCGATCCGACTTTCATCACGATGGAACAACAAATGACCGTTTGATCCTACGATGTAGAAAGATGAACCTAGCTCGTCCGTTGGGTTGCTCCCCAGGATCGTATTTAAAATGTTCTCTTCATGAAGATAAATCGTTCCCCCGATAAAACCACGGTAGATTCCGTCTTTATCAAAAATGGGTTCACTAATAAGCAAAATGAGACGATTCGAATGTGCAGTGATATAGGGTACAGAAATATAGGGCTTTTTTAATGCCAGTACCTTTTTCCCCACTTCCATTTTCAAATTTGTTCCTGCTGTACCAATTGATTCGGGAGACACACTTCGAACAAGCCCGGTTTCATCCACCACGATAATCGAATTAAAAAAGTTGTTTGTACCACGTATCAATTCAAGCTTCGAATGTATTTCATCTGCATCCATCGCGTGCATATCGGAAAAGATGCTCGCCGAATACTGTAAGCTACTCCGCATGGATTTTATCAAAGCGTCTATGGTGTGACTCATTTTGAGTGCACTTGTGTGATTTAAGGTCAACGTCGTGTGAATCAGTGCCTGTTTTTTGGATTGATAGAATGAGATAAGGAGAATGGTAACAGTCAGAACAACGGATAAAGAGACTAGTCCTGTTAATAGTGCCACCAGGCTAATCTTTTTCGAGTGGTTTGCTTTTTTTTGTAAGACAGGCATCGGATGCCCCCTTGTATTTAACATGAGAGATAATCAATAAATAAAAAATAGTCTAACACTTGATAATATTCGTTTCAAGTATATAAGGAAGTTCAAGTAGCCGACTCTTGGCTTGTGGACATAAAGAAGCCACCTTTGTCAGGTGGTCGTTTCGCATATGTATTTGGGGATTCCTCCTCTAGGAGACCCGAAAGCTTTGTCTTCTCATCCACATCGTTGCAACCCACTTTTCCCCATGGATCACTTGTGTCCCTGCATGCAAAGTGAACTCGTTTAATTCTTGATTGCTATAAAAATATTCAAAGTAGACAGCCATGCCTTTAGTAGGAAAAACAGATAAATGAAGCAAAGGGAACACCGTTTCTCCGCCTTGCTCCACATCATTCAAATACATCACAAGCGTACTAATGCGATTGTTGGTACTTGCTCGACTTGTTTCTGCAAAGAAATCATAATGGGGTTTGTATTCTTGGCCAGGGGTATATCGTAAAACTTGCAAGCCATCACCGTGCTCTATAGGAATGTTCATGATTTGAGAGATTCGCTTCTCGATTCTTGTAATCGTCTCCGTCTGCTCGCAGAACACCCCGCTGCTCGTCCGAATAGAATTGACTGAACGATCCTCCCCTATTTTTGAGCGTTGCAATCTTTCTCTGGAATGTTCGATTAGCTCATCGCATTCACTATCGCTAAGCACATTTCCTAACACGACAACCAGTGGTTCCTCATACTTAGCAAGGATTCGAATCTCTCGGTCTTCTGTCTTGATCCTATTCCCAGTATGATCAAATATCGTCCGTTCTTTCTCTGTCGTGTGCCCTATCATCGTTATGCACCCCATATATATGACATCCATAGCAAAAAATAGAATACCATAAAATCGGTAACTTCAATCAGTAAACTTTAGAAAAATAAAAATATTTTTAACTATCACTCGATGCTGATTGACTTATGAACAAAACCCGTCTCCTATATGGTAAGAGACGGGTTTGTAAAGCATCTTCTAAGTGGCATGTGTCTATGTGAAAAGTTAGATTCATGCCTCCTTCTGTTTTTGAACGTGATACGTATTCTTCCGGAATACACTGATCATGTATCCACATACCCCACCTATAAGAGAAGGCAGCAGCCAGCCCAAGCCTACGTCATACAGTGGAAGGAACTGAGTAAAATAATGATGGACAACACTGTTTTCGACTCCAGCAGCCTTTAAGCCATCAAACAGACTAATCAGAAAAGTGAAAAGTAAGCTTCCTTGATACACTTCTGGCCTGCCATTGAATGCTTTGTGCAGAAACGTCAAGAAGAGTAACGAGATCGCAATCGGGTACATGGTCATTAAAATTGGAAGGGAAACCTTAATGAGTTGCGTTAATCCAATATTGGCAACGAGTGTACTGAAAACAGACAAAATAACCGCGAATTTTTTGTAAGAAATCTTCGGAAACAATGAATGAAAAAAAGAAGAGCAGGCTGTAATAAGCCCTACACTTGTAGTCAAGCATGCCACTGTAATCATTAATCCCAATAAAACGGCACCATAAGAACCAAAGTAGTAATTCGAAACTTTCGCCAAAACTTCAGCGCCATTTTCTAAGTGGCCCAACTTTTCTACACTAGAGGCACCCATAAAGGAAAGCGCGGTATAGAAAAGAGCGAGAAGTAAACCGGCTATCATTGTTGCTTTTGCGCACGCAGCCAAAACTTGTTTTTTGGCAGTAACTCCTTTTTCTTTAATCGCATTCACGATGATCATTCCAAAAACAAAAGCTACAAGCGCATCCAATGTTAAATACCCTTCTTGAAAACCCTTGAAAAATACATCGGATGTGTAATCTTCTTGCGGGGCTTGAAGGGCTCCAATTGGATAAAGAATAGCCGTTACTGCAATAATTCCGATAAATGTTAATTTAATTGGAGTTAAGATTTTTCCGACTACATGGATAATTTTCATAGGATTGAGCGATAAGAAGCAGGCAATTGCGAAAAACAGGATGGTAAATAGAATCAGCGGTGCCGAACCTGCCTGTTCTGATAGAAAAGGCTTTACCCCAATATCAAACGATACATTGCCGGATCTAGGTATCGCAAAAAACGGACCGATTGCTAGATATAGAACAATCGTGAAAACAATTCCGAATACAGGATGCACACGACTGGCTAAGGAGCGTAAGTCTTCTTTTCCCGAATAAACAAAGGCTGTGATCGCTAACAAAGGTAACCCGACCCCTGTTACCAAAAAACCTGCATTGGCTATCCATACATTTGTTCCTGCTAATTGGCCAAGCATTGGCGGAAAAATTAAATTGCCCGCCCCAAAAAACAAAGCAAATAACATGAATCCTATCGTAACTACAAAAGAAACTGGTGCTTTCTGTGACACAACAATCCTCCTAATTTTTCTATATCTCTCATTCATAAATGTTCATTCAGATGGTTACTTAACCAACCTTCATTTATTCATTCTGATACTATACTCTAAATAAACATTCTTTTCAAACATACATAACTCAAAGTACCGCTCCCCTCGTAAGAGAAAGACACTCCAATCGCTATGAGCTCAATTACTCCAAGTTGCCGGATATCAAGCTTACACCCCTGATACAGTTTACTACAAGCACCCCTAGTGTCGCAGCAGGAAGTACCTTCCCTGGAATAAGCCACCATTAATCAAATTTATATATTTCAGAAAATATTTATTTTTCTTAACTTGAAATGAATTGTCAATTTTCCTTATAATTACAACTAAGCCTTTTGTTGATAGAAAGTGCACATAATTCCATTTGTATAGAAAGGAGGTGTGAACTCATGAAAAAGGTCGTAAAAGTAGCAGTAAACAAGAACAAACAAGTGCAAGAAATGAAAGCGCTGAAATGGCGTGTAGTTGTTGATCTGTGCTTGTAAGAGAGTCAAAAAAGCATACATGATCACCGTATATAAAAATTTTGGAAAGGACGGGATTTCTCATGAAAAAGGTAGTGAAAGCACAACTTTCTAATAATCAAAACGTTCAAGAAATGAAATTGCTTCCCCTTCCAATTTTAACAATTGCATGTCATAAGTAATTGATTGTTCAAGAGCACCTCGTGTGCTCTTGAATTTTTTCCAAGAAGTTCTCGCTTTCCAGGCAGTAAGCAAACATGACGGGATGGTGCAGTTTATGAATCAAGCGCATTTGTTGGAAAGATATCATCAGTTGAGAGAGCTTGCCGAGGACGCAGACGCATGGCTGGAATCAGAGATTGGTTCCGATCTTTGGGTGGATGGAATTAACGTATTTTTAACGGTATCACCAGAGGATTTTATTGAGGGACTTGAGAGATTCGAGGGTAATTACGGTTTTAAGAACCATGGAATTGTAAGCGATATACTTCAATTTCAACGATATTGTAAAGAAGCATCAGCGGATGGTGAATTTCCTTTATATCAGGCTTTAGCAGTTGGGATGACCTGGTTAAGCTTACAGCCTCAAATAAACGGCGGCTATTTCAACTTGCCTGTTCAAATTACCAATCACTCCATCGCTTTGTTGTTAAGCCCAACCTATTTAGCAGTTTGGGCACATAGTTACAATGAAGGGATTGGATTATACTTAGATTTACACTCGACGCTACCCACGTTATTCCGACCAGAACATGGACGGATCTATCAAAATGCAGGATCGTATTTGGAAGGAAGTCACATCAAGTTTCCTTTTCAAAATTACTTCCACGAAATTGCTCATATCCTATTCTTCCATGACGTCTATCAACGTGTACTGGGGAACGTAGACGAATGTAGAAGCTACTGGACACATATCGAAGCATGCATTTATGGACTTGAGGAGCAGGTGCTCGCTGAAATGATGGAAGTGCAACCGGATTTGCATGCCATCGATGATGGATTCGGAAGTAGTAGAGGATTCGAGGAGTTTATCTCTTATCGCTTTGGAATTCTCGGTGCTCGAGAGGATAGATCGATACCAAAAGACACGGTTCGAACGTACATCAAAAGAAACATGCAATTAGGCGAAGCGAATGAAAACATCCCTGATAATAGGGTAAAAGCGAGAATTCTTGCTAGTCATAAGCTAGATGAGGAACGATTAGAAGAGCTCGATACTTACTGCAAGTCATTTGCTACTGCATTGCAGGTACATAGCTTGTGGGGAATCAAAAGCTATCAACGGAACTCGATTCCAGCGTTTCGTGAAGTGGTAGAGTTACTCTCTCCTGATGCATACTGTCTGCAAAAACTCGAAGAATCTCTGCGACCAGATTCCTGGAGTACATTAGAAGATTTGTTATCGAAAAATCCTTTTGTTGAGATATGCTCTCAAACAAGAGAAAAAAATATTCAAGTATGGAACTGGCGTGATACCCTGTCTCGGTTGGCAGAAATGCGCGGATATTTGGCAAACGCCAATGAATCTGGTTATAGTGAGACCAATCAAGAGCTATATGGGATAGCAAAGCGTTTAGCTAGAGTAATTCACGAGGAGAAACAAAAAGAGAGCCCGGAAGAGCAGCATGAGAGCCAGTACGCGGACATAAAACGAGAAATTAGCGAAACATTAAACCGAATGCCTAACGTGGAAGTACGCGACCATTTGCACAATCTTCTCTCCAAACCCTATTACTTTGTGTTAGAGCCTAATTAATAGCTGATATGAGTCAAAGACCGGCGATATTTCCTATGTTGGTCTTTGTTTTTTTTGCAATGTATACATAAGCCGTTATGACGTTCAGATTTTATCCTTTTTTTAGAAATCGTTTAGGGTTTGTTTTGAACTTGCGTTTAGGATGGGGGTAAGACAAATTATTCAGATGGGAGCGGTTTTTGCATGCTTGAGATGAATGAGAAGACCCCCCTTCCCCCTCCTCGTGTGAAAATATCGAGGTACATGTTTATTGTCCTCGCATGGGTGTTTTTTGCTTTCATTATTGTTCAAGTATCACTGGCAGGTCTTGGGCTGTTCGTCAACGGAGAACATTGGGAAATGCATAGAACCTTGGCTCAATATTTTGCATGGATTCCAGTCGGCATGTTGGTTCTCTCTTTCCTTGGAAAGTTGCCCGTACATCTTCGTTGGATTTGTCTCAGATTATACCTAATGATCGTTGCGCAGTTCCTGACCGTTATTTATTCCTCTAACTTAGGAATCCTATCTGCACTTCACCCGGTTATTGCCTTGTTTCTCTTCTGGGGATCTCTCTCCACCGTAAAACATGCTCATATTCTAGGGGGGAAGAAGTCATGAAACTCCCTAAAATTTGGTGGGGATTATTTCTTGTATCTCTAGTGGTTATCCTTCCATTTATGTATCCCTATTTAACATTAGATCCTACAAACAGTCGAATAACGATTATTTCCGGCACTGTTCACTATCCGTTATTAGTTGCTCATATCGTTTCTGCTTTCATTGCTCTTCTCACTGGTTTTTTCCAATTTGTCGACCGCATTCGCCTGAAGAACCCAAGAATACATCGTTTTCTTGGGAGGGTTTATGTGTACTGTGTGTTTATCAGCGGACTACTCTCTTTAGGGAGTATCTTTTATGCAGAAAATTTCATGAAGGCAACAAGCTTCCTTGTCTTATCTTTGGCTTGGCTGTTCACTTGCTGGAAAGGATACCGTACCGCCATCAACAGGCAATATGAGGAACACCGAAAATGGATGATTCGCAGTTTTGGAATGACATTAGTTGCCATAAGCGCGCGACTTTTAGTGCCAGTATTACTCCTTCTCTACTATATTTTACACGGTTTTTCTCTTCCACATGGTATGGAAACCGTCATTGGAGAGGTATTGAATGTAAACATTTGGGCTGGTCTGATTCTTAATTTTGTTATAGTCGAGTGGGCTATATTGAAGAAATAGGCTTGCTTAGTCACGCCACATGGGCGATGGAGCTCTACCACTACGGTGATGTAGCCGCGAAGTTTATCCGATGTAATTTTTGCTAGTTCTTTCTCGGCTTCCGCCGCGTTGTCATGTAGATACGCATACAAAAAACGATAGTAAGGTTGTTTTGAATTGTTGATTTGACCGATTAAGTCTATAACACTTTATGTAAAAATATTGAAAAAACACCAAATGATTGAAGGTGCTTAATAAGACAAAAGCGAATCCTAACAGAAAATATTTCTTATGAGAGGGTGTTTTGTTCATGCTTAAAAAAAGTATGGTTTCTGCTTTAGGTCTACTAGTAGTGACAATGTCTTTATCCATTCCTACCAAGGCTACTGAACTCACTACATCTTCTCAGGAAACGTTACTTCAAAATAATTCAACCGACTCTCGTAAAGTATCAAGAATAACTAGTGTTAATTTTGGAGCTACAAGACAAATTTCAAAATCTACTCCGATTCCTCCAGATTGGGTCATTACAACAGTAATGAGTGACTACTACGTCATCCAATATGTAGGTGGAGCAAGGTTGGGTCAGACAGTACAGACTGCTAGAACGACCCCCATTCCAAAAGACTGGGTGATCACTCTTGCAACAAGTGATTTCTTTGTATGGACGTATGTAGGAGGAGCAAGCTTCGGACATACAATTCAGACCGCAAAAATAACCCAAGTTCCAGAAAACTGGGTGATTACTCTAGCAACTTCGGATTTTTATCAACTGATGTATGTAGGAGGAGCAAGCTTTGGACAGACCGTACAGACTGCAAAGTTCACTCGAATTCCAGCAAATTGGGTGATCACCCAAGCAACTTCGGATTACTTTGTATGGATGTATGTGGGAGGGGCTAGCATTGGAACGACCGTACAGACCGCAAAAATTACCCAAATTCCACCAGGCTGGGTCATTACAACTGCTACTTCAGACTTTTATATCCTTACTTATAGAGGATAGTGGTAGTTAGAGTAAACATGCATAATGACACCTACTCGTGAGAGCGGGTGTTTTTTCTCATCTGTCATTGCTATATTTACTGTCACCCTAGACTACATATTATCGTCGTTCATCTTCATTGACACGCCTCAAAATTGCCCAAAGTTTCTCAGCAGCCGCAGGAGAATTTTGGCTTGCCGAAACAAAAAAAGCGAGATACGCATCTGCGTACCTCGCTTTTGTCAGTGTATTATACGAACATGGCGTGCTGCTTATAGAAGGATTGTAAAAAACGTGCCGAAAGCGGCCGCTTTCCATAAAGTTTCTCGCAGAACGCATAAATCGTTTGTCTTGCGGCTTCGTCTTCGAGCATTGTCATATGTGTCGAGGCTTCAACGTCCATCACGTACGCCTGTGGGATCTGTCTAACCCATTCCTCCCAGTAAGGCAGATGGTCGAACGGAACTGCCCCTTCTTTTGCCGTTAAATAAGGTTCCCATGGTCCCATGAACACCCCACTCTGGTTTCGGAAGTAATAGCAGGTCACCTCATCAGGCCGAGGCAGAGGCAGAAGCTTATAGTCTATCAACCCGTAGCGCTGCTGCATGGAAAACTGACGCTCGAATTGCTTCTCCATCAACCGCTTAGGAATATCCAGTCCTCTATGCTCGGCTAGCTCGGTTAGACGTTCAAAGAATACATCGAATCCGTTGTCGCCATCAATCTCATCCCTATGGATGAGATGACCTTTCTCATCGGTCGAGGCAATGCCATGGGCGGCTGCCAACGCCATGTTAACGGTTTGCAGGGCTATAGAATTCTGATCGAGGGTCGTACTCTGGACTTCCGGGCTAAACATCGTATCCAGCATGACCAAAGACGATACGGTCTCACCCGCTTCCTGCAGCTGACGCGTCATTTCGTAGGCCAACATACCGCCGAGCGAATATCCGCCAAGCTCATAAGGGCCCTCCGGCTGAATCGCTTGGATGAGTCGGACATATTGTGAAGCAATAGCCACTATGCCCTCAGGTGCTTCATCGCCGGTATCACCGAACGATTGGATACCGTAGAACGGTCTTTTCGCATACGCGGCTAAAGAACGATATACTTCCACGCCTCCGGATGCGCCATGAATCCAAAATACCGGCCTTCCATCCGTAATAGGATTGAGCCGAATGATCTGCTGATTGAAGTTCTCCTCCAAAAAAGAGCCGTCAACATGAAGATCATCGATTTCCGGCGGGAAGTTCGCTTGCACCTTGTCGATCAAGTCTTGAATCGTTTCACAAGTCAACAGATCGGGGAGCTCCATCGATGGAGCAGCCACTTTCTGCAGTCCTGCAAGCAATTGCGTGAGATGAAGCGAACTCAATCCGTAATACATCAATCGCTTATCGGGTTGAATCTCTTTCGGCTTCATGCCAAGAAGTAGAGCGACGCTGTTTAAGACGATCGTCTTTGCATCATTCCCGTTCATGGCAAGCTGAGCCTTTTGTGCGCTCATCTCATCGTTCTTGCTCATCTCAGCTTCGGTCCGCTCTAAGCCCGCTTCCGGTTGGGATTCAAGCCAGCAACGCTGCTTGACGAACGGGTAAGTGAGCAATGGTACGATTCTCCCCTTTCTTCGGCTGCGATACAATTCCCTCCAGTCCATATCGCCGCCCTTTGACCAGTAGATGGCAAGCTTCTCGACATCATATTCATCCATCAAGTGCTTCATATACAGCCGGCCGTTCTTACCAGAAAGGAGCCTGAGCATATCATCCGGAGGTCCGCCCGCATTTCCTTCGTATAACCCGAAGCTCCCGGATAGCGGAACCGAACTGCCGGTATCATCAAGATAGTACGAGAGCGCTGCCATCAATTCTTCCCTGCTGCTAGCTGTTACAGCAAGGCGGAAGTCCGTGGATTCACGACCGACCTGCAGCGTATAGGCCAGATCGTCCAACGAAAGCTCCTCGTTCCGCTTCACATACTGACGTACATGGTACACGGCTTCCTTCAGACGTTCCCGGCTTTTGGCCGAGAGGATCAATAATTGATCTCCAGTTTCCTGTACAGACGGCTCTTCAGCAGGCGGCACATATTCCTCGACAATCAGATGAGCATTCGTACCGCCGGCACCAAAGGAGCTGATCGCCGCGCGAAGCGGGAATTTTCCGCCACGTGGCGCTTCATTTTCCGTCTGCTGCCAGTCCTCTAAACGCCGCTGAATACGGAAATTCGTTTCCTCAAGGCGTAAATTCGGATTCAAGGCTGTGTCCGAGCCGATTGTCGGAACAAGCTGCCTATGCTTTAACTGAAGAACGACTTTTGTTAATTGGGCGATGCCCGAGGCAGCTTCCCCATGCCCGATGTTGGATTTGACGGACCCAATCGGCAGAGCACGCTTCGTACCGGAATGGCTGCGGTACACCTTGTTCATCGCTGCTATTTCAACTGCATCGCCGATGGATGACCCGTTAGCCGCACACTCGATATAGCTGATCGACTCTGGTTTTATGTCGGCCTGGCGCATGCTATCTTCCATCAGTTGGGCTTGCGAATTCGGATTCGGCGCTCCGTAGCCGTTTGTCTGTCCGCCATGATTGACGGCGGTTGATTTAATCACCGCTAATATGGAATCACCATCCTCGATGGCTTTGACCAGCGGTTTTAATAGGACCGAACCGACTCCTTCCGATGGCAAATAACCGTCCCCGTCCGCGAAGCTTCTGCTTCCAGGATGACTGCCAGCCAAACGCGACATGCTTAAGCCGACATACTTTTGCGGATGAATCGAAAGATTGACACCGCCAGCGATCGCCAGCTCGCATTCACCCTTCCGCAAGCTTTCGCATGCCATATGGATCGCGACCGCCGAGGAAGAGCACATCGTATCGACAGCGATGCTCGGACCTTTGAGATTAAAGAAATGGGACACCCGGTTGGCGATGGAGCTATACGAGGACAGAGCAAGAAGCGGCTCCTTCGCCGGGTCCTTATTAAGCAAATGATAATGATTGTACATACAACCGGCATACACGCCGACTTTGCTGCCGTACTCATGCTCAAGCGTCTGGCTTGTATATCCCGCTTGCTCTAGCGTGTTCCATACGGACTCGAGAAACAGCCGCTCTTGCGGGTTTATATAAGACGCTTCCATGGGTGAGAGCTGGAAGAAGATCGGATCGAATTGATCGATATCTTTCAGAAACCCGCCCCATTGACAGTAGCTCTTGCCCGGCTTGCCTTTCTCAGGATCATAATACTTGCCGCTTTGCCAACGAACAGCGGGTATTTCTTCAATACAATCCTTCCCGCTCTTCAGATTGTCCCAGAACTGGTCTAAATCGTCCGCTCCCGGATAGCGGCCCGACAATCCGATGATCGCGATATCGGACGCAGGTTGACGCTCGGATATCTCCTCGCGGATCAGCGTCGCTGGCTTTAACACTGGTTTTGTCGCCGCTGGAGCCGGCGTAACGGATAAATGAGCAGCCGCTAAGACCGGTGAAGGTGCCTTTGTTATCACTTGCGTTAGCTCGGGCGCAAGCAGCCGACGAAGCTCAAGCTCATAATGACCGAGAAGATATTCACACAGCGCTTGTATATTTTCATACTCAAAGAACAAGGTTTTCGGCAGCGAGCCTAATTCGTTCTCAAGCTGTGCCGTAAGCTGCATCGCCATAATCGAGTCAATGCCAAACTTGCTGAAAGAAGTCTTGGTATCCATACGATGCAGCGGCATGCGTATATAGGATGACAGGGTCTCCCTTAAGTAGTGCATCGTTCTCTCATACAACTCGTCTGGTCCGAGCAGGTTATCTCTATCTGATTGCCACTCGGCCGCGGGAGCTTGCTGCGCTGTCGCCAACTCTTCCTTGAGCGGCGTTGTGCTCAAAGCCATGTTCGTCACCGCAACTTGGTGCTTCCCGCTTGCTAGCGCAGCGTAAAGCGCTTGAATGCCCTGCTGGCTCTGCATCGCTTTCATTCCCACGCGCTGCTCCATCATCGCTTCCGTTGCGGGATCGACGGTCATGCCGCCTTCCTGCCACAGCGGCCAATTCACCGAAAGCGTATGTCCTTGCCGCTGGCCAGCCGCTGCCAGCTCATTCCGATAAGCGGCGAAGGCATCCATAAACCCGTTTGCTGCCGCATAATCCGCCTGCCCATAGTTTCCGAGGCATCCGGAAAGCGAGGAAAACAGAATAAAGAAGTCGAGCTCCAGCCCGCTTGTTGCTTTGTCCAATGCTATGAGCCCATCCACTTTAGGTCCCAAGACAGCAATCAAATCGTCTGTTGTTTTATGGATCAGGAAGCTATCCTTCTTCATACCTGCAGCATGAAGGATGCCGTTCAATCGGCCATGTCGTGCTACAATTCCACTCATCAGTGCCGCCATGTCCGATTCCTTGCGAACATCTGCGGTATGATACTCCACGTGTGCACCTAATTCGCGAATCGTTTCCAATTGGGCCTGACGGTTACGGTCAAGCTCTGACCTTCCGGTTAGAATGATTGCCGCTTCACGGGATTTCCTAGCGATATCCTGTGCGAAGATCAATCCAAGTCCCCCGGCACCGCCCGTGATGAGGTAGACGCCTCTGTCCTTCCACGGCGCTTCCACCACAACGTCCGCCGTATTCAGGCCTTCGATTACCGCTTCATACCTCCGGCTTCCTTCATAGCGAATATGGCTGACCGATGGATGACGGCCGTCAATCTCTATAAAGGAAAGCAGTTGATCGGATGAGACGGTTGCATCAAATTCGATTAACTGGCACCATACATTCGGATTCTCCAGATGCGCCGTCTTCAACATACCGGCTAATCCGGCGTATAGCTGCTGCTCACCGGAAGCGGGGATCAGCAGCTGGATCAGTGTCTGACCGCCCAGCTTGTCCCTTAAGATCTTCTGAATGTCAACCATGAGCTGCTCCGCATAGCCGGCATACCGTTTCTCGATCACCGGCCCTTCTGCTTTCAGCACCTTGCACGCCGCCTCAGGGAACGCTCGGGCCAGCTGCCCGTTCATGCTTTGGTTTTCTTCCAGCAGATACATATACCGCCGGGTGATTGTGCACGCTTCGCTTCGGTCTTCATCATTTCGTTCGGCCCATGCCGGATTCCATAGAAGCGGAGCGTTTTCTTCCATAGCCATTGCCGCTTCCGATTCCTCTTCCAATTGACGCGAAGAGAGGCCTTGCAGCATCGCGCAGTGTTTTCCATATTCATCATAGATGTCGATATCAAGCTTTTGAATCGCTCCTGTTGTGGTGCTTCCGGAGCTTCTTCGAATCCATGCCCACATGACCGCTGTACTTGGACCCAAAATCACCAAACGGTCCAGTGCATAAGGAAGTCCCGGCCTTAATGCTGCTTCCGATCCGGTTCCTCCTTCCGAATCTACAGGTAATGCGGCCATTCCGATTGATGCTTGCAGCGCCGAATCGATCATGCCCGGATGAAGCACATAATGCTCCAGTGTGGACAAGGCGGAATCCGCAATTTCCAAACGGGCCAGCAGCTCGCCTTTACCGACCTGGATTCGGTCAATAGCACGATGGCCAGGTCCGTAATCCATGTCTAGCCGGCCAAGCATGTCATAACATTGGGCGCCGGTGATGAGTCCGACGTCACATCTAGCCTGATGTTCTTCGAGCAATTCGGTATGCGCCACTTGAACGGATTCGCTTAATGCCGCTGTTCCTTGACAGTGAACCGTTCTTCCCGCCGGATGACCCGATGCTTCCGTATAAATTTCGAAGAAGAAATCCGCTTCGGAATTACGCTGCAGATGAATGTTCACCGTGACGGAACGATCTTCCACGACGATTGGCTGTGCCCATCCGATATGCCGCAGCAAGACGGGGGACGTTGGCTGACCTGATTCTTTTTCGTATGCTTCCGTCACAGCCGCCCGCGCCATCTCCAGATAGGTGACGGCAGGTAGCACCTTTCGACCTCGAACTGAATGATCCGTCAAGAAAAACTCCGTCCCCGTCAGAACCGTTTGAAACAAAAGGCCTGAAGTGTCCTTCAACGAAGCGCGCTGAAGGTTCAGAGGCAAAGATTCGCTAGACGCTTTCATAGGTTTGCGTCTTTGTGGATCCTGCGGCGGATAGTCAGTATTCGAAACCCAGTAACGCTCTTTGGCAAACGGATATGTCGGAAGCGGAACACGCGAATAGGAGTCGCCGGCAAACAGCTGACTGTAATTCAGCGCATAGCCTTGAACATACAATTCGGCTGCCGTGGACAGATGCTCCAGATACAAGCCTGGATTCGTGCACGTTTGGCAGCTCTCGATCGCGGCATTGCCGAACCGCTTTAACGATTGCTGCTCGCGAACGTCGTTTTCCGCTAACTCGGATACGTACACCTGCGCCATTTTACCGCGCGATAGCCAGTTGGAGAGCAGCTGTTTTAACTCTTCAGCGTCTTTGACGATAAAGGCCAACCGGTGATTCATGTGACGGCGCCCAACCAGCAGTGTATAGCTGATGTTTCCCGCATCAATGCCAGGTACCCGCTGGCAATGCTCCAACAGCCTCTCGGCTTGCTGCTTCAGCTGTTCCCGGCTGCGGGCTGACAGCGTAATGAGATAAAACGGCCTCGATGCATGCATGCGCAAAGGAGCTGGAGCCTCCTCAATGACCATATGCGCATTGGTGCCGCTGAAGCCGAAGGAGCTGGTGGCTGCAATCCGCCTTGAACCCGATGGAACCGCCCAATCTTTAATCTCCGTATTGACATAGAACGGGCTGCTGGAAAACTTGATATGCGCATTGCCCGTCTCATAATGCAAGGAAGGCGGGATTTGCCGGTTTCGCAGCGACAGCAAAATTTTGAAAACGCCTGTGACACCTGCAGCTGCGGTTGTATGACCAATATTTGTTTTTATTGTGCCGATCGCGCAGAACTGCTTTTTATCCGTGTAATGGCTGAAGGCACTGTTCAATGCTTCGAACTCGATCGGATCGCCGAGACGGGTTCCGGTGCCATGCGCCTCCACCATTTGAATCTGCTCCGGATGAATGGCGAAACGCTCATAGACGGACTTTTCCAGCCGTTCCTGTGAATTGGCGCTTGGAGCGGTTATGCCGTTTGTCGTCCCGTCCTGGTTAATGCCCGAACCCTTAATAACCCCGTGGATATGATCGCCGTCGGCAATAGCATCCTTCAGCCGCTTCAGAACGACGACCCCGACCCCTTCGCCAGGCACGAAGCCGTCCGCCCGATTATCGAACGTGTGACATTTGCCCGAAGGAGACAGCATGCCGGCCCGGTTGGAATTGATATAAAACGTTGGCGTCGTTTGGATAAACACGCCCCCAGCCAGCGCCATCTCGGTCTCGCCGGTCCATAAGCCTTGGCAGGCAAGATGGATGGATACGAGCGAGCTGGAGCAGGCGGTATCCACCGTAACGGCAGGCCCCTGTAGATTTAAATAATAGGCGATTCTGGCTGGAATAATGGATGGAGCATTCCCCCACATCGCTTGCGGAGGCGAGTTGTCTCCGATATGGTGCACATAGTCGCCGATATTGTAGCCGACATACACGCCGCAGGCACGACCCTCTACGCTCTGGCCCGCATAACCCGAATCCTCCAGCGCCTTCCATGATTCCTCCAGGAACATGCGCTGCTGCGGATCCATATAGGTAGCCTCGAGTCCGGAAATATTAAAGAAGGACGGATCGAACTTATCGATCTCATCCAAGAAGCTGCCGTGATTGCAGTAAGGCATGCCTTTGGGTGCATACTTCGATAGATCCCACCGGGTAACTTCTTCAACAAGATCATGACCTTGAGCCAAATGGTCCCACAATTCATCCAGCGTGTTCGTTTTGGCAAAGCGGCCACTCATTCCGATTATGGCGATGGGTTCTTTAACTGCTGCTTCCGCAGCCCGAACGGATACAGCGGCCTCGGCCGGCTGCGCGGACGCCTTCGTTTGCAAGGATTCGAAATGGACAGCTTGCTCCTCCCTTTCAAGAGGAATTGAACCTTGCTCGTAAACGGCAGCGAGTCGGTCGCTAAATGCGGACACGACAGCCTCTTTATGCGCAGACAGCAAATAACCGGCCAGTTGATTGATCGAACTGTAGTCAAAAAGAATGGTCGTCTTCATCTCAATCTGCAAACGTTCGTTAAGCGTATTGACGATATGCACACCGGAAATGGAATCAAGCCCGTAGTCTGCGAAAGAGTCATCCATATCGAGCGATGATTCATCCAGCTTCAGCGTTTCCGCCAGCTGGGAGGCGATCAACGATTTGATTTCATCCTGGAGCATCTGCTCATTCAAGGCAAATAAGCTGTCTTCGCTTTCGCTTCTGGAATCCGCATGTGCTACATCATTCCGCTCTTTCGTCAATGTTGAAACGGATTGGGTTGCAGACTGCTGAGCGCTTATTCCTTTCCGCTGTTCCCATCTAGACTGTCTGATGATTCCATCGCTTTGCGCCGCAACGATTTGCTGTCCCAGGTCGTGATGATCCCGGGCTAGGAAGCCGATCGCACCGAAGCCCTCCCTCTCAAGCAGCTGCTGCCAGCTTTCGGGCGAGAGCGCCGGACTGCCCGGGATCCGAATGCCGGGATCGTCATACAGCCACCAGCCTTCCAGCAGTCCGAACGTAAGATGGGTAAATAGGGCGCCGCTGCTTATTTCATTTAAAAGCAGCCATCCTCCGGGCTTCAATGCCGCTTTGGCGTTGCGAACCGTCGTCCGCATGTTACGCGTAGCATGAAGGACGTTCGCGGCTATGACAAGATCATACTGACCGGCATCAACGCCTTGCTGCGCAAGAGCTTGCTCGACGTTGAACGTGCGATACGTCAGGAACGGATAGCTAGGTCCGTATTCCTTCTGCGCATGGAGCAGGAACATTTTGGATAGATCGGTATAGCAGTATTCCGCAATATGGGTCTTATAGAGAGCAAGCTTGGCAAGCACGCCCGCAGACGTACCGCCTGTGCCCGCGCCAATTTCCAGAATACGAATTTGCGCCTGCGGATTTTCCTGTACACGCTGTCTGACTACATGCAGGGCTGCCTCGGCCACTACATCGTTGAAATAATCTGCTACCGGATTGCTCTTGTAAATCCCCTCTACAAGTTCCATTGACGAGTTCGGAAAGAGCACGTCGGTCGCTGCGGATTTCCCTGTAAGGACGGTCGGCAAGGACTTCAGCGTTGTTTCTACCAATACGATTTGCGCTCTTGTTTTCTCGTCCTCCCGCCATTTAGCGGTATGCTGCCTCCACTGCTCCCATACCGTCCCGTGTTCGGTGCTTGCCGTGACTGACGTAACCGACAGAAGATGGCCGCTGCGGGACAGCAGCCCGAGCTCTACGAGAACAGTAACGCTCTGACTCAGCCATTCGGCATACAGCTCTTCGGCGATTCCTGAAACAGCCATTGCCTGTTTCAGATCGAACGTTCCGGAAGCGAATAACCCCGTTTGTCGAAGCTGCACGAACAACAGCCTGCCAAGAAGTGCGTTCATCTCATCCGTCTTCTCCGCGTTCTCACGCTTCAGCTGTCCGATATCGGGTCGCTCAGAGGCGGCAGGCAGGCTTCGGCCTGCTTCAGCTGACCGCTGCCCTGCAGCAAGAGCCGTAATTTCTTCTTTGGGATTCATGCTTTCGACGGGGATCGGCTTCGTCGTTTTCATGACAGCCAGCTGCAATTGCGACTGGTCAAGCACTCTCTCGATCGCCTGCATCGCTTCCTCCGGCTCGATCAGCCCGATTCCAAGCTCCTGCAGCATCCGGTATTGTTCCGTATCCTCGACCTTGTCGCTTGACCAAAATCCCCAGTTCAGAACTTTAACACTGCAAGACCACTGCTGTGCCAGCAAGTGCGCGAGAGCATCCTTAAAGACACAACCGGCCGCATAATGAGCCTGCTGTGGATTCTTAATGAAGCTAATGAGCGACGAGAAGAAAAGTACGAAATCCAGCCGTTCCTCGCGAAATACCTGCGCCATCCTGACGCTCACGTCAACTTTAGCGGAGAGCGCAGCTTGAAGAGCAACCTCATCCATTTCAGCCAAGCTATACTCGTTTAATACCATTGCCGAATGAACGACGCCGTTTACAGAGCCAAAGCGCTGCTTAATCTCGACATAAGCCTGCGAGAGCGAATGGATGTCCGATGCGTCTGCACTCCAATACCGAATCTCGGGACCACGATCTGAAAGACTGTGAATTTTGGTTCGAATGGCGTCATTCATCGGGCT
This sequence comes from Brevibacillus sp. DP1.3A, assembly GCF_013284245.2. Lineage (NCBI taxonomy): Bacteria > Bacillati > Bacillota > Bacilli > Caryophanales > Paenibacillaceae > Brevibacillus > Brevibacillus sp. DP1.3A. The sequence continues at coordinate 882,966 of NZ_CP085876.1, read as the reverse complement.
GCGGCCAATCCATACGATTTGCGCTTGATAGGTACGAATCATATACTCCGACCATACCATGCCGATCCCGCCGGCGCCGCCGATGACGACATATACGCCTCCATTCTGGTACACCGGCGCCTTCGGAGCGGGAAGAACAGTTGGAATCAGCTGCATACGGTGCCACTCACGCCCTCTGTATACCGCAGCCCCGCCCTTCCGGTCTGCAGAGATCCGGAACATCTCGGCCACCGGCCATGTCGAATCCGACTCCAAGTCGATAAGACGAATCATCCAGTTTGGATATTCTTTAGCAAGCGAGCCGATCAGTCCGTGAACGCCTGCCTGTGCCGGTTTTATGATGTCTTTCTTGTATACCGCTTGGGCCTGGGTCGTGATGACCGTGAGACCGACGGGCCTTGAACCGTAGCCGGATTGCAACAGCGCTTGAATAAACCGGAAGCAGCTGAGCGTAGTCTGATTGTGAGCGGTAATCAGCGCATCGTCCAAGATACCGTCATTAGCAGCAGGATCACGAACTGCCCATATAAAATGTCCGATATCCTCAAAGCCGGAAATACTCCGCTTGATATCAGCCACGGATGCGTTTTCGTCATTACCCAAATTTACGGAACCCGGATATAGGGCTCGGATTTGCGCGAAACGTTCGTTGCAGAGACCAAATACAGCGATCCGTTCCGATACGGCAGGGAAATAGTCGCCTTCCGGCTCAACGGCGAACGTATCCCACACCGGAGTAAACTGCCGCAGCATATCCTGCGAACCGGCACCTGCGTCAGCTTCCACGATACGTTGGTTAGCGTCAATTACGGCTGAGCTTTCTCCCTGAGGCGAGATCGGACTTGCCGCTTTGGTTGTGCTTCCTGCTTGCTGTACCGCTGTTGGCAGGCTGTCCTGCGGTTTCGCCGCAATCGGCAGCCAGTATCGGTTTTTCGCAAAAGGATAGGTCGGAAGATGCATTTTTCTCGGTTTATCGGCACGGTAAAGCCGTCCCCATTCGATATCGCTGCCCTGAGCCCAAGACTGTGCGATTTCAGCCATGTTTCCTTCTGTGAACCAACGGTCGTCAGCTTTCGCCACTTCCGCCAGCACGCCGGACTTCTTCTTCAGCTGACCTCTCCAGCAGTTCGGAACAGAAGGTTTACCATCCGCATATGCTTTCAATTTCTCGGCCAGTTCCCGGATGCTGCTGACTAGAAAGACAACCCGCTCTTCCATTTCTTCGCGTCCGGTCTGAAGCGTATACGCAATGGACGACAAGCTCATCTCCTGAGATGCCCCGCCTTCCGCATGACGATTGCGATTCAGGATCAGATGCAGCGATTCGGCGGCATCAGAGATTGATCGAAGCTCGTACCAATCGATGCTGTCGGTCTCGATTTCATATTCCCGCAGCAGTTGATCCCGGACAGCAGACAGGTGAGCCGTCTCCATGCCGTATTCCGACCAGTCTTGATCGAAATCGATGTCTTGTTCTTCCACCTTCAGAACAGTTGAAACCATTCGCAGAATATTGGCTGCCAGCCCGCTCTGTGATTCCATTTCCTTAACGCTAGCCACGTATCCAGCCTCATCTGCAAGGAACCGCGCTAACCGATCCGCATACGCTTTCAAGCGATCTTCATTTTTGGCCGATAACGGCACAATGACGGCAGACGGCTCGCCGCTCGCGGAAGAAGCCTGCTGCGGCACCCATTCCTCTAGAATGACATGCGCATTTGAGCCGTAGGCGCCAAAGGAGCTGATCCCTGCCCTTCTCGGGTATACCGTTTCCTTTCCTGCTTCGATCAGCCGAGGCTGCTCCCATTGTTCTACCTGTCGCTGGATATAGAATGGCGATTGCTCAAAATCGATATATGGATTCGTTTCGCCGGAATGTAGCGACGGCACTAACGTTTTATGATGCATCTGTAGCGCAACCTTAATCAATCCGCAAACCCCGGCGGCGGACTCGCCGTGACCGACGTTGGATTTGACCGAACCGATAGCGCAATATTGACGGTCATCCGTATAGCGGGAATAAGCTTTAACCAGTCCTTGGATTTCGATGGGATCGCCGAGCGACGTGCCTGTGCCGTGCGCTTCCAGATAGCTGATCGTTCTCGGATGAATATTAGCCTTATTCAAGCAGTCTTCAATCAATTCAGCTTGCGAAACCGGACTGGGCACCGTAATGCCGCTAACCGTACCCACATGGTTGATTGAACTGCCTTTGATAACGGCATATATCTGATCGCCATCCTTGACGGCCGCGCTGAGCGGTTTTAGTACGACCGCGCCAATCCCTTCTCCGGATGTGAATCCGTCGCCGTCTTTACCGAACGTGCGGCAATAACCGTCGCTCGAATGCATGTTGGCCATGCCGAACGTTTTATATTTGCCAGGGTGAAGCGACAAGTTGACACCGCCCGCAATTGCAGCTTCACATTCTCCGCGCCGGATGCTCTCTACTGCCATGTGGACAGCTGTCAGCGATGCGGAGCACAGCGTATCGACTGCCAGACTGGGGCCATGGAAATTAAGCGAATAGGAAACCCGGTTCGCCACGTACGAGTAGCTCAAAGAAAGCGGGAATAGCACGCCTTGCGCCATAAGATCCGACCCAAGTAGCGCATAATCCTTATGCATAATACCGGCGAACACGCCGACAAGGTTCCGTTTGTTCGGTCCTCTTGGCGTTACGAGGCTGGACGGACGGTATCCAGCATCTTCAATGGCTTCCCAGCAGGTTTCAAGAAAAATCCGCTCCTGCGGGTCCATGAATTCCGCTTCGCGAGGCGATATGCGAAAGAACGGCGCATCAAAGCAATCCGGGTCATCAATGAAGCCGCCCCATCTGGAAACCCCTTTGCCCGAAGGAGACTTTAAGTCTTCAAACTGTTTCCAATCCCATCGTGAAGGGGGAATTTCGCTGATGCAGTCTTTGCCGTCCTTCAGATTTTGCCAAAACTCGCGGAGATCGTTTGCCTCTGGAAAACGGCCTGACATTCCGATGATTGCAATATCCTCTTCTTGCGATGTTGATGCCTCTGCGCGGCTGCTGGAATCTGCAGGTGTCATCCTGTTGTCCCGATGTTCTTCAAGCTGCAATCGGGAGGCATCGATTCCATCGCCCGGTGCCGGTGCGAAGCTTTCATCCGCGAATGCCGAAGCGTAGTGTTCGGCCAAGTAAACGGATAGGTCTGCAATCGTCGTATATTCAAAAAGCAGCGTAGGCGGAAGCGATACGCCTACCTTCGCTTCTATTCTCTTAACCATCTCCAGCAAGCCTGGGGAATCCAATCCCATCTCATAATAGCCCGCGTTCCGATCAATATCCGCTTCAGCCATATTCAAGCGCTCAGCCAAGATGCCGGCCAGAAAAACGGCCGCCTGAACGGCGGAAGTGCGCTCCCCGCTGAGAGCATGCCCCGCTTTGACTGGAGCCGGTGCCGGTACTGTGACGGACGGGTCATCTCCACCTCTGGAGACGGCAGATGAACCGATCCCGGATGCCGCCCTCACCAGCTTCACCGTGTAGTTTTTCATTTCTGCTACTTTGCGGCCCTTGCTGTCGAATAGCTCCAGCGTCATGCTGAGCAATTCGTTCTTTCGTTGAACACTGGAAGCGAGAACCTGTGTATAGCAGCGCTCTTGAATGAGCTGCTCCGCACGAAAGGATTCAATATATAAGGGCAGAAACAATTGCTGCTCTTCCCCGACATGCGTTCGCAGCAATATCGAGGCACCTGCACCGCTTGCATCTAACAAGACGGGATGAAACAGCACGGCTTCGGCGCTGTCGCGCGAATTGCGATCCAATGCAAGCTCGATGAGCACGCCTGTTGAGGTTTGGAAGGTTTGCCCTTCTGCTTTCATCATGCCGGTATGGATGAGGCCTAGCGCACGAAACTGCGCATAGACCTCATCTAGATCGACGGAAGCATCCGCCTGATTCATGGCTTGCCCGAGATTGATCGTCTTATCAAATGAAACGGGTTGAATCTTCCGCATTTGGGCATCGGCATATCGTTTCGCCTCCAGGCTGACCGCTCCATCCCGCGATTCGCGGCCTTCTACAACGATGCTCCAGCATCCCGCTTCCTTCTCTTCCACAACAATATCGATCAGCACCTCGTAATCGTGACCCACCGCCAAGGGATGATAAATCGATACATGGCAAAGCTCCAGCTCTCTCCAATCGTACCCGTTATCCCGAAATACTTGGTAGATCAGGTCGACATAAGCCGGACCGGGCAGCAGTTCCTGACCAAAGGCTTTATGGTTGCTCAGGATCGGATGATCGCTGCTTAATAAAAATTGTTCTTTCATGAAATAGTCCCCCTTGAATGCGCTACCCCTAAGCCCTATGGGGTTATTTGGGTTTAGTTCCGCCCCAGAATGATTTCGGACTGCTGACCTTCCGCTCTTCCGCTTTCATTTTCCATATATTCGTTCGGCTCTTAACTGTCTGCGAATCAGACGATGATACGCTGACCGGTTTTCCGCACTCCTGCCATTCTTCCGGCCAAGGCAGCGGCTTCCGTATGGCATCGCCTGAGCGCTCTTCCTGCCAAGATTCTATAACCGCATGAACATTGGTGCCTCCGTCGCCAAAACAGTTTATCGCCGCTGTTCGAACCGATTCACTCCAGTTCTTCGTTTCTCGGTGAAAGAAAAACGGGGACGCTTCCAAATCAAAGTGCTGCATCGGCAGCTCGCCCGATAAAAACGGTACAAACTGGTCATGATCGAGCATCAGCACAACCTTAATGAAGCTCGCAATCCCTTCGGCGCTTAGCGGGTGACCGATATTGGGCTTGATGGAGCCCAAGGCGATAGCGGCATTTCCACCGTTGCCATAAACCTGCTGGATCGTCTTAAGCTCCAACAGATCGGTTACTTCCGAGCCTGAGCCGTTCGTTTCGATATAAGAGACGTCAGACGGATTTCTGCCGCTCTTCTTTAAGGCAGCGAGCATGACGTCCTTTTGCGCCTGCATATTTGGAGCCGCCGGCCCCGCGGTTCTCCCATCGTTATTTACGGCGATTCCCTTGATAACGGCGTAGATGCGGTCTCCGTCAGCCAGCGCCTGCTTCACTGTTTTTAACAGGACAACGCCGGCGCCTTCACTGAGTACAACGCCATCAGCCCTGCCGTCAAAGACGTGAAATGTCGAGCTTTTGCTCAGAATGCCGCGCTGACCGAATAGTTTGTGCGAGAAGTCGCTGTTCAGCAGGCTGACCCCTCCCACCAATGCGGACACCGTATCCCCGCTCCGCAGGCTTTGAATGGCCATGCTCATCCCGGTCAAGGCAGAGGAACAGGCCGTATCGATCACCATGCTGGGACCCCTTAGGTCAAAGAAACGGGATATATTAGCAGCCAAGTAATTTTGGCCGACCGCGACGATCGGATTTCTCGTTTGAAAGAGCAGTTCCTCGCCCGGCCAATACTGGGTTCTGGCACCGATATAAACGCCAACGGCCTTTCCTTTTACGTCCGCACGGTTATACCCTGCGTCATGAAGCGCTTTTACACTTTCCTCCAAGATGAGTAGTGCCTGCGGGTCCATCGCTCTGGCATCCTCGTCCGGAATATGAAAAAACGACGGATCGGCATGGCGAAGCGCATCCAGCAGCCCTGCATAATAAAGCTGGTCGCTCCCCCATCGTTCCTTTGGAACCGGCCGTATCGCGCTTCGGCCTTCCGTGAGCAGCGACCAATAATGGGTCAAGTCCTTCGCTCCCGGAAATCGGCAGGACATCCCGACGACCGCTATACCCTCCTCGCCGATTCGTTCCTGATGAATCGACTGACGGGAGATCTCCGCTTCAGGCATGGAAGGAGCATCGCTAAAATCATGAATTGGCATTGACTGTTCATGCTCCTGGCACTCCTGGCCCCCCGACAGCAATTCCCGGGTCAGCGGCTCGCCGTATGAGGCCGTCAACCAATCTGCGAGCGACTGAATGGTCGTATGCTCGTAAAGCACCGATGGGTCGATATCCTTGCCTACGGTGCGGCTTATTGTCCGAATTAATTGCGCCAATATGATCGAGTCTGCACCATAATCCTGAATCGGTATGTGAAGCTCCAGCTTGGATCGCTCAAGCTTCAATTCCGCTGCAAATAAATCCAACAGCCATGAACGTACGGCTCCCGGCAGCGATGCTTGTGACTCCAAGCGCACTTCCGATGGGCCGGAAGCGGGATTCCGCGTAGTGAGGCTGCTTTCAAGCCGTCGCATAAGCAGACGCTCCGGCTGCCACTTGTCAGGTTGAACGACAGCAGGCAAAACGACCGCTCCCGGCGGCTTTGCAATTATATGATCGAGCAATCTCAGCCCTTCCCGGTCGGTCAGGCTGTGCATACCGGTGGCAAGGAAGGCGCCGCTTTGCACCTCGCCCATGCCCGATTCTTTCCAACTCGGCCACTGAATGCTGATAATGGGCCTTTGATTCGCATGAGCCTGCGCGAAATAATCCATAAACGAATTGGCCATCGCATAATCGCTTTGTCCCGCAGCCAGCGATGGAACAACCGCCGATACGGACGAGAATAGAGCAAAAAAGGCAAGCGGCTCATCCTTGAAACATTCCCATACGGACATTAAGCCTTCCACTTTCGGCTCCAATACCTGCCGTATTACAGAGGTTGGCTTGTGAACAAAAGCCGGATACTCCCGGTCGCCGACGCCCGCGCAGTGGATCACGCCTCCTGCCGGTCCCCATTCATCTCGAATATCAAGAAGCGCCTGCTTTAGTGCATCGGTATCCGTTAGCGGGATGGCGAGCGTCCGCACGTCAGCCCCTATCTTCTCCAATTCCTTGACCAAACGGATCTTATTCGCCATTGGTGAAGACCCGACCGCCTCGTATTCCCATGCTTCCCGGGGAGGCAGCGCTTCTCTACCGAGCAGGACAAGCCTTTTTACGCCCATGTTTTCAACGTAATGGCGTGCACACAATGCGCCTAGTCCCCGCGTTCCGCCGGTAATCCACAGCACATGCCCCTCCGGCCACGAAAACGGCTTGGCATTCTGTGCCGTCTCTTGCTCCCGCAGGCATGCGCGGAAACGCACGGCTTTGCGGTAACAAATTTCCGGCCACTGGCTGTTACCATGCAGTTCTGCAATCAATTGTTCCGCCCAGGCTTTATCAGTATCCGTAGCATCCAGATCGACATGACTGGAATGAATATTGGCGTATTCGCTTTGCAGCATACGGTATAGTCCGGCTCTGCAAGCTCCGGCTAATCGCACGTTATCGCTGCGGAATCGCTCAAGACCTTTCGTTACGCCAATCAATTTGATCCCTTTGCTTCGTCTTACATCTATTAGCCGCTGGAGCCAAGGCAATCCTTCCAGGTTCCGATCCGCTTCGCTGCTGCAGCCTAAAAGGTCAATGCAAGCATCGAAATCCATCTCCTCGACCTCTCCCGCTGTCATCTCATCGAGTTGGCGAGGATGAAGGACGACAGCGCCGGGAAGCCGGGATTTAAGCTCCATCGCAAGCTCGCGGGTTCCATCCTCAGTAATGATAGCGACTTTACCTGGCGGTTCACCTTCGACCGATGCCTGCTCTTCTATCCATTCTTTGCAGAGCAAACGTGTCGTATCGGGCTTAAGGGAGTCTGCGGAAGCACCGCTTGAGACCTCAAGCGGTTCTCCCGGCACCCAATAGTGGTCCCGAGAGAACGGATATACTGGCAAATGGATACGACTTTGCATCTCGTCCCCGAATAATAAATCCCCCTCCAGGCTATAGCCTTGGCAGTATAACTCGGCCAGCGCGATCAATGCTCCCCGGTATTCACTCGAAGCCTTGTCCATAGTTTGGATTTTATGAAGCCAATCGACCCTTTCCTGCTCCTTCGCCTTGTCGGCTTTAAACATCCGTTCTACTTGTCCGAACAAAATATGCGGGCCAGACCGCTTCTCAGCCGCAGCCAACCAGGCTTCTATCGCTTCCTCCTTGCTGGAGGCAACAATTACGCAGCGATTAGCAAACGACTGTCTGCCTTCGAGAAGCGTAAGGCAAATTTGTGATAATTCCACCGATGCAGGCTGGCTCGCCATGTAATGGCGCATATCGTCTATTTTCCGCAAAAGCGCATCCTCGCTCTTTGCTGAAAGGGGAAGCATATAATACGCTGTTTGACCGGAATAGCTGCTGTGCCGCTTCTCGTTGTAGCTCTGAAGGACGAAATGGGCGTTCGTACCGCTCATGCCGAACGCACTTACGGCACCGGTTAGCGGCGCGCCTGAGCTGGAACGCCATGGCCTCGGCTCGCGGTTCACATAGAACGGGCTCCCTTCAAATCGTATATAATCGTTTTCCTTATCCATATGAAGACTTGCAGGTATCGTCTCATGACGGAACGCCTGGACGAGATTAACGAGGCTGACTAGGCCTGAAGCTGCGAAGCTATGACCAAAATTAGTTTTGGGAGAGGTTAACGCGCATGTACTTTCGTTCAACGCTGCCCCTTTAAACGCTTCCTGAAGCGCGTGGATTTCGACAGGATCCCCCAGCTTTGTACCCGTTCCATGCGTAACGATATACTCGACCTGCTCCGGATTCACGCCGGCCTGCTCGTACACCGAACGGATGAGGCGGGCCTGCGCTGCCGCATTCGGCGCCGTAATTCCGTTCGTTTTGCCATCATAATTGATGCCGCTGCCGCGGATGACAGCATAAATCGGATCGCCATCTTTCTCCGCCAAAGACAATCTTTTCATCACGACGGCCACGACCGCCTCGCCCGGTACCATACCGTTCGCTCGGTTGTCAAAGGCATAGCATTTGCCGTCCGGCGAGAGCATGCCCGCTTCCCTCATCCCGTTCAAATACAACGGTGTCAGCATAAGGTTAACACCCGCGGCGATAGCCGTATCGCATTCGCGGTTGCGAAGGCTGACACATGCTTGATGGGCGGCGACCAACCCGGAGGAACATGCGGTATTGATCGACATAACAGGTCCGCTCAGGTTAAGGAAGTACGAAAGGCGAGATGCCAGAATCGCATTGTTCGTGGATGTCACGCTGCCTGCCCCTTTAGCGATAAACTGGTAGTCGCCATCCTCAGCTCCGACAAATACGCCGATATTTCCTTCCCGCAGCTGCTTGCTCCCGTATCCTGCATCCTCCAGCGCTCGCATCGACTCCTGCAATAACAGCCGCTGCCTTGGGTCCATCAGCTCCGCCTCGCGCGGAGAGATTTCGAAGAAGGCAGGATCGAACTCGCTGACGCCCGGCACCCATCCGCACGTCCAGCTCTCACCGTTCATGAGATTGCTTCGTACTTCCGGCATCGGCTGAACCACATCGCGGCCATCCCGCAGAATACGCCACATGTCTTCAACCGAACGAGCCTCAGGAAACCGTCCGCTCATGCCGATAATCGCAATGGGCTCCGGAAATGGATGGCTTTGTGTTTCAACCGCAGCGACGGGTTCTTCAACCGGTTTAGATGGCTCCGTATGAACGGATTCCAGAGCAGCCGCTTCCTGATGAAAATCCAGTCCATCATCAGGACGAAGCTCATATCTGTCCTTGTAAAACCCGGTCAGGTCGTCACGATGCTCCCGCAAGTAAAAATGGATAAGCTTCTCCACGGTCGGATAGGAGAAGAAGACGGCTGGCGTAAGATCAATGCGGTAATGCTTGGTCAGCGATGAAGCCAGCTCGGCAAAGCTGATAGAATTGAAGCCGAAATCGGAAAAATACTGTTCCTTGTCGATCCGGTCAATCGGGATCGCTACTATTCGACTGATGTGCGCCTTCAGGTCTTCCTCCAGCAGCTGCTCTACATTCGACTCAGCATGTTCTGCCCGCTTCGCGATTGATGTCAACGGCGCCGCCTTCACCGGCTTTACCGCTTCCTGTCCAGTTGCCGGCTCCAGACCTAGAGAGCGGCGGACGCTCTCCCGATTCCCAGCCATCACAAGATGATTGGGCTCGTCCTGTGCTAAGAGAAGCTCAAGCAGCGCGATCCCCTGCTCGGCTTCCAAGGCACGCTGGCCGCTTGCTTGAAGATACATTTTCGTCATAACCGGATCCCCGACACTCATGCCGCCATCCTTCCACAGCGGCCACTGAATGGAAACAATCGACCCGCCATGTCGTCGATCTCCCATGCGAACACGGGAAGCCCGCTCCGCGTAGGCGGTCATGAACCGGTTACCGACAGCGTAATCGCACGATCCGAAATCGCCCAGTACAGCGGATATAGAAGAGAAGTAAGCGACAAAATCAAGCTCGCGTTCTTCTTGAAGCAGCTCATCAAGCAGGAGCGTACCGGTAATCTTCGGTTGTATGACTTCGTGAAATTGCTCCGTTTTCTTCTCCAGAATGCTACGACCGCTTTCCATACCGGCTGCATGGATAACGCCGTTTATGCTTCCCGATAAAGCAGCCCGAGCTTCAACAAGTCCTTGCTTCATGGCGGCATAGTCACACACGTCCGCTTCGATCGCGAATACGGCGGCGCCTGCCGCTTCAAGCTTTTTCATCATCGATCTTTTGCGAGCATCAATGGATGACCGACCCGTCAGGATAAGCTTGGCCTGATACGTTTTGGCCAAATGCTCCGCAACGACCATGCCGATTCCGCCGAAGCCGCCTGTAATGAGATAAATGCCGCCCCGGCGGAATTTGGTCGCTTTCGGCTGAAGCCGGGTTTCGCGCACGGAACAAACATGCCGTTCTCCCATTGCATATAAAGAGCTTCGCATCTTGTCCTGTCCAAGCTCTGTCCACAACGACTCCCAAAGATTGCGGCCCGAACTGCGTTCCACCTGAAAACCGTCCGTAAAGAGATGAACAGACATCCGCACATCCTTCATAAGCGGGCCGATCGAACGCTCAAAGCCGATCCAAGACTCCGCATGGCAGCTTTCGATATCCGTGGAGCACACCGCCGCGGCCAGCAGCCTGATCGACGTAAGGCCAGAGGCATGCATCCCTTGGATGAGAGCGGTTAGTTCGTCCGTCATTTGCGCTGAAGGCACTGTCTCCAAAGGCCATAAAAACAGAATGGCTTCTACCGCCTCTGTCCGGTTGACGTCCGCCAGCACACGTTCGAAGCCGGATGAATCCCACTTATCTATGGAATGCGGCCATGTATTCAACGCTTCGCCCTCGTAACGTGACACAAAAACCAGCTTCGTCTTCGGACTTAAGTGGTTAACGGCTTCCGTCAGCTCTAGTTGACGGTGTGAATCCGAAAGGAAGCAAACGACCGTCCGCGGCTGTTCGCGCAGCACTTCCTTCCATTCAGCCGGCTGCCACGTTTCTTGAAACGTCATCACTTCAAAAGGGACCTTAACCGCATCCGGTTCAGAAGCAGCGAGCCAATAGCGTTCCTTAGCAAACGGATAAGTCGGCAGGCTCACCCTGCGCGGAGGTTTGCCGCCGTAGAGCTTCTGCCAATCGATTTCGAGCCCTTTCGTCCAAAGATCAAGCAACTTGCCGTACTTTCCCTTGGCAAACCAGGCATCAATCGCCGTCTGCATATCATCGTCCGCAGCCAGTGCTTGAAACGAATTTCTTCCCCGCTTAACCTGTCCGCGATAAATACCGGGGCCGGCGCCAAACATCCTGTACTGCTCCAGCTTTTCCTTTAGCTCCGCAATTGACGCTGCGGTGAAGGCTAAACGTTCCTCCATCGCCTGCCGGCCAATCTGAAGCGTAAACGCAATATTTGCAAGCTCCTCATTCCGCCATGCCTTTGCCCCGATGGCTTCGGCGAATTGGCGGACGTTCGCTTCCAGACGCTCCTCGTTCATCGCGGATAAAACGATGATTGAAGCGTGCTGTGCTAAATCCGGACGGTCTTCGGCCTTCTCTGTGAACTCTTGGACGACAAGATGGGCATTCGCTCCTCCGGCACCGAAGGAGGATATGCCGGCGATACGGGGATACGTGATCGTTTCCCCGTCCAAGGCAACGACGGGCCGTTTCCATTCCGTCAACCGCTGCTGCACCGCAAAAGGCGTCCGCTCGAAGGCGATATTCGGGTTCACTTCGTCCGCGTGCAAAGTCGGCGCAAGCTGTTCATGCTTCATTTGCATCAGCACCTTGGTCAGTCCCGCTATGCCGGCCGCGCTCTCACAGTGGCCGATATTCGATTTAACGGATCCGAGCGCACAATAGCCTTGTTCTCCGACCAGCGGCGAGAATGCTCGCGTCAGCCCCTCGACTTCAATCGGGTCACCGAGCGCCGTTCCAGTACCATGAGCTTCGATATAGCTGACGGCACCCGGATGTACGCCAGACCGCTTTAATGCGTCTTGGATCAACTGCGCTTGAGCGGAAGCGCTGGGTACCGTATAGCCGTTCGTCCGGCCGCCGGCATTCAGCATGCTTCCTTTTATGATGCCGTAAATATGATCGCCGTCCGCAATCGCCGCATGCAACGGCTTGAGGACAACCGCGCCTACACCCTCTCCATCGACGAATCCATCGGCTTGTGCACCGAAGGATTTGCATTGATCACCGGAGGAGAGCATGTTCATTGAAGTTAGCCTCTTGTAGTGGACGGGATCTACAATCAAATTAACGCCGCCTGCAATCGCGCATTCGCTGGTACCGGAATAGATACTCTCGAGCGCAAGGTGGATCGCAGTGAGCGAGGAGGAGCATGCCGTATCGACAGCCAGGCTCGGCCCCTGGAAATTCATAAGATAAGATAGCCGGTTCGCAATGGACCAGAAATTCGCCCCAGTCGAATAATTGCCGTTCATCACTCCGACAAAAACACCAACCTTACCGGAACGGCTTAGACGTTCCGGGGTATAACCGGCATCCTCTATACTCGCATAAGCGGTTTCCAAAAAAATCCGCTCTTGCGGATCCATTCCTTCGGCTTCCTTGGGCGCAATCTGAAAGAATAGCGGGTCGAATTTGTCGATATCATCCAGGAATCCGCCCCATTTGCTATAGACAGCGCCCTCCTTGCCCCGCTCTTCGTCGTAGTAGAGTCTCCAATCCCACCGGTCGGATGGGATTTCGGTAATGCAATTTGTTCCGTGTTTAAGGTTTTCCCAGAACTGTTCTACATTCCGTGCCCCCGGATAACGTCCGGACAAGCCGATGATCGCCACATCCTGTTTGCCTGCCGCTTCGCTCTGTGACATTTCGATGACCGCTTGCTGTTCGTTGATCGGCTCAAGGGCTGCCGGTTCACTATGACGATCTGGCGCTAGATTGCTATCGGGCACTTCTTGCGTATCTAAAATTGAGCTGCCTACTGCTTGTCTCTCCATTCCCGTGAAGCGAAGCATCTCCTCCGGATGGACTTGCAGCAAATAGTCGGCTAGCGCATTAATCGTTGAGTGCTCGAAAAATAGCGTACTGTTTATTTTGACGAAATAAGGCCGGAGTGCTTCCGTAAGCTGCACGACCAGAATCGAATCGATTCCGTATGTCTCTAGCGACACGTATGTTTCCATGCGCTGGTATGGAATTTTCAGCGTTTCGCTGATGAGCGCCTTCAGTCGTTCTCTGCCCGTCTCGCGGAGCAACTCCTGGCTTTGTTCATCCTTTTTGGCGGGCAGCGTTGTAGGAGCAATCGGCTTCTGCTCGGGTTGTTCTTCTTCAGCGTTATCCGATCTATCCTCTTGACTTCGTATCCGGATTACACCGTTGCTTTCGGCTACTATAATCTGCTGTCCAAGACCGTGTGAATGCTCAGCAGGGAAAAACACATCGGGGAAGCCCTCCTCCTCCAACAGCGAACGCCACGAATCGGGTGTCAAACCCGGTGATCCCGGCATCCGAAGCTCTTGATCCTCATACAGCCACCAGCCTTCAAGCAGACCGAACGTCAGGTGGATGAACAGATTGCTGCTGCTCATTTCATTGAGGAGCAGCAGACCGCTGCGCTTCAGGACCGTCTTGACGCTTTGGATCGTTGTCTTCATATTTCGAGTTGCATGCAGCACATTGGTTGCAATCGCAAGATCGAATGCGCCTTCCTCAAGGCCCTGCACCGCCGCCGGCTTCTGGGCATCATATAGACGATAGGTCAAAAACGGGTATTGCGGTCCGTACTCATGCTGGGCATGAAGCAAAAACGCTTGAGAAATATCCGTATAGCAGTATTCTGCAATATGCTCCTGCAGCGGTTTAAGTCCGGCCAGCACCCGTGCGCTTGTTCCGCCCGTTCCTGCGCCGATTTCCAAAATGCGCAAGCGGACAGCAGGATCTTCTTGAACCCGTTCCCTAATAAACGCAAGCGTAAGATCCGATACGATCTTATTGAAGTAATCCGCGATAGGATTGTTTTTGTAGACACCCTCGACAAGCGTCATCGATCCGTTCGGGAATATAATATCCGTAGCGGCCGTATTTCCGCACAGCACCTGCGGAAGTGCTCGGAGTGCAGCGTCGACAAGGATCATTTGCGCGCCGGAATCCGGGTGATGCCTCCACTGCTCCAAATGCCGATCCCAATGAGCCCAGACGTCTGCATGGTCTTCTTTCCGATTCGAATCGACGACGTATTCGCCGACAACCTCCGATATAAAGCCATAGCGAAGCAAATAATTGATGCTAGTCTCCAACCATCTGTCGTAAAGCCGAGATTGGCCCAGCAATCCGGCCAGCTCCTCCTTGGATTGCCGCTCTCGGTTAAAGAAGCCGGCAGCTTGCAGCTGCACCCAAAGAAGCTTGACCAGAAGCTCTTCTTCCAGGCGTTTCACATCCCGTATGCTCTCCACCATACCGTTCACCTGACCGCTCCTTTCGTCCATTACGATACACCCAGCTTCCCTCTTATATCTGCGATCCTATCCGCCAACTCTCTGAAGCTCCTGTGCCGGATGACCAGCTCCGGCGTTACATCTATTCCGAGCCGTTGATTGATCATTTCCGTGAGTAAACTCATCTTAACCGGATCAAGGCCGTATTCCGCTAATTCCGCGTCGGATTCTATGTCCTGTTCGTCGACCTTCAAGAGCATTGCTACTGCTTCCCTCACGAGAGACAGCACCTCTGCCCGCTGCTTCGCATCCGGGATGCTTCCCGTCTTTTCCTCTATAGGTCGTGCTGCAGACGAGAGGGCTTGAAAGGGAGCCGGAGCGAAGACGCTTCTGATCCTGCTGATGACTGATCCGAAGCGTTCAGGTAGAACCGTTATATGCTGGTCTGCGGCGGTTTCCTCTATATACAGCGGCTTGGTCGTTTTGACGAAGCACAGTTGATTCACCTTCCCGGCAAGCAGTCTTTCCACGACGTCCATGGCTTCGTCCGGCTCGACGGACCCCATTCCGATCCGGGCCATTTTCTCGCGGAGAGCCTCGTTTGAAACCGTCCCCACACTTCCCCAATACCCCCAATTGATCGTCTTGACGGCACAAGACCATTCGGAGGCGAGCTTCGCTGCGAAAGCGTCGCTAAAAGTACACCCGGCTGTGTAATTGCTCTGACCACGCGATTTCAGAAACGAATTAAAGGATGAAAAGAACAAAACAAAATCCAACTGTTCACGATCAAATACTTGAGCTGTTCTTACAGCTGTGCCGTTTTTGGCTGCATACCCCGCTTCAAACCGCTGCTCGTCCATTTTTGCCAAACTTTGATCGAGCAGGACGATCGCGGAGTGAACAATGCCATGAATACGCGTATACCGCGCCTTTATCGTCTCGTAGGCCTGTTGGAGCGATGCCAAATTTGCCGCATCCGCCCGGATATAGGATGGCGCAGGTCCAAGATCCCCTAACCGTGCGATCTTAGCCCGAATGGCTTCATCCATCTCTCTGCGGCCAATCCACACGATTTGTGCTTGATAGGTACGGATCATATACTCGGTCCATACCTCGCCAATGCCTCCGGCTCCCCCGATGACGACATAAACGCCGCCGTGCCGGTAAGCGGTACGCTCCATCGGCAAGCTTTTGACAGGAACCAACATCTGCTTGTACCAATCGCCTTTTCGGTAGCCCCATGCGTTTCCCTTGGCATCCCTTGGCAGCGATGGCAGAACGTCCAACGGCAGTTCGTCCTTCAGGCCTATATCTAACAGACAAACGCTCCAGTTCGGATATTCCTTCGCCATCGACCCGACCAAACCATGGACACCGGCATGTGCAAAGCCAGATGTTTCGCCTGCACGAATCGGCTGAGCCTCCACGGTGATGATGGACCAGTGCAAGGGCCTCGATCCGAAGCCGATTTCGAGCAGTGACTTTATTAGCCTAAAAAGCTGGAATACCCCATCCTTTTGTTCGCTGATAATACCTTCGTCCCGCACGGTTTGAATCGGATGAACCGGCGAAATCCATATAATATGCTTCAGATCGTTATAGTTGCTCAGCTTCTGAGCCATATCCTCAATCGAAGCTTCGTTTTCAAACGACAGCGGCTGAGCCGCGGGATACCTGTGGTTGATTTGGTTTATTTGCTCTGGCGTTCCGCCGATCACGATGTCGGCATCCGGAACATGCTGCAGGGCTGGCGCTTCGTTGAATGCGGCAAGTTCCCAGGTAGGAAGCAGCAACAATCCATCAGGTAATTGGTGAGAACCATCCGTCTCGGCTTGATGGGGGTTAAAGCTCCATTCCCCTGATTTCCCTGCACTCTTGGTTGCCAATCCCCGCATGGCCGCACAAACATGGCCTTCCTCGTCACACAAATCGATATCGAAGACGCGCAGCGAATCTCCCGAAGCTTCTGCTTTCCTTATGCGGGTGACCGCCCACATCTCTGAAGTACAAGGACGGTAGACCGTAAGCTCCTGAATCGCAAATGGCACATAGGGCCCGTTTGCACAAGCGTCGATTTGGCGTCCATGATTGTGCAGGGCGAAGCCGATCGTGGACTGAGCGGCAGCGTCGAGCAATACCGGATTGCATCCAATCCGCTGCGTCTCGTCACTCAAGGCGGCCGGCAAATGAATCTTAGCGATCGCACAATCTTCGCCGATTTCAATCGTCTTTACTGCTCTATAACCTGGACCATATGCAATTCCCATATTTTCGAAAGCGCCATAGCACGTTTCCGAATCCAGCTTTGCCACCGAGCATTGGGCGCGAATGGCCTGCACGTCCAGCTGAGGAGGGGCAGAAGCCGCATGAATAACAGCTGTCCCTTTGCTATAAATCGGGCCTTCATTCGCATCAGCCTTCGAAGGTCCTGCCAGAATACAAAATGAAACTTGGTTGTCACCCTCCTGCGTTAAGGAAACATGAAGGTGTCCGGCCGTCGCTTTCGCAATAAAAGGCCGCAGCCATACCACATTTTCCAGCGTAATGGCCTGTCCCTTATGCACGTAATCGGTCGCAAGCTCGACTGCAGCACGGGCCATCTCAAGGTAGGCCATTCCTGGCATGATAGACTGTCCGGAGACAACATGGTCTCGCAGCAGCGTCTCCTCATTTGTAAAAGAAGCGCTGAACCGGGTCTTCCCTAACACCGACGTATTTCTGTGCACAAGCGGATGAAGGCGCTCAGGCAAAATCTTCGTATGGAGCGGGTCCCGGTCCGAAGCCTTCGCTTCAAGCCAATACCGCTCCTTCGCAAACGGATAGGTCGGCATGTGGATGCGCTCCCCCCCGTTCACCAAAGGCAGCGCTTGTAAACCCTGCACCCACTTCGTTGCGGCATCGGCAAGCTTTACCGCTTGAGAGGAACTGGTCTCATGCTCCGATGGAAGTTCTTCGCCTGATGCGATCGCATTCCTTATCTGCCGTCTGTTTACTTTCCCAGAGAATACACAAGAAGAAGGCCTCCGCAGCAAATGGTCCTCCATTCCCTGCAGGAGCTCCTCCTTCGTGTTTGCCGTGAACGCCGCACGGACATCCATCTCTTCCCTCCCCGCTTGCAACGTCAACGCCACATCTGACAAACAAATGTCTGTTTCCCGCAGAAGAAAGGCTTTGAGGGATGCGACAGCGTCGTCCAGCCCATCTTCGGTCTTGGCCGATACCGGGAATAATAGCGGTTGATCCATAGGTGGGGCCGAATGTCCGGGCGATTCCGGATTGTATTCCTCAATGACCATATAGGCGTTCGTTCCGCTAAACCCGAAGGAGCTGACGGAGGCCCGTCGAATGCCGGATTCGATCTCCCACTTCTTCAAGGACGTGTTTACAAAGAAGGGGCTTCCATCAAGTCGGATATGCTCATTCAAGGAATCGAAATGAATGGTTGGCGGCAGCATACGGTGCTTCAGCGACTGTACGACCTTGATGACGCCCGATACGCCGGATGCCGCGAGCAAATGACCGATATTGCTCTTAATGGAACCGAGTGCGCAGTAGCCCTTTTTGTCCGTATATGCGGCGAACGATGCCGTAAGGGCTTCGACCTCGATCGGATCGCCGAGCTTTGTTCCTGTACCATGTGCTTCGACAAGCGAAATGGTTTCCGGGTTAATGCCGAATTTATCAAAGACGGATTTCTCCAGCTCTTCCTGTGAAGCGGCGCTGGGCGCTGTAATTCCGTTTGTCTTCCCGTCCTGATTAATACCCCAGCCGCGTATGACGGCATAAACCGGGTCTTTGTCGCGGACCGCATCGGACAGCCGCTTAAGCAGCAGCACGCCCGTTCCTTCCCCCGGAACGAATCCGTTCGCCCTGTTATCGAACGTATAGCAACGCCCATCCTTGGACAGCATCCCGGATTTGCTCGTCATAATATGCATGGCCGGTCCGCTCATGACATTAACGCCGCCGGCCAACGCCATGTCGCAATTGTCCAGGAGCAAGCTGCTGCAGGCCTCGGAAATCGCGACAAGCGAGGAGGAGCAAGCGGTGTCGATCGCCATGCAGGGACCCTTCAAATTCAGCAGGTAGGAGATGCGTGCGCTTAAAATGGAAACCGAGGTCCCCATCAGATTTTGCGCATGGAGCTCTTCTCCTCTCTCCATACGTCCGTAATCGCCGGTGCCGCATCCGGCAAAGACCCCGCAGCGGCTGCCAGACAAGTCGGACGGACGCAGTCCGGCATTCTCGATGCATGCCCAGCTGTTCGCCAGGAATAGCCGCTGCTGCGGATCCATGTATTCCGCTTCCACGGGCGATATTTGGAAAAATAACGGATCAAATTTGTCCGCATCCTCCAAGACGCCCATCCATTTCGAATACGTTTTGCCCGGCTTCTTCGGATCGGGATCGTAGTATCGCTCGAGAGACCAGCGTTCTGCAGGAATCTCGGATACGCAGTCTTCACCTTTGCAAATGTTGTCCCATAATTCGTCAATAGTAGCTGCCTTGGGGAATTGGCCTGACATCCCGATGATGGCAATGCCATCCAGATCAGGCGTTTTCCGGCTTTTCTCCTTGGGCATATCTTCCTGGCTACGGACGGCCGCTTGCGCACTGTGCAATTCAAAGGATTCCTGCCTCTGACTTTTCTGCCTTCGCATCCGCTCGATCAGCTCGTCGGTCCGGTCCGTCATGTCCTCCGCCATACGGCTTATGACGACTTTGCCGATATGCTTCCCACTGCTGACATATTCAAGCGCCTCTTGAATTCGCTGAAAGGGGTAAATCCTGGATACGATGGGTACGATTTTCTCCGTTTGAAGCAGGTCAACCATCACATGGAGCAATTCCTTGTTAAATCCCTTCTGGGCACTTAACCGCCGTAAATCAATGCTATGAATCGTTTGGTTATGTACAAGCCCGGAAAGATCCAGATTTCCGCTCGTCTTCAGCGCATGCACGGCCAGCTCCAGGTAGCGGCCAGAAGGGGCCAAACAATTCAAGCCCTTCTGAATCGCGTCCCCGGCCAGCATATTTAGCACAACATCAACCCCGCGGCCATTGGTTAAGGAGGCGATTTCCCGATCAAAGGGCGAGGCGCTGTAATCGATCGCCGCAGCAACGCCAAGCCTATCAAGCAGATCGAGCTTTTCGGCTTTGCTGCTCGTGCCGTAAATCTTGCAGCCTTTCAAATTCGCCAGCTGCAGGGCGATAAGGCCGCAGCCGCCTGTCGCCGTCTGAATGAGCACCTGCTCGCCGGGCGCAAGCTTCCCTGTCTCGAAAGCGAGATAGACTGTGGAGAAAACGACAGGCAGACTGCACCCATCTTCAAACGTTATGTTGGCAGGCTTCCGGACGGCATTAGCGGCGGCAACGTTCACTTCGCTGGCATGGCCGCCCAGCTGCTTGCCTGTAAGAGCGATGACCTCATCGCCGATCCGGAACTCCTCTACGCCTTTGCCGATGCGTGTGACGATTCCGGCTACTTCAAACCCCGGCACGAATGGATAGTCGGGCATCGTCGGGTATAGCCCGTTTACGCACATGATATCCGGAAAATTAACCGCCGACGCCATGACTTGTATCGTCATTTCACCAAAGCTGGGCTCCGATACAGACCATGGCCGCAAAGAAACCTCGCTGATGTGATGAACGTTTGACACGACCAGGCCGGCAGAATCCGATTTCGCTGACTGCCGGCTGTCGACTTTCAATCCCGCTTTCTCCGGTTCCGGACTGCGGGAATCGGCTTGGTCAGCTGGAGACGGGATTTTCAACCCTTCGGCAGCCTTCAGCGCCATAATTCGACGCTTGGCATCTTCAGAACTAACCTCCCCCGCTTGCAAAGCGCTAAGTATCTCTTGAATATTCACCCTCACACCCCCTGCCTGTTCGCTATTTGCCAAATAAGGATAGAATCTTGTCCCGAACTTCTGTCTGATGGAAGGTTAGCTCATGCATCGCGACTTCTTTCTCAATATAATTCGGGAGCTCGGCTCGCATCGTCTCAACCAGATGGTCCTTCAAAGTAACCAACGAAAGGCGCGGCTTTTCCGCGAGCTGCCGCGCCAGCTCCAGAGCATGGCTCATCACTTGATCCCGGGGAAGGACCGCGAAAGGCACGCCTCTCTTCTCCAGATCCGCCCCGCGGTAATTGCTACTGCTTAGCAGCATTTCATTGCCCAGGCTCAATCCCAGCTTTCGCGGCAAGATGTACGTTGCGCCCATTCCCGGTGTGAAGCCGTATTTCATGAAATTGGCCGTATAGACACTCTCACGGCTCATGACGACAAAATCGGCAAACATTCCGATCACAAACCCGCCTCCGATCGCATGGCCCTGCATAGCGGATATGACGGGAACCGGGCATTCCAACGCCAGGCTGTAAAAGTTGCTGTCCGTAAATTTCAATTGCCCTTCGAAAATGGCAAGCAAAGCTTCTTGCGTCCCGCCGGAAGCAAAATAAGTATCATACCCGGTCAAAATAACGGCTTTATACCGCTCTGTTTCCTTTACAGTTAGGAAAGCATGCGCCAAACCCTTTACCAGGTCGTCGGAGAACGTGTTTTTGTATACGCGGTCCTGCATTGTGATCAGTGCGATACCCGGCTCGATTTCACGTAGCTCTACAACCGGTTGCATTACACATCAACCTTCCCATGGAAATTGGCCTTTATTGACAAAATTATAGATAGCTGCGAGCGAATCCGGGTCGGCAAACATGGTTTGATTCGCAGCTATTGCCAGCTCCCTGCCTTCCCGGATTAAGGGCTGCAGCTCAATCATATAGCGTTTGTACTTCGCAATCCCTGCCTTCGGTAGACGCTTCAATCGAAGCAGATGACGGCGCAGCAGCGACTCGCTTTCCGGCTCCCAGGCATCGATCAACCCCCAGCGGAGTGCGGTTTCCGCATCGAAGGCCTGTGTCATTAGCGTCATATAATGCGCGCGCTGCATGCCCGTTTTTTGAATAAGAAACGGCATCACACAAGCCGGATACAGGCCGAACAGCAGCTCGGACAGGCTGAATTGGGCCGTCCCGTCCGCCAGAACGATATCGCTTGCGGCGATAAAGCCAAGCCCCCCGGCATTTGCCTTACCCTTGACATGAGAAAGAACGATGTACGGTCCGGTCCGCATTCTCATCCATAACGCATACAGAGGTTCAGGATTGCTTCGCATGGATCGGCCTTCTGCCATATGAGCGTGAATCTCCTGGAAATCTGCGCCCGTGCAGAATACATGAGGCAGACCTTCCAGCACGACAACCGTCACTTCTTTCTCGCATTGGTCCAGCACGCAGCCCAGTTCCTCTACAAGCTGGTCATTGATCGCGTTGTCCGCTTCGGGCCGGTGCAGTCTGATAAAGCATACGGTTCCCTGATATCGAACATGCAGCGTCTTAAACTCCATTACAGCCACCTGTAAATCCGATGGAAGTCCCGGATCTCTTCCAGGTAAAGCCGTTGCTCGCCCCGCACAGATGCGGGAATACCTTGCAAGTCGAGCTTCGCGTTACGAGTTCCAAACCGGATGCCGTGACCGCTTCTCAGCATCGCTTCATATTCGTCAAAGCCGAGCAGACGGCGCTCCTGCAGACGTTCGCTCAGCTTGAATTTACGCAGTGCCGCCTGGCTTTGACTTGTGGCGACACCGCTGTAAAATTCCGAGCAGCAGCCGGAGCCGTACGAATAACAGCCGATCCGCTTGGGCGTATCAAATGTCCCATGCTCAATTAGGCCTGCCAGTGACAGGAAAACGGTGCCGCCCATGATATTGCCGACACGCTGGCAAAATCGAATGCCGGGAAGGACACGCTGATTAAAGTCCGCGTCGATCTCCGGCGCTTTGGCCTTCGCGATTCTTCGCATCATCGTGCGATGCGCGCCCTTCACCATACCGCCGAAGGGAGTATGAAACGCTAAATATTGAAACGTATCCTTATAGTCGGCTTCAGGCACCCGCGATTTGTAGGCCATAAAGGTTTGTTCGCAGCAATCCAAATACGTGGACAGCGACAAATCGGAATTGCCTGCTTCACTGTCCGGCATCGGGCGGCACGTATCCATCACTTCATAACCGTAATAACCGCTCGCGCCCGTATCGATTTGGAAGACATACGGCGTATCGCTGACCAGAAGGGCAACAGCTCCGGCTCCCGCGCTTAGCTCTGCATAGGACCAGTCTTCGGTCAGCGAGCTCCCGCCCTTAGCCACGAAAAAACGGGATATGTCCGTGGCGATCACCAGCGCCTTGGCCCCCGGGGATGTACCGGAGAGAATAAATTGGACCGCGGCATGCAGGCCTGCTGTTCCCGAATAGCAGGCCTGCTTGATTTCGTACATCCGGCATCGGCGATTTAAGCCGAGATAATGATGGATATACGTGCTCATCGATTTGCCGAAATCGATGCCGGATTCCGTACAGGTAATCACCAGTTCGATCCGGTTCCGCTCTTCTTCAGACAGCGAATCCACGATCGGCTTCGCGGCATTGACACCGAACGTAATAGGGTCCTCGTAAGACAAGGCAACGGTTTTCTCGAGCATCATCAGATTCTCGAACCGGGCAGTATCCAATTGACGCCTTGCTGCAAGTTCCGGGACATCCAGAAAAGCACTGCCGCCAAAAACATTCATCGCTTCTATTCCAACTTGAGTCAAGCCCCATTCTCCTTTTCCGTTCGTTTTAAATCTTTTGCAAGATGACCGCTGTATTCATGCCGCCAAAGCCCATGCTGAGGCATAAAGCCCGAGAAATGGAGTACGGGACGAATTGTTCCTTCACCCAATTGAACGACTCGTCAACCGGAAGCTCCAGATTACGCGTCGGATGAAGGCGGGAGTTGCGCATTTGAAGCAATACCGCAATAATTTCCACGGCTCCTGCCGCACTAAGGCCATGGCCTGTTATGGATTTGGTCGCATTAATGTAGGCATGCGACAATCCGCTGTCTTTAAGCGCGCGCAGCTCCGTTTCATCACCGACCGGGGAGCCCGTTCCATGCGGATTGACGTAGTCGATGTCGGCGGCTGCAATGCCGGCCCGGAGAAGAGCTTCGCGGATCACGCGCATTTCTCCCTCGTAGGACGGATTCGGATTTCGGTTGCCGTCCATCGCGATCGCCGTAGCGGTAATGGCTGCATAAGGAAGAACCCCTCTCTTACCAGCACAAGACGCGCGCTCAATGACGACGGCAGCGCAGTTTTCCCCGTAGATGAAGCCGTCCCGGCCGCGGTCAAATGGCCGGCATGCCAGATCCGGTCTGTCGGCATATTGATCGGAGCCCATTGCGCCCAGATTGCGAAAGGCCGCAAGCTCCATATAGGAAAGGTCGGCCAATGCCCCGACTGCGATGCAAGCATCGACTTCCCCCGAGCTAACAGCTTGAACGGCTTGAGCGATAACAGCCTGACCGCTTGCGGATGCGCCTCCCAATGTAAACGCAAATCCGCGAATCCCAAACTGCTCCGTGCAAAGTCCGCATAAATCACTGTCCATGTACGTCATCGCATAAGTGGGCCTCAGAAACGAAGGACGTTCCGAATACGAGGTATAGGCTTGGAGAGCCTCCCGCTGCTGTAAGTTGGAACCTCCGATAATGAGGCCGATACGCTCTGGCTCAACCTGATCCAGAACTGCATCCTCCCAAGCCTCATGCATCGTTGCCATCGCAGCCTGCCCGGAGAAGGAAGCCGTTCGCAGCAGCCGTTTAGAAAGACGTTCCGGCATAACCAGCGATTCGATCTCCGCCCCCAGGAAAGCAGAGCTTCCTTTTTGGCGACCTGGACGGTTCAGCACAGAAAAGGCGTGCCGGCCGTCAAGGAGGGCTGCCGCGAAGGCCGCCTGTCCTTGACCAATGGCCGATGTGATGCCGATGCCTGAGATGACGATATCGTCCGGCCTACAGCTTACCCAAGAACCCATCGGCCAGTTCCCCTATGCTCGACATTCCAATAAACTGCGATCTTTGAGTCTGCAAAAGCGACAAATCCTCCATCACCATCGAAATTAGATCCGCGCGATCGACGGAGTTCAATCCGAGATCCGAAAGCCGGTCCTCCGGCCTCAGTTCCCGTCCCTCTAATTCGGGGACGATCTCATACAAATTTTTTATGATAACGGCTGTTATTTCTTGTCTGTTCAATTCCGTTCCTCCTCAAGGATAAGACGACTGACGTAATCGTTAGCCTCATGAATGTCCAGCCTACCGCTTTCTACTTGCTGTAAAATGTCATCCAGCATAAGCGGAGAATGTACGGTCTCCTGTTCCGGGGAAGCGCCTTGACCCCGGCTCAGCTCGGAACTCAGATAGGCCGCGAACTGTCTGATCGTCGAATAGTCATATATTTTCGTCGCCGTGATGCTCGTGCCGTATTGCTTATTAACCGCCTTGATCCATTCGACGCCGACAATCGAATCAACCCCGATGTCCACGAATTTGATTTCAGGATCAATCTCGTCAGGCTGCATAAACATGGCCTCCGCCATGCTCTGGACCAATTGTTCTTCCAGTACCTCCAAGGAAACACCGTTGTTTGGAGGGGGCGTTCTTTCTTCGGCAGAGTTCTCATGTTCGGCTGCCGTAAGTGCCGCCGTTTGTTTCGGCAACCGGCTTACGTGATCGTAATCGTGTTCTGCTTCTGCTTTTGCTTCCGTTTCGTTCCCAACCGAAGCGGCCTTCTCAGCGATTACGCCGTGCAAATAGGCGGCAAATTCGCTTAAAGTCGAGTAATCGTATATTTTTGTCGCCGTAATGGATACGTCATACTTCTTATTTACTGCTTTGATCCATTCCACGCCGATAATCGAGTCCACGCCGATTTCGATAAACTTTCTCTCTGGGTCCAATTCGGCACGTTCCATAAACATCGCATCGGCCAAGCTCTCGGCCAGCTGCTCTGTCAACACGTCGAGCGATATGCGCTGCTTCGATACCCCGTCGATCTTCTTCAATTTAATCGGCGGGAGCCGCAGCGAGTGTCCGCTTCCGTGATCGATTTGATCGGGAATGTTCGATAGTGGCATTAACGTAATTGTCTCCACTGCTTCCCGGTCCATCGTTCCAGCCTCATGAATTTGAACTTTTGGAGCTGGAGCAGATTCGCTTCCATATGTTCCTGCGGATTGATGTCCATTGCCGCTAATGTTATACCAGCATCTTTCTTCAGCGAACGGATAGGCGGGCAGACTAATGCGTGTCGGTGCCGTTTTGCCGTAGACCAGCCGCCAATCGAAATCAATACCGCTTACCCATAAAGACAGAAGCGGATCAAACTTCTCAGAAGCAAACCATCCCAGCCAGGTCGATTCATCCGGAGCTCCGGCCTGAAGCTCGGACAGTGCCGCGCCTGACTTCACCCTACCGAGGTGCAGCTTCTCCATTCGGCCGTTCTCGGCAATCGCCTGCAACCCGCGTTTTAGCTCCAGAACCGAAGAAACGGACATAGCCGCTCGTTCTTCCATCGCCTCACGACCCACCTGAAGGGTATAAGCCGCATCTGACAAGTTATCATCCGTAATCTGCCGCATCGCTATTGCATCCAGATAGCGAGAAGCCAATCGTTTCAATCCCTCTTTGTTCGGCGCAGACAAAACAATCGGAACGGTACTCCCGGCCTGATCGACCGAATGTACCGCTGCGGGCGGATTATATTCTTCCACGATTAAGTGAGCATTGGATCCTCCCGCACCGAACGAAGAAATGCCCGCTATGCGCGGCATTTCCTGCTTTTCTCCGCCTGCTTCGACGACGGGCCGCTTCCATTCCTCCAGCTTCTGCTGCACCCTAAACGGTGTATCCGGGAAGACGATATTCGGGTTCAGCTTCTCGGAATGAAGCGATGGCGCCAGCTCCCCGTATTTCAACTGCATCAGAACCTTCGTTAAGCCCGCAATTCCCGCTGCGCTCTCGCAGTGACCAATGTTGGATTTTACGGAACCGATCGCACAAGCGGATGTCGGAAGGGCACTCGTTTTCCATGCATCACTTAAACCTTTTATTTCGATGGGATCGCCAAGCGCCGTACCGGTCCCATGCGCTTCGATATAGCTGATCGCGGCCGGATCAATGCCCGACTTCCGGATCGCCCGCTCGATCACACTTGCCTGCGCTTTCGGATTCGGAACCGAGTAGCCGTTCGTCTTACCGCCATGGTTGACGGCTGAGCCTTTAATGACGCCGTAGATGCGGTCATTGTCGGCAATGGCCCGTGACAACGGCTTTAACAGAACGGCGCCGACGCCTTCGCTTGGCACGTAACCGTCGCCTCCCTCGCCGAAGCTCTCGCACCGGCCTTTGCTCGACGCGAATTTTCCTTGCGTAAGCGCCAAGTACTTATTCGGATGAATGGAAAGGTTTACACCCCCTGCTATAGCTGCATCGCATTCTCCCTCCCGCAGACTTTGGCAGGCCAAATGTATCGCGGAGAGTGAAGATGAGCACATCGTATCGATAGCCAGGCTCGGTCCATGGAAATTGCAAAAATACGAGACGCGGTTCGCAATCGACGAAGCGCTGCCCGACAGCGCCATCGGCCGGCCCCGAACCGTTTCTTCCGCACCATAAAGCTGATATTCCTCGTACATGACACCGACGTAAACGCCTACATTACCGCCAAGACCGGACGAATCGAGCTGCTGCAGGTCCTGCCTCGTGTATCCGGCATCCTGCAGCAGTTCGTACGTGCACTGTAGAAACAATCGCTCCTGAGGATCCATAAACGCCGCTTCTTTGCGCGAAATGTGAAAGAACAGCGGATCGAAGCGATCCACCCCTTCCAGGAAGCCTCCCCATTTGGAATAGGTTTTCCCCTGTTTATCAGGCTCTGCATCAAAGATTGCCTCATGATTCCAACGGTCTGCCGGGATTTCGGTGATGCTGTCGACGCCGTTCCGGATATTGTGCCAAAACGCCTCCACGTCTCTTGCTCCCGGATAGCGTCCGGCCACCCCGATAATCGCGATATCCTCCGGCCGCCATTCGGTTGTAGCACCTACCGATTCAACATCGTTATTGCCGGCTGGCGGTTCTACTTTCTCTACAGCATGGCTGTCATGACCCGAAAGCCCGGCGCGTTCAGGGATGGACGCTGCCGATTCGAACGAAGAACCGTCCTCCAAGCCCAAGACAGCAGGCAGACGGCCGAGGTGAGCACGCATCAAATAGCCGGCCAACTCCCTGATCGTCATATATTCAAAGAACAGCGTTTTGGACAACGTTCCGAATGATTGTTCCAGACTCGCTGTCAGCTGCATGATGGTCACTGAATCGACACCATATTTCTCGAATGGCGTATCCTCATGCATCCGCTGAATGGGCAGCTTAATTACCGCCGATACAAGCGATTTTAAGTACGCTATGGTCTTCTGCTCCAGCTCATCCTGAGGAAAGGCCAGAATGCCGTCAGCCTTTACAGGCTGCTGCACGACAGCTGCCGGCCGAGCTTGAGCCTGCGGTGGAGACTGGCTCCCAGCCGTCAAGGCAGCCCGCATACGGGAAGGATCTCCCGCTATCGTCAGGACATGGTCCGCTGCAGATACTGCTGCGGCATATAAAGCGTGCAACCCGTCGGCGGTTTCGAGCACAGACATCCCGGTCAGCCTGTTCATCATGGAGAGCGTTTCCTCATCGATTTGCATGCCGCCCTTCTCCCAGAGCGGCCAGGCGATCGAGCAGGCTTTGCCCTTGCGAAGTCCTGAAGCCGTAAGATCGTTCCGATGCGCTGCGAACGCGTCCATAAACCCATTGGCGGCTGCATAGTCGGCTTGACCGAAATTGCCCAGCGTTCCGGCAAGAGAGGAATAAAGCAGCATAAAGTCGAGCTCCATATGCCTCGTTGAACGGTCCAGATGAATAAGACCGGCCACTTTAGCGGCGAATACCCGATCGATGTCTATTTCCGTTTTTTTCAAGATGAAGCTGTCCGCTCGAGTGCCTGCGCAATGAATGATGCCGGACAAACCGCCATAACGAGCTTCTATCCGTTCGATTGTTTCTTGGATGGCGGAAGCGTCGCTGATGTCCAAGCTGCAGTACTCTGCATGGGCTCCCACCGCTTTCAATTCGTCAAGATGCTTCTGTATCTGTTCATCATGAGCGGAGCGCCCCGTTAGGATCAGGTTCGCACCACTAGTTCGCGCGGCGGCATCTCGCGCAGCGATCATCCCAAGCTTGCCGCAGCCGCCTGTGATCAGATACGTGCCGTTATGTTTCCAAGGTACCGGAACCCCGTTTTTGAGTCCCATTTCCACAAGCCTTTGAACATAACGATTGCCGACTTCATAACGAATGACGTCATCTTCCGGTTCAGACCCATTCTCTTCGATAATCCCGGCAATGACAGGGCCCGCCGAGTCCTTACCCAGTAAAATCGTCTGCCCGACGACACCGGGTTGTTCAAGAGCAGCGGTCTTCAGCATTCCGCTTAATCCAACCATGAGACGTTGATTGTCGTTATACGGGAGCACCAATTGAATCAGCGTCCTGCCTTCCGTACCATGAAGTGCGGATTGAAGCTGTTTCAACATCCGTTTGGCATAAAACGTATAACGCGACTCCAGCGTCATACTTTCCAGGCCGTCGCCCAATAGATGAACCTCAGCCCCGCCCCCCTGTTGCATGAGTTGATCCGCAAGCGAGCTGTCCGATCCGCCCAACAAGACGATACGCCTGGTATAAGTCACTGTGTTCTCCGTATAGCAAGGCTTCCGTTCCCATATCGGCTGGAACAAAAGCGTTTCCTTAGGGGTTGCAACAGGTTGATCACGAACCTCTTCACCGTCAATCCGTCTGGACGTCAATCCTCTCATCCGTACACAAACGATTCCACTGCTGTCGATAAGCTCGATATCCAGCTTGCGGATCGGGCTCTCCGGTAGAAGACCGCTGCTGAACTGGATCCATGCCCACATCTCTCCTGAACATGGGCCAAGGATGTCCAATTCCTCCAGCGCAAAAGGAACGATTGGGCTCACGGACTGCGGCTGCCCCTCCATTGCTTCCAGAACTTGACGGGGAAACAAGCCGATCGTTGCCTGGAAGACGGAATCAATCAAACTCGGATGAAGCACATAATCATGCGGCGTGCCGGCTGCTTCCGCCGGAACAAACACGTTCGCCAAAGCTTGATCGTTGCCGGTATAGATAATTCTGATCCCTCTGTTGCCGGGTCCATACAAAAGTCCGGCTGATTCGAATGCCCGATAGCATTGCTCTCCTGACAGCTTCGGCCCGCTGCATTGTGCTCTTATGACTTCAATATCCATAATTGGGCTCTCTTCGGGCTCCTGAAGCGATACCGTTGCCGTACAATACAAGACCTCATTCTCGTCTTCGCCCTGATTGGTAAAGACCTCGCATGCCAATTCTTCGTCTTCCTTACGGAGCCGAATATGCACCTCGGAGGATGCGTCGTTTATGACAAGCGGTTTTCTCCATACGATCTGATGAAGACGAGTGCCTGCCGAACTTAACAGCTTGCCGGCTGCAGCCTCAGCGGCTGCGCGAATCATTTCGAGGTAAGCGGCGCCCGGCATGATCTTATTCCCATGAACAACATGATCGCTCAGGAACTGCTCCTTACCGGTAAACAGCGAACTGAAACGCAGCTGCGACACGTCCGATGTATTCCGGTGCAGCAGCGGATGAAGAGGCTTCCCGCCCTCTCCTTCCCGAGCAAATATGCTGTCGGTTTCCGGTATCCAGTACCTCTCCTCCGCAAACGGATACGTTGGCAGGCTCATCCGGCGGGGAACCGTATCTTCGTAAAGCAGACGCCAATCGATGTTCAGTCCTTTCACCCACAGACCGAGGATCTTCCCGAATTTCCCTTTTCTCATCCATGCCTTAAACGTCTCCGATAAATCCTCGTCTGTCCGCCACATTTGCATCAGTTCATTAGTCTGGATGTGACCGCGGAAAACGTTGTCCCTTTCTTCGCGATCCGCTAAATAAGCAAGCAGCTTATTCTCCAGCTCTTCGATCGAACCGACGAGCATCGCCAGCCGTTCCTCCATCGCTTCCCGGCCCACTTGGAGGGTGTAGGCCAGATTCTCCAGGTTTGTGTGATCACAGCCTTGATCGCGTATGAAGGACAAGAGACGCTGCGCAACGAGCTGTAGACGCTCTTCGTCGCGCGCTGAAAGTACAATGATAGCCGGATCGTGCCTATGGTAAGTCTGCTTTTCGCCTGTCACATGCTCGTCTGAAATATATTCTTCGATGACGAGATGCCCGTTGGAGCCTCCCGCGCCAAAGGAAGAGAGTCCGGCGATTCTCGGAATTTCCCTTGCAGTCCCGTCTATGGTCAGAACAGGTCGGTTCCAGGCCTCCAGCGTCCGCTGTACCACAAAAGGTGATTGCTCGAAATCGATGTTCGGATTGAGCTCCTCCGCATGCAGAGAAGGCGCCAGTTGACCGTATTTCATCTGAAGCAATACCTTCGTCAAACCAGCAATGCCTGCTGCGCTTTCGCAATGACCGATGTTCGATTTGGCCGAGCCGATCGCACAAAAGCGATCATCTGCCGTATAGGCGCGGAAGGATTGGCTCAAGCCCGCGATTTCAATCGGATCGCCAAGCGAGGTGCCCGTGCCGTGCGCTTCGATATAGCTAATGGTTCGCGGATCAATACCGGCATCCTTGATTGCCTCGCCAATGACATCGGCCTGCGCAGCCGGACTGGGTACCGAATAGCCGTTTGTCTTGCCGCCATGGTTGATGGCCGTTCCCTTGATAATGCCATAAATGTGATCGCCGTCCGCAATTGCATCTTCGAGCGGTTTCAGCACAGCTGCACCTACCCCTTCGCCGGGTACGTAACCGTCGCCGTCTTTCCCGAAGCTTACACAGCGACCTTTGCTGGAAACGAATTTGCCTTGGGAAAGGAAAATGTATTTATTCGGGTGGACGGATACGTTGACGCCGCCGGCCACGGCAACACGGCTTTCCCCTTGCCGCAAGCTTTGGCAAGCCAGATGAATGGCTGTCAGCGACGAGGAACACATCGTGTCCACCGCCATGCTTGGTCCTTTGAAATCGCAGAAGTAAGAGACCCGGTTTGCGACAGACGAGGGATTACCGGATAGTGCGATTGGCTTCCCTCGGGCAGTCAACTCCGCGCCATATAGCTGATATTCCTCGTTCATGACGCCAACGAATACGCCAACCCGCTTCGTCTTCCCTTGCCCCTCGGCAGCGAGCGTTTCCCGTGTATATCCGGCGTCTTCGATCGATTCATAGACGCATTGCAGAAACAATCTTTCCTGCGGGTCCATGATCTCGGCTTCACGCGGCGATATATGAAAGAACATCGGATCGAAGCGGTCGACGCCCTCCACAAATCCGCCCCACTTCGTATACACTTTGCCCGGCTTGCTCTTATCCGGGTCATAGTAGACGCTGTGATCCCAGCGGTCGGGCGGAATTTCGCTGATGCAGTCCTGACCGTCACGAAGCTTCTCCCAAAATTGTTCAACATTTTTAGCGCCCGGATAACGGCCGGCTATACCGACGATCGCAATATCGTGTACACGACTTCCGTCCCGTGCTTCTGTCGGCCGCTTGGAGATCGGGCGTGCAGCTTTGCGGCCTGCTTTCTTTGGCTTCAGTAATACGGTAATAGGACTCATGGAATCTTCCGCCGCCATTTTAGCGCCAACTAACTCGGCCAAACGGAACCGATGATGTTCGATGAAAAAAGCCGCCAGTCGACCGATGTTCGGATATTCGAAAAACAATGTTTTCGACAGGGAACCGAAGGATGCTTCCAGCCGGCTGGTGATTTGCATCACCATGACGGAATCGAGGCCGTACGTTTCCATCGGAGCGTCCGGGTCCATCCGGCTGGCGGGCGTGCCGGCCACGGATGATATCAAATTCGTCAAATACGCGACCGCTTTCTCCTGAAGCGCATCGCTTTGATCCCAAGCGGACGGCTCTTTCATACTGCTTTCGAAAGCCTGCACCTTCCCTTCGTTTTGTGCCATCCGCATAAAGACGCGTAACGTTTCTTTCTCACCGTCGATAACGGTGATTTGCGATTTTCCAGCAGCCAAAGCCATGTAAAACGCTTGAATGCCCGTGCTGCTTGCCATTGCTCGCATGCCGCTCTTCTGCTTCAACAGCTTCGCCGTCTCGGCATGAACCTGCATGCCGCCTTCTTGCCACAGCGGCCAACAAATCGACAATGTGCGGCCATGCCGTTGTCCGGCTCCCGCTAACTCGTTACGGTAGGCAGCAAAACGATTCAGAAAAGCGTTGGCGGCCGCATAATCAGCCTGAGCGGGATTACCTATTACACCTGCTAAAGCCGAGAAAAGTAGGAAGAAATCCAACGGAATATGGCGAGTCGCATCATCCAGATGGACCGTTCCGGATACTTTTGGCCGAAGAACCTGCTGAAGTTCAACCGCGGACTTTTTCTTCAAATAAGCATCTTGAATAACACCGGCGCCGTGCAGGATCCCGTTCAATGTACCGTATTTGCGGCAAATCTCTTGGATCAGCGTTTCCACCGCCTCCAGGCTACCGACATCCGTTTGCCTGTATTCCACCGTCAGCCCTCGATTGGTTAATTGCTCTATCCGTTCGCGCTTGTTTTGGTCCAGCGCTGAACGTCCCGCAAGGATCACGGCAGCGCCACGGGTCCTTCGCGCAATTTCTTCCGCAAACAGCACGCCAAGTCCGCCTGTTCCCCCGGTTATGAGGTAAACGCCGCCATCCTTCCAAGGAACGACTGTAGACGACTCGGGAACCGTTCGCATCTCGCGCCAGCGCAGAATGCTCTGCTGCTCCCTATTCAATCGGATGTGGTGTAATTCTGGGTGCTTTGCGTACGCCGCTAGCAATTGGGCGAGGTGCTGCTCACTCGACTGAGCTTCAAGCTCGATCAGCTGGCCGGCTATTCTCGGCTCTTCCATGGCCGCTGTTTTGAGCATTCCCGACAACCCCGCAGCCAATTGCTGTTGATCGGTATGGCCGATAAGCAGCTGTATCATAGTGGAGCGGTTATCCTGCAGCACTTCCTGTACGATACTGAGCAGCTGTTCTGCATAAGCATGGTAACGCAGGTCGATCTTATCCTGATGTTCGGTCTGCAGGGCGATGCACCGGACGTCATCCCCCTGTCCTTCGATTTCCTTCAGAGCGAAGGCACAGTCTTCAGTAGCGACGACAATTCGGCGCTCATATCGGTGCACAGCTTCGTTTGTACCTATAGAGTCCTCCGCCGTTTCCCATATCGGCTCGAACAATAACACCCCCTCGTCCGAGTGTGTGTTGGCTTGTACCGAACGGGCAGCATACCCTTTGATCCGTACGCATAAACGGCCCTGAGCGTCAACCAAATCGATATCAATCTTCTTAATGCCGCCATGCATCCCCGAGTCGTGGCTGAATCGCAAATACGCCCACATCTCGGCATCCATGGCATGTACGATATCGAGCGTTTCAATAGCGAAAGGCAGAAGCGGGCTTAAACGAAGACTGCCATCCAATGGGCTTACGTTATTTTCTCCGAATACAAGACCGGCCATCGATTGGAGTGCGGCATCCAGCAGACCGGGATGCATCGTAAAAGGCTCCACGCTCCCTCGATCAGCAGGCATCGACAGCTTCACCAGCGCAGCCTGTTCTCCAATATGAAGCTGCTCGATGCCCTTGTGGGTGATGCCGTAATGAAAGCCGATCTGTGCAAACGCCTCGTAGCATGCTTCCGACGAAACCGTATGGCGGCATGCCGCTTGCGCCTCCCGCACATTCAGCCGCTCCTCCGGCGCGGCTGCCGTCCACCTTCCCGAACCTTGAAAATGAACAACCGCTTCTTCCCTGTCTTTATCCCCCGACAAGCTGTATACCTCGAACGTAATTTCCTCATTCTCTCCGGAAGCGAGCGCGATGTGAAGGACAACCGGTTCATCCCGCGCAATGAGGGGTTGTACCCATCCAACATGCTTCAGCTGCAGGATTCGTCCGTCGTCAGCAGCCGATTCAGTAGCAAGCCGTACGGCTGCATGAGCCATTTCCAAGTAAGCGGAGCCGGGAAAAATCTTCTGGCCGTTTAACACATGGTCCGTGAAGAAGGGCTCATCGCCCGTGAATACGGAGCTGTACCGCTGCTCCGTAAGCGTCGACGTATTGCGGTGCACCAGCGGATGAAGAACTTCCGATTGATGCCGTTCTTCCCGCTTCACCGACTCACTTACTCCCCTAAGCGGCACCCAAAATCTCTCCCGTGCAAAGGGATACACCGGCAATGAAATCCGTCTGTATTGACTGGCTGTAAACAGCTTGTCATACGCCAGCTCATAGCCTTGCTGATACAAGCGGGCAATCCTTTCTAACATCTCCGGCTTATCGAGCTCCGAATTACGCCATTCCATGATGCACACCAGACCCTCGTTCTTCTTGATCGCATCCTCCTGCCGTTCCCATTCGTGCACGACCGACGCAAAGAGGCCCGGCGCGCTCCCCTCAAGGAGCCAGCGGTTCAGCACAGCGACAAGGGCAGTCACATCCTCGATGATACAGGCCAGCCGATGCGGCAAATGCTTACGTCCGATCAGCAGTGTATAGCTCATATCCCCGATATCCGCTTCGGGATGCTTGCCGCAGTAAGCGATAAGCTGCTCCGCCTGCTGACGCAGCTGCGCGTCGGAATGCGCCGACAGCACCAGCAGATGACTGCGCGTTGGCCTTGGCTGACGATCTATCGTCGGCGCTTCCTGAAGGACCATGTGCACATTCGTCCCGCTGAAGCCGAATGAACTGATCGCCGCGAACCGGCTTTCACCCGGCTCAGCAGGCCATTCCTTGAGGCGGGTGTTGACGTAGAAGGGGCTTCCCTCCATTCGGATATTCGCATTGCCCTTCTGATAATGAAGGGATGGCGGAAGCTTTTTATATTTCAATGACAACATCAGCTTGATCAACCCCGCGATGCCCGCTGCAGCGATCGTATGGCCGATCGTTGTCTTGATAGAGCCAATCGCACAGTATTCCGTTTTGGTTGTGTAATGTCTAAATGCGCGCGTCAACGCCTCATGCTCGATGGGGTCGCCAAGCTTAGTACCGGTGCCGTGTGCTTCTACCAATTGAATGCGCCCGGGATCGATGCCGAATTGTTCATACACTTCGCGCTCGAGCTCTTCCTGTGCAGCGCCGCTCGGTGCCGTAATCCCGTTGGTCGTGCCGTCCTGGTTCATGCCCGATCCGGCAATGACACCGTAGATATGGTCGCCGTCGGCAATCGCATCGCTTAACCGTTTGAGAACAACCGCACCGACGCCCTCTCCCGGCACAAAACCGTCCGCCCGTTCATCAAACGTATAACAGCGCCCGGAAGCAGACAGCATGCCTGCCCGCTGTGCACTGTCGTGGAAAGTCGGGGTAGACTGAATGAACACACCCCCGGCCAAGCTCATATCTGTCTCACGCGCCCACAGTCCCTGACATGCAAGATGAACAGATACGAGTGAGCTGGAGCAGGCGGTATCGACTGCTATCGCCGGGCCTCTCAAGTTCAAATAATACGAAATTCGGGCAGCTACGATAGCACCGGCATTTCCCCACATCGCCTGCGCCGGGGGATTGTCGCCGAGCAGATGCATATAATCGCCGATATTGTACCCGACATAAACGCCGCACCGGCGGCCTTCCATTGCCGATCCGGCATAGCCGGCGTCCTCCAGCGCTTTCCAGGACTCCTCCAGAAACAACCGCTGCTGAGGATCCATGTAAACCGCTTCCGTTCCCGAAATATGAAAAAAGTACGGGTCGAACTCGTCATAATCATCAAGTAAGCTACCATAGCGAACGATATTGGAGTCCGACTGTTTCCATCGCGTGATTTCCCCGACCAAATCCGTTCCACTGGCCAAATGCTCCCATAATTCTTCCATGCTACGGGATTTGGCAAACCTTCCGCTTATGCCGATGATGGCAATCGGCTCCTTATGAGCCGGCCCTTGGGCTCGTGCATCCGCCTTCTGGAACGCAGGGGGCGATTCGACTTCGTTCGGCCTAACAGCCGCCTGCGGCGCTATGCGGTCCGCAGCTCCGAAAACCCGGGAAACGGCTTCGCCGTGCTCAGCCAGCAAATAGCCTGTAAACTGATTAATCGAGCTGTATGTAAACAGAACGGTCGTCGGCAGCTCCAGTCCAAGCTCCTCATTAACCAATTGGATTAAGTGAACGCTCGTAATGGAATCCAGCCCGTAATCGGCAAAAGCATGGTTCGGAGCGATCTGATCACGGTCAACCTTAAGTGCTGTCGAGATGTGCTTTCTAAGCATGAGCTTGACAGCTTGCACGTATCTGTCATTGTCCTGAGCAGTCCAATCCGCTTTCGGTTCCACTTTTCCGGTATCATCTGCCGTTGTGGAGACAATCATCGCCGCAGCGGTATCCATATTCGACCCAGTTCGTTTTGCTGACGATGTGCCGGATTTTCGTACAACGCCATCGCTCTGGCAAGCGATAATCTGCTGTCCCAAGTTCCGGGATGCCTGCGCCGGGAAATAAACCGACTGGAACCCCTCCTGCTCCAAAACTTTCGTCCAGGTCTCCGAAGTTAAGGCGGGCGAACCCGGAATGCGCAGCCAGTCGTCCTCATAGAGCCACCAGCCATCCAGAAGACCGAATGTCAGGTGAGCGAAGAGCGTATTGTTGCTCATCTCATTTAGCAGCAATAAACCATTTTTTTTCAGTGCAGATTTAACGGTGCGCAGCGTAAGCCGAATATTTTTTGTCGCATGCAGCACATTTGACGCGATGACCATATCGAATGTGCCTGACGAAATCCCCTGTTCCTCCAAGGGCTCTTCAACGTTCACGATCCGGCAGCTTAAATAGGGAACTGCCGGTCCGTATTGTTCTTGTGCACGGATAAGAAGTGCTTTCGATAAGTCGCTGTAAACGTACTCCGCGATCTGTACCCGATAAGGCTCCAGCTTGCGGAAGACCATCTCGCTCGTACCGCCCGTTCCCGCTCCCAGCTCAAGAATGCGCATCCGTTGCCCTTGACCCAGACTTTTTACATATGCGGCCGCTGTATTGGCCAACACCTCGTTAAAGTAATCCGATACCGGATTATATTTATAGATGCCTTCGACAAGCTCCATCGAGCCGTTTGGAAACAGAACGTCAGTGGCGGAGGTCCGGCCGGTCAATATCGCCGGAAGCGCCCGAAGCGCTGTTTCCAACAGGTTGACTTGGGCATGTAAATTAGGATTGTGCAGCCATTCCTTCTTGGCGGCCGCCCACTCTTCCCACACCTCGTTCAGATGAACAGGAGGAGCTGCTTTCGCAAGGCCCTGTCCTTGTGGCAGCCTGATATACCCCTGTTCGGTCAGCTGTGTCAGGCTCTCTTTAAGCCAGCTTCCATAGCGCGAATGCACCTTGGCCTTCAGAGCGTCCAAGTCAAACGGATGCTGTGTAAACTGTCCGAGTTCCCACAGCTGCCCCCACAGCAATTTATAGGTTAACGCGTTTAATTGATCCAAGACGAACAGGCCCCTTTCTTATGGCGTGATTTCCGATCGTCCGACAAAACGGGACACAGCTTGTGCCATCTGGTTCAACGTCGTCCAATCTGTGAAAGCCTGCATTTCCGCTTCCATCATGAAGCTTCTGTTAAGCTTGCTTAAAAGCTCGGCCAGCTGGACCGTATCCAATCCGTATTCCGCAAACTCAGCGTTCGGGTCGATTTCGTCGGGATGGACGTCCAGCAAACGGGACGTTTCCCCGATCAAATCATGCAAAATCAGTTCGGCTTGACCGTACGGCCCAACCGCTTGGCCTCGTTCTATGTTCATACCGGCAATGAGATCAGGAAGTGCCGGCAGCTCCACCATTGACCTGTAATCGCAGCTGAAGCCCGGGGTGTCGAACATGACGTCTATTAGCCTCTCCGAAGCAAAGCCTGCTTCCATGACACTCTTCGAGGCTTTAATAAATGCCATCTGCTCGATCGGACTTGCAAGCAGTGTCTCCAACGCCTCCATCGCATCGGAAGGCGTTATCGAACCGATGCCGTCACGCACCATTCTTGCCCGATAATCGTCCGAAGCGACAATGCCCGCACTTCCCCAGTAACCCCAATTCATTATCTTCATCGCACACGGCCAGTCACTGGCCAAACGGATCGCGAAGGCATCCTTAAACGTGCAGCCTGCTGCATAATTGCTTTGACCCGCTCTTCTGGCGAAGGACATCATGCCTGAGAAAAACAAAACAAAATCAAGTGGCTCTCTGCGGAATATTTGCGCTAGCCGTACACTGACGTCAATCTTGGCTCCAAGCCCTGCCCGGAAGTCGTCCTCCTGCATATTGGCGAGACTATGGTCTCGCAGGACGATTGCAGCATGAACGACACCATGAATGGCGCCGAAACGTGCTTTGATGACCTGATAAGCATGATCCAGCGCTTGGGCATCCGCTGCGTCCGCCTCTATATAGAATGGCTTTGGCCCCGTAGTGGACACCCGTTCGATTGACGCGCTGATCGACTCATCCTGCCTACGGCGTCCAAGCCAGACTATCTGGGCCTGATAGCGGCGGATCATGTACGCCGTCCAGACTTCACCTATACCCCCGGCCCCGCCAATAACGACGTAGACGCCGCCTTTCCGGTAACCGTTGTGCTGCATGCCGGAGGCGAGATTCACAGGAGCCAGCCTTTGACACAGCCATTCCCGTCCCCTTAAGCACCACGTGTTTCCTTCCTTATCCGGAGGAAGCGTCAACAGCGTTTCAATTGAAGTCTCCCAGCCGGGCTCCAAATCCAGTAAACGAATCTGCCAATGGGGATATTCTTTTGCAAGCGCACCTATCAGTCCATGCACACTCGCATGAACGGGATTTATCCTGTCCCCCGTGTATGCCCGCTGGGTTTGGAAGGTGAGGACATCGACACTCAGCCTTTTCCCGCCATATCCGGCGTGCAGCAACGCCTTGATCAAGCGGAATAGCAAAAGGACACCACCCTTTTGCTTGGCAAGGAGTGAATCGTCATGAAGCAAAAATTCGGAAGGCGGCGCAAGCCAAAATAAATGATCGATGACGCCGAATCGTGCCAGCACCATAGCGATCTGCTCGATATCATCCTCTTCACCCACGTTGACTGTAAAGGCGTTTGGATAATGAACCAAGAGAGCATCCCGGCTTTCAGCCGTTCCTCCGATGATCACAACGCTTCGGCTGTTCGCTCCGGGGTACGCAGGCCCGGATTCGACAGGCACAGCCTCCCAAACAGGTGTAAGCAAAACATGTTCAAACGCTTCCGGACGGTTCTGTGGTTCGCGGATAAAGCGCTGCTTCTCAGCTGCCAAGTCTGGACTAGCTTCAG
The DNA here is from genome assembly GCF_013284245.2 of Brevibacillus sp. DP1.3A. Lineage (NCBI taxonomy): Bacteria > Bacillati > Bacillota > Bacilli > Caryophanales > Paenibacillaceae > Brevibacillus > Brevibacillus sp. DP1.3A. The sequence continues at coordinate 842,931 of NZ_CP085876.1, read as the reverse complement.
CTTCCTTCCGTTTGCCGCTGCCCGGTAGCCAGTACATTTTGCGTTCAAAAGGATAACCCGGCAAACTCACACGCCTAGCTGGCTTGTTCTCATACATCCGGGTCCAGTCTACCTTCAGACCCTTCACCCATAATTGCCCAAGCCTGTCAACATTCCGGAGCTCGATCCAACGGCTTACACGGCTTGCAAGATCGTCTTCCGCTCCGATCGAGGCCAACTGCTCCTTATCCGATTTCGCATGGCCGCGGTATATCGAACCGTCATCCGACGTCTTATTCAAAAAATTTCGTAAGCGAAGGGATAACTCTTCCTTCGAAGCCGTGGTAAAAGCAAGCCTTTCATCCATCGCCTCGCGGCCGATCTGAAGCGTATAAGCGATTTCCGCCAATTCCGCATCCGCCAATGATCCGCTGTCCAAAGCCGAAAGCAGTCTCTCTGCCTGAATACGCAGCCGTTGCTCGTTGGCGGCCGACAGCAGAATAAGCATCTCTTCACTAGCGGATGTTTCTTTTCGAGCTTCACTCACAGGCGGAATATACTCCTCGAGCACAATATGCGCATTGGCGCCGCCTGCGCCAAAGGAAGAAATGCCCGCAATTCTCGGATACTCTTCCTCTTTGTCGTTCAGGCGAACGACGGGTCTATCCCAATCCGCCAGCTCCTGCTGGACCATAAAAGGCGTGTTTTTCATCGGAATATTCGGGTTTAGTGTACGCGCATGCAAGCTCGGTACGAGCTTCCGATGCTTCATTTGCAGCACGATTTTCGTTACGCCGGCCACACCTGCCGCCGCCTCAAGATGACCGATATTCGATTTGACCGAACCGATCGCGCAATATTGGTTATCCTGCGTATCTTGGCGGAACGCTTGCGTCAGCCCGGTAATTTCAATCGGATCACCCAGCTTGGTGCCCGTACCGTGCGCTTCGATATAGCTTACAGTTCTGCTGTGAATACCGGCTTTGTCGAGCGCTTGCCGGATCAGCTGTCCCTGGGCATTCGGATTTGGAACGGTGTAGCCATTTGTTTTGCCGCCATGATTCACGCTGGTGGCTCTGATCACGGCATGAATCCGGTCACCGTCGGCAATGGCTTGCGACAGCCGTTTCAGCAGCAAAACACCTACTCCTTCTCCAGGAACGAAGCCGCTGCCGCCGCTGCCGAAGCTTCTGCATTTGCCGTCGGTGGACAGCATCCCATGAGCACTAAGCTCGATATAATTAGACGGATGAAGATATAAGTTGACGCCTCCGGCGATTGCCAATTCGCATTCCCCGCGCAAAATATGCTCGCAAGCTTCATGAATAGCGGTTAACGAAGAGGAGCACATCGTATCGATTGGCATGCTCGGACCATTGAAGTCAAATAAGTACGAAACTCGATTGGCCACGGAGCTAAAAGACGTAAAGGGAAGCATGCGCTCTCCCTGTTTTCTGAACTCAGGCCCGTATAGATTAAACCCTGTTTTCGTTATTCCGGCGAAAACGCCGACTCGGCCGCCGTACTGCGAAGCCAGATGCTCTCTCGTGCAGCCAGCATCCTCAAGCGCATGCCAGCAGCTTTCGAGAAAGAGCCGTTCCTGAGGGTCCATGCAGGACGCCTCCAGCGGCGATATTTTAAAGAAGAGCGGATCAAAGCTTGTCGCATGCTCCAGAAATCCGCCCCACTTGCTATAGCTTTTCCCCTCGGCGACCGCAATCTCCGAATTGGGCTCATAGAAACCTTCGACCGGCCAACGACCCCCGGGAATTTCGGTTATGCAGTCCATGCCTGCGGCAAGATTTCGCCAAAACGCGTCCAAATCTTCGGCCTGCGGATATCTGCCGCTCATCCCGATAATCGCGATCGGTTCCTTCTCTGCCGGCTGACCACTCTTTCCTGCAATGCCGACCGATCTGCTGACCGTTTGATCACTTTCACCGATCGGCGACAACCGGGGCATCGCACCGGAAGACGAAGCTGCCGCCGCGTCATTTTTCTCCTGTGTATCTCTCTCGGCCAGTCCAATCCAATTGAGACATTGATGCGGATACGTTGCGCTCAAATAATCGGCTACGCCTCTTAGTGTCTTGAATTCGTAAAACAGCGTTTTGGAAAGCTCACCGAAGTCATTCGCGAGATTGCGGTTCAACTCGGTAATCATAATCGAATCGATGCCATACGTTTCCAACGGTTCATCTGGATCAATGCTGTCCGGATTGAGCCTCGTATAGCCCGAGAACAAATGAATCAGCCGTTTCAGGGTCCGCTTGTCCAAGTTTGGATCCAGACTGACTCCTTCGACAAGATCGGCCGAAGAGCGACTTCGGTCATTTTCTACAAAACGGGTTAGCTTAGCACCAGCACCGTAGAGTACCATGGCCCGGCTCCCTCCGCTTGCAAGCGCAGCGTAGAATGCACGGATGCCGATCGTTCCCGGCATCGCCGCCATCCCGGTCTCACGTTCCAATGCTTCCTCGGCTCCGGGTTCGAGCTGCATCCCGTTCGATCTCCAGAGCGGCCAGTTGATTGCGATCATTCCTGACCTGTTGTGGTCCGTCTGTTGTCTCCATGCGGTATAAGCATCCATAAAGCCATTCGCCGCCGCATAGTCTGCTTGGCCGGCATTGCCATATACACCTGCTACGGATGAGAAGACGGCAAACACGTCCAGCTTGATATCCTTGCTAGACCGATCCAAATGAACGAGTCCCTTCACCTTCGGACCGAGCACCTCGATAACCTGATCACGCGTTTTGCGGTACAAATATTCATCGCGGATGATACCTGCCGCATGTAGAATCCCATTCAAGCCGCCATATTGATTCCGAATTGCATCGATCAATGCAGCAACTTGACGTTCTTCGCTTAGATCAACTTGCCTATATTCAACCTTCGCGCCAAGAGCCGTCATCCGTTCGATTCGGTCGGATGCTTCGTCATTCAGCGTTGCCGATCTTCCGATTAGTATAAGAACAGGCAGGCTCACCTGCCTTGCGATTTCCTCAGCAAATAACAGGCCGAGTGCGCCCGCTCCGCCTGTTATTAAATAGATGCCGCGGTCTTTCCATGGCATTCGCACCTGCTCCTGCAGGATCGTCTCCTTCTTCCACGCGGAACGGTAACAGCGACCGTGCTGGGATTGGACAGCACTTGTGCTGCCGCCCCCCCAGGCACCTGCCTCGAGCGCACCGGCAATATCTCTCTTATCATTTTCCGACCATTCGAGACATTCTACCGTGAGCTTCGGATTTTCTGCACGTGCGGTTAACAGTAAGCTGTATAATCCGACAAACCATGGCGACTCCTCTTTATTTGCGATGAAAAGCTGCACAAGCGTTTCCCGGCCGGTGTGATTATGCAGAAGGCGCTGGAGGCGGTCGATGATTTGGAGTGTATAAGCCTCATACCGCTGCTCGATCGGCTGCTCTGAGAATTCAAGAACAAGCCATTCGGCTTTGCCTGTCATGCATTCTAATTTATCTGCGCGGACCTTGATCGACTCGCCAAATATGATCAATCGGTCCTGATTGAGCCCAGGGGAGTCCGATGGAAACTTTGCAGTTTCCTCTTCGGACGGCCGAAAAAGCAGCACGCCGTATTCATCATTTGCTTCGGATGGGGCGCTCTGCTTATACTTGTTCAACATTCGAAGGGCCTCTGGCTTGGACAGACGGCCCTCTTGGACTCCACTCAACACATCTTGCAAAAAATCTCTCATATTGACCTCCCGGTTAGAAGCCTGCTAAGACAAAGATGATAGGATTCGTTCCGCTTTCTGGACGGCGGTCTCCAACGTTATGGTTTCGTCGAGAAACTGATCTAAAAGATCACTGAAGCCGTCTTCATCCGTCTTCGCCTCTTTCCGTTGCTCCGCTTTCTTTACCCAATGGCTTTCTTTGGCAAAGGGGTATGTCGGCAATGGAATCCGCTGCTGCTCCCCTTCCAGGAACAGCTTGCGTAAGTCCAGCGGATAACCGTGAACAAACAGCTCGGCACAAGCCAGCAGATGCTCTCGTGCCAGGCCGTCGACATTGTCTCGGTATGCCTGGATGCTTTGATTTACTTCGTCGATCTGCCGCTCTTCTTCATCCCGCACCCCGACAGGCTGCAGCTCTGCTTGGACAACGTCTTGCGCATGGCCGTTATCCAACCATTCGCCAAGCCGTTCGAGTAGCTCATGCTGGGAGGCGGCGACGCATGCAAACCGGTGTTTCAAGTGCTTACGTCCTGCCAGCAGCGTAAAGCTGACCGCGGCGCAGTCCAACTGCGGGGAGTATCTGCAGTGCGCAGCCAGCCTTTCAATCTGTTGGCGCAGCTGTACCGCGGTCCGTCCCGACAGCACGAACAAGTATGCGGATCTCGCCTCCGGTCTGCGAACCGGCTGAGGAGCTTCCTCAAGAACAAGATGCGCATTCGTTCCACTGAATCCGAATGAGCTGATGGCCGCCATTCGTTTCGTTCCCGCGCCAAGTGTCCAATCCCTAAGCTCCGTATTGACGTAAAAGGGACTATTTTCGAAAGCAATGCTTGTGTTGCCCTTTTCAAAATGGAGGGAAGGCGGCAGTTTTTTGTGACGCAATGACAGAATCACTTTCAACAAGCCCGCAATGCCTGCGGCAGCAGCCGGATGGCCGAGATTCGATTTAATCGAACCGACCGCGCAATAGCGTTTATCGTCCGTGTAATGTCGGAACGCCCGGGTCAGCGCCTGAAACTCAATCGGATCTCCCAGCTTCGTTCCCGTTCCATGCGCCTCCACCAGCTGAATATGGCGCGGATTGATGCAGAAGGTATCATACACATGCCGCAGCAGGCGCTCCTGTGAATTCGCACTTGGTGCCGTAATGCCGTTTGTCGTGCCGTCCTGATTGATGCCGCTGCCGCGGATCACGCCATAAATATGATCGCCGTCGGCAAGCGCATCCTTCAAACGTTTGAGAACAATCGCACCAGCGCCTTCTCCAGGTACGAAGCCGTCGGCCCTTTCGTCAAAAGCATGGCATCGGCCGGTGGGAGAAAGCATACTGGCACGATTCGAGACGGTATAAAATTCAGGCGTTGATTGGATGAATACGCCGCCCGCGAGCGCCATGTCCGTTTCCCTTGTCCACAGGCTTTGACAGGCAAGATGAATCGCAACCAGCGAACTGGAGCAGGCTGTATCCACCGTTACCGCAGGCCCCTGCAGGTTCAGGTAATAAGCGATCCGTGCAGGTATGACGGATCCTGCATTGCCCCAGAACGCCTGAGCCGGCGCTTCGTCTCCAAACAATCTCGCGTAATCGCTGCCGCAGCTTCCGACATAGACGCCGCATCGCTGCGTATGTTCTCCCGGTCCCGCGTATCCAGCATCCTCCAGCGCTTTCCACGATTCCTCGAGAAAGATGCGCTGCTGAGGATCCATGTAATCGGCTTCCACGCCGGTGATGTTAAAGAAAAGCGGATCGAAGCAATCAATTGAGCTTAGAAAGCTTCCATGGCGGCAGCCTTTGACACCTTTCGAATCCGGGCCGCTTCCACGGAGTTCCCAGCGCGTCACTTCTTCTACCAGATCGGTCCCTGCCTCAAGATGTGACCATAGCTCCTTCACCGAATCCGAACGAGCAAAACGACCGCTTATCCCGACAATGGCCACCGGTTCTAAAGACGTTGGAACCTGCGGCATGCTTGCATTCTCCATAGCAGAAGAACTGGCTTCGGGTTCGGACAGGTAATCGCCTCCGGGTATACGCACCACAATCTTGCCGATATTTTTCCGGTTCTCCAACTGACGATAGGCTTCTTTAAAATCAGAGAGTGCGTAAACGCCGCCGATTGTCGGCCGTATGACCCCTTGCCTAATCAGAGCTGTCAACTCGTCCCAATAAGCTTGTATCGCAGCTGGTTGTTCGGCTGACAACGCTCTTAAGTCAACGGAATGGAACGCTCTGTTCTCGTTCAACAGCGACAAGTCGATGCTCCGCGCGGACTTCAGCGCGGTTAAGGCGAGCTCAATATACCGGCCTCCCGGCGCCAAACACCGGAATCCTTTCGACATCGCGTCCCCGGACAGTGTGTTCACAACGATCTGTACCCCTTGTCCGTCCGTAAGCCTCTTGAGCTCCTGCTCGAAATCGTCTTCCCTGTAATTGATAAGCTTTGAAACACCAATACCTGCAAGATAGTCCAATTTTTCTTTGGAGCCTGCGGTAGCGTATATTTCCGCGCCGTAATGACGGGCTAACTGTACGGCCATCAAGCCGATTCCTCCCGCCGCCGTCTGAACAAGGACCTTGTCGCCGGGTTTGACTGCCGCTTTGCGAAAAGCGTCCATCATCGTAAGGCCGACTGCCGGCAGCGAACAAGCTTCTTCGAAGGACAGAAAGTCAGGCTTTGGAAGAAGCGACTGCTCCGAGCATACGATGTAGGTCGATTGCGCGCCTATATTCTCCCCTCCGATCACAACCACTTGATCACCACGCCGGACGGAGGTCACCGCCTTACCGGTATCGATGACAACACCACTTGCCTCAAAGCCGGGCGTAAAAGGAAAAGGCGGCATCACTGGATACAGACCTTTGGCACAAAGCAGATCGCCAAAGTTCAATGAAAAGGCGCGTACCTCAACCAGCACATTATGCTCCGTCAGCGGCGGCACTGCCGATTGTTTCAATTGAAGCTCGTCGATACCGCCGGGGCGTTCAACGACTATATGATGGCGTACCCGCGGCTTCTGACTCTTTCCCGCCAGTTCGAAGGCAGCTACATCTTCTGCGGCTCGATACCCGTCCTCCGATGCTCCCGGCGCCGGGGCCCGTTCTTCAGCCATGACCTGCGGCGGGGATTGGGCTGCGTTTTTATCCTGCTGCCGGTACTTGCTCAGCAGTTCCTGCCGATGCTCGCGAAGCAGCCAATCGGACAGCCGCTCGACGCTGTTATAGTCAAAAATGATCGTCGTCTGCAGCTGCGTCTCGCAGTGCTCATTAATGATGTTAATGAGGTTGACCGCAATGATGGAATCGACGCCGTAATCCGAGAAGCTCCGATCGTCCTGGATTCGGCCTGCATCGATTTGCAGTGCATCCGCCACCGCTGTTCGAATAACGGTTTGGATAAACGAGCCGAGCGCCCGGTCCGAAACGTCACCAGCACCGTTTGTGCCGCTTGTGGACGGGCTGATCGGGAGCGGCTCCTGCCCCTGGAAATCCGACGGAACGCTCGCGCAACCGCTTAGGTACTGCCGGTACACGCCGTCGCTCTCCGCAGCAATGACAGCGGCGCCGAGAAAATGACCTTTCCGTGCCGGATAGAAGATGCTCCGGAAACCTTCCTCCGCCATAAGCCTCTGCCACATTTCCGTAGTTAGCACCGGACTGCCGGGAATGCGTACTTCGGCATCCTCATGCAACCACCAGCCTTCCAATAACCCGAAAGTAACGTGCATGAACAGGCGGTTTGCATGGATCTCATTGGTCAGTAATAACCCGCCCGGGCGCAGGGCTGCCTTTGCATGACGCAACGTACGGCTTATCCGTGCAGTGGCATGGAGCACATTTGTTGCTATGACAAGATCGAAGCTTCCTTCTTCAATCCCTTGCTCGGCAAGCGGACGTTCAATATCGACCATTTTGCAGGATAAGTAAGGAGCCTGCTCCCCATACGTCTGTTTTCCATGAATCAGAAACGCCTTTGATAAATCCGTGTAAAGGTAGTCGTCCATGTGGGATTGATACGGTTCTAAGCGCTTGAGTACAACCGCACTCGTCCCTCCCGTACCTGCTCCGATCTCCAGGATTCGTATCTTGGCCGACTTGTCCAGCGCCAAGCGTTCCTGCACATAAGCCACCGCCGTATCCGCAAGCGCTTCATTGAAAAAATCAGCCATCAGATTGTTTTTGTAAACAGATTCCACCAATCCGAAGGAACCGTTCGGGAAAATAACATCCGTTGCCGGTAATTCCCCGACCAAAATGCGCTGGAGGGCGTGCAACGTTTTTTCTGCCAACTCGGCTTGTGTATTCATATTGCCGTTGCTCTTCCATTCGCTTCTCGTCTGGTACCATTGACGCCACTCTCCATCCAGATCCAGAGAGCGTGTGTCCAATATGCGCAGCGTGCCGTCCTCGCGCCGAACATAGCCAGCACGTTCGAAGGCGGCTATGGTTTCTTGATGCCATCTGTAGTAGGCCGGCAGCATCCCGGACGCACCGTCTTCAACACTACTAAGCCAGCCGCTTTCTCTGTAGATCGCCCACATCAATTTGCAAATGGCAGCGTCCAGCAACGCCATGGGGTGCCCCATATCGGATTGTATACGGCCAAGTCGCGAATCATCTGCTTCCTGTATGCGGTTTTGAATTCCTGGAAGCAGTGAGCTGCGGTCAGCCTGCATGACTAGACGTTCATCATGCAGCATTCCTGCAAGCGGCACCGGCTTTGTCATCTTCAGCATCACCAGTTGGTCCAACGTTCCTACTAGCAGCGATTCCAACGCGGCCATTGCCTCGTCCGGTTCAATGGAAGCTACGCCAAGCGAGGCCATTTTCTTCCGGTACTCCTCCGAGGCAACGACGCCTACGCTTCCCCAATAACCCCAATTCATCACCTTAACCGGGAAGGGCAGCTCCTTGCCAAGCCGGTGGGCATAAGCATCCTTGAAGGTGCAGCCGGAAGCATAATTACTTTGACCGGCCGGTTTGGTATACGAATTAATGGAAGAAAAGAACAGCATAAAATCAAGCTGCTCAGCCGCGAATACTTGCGCCATCCGAGCGCTGATATCCACTTTCGCCGACAGCGCCGCGCGGAAGCGTACTTCATCCATATTTGCCAAGCTTTGATCCAGCAGGACGATAGCAGAATGGATGACGCCATGGATCGCGCCATAGCGTGACTTCACTTCGTCGACAGATCGCTGCAAAGACTGTTTGTCTTTGGCATCGGCCGAAATATACCACGGCTCTATCCCATAAGCCGCACCCAGTCGGTCAATCTTAAGCTGAATGGTTTCATCCAGCGATTTCCGGCCAATCCAAACAATTCGTCCTCTATATTGGCGGATCATATATTCGGTCCACGCCTCGCCGATCCCGCCTGCACCGCCGATGACGACATAAACACCGCCTTGACGGTAAAGGCTTTGTTTCGGTACGGCTGCGGCTACCGGAAGTATTTGTTGACGATACCATCGGTTATCCCGATAGGCCCATACGTGGCCTTCCGGGTCAGCAGGCAGACGGAACAATTGATCAAACGAAAGGCTGCCGCCTGCTTCCAAATCGGCAACCCGTATCGCCCATAGCGGATATTCCTTGGCGATCGCGCCGGCCAATCCGTGTACGCTGGCAGCGGAAGAACGCACGGCGTCATCGCGTTGGACCGAAACGGCTTGCTGGGTGATGAAGCTCAAGGCGATACGCTTGCTCCCATACCCCAGCGCCAATAAGGCCTTTACGAGTCGAAACAGATGAAGGACGCCCTTTTCCTGTTCTTCGATGGGAGCATCCGAAGCGGCAGCTCCGACCGGTTCCCGTGCCGCAATCCACAACAGATGCTCGAATTCGCCGCACGCCCTTAATTTGTGGGCCATCTCCTCGATCGTATCCGAAGCCTTCAGGATGATGCTCGACGCTACTGGCCACTCATGCTGATTTTCACGAACGACCGCGCTTTCGTCTTCCGCAATGATTACGGTTCGGTTCGGCGGCTGGACGCCGCTTGTTTCTACTTCCACCTCGTCCCAGACGTAAGTCAGCAAATCCGACAAGGTCTGGTCAGACTTCACGGAAGCATAATCCGTGTTCGACGAAATCGCGTTATCCGTCGTGTTCCGATCCGTCAAACGGGACGAAAATCCCTTTATTGCCACGCATACGGTCCCTTGTTCATCACACAGATCGATATCAAGCTTATGAATGTGGCCGTCTGCAGCCTCTCCGCGTGTTGGCCGCAGCCAAGCCCACATAACCGTTGTGCAGCGGTCAAACAGCTCAAGCTCATCGATTGCAAACGGGAGCTTCATCTTGTTCTCTTCCGTCCTGTCCATAAAGACAACCGCCGCTTGCAGGGCGGAATCCATCATGCTTGGGTGCATCGTGTAGCGATCCTTCGTGCTCTGGACGCTCGCGGGCAGCAAGAGCTTGGCGAGTACGCCCTCCGGCCCTGTGTAAACCTCGTCCAATCCTCTTTGCCCGGAACCATATTGAATACCCATTCGTTCAAATGCCTCGTAGCAGCTCTGAACGGAACGCTTCTGCGTCAGCGTAGTTTTCAACGCTTCAAGCAACACCACAGGTCGTTCCCGCATCTCGAAAAGTTCTCCTGCCCCTTGACAATGGAGAACGCTCTCTTTCTCGATTTGGCTCGTAACCCGGTAGCTGACGTCTCCGTTTTGTTCCCGCTTCACCCCGATCCGAACGTCCAGAGGCTTGGCAGCCACAATCATAGGCCGTGCCCAAACGACTCGTTTCAGACGGATCCCGAGACTGCTCTCCCGCTCGCCGCCCGCCATCATCCGAATCGCGGCTTGAGCCATCTCCAAATAGGCGACACCGGGCATAACCGGTTCGCCGTTCACGACGTGATCCCTGATGAAGAATTCCTCACCTGTAAAGGTCGAGCTGTATTTCATGTCCTGGAAATCCGATGTATTTCTTTGTACCAATGGGTGGAGTACGGCTTGCTTTGTCGCATCACTTTCCGTCTGCGCATCCGCATGCGGTTTGACTTCCGGCACCCAATACCGTTCATCGGCAAAAGGATAGGTAGGCAGCGGAATTTTGAAATTCCTTCCCTTCGCGAACAGCTCGTGATAATCAAGCTCATAACCTTGTACGTAAAGCTCGGCTATCGATGACAAACGTTCCATATAGTCTGAGGCGCCGTCCGCATGCTGCAACTCGCGAATACACTGGTTTCCATATCGTTTCAAAGCAAGCTGCTGCCGCGCTCCATTGGCGTCTAGCTCGGACTGGAATATCCGCGGCGTGGCCTCACTGCCGATCCACGAAGACAGCAAGGACGCTAATTCACGGGTATCACGGACGACAAGCGCCAGTCTGTGATGGAAGTGTTTCCGCCCTGTAAGCAGCGTAAAGCTTATACTGCCGCAATCGGCGCCAGCGTTGGCTAAACTGTAATCCAGGAGCTGTTTCGCTTGCCGGCGCAGCTGCTCCTGCGTACAAGCCGACAAGACGATCAGGAAGCCCTGCCGTTTGACGGACTTACGCTCGATTGCAGGGGCTTCTTCGACAACAAGATGCGCGTTCGTCCCGCTGAACCCGAACGAGCTGACGGCTGCGCGGCGCCTGCTTCCTGCTTCGGCCTCCCAGCTCCTCAGCTCGGTATTGACATAAAACGGACTTTCTTTAAAATCAATGCCGGGGTTGCCGTTACTAAAATGCAAGGACGGCGGCAACTGCTTATATTTGAGCGCCAACAGTACCTTGAGCAAGCTGGCAATACCCGCAGCGGCTGCGGCATGGCCCATATTGGTCTTGACGGAGCCGATGGCGCAGTACTCCCGCCGCTCTGTATAATGACGAAACGCATTCGTCAGAGCTTGATATTCGATCGGATCGCCCAATCGCGTGCCGGTTCCGTGTGCTTCGACCAGCTGTATACTTTCTGGATCAATACCGAATGAATCGTAAACATCCCGTTCGAGACGCTCCTGGGATAACGCGCTTGGAGCCGTAAGACCGTTCGTTGTACCGTCCTGGTTTATGCCTGAGCCTTTGATGACGCCATAGATGTAATCACCGTCAGCCTGGGCGTCACTGAGCCGCTTCAGAACGACAGTCCCCACGCCTTCACCGGGTACAAAGCCATCTGCCCGTTCATCGAAAGTGTGGCACCGTCCCGACGCGGACAGCATGCCCGCTTGATTGGCACTCTCATAAAAGCTTGGTGTCGACTGAATGAAAACACCGCCGGCCAGCGCCAATTCTGTTTCCCCGGACCTTAAGCTCTGGCAGGCCATGTGGACAGCAACAAGCGAGCTGGAGCATGCGGTGTCGATGGTTACCGCCGGTCCGTGCAAGTTAAGATAATAGGCGATTCGTGCAGGAATGACTGAACCGGCATTGCCCCAAAACGCCGGCGCCGGCGCCTGCTTGCCCAACAGTCGGGCATAGTCGCTTCCGCTGCTACCGACAAACACGCCGCATTTTCGCCCATCCATTCCCGCTCCGGCATAACCGGCATCTTCAAGCGCTTTCCACGCTTCCTCTAGAAATAAACGCTGTTGAGGATCCATATAATTCGCTTCGTAACCCGAAATATTAAAGAAAACCGGATCGAAACGGTCGATCGCATCAACATAGCTGCCTTTCGAACAGAAACTGTTTTTCCCTGCCTTGTATGGGCTAAGATCCCAGCGGCTTGCCTCCTCGATCAAATCGGTCCCGTTTGCCAGATTGGCCCAAAATTCCTCCAGCGTTTCCGACTTGGCAAACCTGCCGCTCATCCCGATCACGGCAATGGGCTCCGGCTCCCTGCCTTGTTCCCCGCTGTGCGGTGCTCTCGGCAGTTCCGCATTGTCCAACCGCTTGACTAAAGCCGCCGTTTCTTGATATCGATAAGGCTCTGTAACCGTAACGACGAGCTTGCCGATGGCCGTCCGATCCTCAATAGACCGGTACGCATCCGCCACCCGCTCAAACGGGATAACCCCATCAATGACAGGGCTTATCGTTCCTGCTTCGACAAGCGCAAGCATCTCTTCGACATAACCGCGCAGCTCAGCCGGATTCTCGTTAGCAAGCTTTCTTGAATTGATGCTATAAAAGGTCTGATTCTCATCAAGCGCTGATAAATCGATCGTCTTCGCGGTTTTGAGTGCCGTCATCGCCAGCTCGATATAACGGCCTCCCGGCGCCAGACAGTTGATTCCTTTCTGAATGGCGTCCCCGGGAAGCGTATTGATAATGACATCGATTCCATTACCGCCAGTCAGCCTGTCGATCTCTTCCTCGAAATCAGTCTCCCTGTAATTGATCCTATAGTTCACACCGAGCGTTTCCAAAAATTCAAGCTTGCGGTTGGACCCGGCTGTAACATATATTTCCGCACCATAATGACGCGCAAGCTGTACCGCGATAAGTCCTGTTCCGCTTGCCGCGGTATGGATGAGAATTTTCTCGCCTTTCTTGAGATCCGCTTTGCGGAAAGCGTTGATCATCGTCATGGCGGCTGCCGGAATGGTGCAAGCCTGCTCAAACGTGAGGTAATCCGGCTTCTTGAACAGCTGGTCTTCCCGGCATGTGATCATGGTGGAATGTCCGCCGAAAGAAGCCCCGAGCGCCACAATCACTTCATCGCCCGTGCGAACGGTCGATACGTCGGCACCGGAGGCTACAACAACCCCGCTTGCCTCAAAGCCCGGTGTGAACGGGTATGCAGGCATGGTCGGGTATAGACCCTTCAAGCAGAGAAGATCGCCGAAATTCAGCGCAAAGGCACGGACGGCGATGCGAACCTCATCGGATCTCATCTCCGGAACGCCGGATTGTGCAATCCGCAGCGAATCAACGCCCCCGGGCCGCTCGATCACGACATGGTGATACGTCGGCTCTTCCGCAGGAAGGGGAGCGCTCTGACGCTCACTGACTGCAGGCGCCGGGGATCCTGCCGGTTGCGATCGAAAGCGATTATTCAAAGCAGGCATGCTAAGGCCGCTTTGGACGGGCTGCTTTGCCGATGCCTGCAGGGCTCGTGCGCCCTCTTCCTCTCTGTCGGCAGCCGGTTCGCTCCGCTTGAGAAGAACGGTTATTTGATCCGTATGCTCCTTGATCAAAAACGCACATAACCGCTTCACGTTATTGTAATCAAACAGCACCGTTGTCTTGAGAATAAGGCCGAAGTGATGATTCAGACTGTTCACGAGACTGACTGCCACGATAGAATCTACGCCGTATTCGGAGAAGCTTTTCTCATCCTGAATACGCTTCTCGTCCATTTTCAAGGCTTGCGCGACATATTCCCGTATCGTCTTCTTGACATAATCTTCAATCCACTGTTCTTCCATATGTTCACCGCTTCGGTCCGTATTGGTTAGGTCATGAAGCCGCTCGTGCCGCTCTCCGGCCGCAAGCCGCTTAGGTTGATCTAATATGCCGTCGCTCAACGCGGCGATAATATGCTGGTCCCATGAAAGGCGTCCATCGGAAGGAATCATGATCCCGTGAAAGCCTGTCTGGGCAAGTAGGGTCTGCCAGACCGGCACATGCAGGCCCGGACATCCCGGAATTCGAAGCTCCGGATCTTCATAACGCCACCAGCCCTCCAGCAGACCGAATGTCACATGATTAAACACCGTGTTGCCGGTAAGCTCGTTTAACAGAAGCAGTCCGTTTGAGCACAGTGCGGATTTGACATGATACAGCGTCTTTTTCATATCGCGGGTCGCATGAAGCACATTGGCCGCAATCACGATATCGAAGCTGCCCTTCGCAATTCCCTGCCCTTCCAACGCTTGTTCAACATCGAACAAATGGAAGGAAAGGTACGGATATTCTTTGCCATACTTCTGTTCCGCATGGAGCAAGAACGACTTGGATACATCCGTGTAGCTATAATCGATGATATGCGCTTCATAAGGCTTCAGCCTCCGAAGCACCGCCTCGCTCGTTCCTCCGCTTCCGGCGCCAATTTCCAAAATCCGTATTTTCGCATTCGGATCAAGAGCAACCCGTTCATGCACGTAATCCGCCGCCGTATCCGCGAGCAGGTCGTTATAAAAGTCGGCTACGCGGTTATTTTTGTAAATGCCCTCCACCAACGCCGCGGACGAACCCGGGAACATGACATCCGTCGGCCTAACGCCATCGGAGAGAATCGGGGAAAGTGCGCGCATCGTCTCCTCCACAAGGGAAGCTTGTGCAGAGACATCGTCATGGTCCAGCCATTTGTTCTTGTTCGCTTCCCATTCCGCCCAGGCTTGCCCGAGAGTTACTGGCTCTTGAGCTGGGGCGTAAACGCCGGCTGCCTCCGGCATTAAATAGCCGCTGCGGACCAGCATTGCGACGCTTTCTTGAAACCATCTCCGATAGGAGCTCAGCAATTCCGTCTCCGAGGGTATGTAACCTCCGAAGGCTGATAAAGAGGCCACCCATCCTGTTTCGCAAAAATAAGCCCAAAGCATCCGGCACAGTGTGCGGTTCATATCGTTCATTTGATCGATTGCTTCCGACACTTTGGCTTTGTCCTGCGACGTCTCTTCATCGCCATCCAAAATTCGCGATACTCCTCCGGATCCGCTAAGATACTCCGCTATTGTATTGATCGTCATCGTCTTAAACGCGGGCAATTCGGATGGCCGTATTTCAAGCTGACAAGCTTCGAACAGCTGATGAGCCCATTCATTCAGCTTGATCGGGTCCATACCGTATTCCTCCATCTCGGCGTCCGGATCAATCTCGTCTTCCTTCACTCCTAAAATGGAAGCCGCAGCTTTTATCAAAACCGGCCGCAGCTGAATGGCTGTGCGGCTTTCAGCGGAACATGCCTGAAGCGCAAGTTCTCGTTTTGTGGTCAACGCCCGAGTTACCAGACCTGTCATTCGGATACAGACATGGCCTTGGTCATCACATAAGTCGATATCGAATGTGAGATCCCGGTCCTTACCATTGCCTTCCTCCGTGACGGTCCGGATATAAGCCCACATAGATGGCGTGCAGCCGCGGAACACCTCAAGTGACGTCAACGCAAACGGCATCGCAAGCGGTGCTTGCCCGTATTCTACTGCAGCCAAACCGATGCAAGCCTGCAAGGCGCCATCCATCATGCTAGGGTGCAGCACAAAGTCATCCCTTGTTTCCGCAATCAATGAAGGCATCGACAGTTGCGCAAGCAGCTGCCCGTCGCCGATATAAATCACGGATACCGAGCGATGCGAGGGACCGTAATGAATGCCCATCCCCTCGAACGCTTCGTAGCATTGCTCGGTCGATAACTGTCGTCGCGAGCATTGCTTCCGAATCTCATGGTAATCTAAAACGGGCGGCTCAGCCGCTTCTACGACCAGTACGGTTCCTTGACTGTGCACGTTCTCCCCAGCTTGTTCCTCCGGTGCCCCGGTATAAATCCGATAATCAATTGTCCCATTGTCGCTTGGCTTCATGGTGATATGGGCATGTACAGATTCATCGCCTGCAAGGATCGGCTGTGCCCATACCACCTGTTGCAATCGGACGGATACCTCCGGCAGCAGCTTGCCGATAGATAGGACAGCCGCTGCTCGGGCCATCTCCAAATAAGCGACTCCCGGAAGGATGCGCCTGCCTTCAACCTGGTGGTCCTCCAAATAAAATTCAGTTCCTTCAAACCGCGAGCTGAAGCGCTGTACGGTGAAATCCGACGTATTGCGGTGCAGCAGCGGATGAAGCGGATCAGCACCCGCTGCCGTTTGGGTGCTTCTCATATCCGGGATCCAGTATCTCTCCTTGGCGAACGGATACGTTGGGAGCGAGATCGGACGAGGCTTTAGCGCTTCGTATCGGCGATTCCAATCATAGACGCCGCCCTGAACCCACCGTTCGAGGACCTTCGATATTTCCTCGTGCTCGAGTATTTCGGGCTTGCTTCCCCTGCTGCCGGATCCAACACTTCCCTTGTACAGCAACGGAATTCCTTGGCGGCCATCCAAATAAGCGGAGAGCTTATAGTGAAGCTCCTCAACCGATTCAACGGCAATGGCCAACCGTTCTTCATGCTCATCCCTGCCGGTCTGCAGCGTATAAGCAATCTGCGCCAATTCCGCTTCGCTATTTTTCGATTTGCTCATCCACTCTACGAACTGGCGAACCTGCTCACGCAGCTGTTCTTCATTTTTGGCCGACCATATCAGCGCATAAGGAGTTCCTATTACCAGAGCGGCCGATGCTTCTTCCACATATTCTTCGATGACGACATGGGCATAGGAGCCGGAAAAGCCGAAGGAGCTGACACCCGCCCGTCTCGGAAGTCCGTCCCTTTTGTCCCAGTATTGATTCTCCCGGTTAATGTAAAGCGCCGAGTCTTCTAGTTGGATGTAAGGGTTTATTTGATTAAGCTTCGGCATTGCCGGTATTTCCCGATGTCTCATCTGTTGGATGACTTTGATGACGCCGGCGATTCCGGCAGCACCTTCCGTGTGGCCGATATTCGACTTCACGGAACCGACCGCGCAGAACTGCTTCTTGTCGGTGAAACGCTCAAACGCTTTCTTCAAGCTGCTTATTTCGATTGGGTCCCCGAGTGCCGTACCAGTGCCATGCGCTTCGATATAACCGATCGATTCCGGCTCAATCCCCGCGTCCTCCCAAGCTTTCGCAATGACATGTTCCTCACCCTCGATACTTGGTGCCGTAAGAGACGGCGTATGTCCTCCATGCAGCGCCGCTGAACCTTTTATGACGGCGTAGATGCGGTTGCCGTCTTTCTTCGCTTGCGACAGCGGTTTAAGCAGCATGCTGGCGATCGCCTCTCCCGGTACATATCCGTCGGCGGCTGCATCGAACGTATGGCAGCGGCCGGTGGGAGATAAGGCGCCGATACTGCTGAAATACCGGTAGTGCCAGGACGACAGCAGCAGATTGACACCGCCGACAAAGGCCATCTTACACTCCCCATTTTGCAAGGAACGGCAAGCCGTATGTAAAGCGAACAAAGACGAGGAGCACGCTGTATCTATCGCCATGCTCGGGCCTTTCAAATCAAAGATGAACGATACCCGATTGGCGACGACGGTCTGCGCATTGCCTGTCCCCATATGAGGATCGACGGGGAGATTCATTTCCGCGATTCGGTCTGCGTAATCATGAACACACACCCCGACAAATACTCCCGTGCTGCTTCCCCCTAACTGCTTCACAACGCCTGCATCCTCCGCGGTTGCGTAGACGCTTTGCAGCAGCAGACGGATTTGCGGATCCATCCATTCGGCTTCTCTTGGCGATATGTTAAAAAATTCCGCATCGAACTTATCGACGTCATCGATAAAGCTGCCCCATTTGCAATACGTCTTATCCTTGGCCCGGCGGTCTTCGTCGAACCAAGGCCGGAAATCCCAATGGTCGGGCGGAATCTCTTTGATCAGATCTTTCCGGGATACGATATTTTCCCAAAATGTTTCGATATCGGACGATTCTGCAAATAATGCGTCCATCCCGATGACCGCGATATCTTCATGGTCGACTTCGTTTCCTGCGATCTGGCCAACGGTCGACGAATGAGTCTTCGGCTTTGCTTCCGCAATCGGTGCAGATGTCGTTCCCAGCAACTTCTGGAAGGCCTCCCTATGCTTCTTGCCAAAATAGGACGCAAGCTCCTCCATGCTTGGGTACTCGAAGAACAAGGTCGGATAGAGCTCGGAGCCGATTTCCTGTCCAATAACGCCGGTAAGTGCAATAAGCTGGGCGGAGTTTAGACCAAGCTCCATTAAATTCGCCGTAATGCTGCAAGACTTTAACTGGCCATCGGTGACCGTCTCCACCTGACGCACCAAATAGCCGATGATGCGCTCTTCCAGAGTCTCGATTCCGCCATCAGCGGAATCATTCGTTGCAGTCTCTTCACGTGAGATTGCTGACAGACGGAGGCGCTTGATCGAACATTCCGTCAGCTCCGCCGCCACTATGCCGGTGTTTTCAATCAGCTCTGCATCGAAAACGATCATTTCGTCCGATTCTTTCAAGTGATGGATATGGATCCAGCATTGGTGCAATCGTTCGGTTTTATGGAAGAGCACATCCTTGACCGCAAACGGCAAATAACCGTCCCAACCGGTCGCCTTATTCAAAAGGGGGACGACCGAGAGAAACGCACTGTTCAAAAGCAGAGGATGAATACTCGATTCGGATTCCTCGGAAGCCGATTCACCGGTCAGTTCAGCCCGGACAAGAATATAGTCCTGCCCTTTGTATACACGCTGAATGGTTCTGAAGCTTGGCCCTAATTCAACGGTTCGATTGATCTCATAGATCCGATCCAACTGCTCGTACAGTTCGGCTGATGCCTGCAGCCCAGCCAGATCCAAAACCCGGTTGCTTGCCGGCCCTACAAGAAGCTCACCTTTAGCGGTGAGCTGTCTGTCCTCGGAGGAGAGGTCCCCATACACGGTCTCGAAGCCCGCGGCTTCATAGCTGTCCTTCTCGAGCTTCATCTCGACGATCACCGGCTGCGCAGGATCGACTTTTATAGGGCTGATGAAGGAAAGATTCCGAATTCGGCCGCAGCGTTCCCTCTCATAGAGGGCAAAATAAGCATCCATAGCCATTGAAGCATGAGCGACGCCTATGATAACGGGTTTGCCGCCGACTTTGTGGTCACGCAGAAGCGTCTCATCGTAATGATAGGTTCTCGTCCACCGGCGGTTGGCCGCTTCGAAAGCAGGCCGTTGCGGAATCTGGCTCGCAAGCCGCTGGACTTCCCGGACTTCCTGAAGCGCCTGCTCGACCTCCAGATTGCCGTTTTGTACCCGTTCAAGAAGACGTTCCAATTCTTCCTTTTTCATGTCCATCCTTACACCTCGATATCGAAAAAGTACTGCATAGCCTCGCTTTTGGACATTTCGCCGCGCGAAACTCTCTCCAAAATCACGCGCAGCTGGGCTTCCCCGCTTCCGTGGACGGAGGCTTCGCCATCATCCGTTCCATAATCGAATGCGTAATGGGGAAGATTCACTGTTCCCGTTGCAGGGTGATGCCTTAGACTTTCCAAATCTACGGATCTTCCTTGAACCCATTGAAGGGCAATCCGGAACAGCTCCCCAGCATGGTCCTGCCGTTGCGTGTTTACCGCATGTACAGATTTGCCCAGCCTGCAATTTGGCGAGATGAACATATCCGGGTCACGCACTTCTTCCCCTGCTCTCAACGCTTCCAGCTTCAGTATCAGATCATCAACAGAACGATAAATGATAGCCAAACGGTATTCCAAATCGTGGTTAATCCGAATGAGCGAGTCCGAAAGCGCTTCTGCCGGGAGAGTGCGTTCCTTTCTTAGCAGTCGTAGCATACGATCCGTATAGCTTCGTAGGCTATACTCGGTTTTGGCCGACCAAACGGCCAGATACTCTGACGGCGGGTCAATAGCCGCATCCGCCCCGGTTTTTGTCCGGATGAGCGGACCGATATACTCTTCAACTATAAGCACGGCATATGAACCGCCAGCACCGAACGAATTGATCATACTCCTGCGTGGGAGCGGGTTCCCATTTGACGGGTCAACCTTCTGTTCCCAGGGCTCGAATTTCTCCTGCAAGTAAAAAGGCGTGCCTTCCAGTTTAAGATTCGGATTGCGCACGTCAGCATGAATCGATGGAACGAGCATGCGGTATTTCAATTGCAGCAGCACTTTACTGAGCTGCGAGATGCCGGAAGCCGCTTCAAGATGCCCGATGTTGGATTTGACCGAGCCGATGGCACAATATTGCTGCTTGCCGGTAAATCGCGAGAAAGCGCTTCGTAAAGCCGCTACCTCGATGGAATCGCCCAGCGGCGAACCGTTAGCGGCGCACTCGACGTAGGTGATCGATTCGGGATCGACCCCCGAACGCTTGATTGCCGATTCCATGAGCTGTGCCTGCTGCTTCGGATCGGGGACACTATATTTTTGCCGGCCGCCGCCATGATTAACGCCGCTGTACGTGATGACCCCGAGGATCCGGTCTCCGTCACGTTCAGCCAGCGAAAGCGGTTTGAGCAGCACTGCCCCGACGCCTTCTCCGGGAACATAACCGTCACCGTCGCCGAACGATTTACTCTTGCCGCCGGTCGCGAGAAAATTGACCTGCTCCAGCGCCTCGTATTTGGACACGTCAAGCGTCAGGTTGACTCCGCCGGCAACAGCCATAGAACACCCGTTTTGCATTAGGCTTTCGCAAGCGAGATGTATCGCGGTAAGCGAACTGCTGCAGGCGGTATTAACCGTTAAGCTAGGACCTGTCAGGTTGAAGAAATGCGATGTCCGGTTTGCGATCTGCCAATCGGTCCGATTCGAATGAAGCGCCGCCTGCTCCAACGACGGCATCTGCCAGCCATATTGGCTGTACATCGTTCCGGCAAACACGCCGATACCGGCCTGCTCCCGGTTCTGCCAATGCTGTATCGCCGATTTGGAATAACCTGCGCTCTCGAACGTTTCCCAGACCGTCTCGAGGAAGAGCCGGGCTTCCGGGGGAAGATCCCGAGCTTCTTCGGCATCCATTTCGAACAACCGATGGTCGAAGCGATCGATCGCATCTAAAAACCCGCCGTAATACGGGGCCTTCTGTTCGGTTTCTTTGACCGACGACCCCCGAAGCAACGTTCGGCACCATCGGTCAGCAGGCGCTTCCGTGATGCAGTTCTCTCCCGACCTGAGCCGCTCCCACAGCTCCTCCAATTGATTGGCTTTCGGGTATCTGCCCGCTGCCCCGATTATGGCGATACCTTCCTGCTTCAAGGCATTCGAATTCACATCCTGCCGTTGCGTATCGACAAACGCTTCACGGACAGGGACCGAGCCTGAGGGCGGCGTTACGGAAATATGCTTGGCTGGAGGTTGCTCCATAACATCCGCCTGCCATGATTTTCGAATCTGTTCCGCATAATGATCGGCCAAATGAGCAGCTGCCTCACGGACAGTGTTATGTTCAAAAAGGAGCGTTTTGGGCAACTCTCCGGTCAGCTTCTCCAGCTCGCGGATCAGATCCAGCTGCATGATGGAATCCATGCCGTATTTATCGAATGCCGTATCGAGGTGAATATCGTCCGCAGGTATCCCGATAATACCGGCCAGCTTCTGTTTTACCCATACCGTTAATTCGTCCCGGAGCACCGCCCCATGATGATGAGCTTTAGGTTTCCTTGGACGGGTCGGACGGTTCACCAAACGGATGTAGGCCCTTAACCGTTCCGGATCGCCATGCATGGAAAGCAGTTGATCCCGGTCGGTGCCAAATGCCCGGTACAAAGCCTGCATACCGTTCATTGCCTTCATGGGAGCCATACCGATCCTGTCTCTTAGGCTCTGCTCCGTTTCGTGGGTAACTCGCATACCGCCATCCTGCCATAATGGCCAGTTGATGGAGAGCATTCTGCCTTTACGACCGCCGGCGGATGATTGACCGTTTCGATATGTAGCGTAGGCATCCATAAAGCCGTTCGCCGCAGCGTAATCGGCTTGTCCGTAATTGCCGAGCACAGCCGCTGCAGCGGAGAATACAAGTACCCAGTCGACTTCCAGCTCCCGGGTTGCATCATCCAAATGGACAACTCCCTTTACCTTCGCACCCATAACATCAGCAACCTGAGTCTTAGTTTTATGAACAAGAAGACTGTCTCTCAGCAAGCCTGCGGCATGAATGATTCCGTTCAGCCGACCGTACTTGGACCTGACGGCTTGGATGACGGCAACGGTCTGCTCCTTATCGGATACGTCCATCTGCATGTACTCCGCTTGTGCGCCTAACCTTCCTAACGCGGCAAGCTTCTCGTGGATCGCTGCACCGGCCTGCGTTCTTCCGGCAAGCACAAGCGTCGGAGAGGCGACTTTCCCTGCGATCTCCTGGGCAAGTGCGTAGCCCAGCCCGCCGGCACCGCCTGTAATGAAATAAACGCCCTCATGCTTCCACGGAATGTCCGCCGCCGAAGGGATCTCCTCTCGTTCAACCCAATGCTGAACCTGTCGAACGCCCTTGCGATAACGAATCATAAAGTCTTCCGGGCAGCTCTTGTTCTCGAGAAGCTTCCGAATTAAGTCCTCCGCTCGAACATTTTGTTCCAGCTCGATGTACTGCCCGATGAAACCGGGATACTCCAGACATGCCGTCCGAAGCAATCCGGTCAGACCCCGGAACAGCCAATCGCTTTCCGAACGGAACGAAGCAATCTGGATCAGCGACTCCCCGTGAACACCTTCCGAATGGATGGATTTGAGTTCTTCCATCATTTGAACGGCGTAGTTCTCGTAACGCTCCGTTATTTCCGCTGCACACCCTGCGCTAAAAGTCACATATCGGGTCATGCGGCCAGATTCCGATTGTACGAAGTTGACGATGGATTCATTCGGTTCGCATAGGAAGACGATATGCCGCGATGTCGTTTCGGAGTCGTCTTCACGGACGGCCTCCTTTTCTACCCATACCGGCTCCCACAAGAGTGTTTCATTTCCTTGTTCAGCTGCTACGTCTTCCAATTTGGGCTCCCGGAATGCTAGACCAATAAGCCGTGCACAAACGTTCCCTTGTTCATCGCACAAATCAATGTCGGTCTGCCGGGTCCGTTCATCGAACGGCGCATTCGCGCTCCGTCTTATATGGGCCCACATGTCCGATGTACAGCTCTTATAAACACGAAGCTCCTTAAGTGCAAAAGGAATGACCGATTTAATCCGGTCAAGAACGCTACTTCTGTCCGCGAGGTCCGCTGTAGCTACGACACCCGCCGCTTGAAGCGCTGCATCCAGCATGCCGGGATGAAGCCCGTAATGACTGGCCGTTTCCCGGGCGGCTTCCGGCAGCCGAAGCTTGACCAGCGATTGTTCCTCGCCGATATATAGGCGTTCGATGCATTGGAAGGTCGGACCGTAATGCATGCCGATCTGCCTGAAAGACGTATAACAATGCTGTGCATCCAGCATCGCCAAGCTGCACTTCTGCCGGATTGCGTCCAGGGTTACATTCTCCGCGCGAGAAAACGGTACGACCGCGGCTTTGCCTTGGTGGCAGCGTACCGCTTCGTCCTTGTCAGCAGCTGCTGCGGCATATACCTCATAGTCAATGGTACCGTTATCTCCGGTTTCCATATGAATTTCAAGCTCCGTATGCGGACCGTCCACGCTATAGGGCCGGGTCCAGAACAGATCCTTCAGCCTGATTTCATAGTCTCCGCTGCTTGATCCAAATGCCATCCCGACAGCAGCTCGGGCCATCTCCAGAAAGGCTACACCTGGTAATAACGATCGTCCCATAATGACGTGATCTGCCAGAAAAAACTCGCGGCCGGTGAACGTGGAGCGAAAGCCTGTTCCTTCAACTGCCGGTATTTTACGGTGAAGCAGCGGATGCAGGACGGCGCCCTCCGACGGTTTTGTCCGGACAGCTGGTCTTGCGGCGGATTCAGGCACCCAATAACGTTCCCGCGCAAACGGATAAACAGGAAGCGCCAGCCTGATGTAACGGCCATCCGCGAATAAACGATCGAATGACATCTCATAGCCTTGCGTATACAGCTCCAAAATCGACGCAATCCGTTCCAAATAGTTCATTCGCTCAGTTTCCCGCGCACACGCATCCATACAGGCATAGCCATAATGATCGCTCGGGAGCTCCTCTAGAGGCAGCTCGGCTCCGGGATCGGATTGAAACAGGTCTACGGCTTGCCCGTTCTCCAGCCATGCGGTCAACCGCTCCGCCAACTGTCCGGCGTTCTGCACGATGCAGGCGATCCTGTGAGGAAAGTGCTTTCGGCCCAGAAGAAGCGTAAAGCTTACATGTCCAAGATCGACATCCGGTTCGCCTTTGACGTACGCCATCATTTGTTCCGCTTGCCTGCGCAGTTGTCCGGCTGTCCGCGCCGACAGTGCGATGAGGTAGGCGGGCTTGTGCGTACGTGGCGGCGCCGTATCCGGAGCTTCCTCGATTACCATATGGGCGTTCGTTCCGCTAAATCCGAATGCGCTGATGGCAGCTCGTCGTTTCCCCCCTGCCTCAACCTCCCAATTCTTCAGCGATGTATTGATGTAAAATGGACTATCAGATGCCTCTATGTTTCCATTTATCGATTGAAAATGCAGCGAAGGAGGCAGCTTCCGATGCTTCATGGCCAGCAAAATTTTTAGCAATCCCGCAATTCCTGCTGCGGCTGTCGTATGTCCGATATTCGTTTTGATCGAACCCAATGCGCAATATCCGTTTTTGCTCGTATGCTGACGGAATGCCCGGCTGAGCGCTTGGTACTCGATCGGATCGCCCAACCGGGTTCCGGTCCCATGCGCCTCGACCAATTGGATGTCCGCCGGGTTAAGACCGAATGAATCATACACCTGACGCAGCAGCATTTCCTGAGACCTCGCGCTTGGTGCCGTTATCCCATTTGTTGTCCCGTCTTGATTCGTGGCGCTACCGCGGATGACACCATAGATGGAATCGCCGTCTTTCAGTGCATCCTGCAGCCGTTTCAACACGACGACACCTACACCCTCGCCCGGAACGAATCCGTTGGCACGGTCGTCGAATGTATAGCATCGCCCATCTGCGGAGAGCATTCCAGCCCGGGTTGCGCTAATATAAAAGCCTGGCGTAGGCTGAAGAAACACCCCTCCGGCAATGGCGGCCTCGGTCTCCCGGCTCCACAAGCTCTGACAAGCCAAATGGATAGCCACAAGCGAGCTGGAGCACGCGGTATCTACCGTTACTGCAGGACCCTGCAGATTGAGATAGTACGATAGACGTGCGGGAATAACGGACCCTGCGTTCCCCCACATCGCTTGTGCCGGAGGCCGATCCTCGATCAGCTCGGCGTAATAATTCATATTAAATCCGGCATAAATCCCGCAAGCTCGCCCATCCATTCCCTTTCCGGCATAACCGGCATGCTCCAGCGCCTTCCAGGTCTCTTCCAGAAAAAGCCTTTGCTGCGGGTCCATA
Source organism: Brevibacillus sp. DP1.3A (assembly GCF_013284245.2). NCBI lineage: Bacteria > Bacillati > Bacillota > Bacilli > Caryophanales > Paenibacillaceae > Brevibacillus > Brevibacillus sp. DP1.3A. The sequence goes on along the minus strand of NZ_CP085876.1, from coordinate 817,361 downwards.
TAGGCAGCTTCCGTCGGGGAGATGTTAAAAAATAACGGGTCAAAAAGATCGAATCCTTCGATGAAGCTGCCGAAATTGCAGAAAGAATCGTTCTCCATATAAGAAGACAAGTCCCAACGCGTTACCTTCTCCACGAGGTCGTCGCCGTTTTCTAAGTGCTTCCACAATTCCTCGAGTGTATCTGATTTGGCAAATTTACCGCTCATGCCGATGATAGCGATAGGCTCTTTATAAAAGGCCTCTCCCAACTGGTCCGTATCATCGGAGGAAACGGTTTTCTTCTCTTGCTGCACGGGCGGCTTTCGATGGCCTGCCTCCTTATCAGAGGTCATGGAAGGTACGTTGCCAACTGTTGCTGCTTCTGCCCATTGAGCCGTAATAACCGGACCGAACGCACTCCACAAATAATCGGTCAATTTCCGGATCGAGCTGTAATCGAACAAAATCGTCGTGGGTAAGGCCGTCCCCAAGACGTTGTTGATCTGCTTAACGAATTGAACCCCGGTAATGGAATCCAAGCCGTAATCAGAGAACGATTCATCCGTATCGATGCGCTGTTTGTCGAGCTTTAGCGATACGGACAAGTTGTCCATTAATATACTCCGGATGCGGCGTTTAACTTGTCCTTCGTCCATTGCTTCATGTACAGAGACAGAGTCTTTCCCCGTCTTCTGCACCGTGATGGAAGCAGAACCGGCCGCTGCCTCCATCCCTGCAACATCAGCTTCGCTGATTCGCGATTGGCGAACGATACCGTCGCTTTGGGCAATAATGATCTGCTGCCCCAGCGCATGAGCTTCCTTGACGGGGAACAGCACGTGCTGAAAGCCTTCTTGACTCAGAACCCTTCTCCAGGCTTCCGGGTAAAGGCCTGGACAGCCCGGGATCCGAATCATTTGATCCTCATATAGCCACCACCCTTGCAGCAGACCGAATGTTAGATGGGCAAACAGCGAATTGACGCTGATCTCATTGATGAGCAGCAGACCGTTTTTTTTCAGCAGCGTCTTGGCGTTTCTGAGGGTTGACCGAATATTCGCCGTCGCGTGAAGCACATTTGACGCAAGCACAAGATCGTAGACACCTGTTTGAATTTGCTGCTCGGCGCAAGGCTTCTCGACATGATAGAGCTGGCAGGACAAGTATGGCGCCTTCGTTCTAAAGACGGCTTCAGCATGCTGAAGAAATCCCTGCGAAATGTCCGTATACTTATATTCCGCTATCCGGTCCTGATACGGCGTAAGCTTACGGATCACCATGGCGCTCGTCCCGCCTGTGCCCGCACCGATTTCCAGCAATCGAAACCGCGCATGCGGATTTTGTTTCAAACTTGCTTCGATATAGGCAACAACCGCATTAGCCATTCCCTCATTAAAGTAATCCGCAATCTCATTGTCTTTATAAATACCTTCAACCAATTCCATGGAAGAGTTAGGAAAAAGGACATCTGTAGCTGGCAGCTTGCCTGTTAAGATGTCCGGGAGCCGATGAAGCACCGCATCAAGCAAGGTGACCCGTGCGCGCAAGCTCGAATCTTCCAGCCAGGCCTGTTTGCGGTTATTCCACTCGCTCCATGCGGCTTCCAGCCCGTTGCTTCGATCATTAGCAAAATAAGCCGTATCCTTCATCCTCAGCCAGCCGTGTTCTGTCAGAACGGCCAGGGTGTGCTCAAACCAGCGCTCATATTTACCGTCTATTCCTGCTGCTGCCATTGATGCGGACGTAATAGAACTGGCTTCCGCAAATTCCCCCATGGTTCGAAGCTGCTGCCATAGCAGCCGGCATAGCAGCTCTTCCATTTCTCTCATACAGAAGCCTCCATCTCCGATTTTTTCCGAATCCGGTTGTTTATCCGATCTGCTCCGCAAGGAAGGCCTCCAACTGTCCAAGCGTTGCCTGTTGAAGGAGCGTATCGCTTGTCATAGCAAGCTTATAGTGGTCGGAGATCCACCGGGAAAATTCGGCCAGCTTAACAGGGTCGAATCCATACTCATAGAATGGGATGTCCGTTTCGATTTCTTCCGCTTGCACATTCAATATGCTTGCTGCCGCCCATAGCAGGGAATTTCCAATCCGGTCCGCAGACTCTCCCTCTCTAAGCAAGTCCGAAGCTTCAGCCTTCGGAACCGCTGGCAAACGAAGATGATTGACGATATGCTCGAAAGACAGGCTGTCCTCTTCCGGATAAGCTTCCAGCTCATCGGCGATCGACTGGCCAAACATTTCATTACCTGCCACCGTTTTCATCAGGGCAAGCTGATCGAAAGGTCCGGCAAGCAGCGATTCCAGCGCGTCCATCGCCTCGCCCGGTTCAATGGAGACAATACCTGCTTGCGCCATTCTCCGGCGGTAATGCTCTGACGACACAGCGCCCGTGCTGCCCCAATAGCCCCAGTTCATGATCTTCACGGCACATGGCCACTCCGTCGCCAGACGCTGCGCGAACGCATCCTTGAACGTGCATCCTGCCGCATAGTTGCTTTGCCCCTCCTGCTTCAGAAACGCGTTCATTGATGAGAAGAACAGGACAAAGTCCAGCTTTTCATGGCCGAATATTTGCGCCATTCGTACGCTCACGTCTGTCTTCGGGCGCAATCCCGCAGCGAACCGCTCCTCTTCCATGTTCGCCAGGCTTTGATCCAGCAGTACGATGGCCGAGTGGACCAGTCCGTGGATGCGTCCGTATCGGTTTATTATTTCTTCATACGCCCGCTCCAGCGCCTTCCCGTCAGTCGCATCCGCTTGGATATAGCGTGGAGCCGGTCCAAGCTCCGCCAGCCGATCGATCTTGGCCTGTATACCGGTATCCTTCCCCCGTCGCCCGATCCAAACGATGTTCGCCTGATAACGCCGAATCATATATTCGCTCCATACTTCTCCGATGCCACCCGTACCGCCGATGACTACATAGACGCCACCCTTCTTGTATACGGTACCTGCAGTCTTGGTCATACGCACCGGCATCAGTCTCTGCCGATACCATTCCCCGGACCGGTACGCCCATCCATCGCCCCGCGCATCCGGCGGGAGTGCGAACAGTTCCTCGAGCGGCCAGCCGTTATCCGTCTCCATGTCCGCTAGACAAACGGACCAGTTCGGATATTCCTTGGCCATTGAGCCGATTAACCCGTGGAGGCTTGCATGGGCAGGCTTAATCGCTTCGCCGCGGTAAACCTGGACGGTTCGAACCGTGATGATGCTCCACCGTAACGGCTTCATGCCATATCCAAGGGCCAACAAGGCTTTTAGGGTCCGAAACAGGATCAGTACCCCTTCACGCTGCGCCTCCAACATGGCCTCCGATTGCGCTGTTTCTATCGAATCATCCGGAGCAATCCAGATCAAATGCTCGATCGGACCGGACAGCTCCAGCTTCCGTGCCAATTCCGCCGTGTTCTCTCCCGCATGAAGCTGCACATCCGATGCATCCTCCACATGCCGCCTGATCTCCGCGACCCTTGCGGCCGTACCGCCAATAATAACTGTGCGGCCATTCGGCTTCCGATCAGCCGCGTTTCGTACTGTCGGTGGTGCAGGGTCCCACACCGGCACGAGCAATCCGCTATGTGCAAGCGGAGATCTAAATTCCTCAGCGGAAATAACCTTTGCCTTCTCATCAGGCTCAAGAGCGGGCTCAGAAGTATGTCGTTCTAAAGAGCGGAACGCCCCTGATTCATCCATAGACGATACCGACGGCAGCCAGTAACGCTCCTGTGCGAACGGATAGGTGGGCAGACTGACCCTCTCCGGCTTATCGCCTTCTTCATAGAGACTGCTCCAGTCGATATCCAGCCCTTTTACCCATAGATCCAGGAACTTCGCGTATTTACCTTTGGTCATCCAGGCCCCGACCGCTTTCATCATATCTTCGTCCGCCGCAATGAGCGCAACGGTTTCCCGGTTCTGTTTTACCGATCCTCTGTACAAATCCGGAATTCCTAGCTGCCCATCCACATATTGGATAAGCTTTGCCCGCAGCTCCTCGATCGTTCTTACGACGATGGCCATACGCTCTTCCATCGCTTCCCGACCTACCTGGAGTGTGTAAGACATGTTAATCAGGAAAGAATCGTCATTTTCAAGTTCTTTATTAACCGCCTGCAGCAGACGCTGAGCCCGTTCTTTTAATTGGTCTTCACTTCTCGCGGAGATCACGATCATGCATTCTCGCTGAGCTTTTGGCGCATGCACGGCACGCTTACGATCCGGAATATACTCGGCAACGATGAGATGAGCGTTCGCACCGCCGGCTCCGAATGACGAAAGGCCAGCCATTCTCGGCTGCTCCTCGATTTTCCCGTCAAGCACCATCGCCGGACGCTCCCACTCCCCTAGCTCCCGCTGAACCTGAAACGGCGTAGTAGCAAAATCGATATATGGGTTGGGCGTGTCGGCATGCAGCGACGGTACCAGCTTCCGGTGCTTGAGCTGCAGCAGCACCTTGGTCAGACCCGCTATGCCTGCGGCACTTTCGCAGTGACCGATATTCGATTTGACGGAGCCGATTGCACAATATTGCTTGTCCTCGGTATAAGCTTCAAACGCTTTAGAAAGCCCGGCAATTTCAATCGGATCCCCAAGAGATGTGCCCGTACCATGGGCCTCTACATAGCTGATCGACCTCGCGTCTATATCCGACTCCTTCAACGCGCGCGCAATTGCGGAAGCCTGCGCATTCGGATTCGGAACATAATAACCGTTCGTTCTCCCGCCGTGATTAATAGATGTCCCCTTAATGACGCCATAAATCTGGTCACCGTCGGCGATGGCCTTCGCAAGCGGCTTCAACAGGACGGCTCCAACGCCTTCCCCGGGGACATAGCCATCTCCGCCGGCTCCGAAGCTTTCGCAACGGCCTTTGGTGGACAGGAAATTTCCTTGGCCAAGCAACAGATATTTGTTCGGATGCAGCGAGACGTTTACGCCGCCAGCAATGGCTGCATCGCACTCTCCTCTTTGCAGGCTGTGGCATGCAAAATGGATGGCCGTCAGCGAGGACGAGCACATCGTATCAACAGCAACGCTCGGACCGTTAAAATTACAAACATACGATACCCGATTTGCAATCGACGCCGGACTTCCGTTCAGCGCGACCGGATTACCGTTCATCGTCTCCCGAACTCCGTAAAGCTGGTACTCCTCGTACATGACACCTGCGAATACCCCTACACTGGAACCGGCATCGTCCCCTTTTCTTCCTGCAAGACTGTCCCGGGTGTAGCCAGCATCCTCGATTGTTTCATAGACACACTGCAAAAAAAGCCGCTCCTGAGGATCCATGAGCTCGGCTTCACGCGGCGAAATATTAAAAAACAACGGGTCAAACTGATCGACGCCCTCCAGAAACCCGCCCCACTTGCCATTTGTTTTGCCGGTCGTTCCTTTGGCAGGGTGGAAATAAGGGGTATGATCCCACCGTTCCTTCGGAATTTCTGTCACGCAATCGACGCCACCTTGCAGCAGCTCCCAAAACTCATCCATATTTCGCGCACCCGGATATCTGCCGGCAACACCGATTATCGCGATATCAAGGGGGGCGCTACCGGGAAGGCTGCGCTGCTTAGTAGCGGCATCCTCGCTTTTCTTCTCTGTTAAAAGTACCGTTTGCCGCACAGCAGAATGTTCCGGCATACGCGCATCTTCCTGCAGCACCTTCGGCTGAGGACGATCGCCGAATAATTGCGCGCAACGTGATTCGTGCCGCTGTATGAAAAACTTCGCCAAGTCACGCAGATTTTGATATTCGAAAAACAGCGTTTTCGGCAAGGAGCCGAACAGACGCTCGAGCTGTCCCGTCAATTGCATGACGATAATGGAATCCAGCCCGAACGTCATCATGTGCGCATCCGCTTCCACCCGATGCAGCGGCAGCCGAATGACGGAGGAAACGATCTCCCTCACTTTTAGGAGGACACGTTCTTCCACTTCGGTCGAAAGGGTGTCCATTGCCGATTCGTACTGCTTCACGTCATCTGACGATACTTGGATATCCCCTGTCAGGGCTTGCTCCAATCGATCAGCGCTTCCGGCCGCGACGATCACGTTCGGCGAACCGATTGACATCGCCTGATCGAAGGCCCGGATTCCGGCTTTGGTGGACATCGGAATCAATCCGATCGCCTTGGCGAGCTCACGCTCCGCATGTTCGCCTGCCCTCATGCCGCCTTCTTGCCATAACGGCCAGTTAATGGAACAAGTATGGCCTTTTCTTTGGCCCTCCGCGGCCAGTCTGCTGCGGAAGGCGGCATACGCGTCCATAAACGCGTTCGCCGTGCTATAGTCCGCCTGCCCGGGATTGCCAAGCCAAGCAACCACAGATGAAAACATGACGAATACATCCAAAGGGATATGCTTCGTTGCTTGATCCAGGTGGACGAGCCCCGAAACCTTAGGAGCCAATACCGCATTCCATTCGTCCTTGCTTTTGCGAAGTAAATAATTATCCGCATGCACGCCGGCACTGTGAAGGACCCCGTTCAATCCGCCGTATTCCGTCTCGATAGCGTGAACCAGCCGCTTTACCTCTTCCATCCGTGTCATATCGGCTTGCTTATATACAATGTCGGCGTTTCCCGAAACAGAATTTTTGATCTCGTACAGCTTATTTGGATCGCACTGTGCTCGGCCGGTCAGAATGATCGTCGCTCCGCGTACGGCTCGAGCGATTTCCTTCGCAAAAATGATACCCAAGCCACCTGCTCCGCCCGTAATGAGATAAACGCCATCGTCCTTCCATAAACGGGAGTTCGTTCCCTCTTCAGGAGCCCGCCTCTTGAGTGTCATCACCATACGGCGGGAACCTTGATAGCCGATATGCGTATCCTCGGGATGATCGAGATTATCGCGAAGCTTTTGCACGATTGCGAGCTCTGTATCGTCTTGTGATATTTCAATCAGTTGCCCTGACATATGCGGGTTTTCCAGACGCATCGTTTTTAGCAGCCCTCGCAATCCCGCTAGCAGCTCGTGTCCGCTACCGGGGGTATAAACGATCTGTATGACGCCTCTCCCTGTTACTTGGCGTAGTAAGCGCTGGGTCTCTTCGAAGATCCGCTGCGCGAAGTGGCTGAATCTCTGCTCCATGGCGGCCTCTTCAGCCGTCAGCGCCAAGCAACGGACGCCGGGAAACGCGCTTTCCACTGATGCTTGCAGCATGGGAGCAGGCTCGCACAAGATCACGGTATGCTCGGTTACCCGTGAATTCGCAATTCCAGGCTGCGGAGCTTTGTCCCTCCATTCCGGAACCATAAAGAAGACATCCTCTTGCCTGGTACCCGCCTCCATCACTCTCGCGCAATACCCCTTCATTCGCACGCAAATATTACCCTGCTCGTCCAGCAGATCGATGTCAAGGCTTGGAAGCTGATTGTGCCGACCGCTGCCGCTACTGAAGCGGGCGAAAGCCCACATAACAGGCAGGCATTCATTCAGCAGCTCCATCTCCTGCAACGCAAAAGGAAGCGGAGGGTAGGTACCTGGTTGGCAGCCGGCTTCCGTATCGAGTCCGAGCAGCAGGCATGAAGCTGCCTGCAGCGCGCCGTCCAGCAAGCTCGGGTGCAACGCAAAACTCCGCACAGACGCAGCTAAGGATTCGGGAAGCACCAGCTTCGCAAGCGCCTTGCCCTGTCCGGTGAGCAGAATGTCCATGACCTGATGAGAAGGACCATAATGGACACCGATCCTATTAAATGTCTCGTAGCATTCCGTCCGGCTGATCGAACGTGCAGCACATTCCTTCAGCAGCCGGTCGATCTGAATGCGCGGCTGCTCACCCGGCTCCTCCAGGCATACGGATCCTTCACTGCATAAGAGGGTTTCGGCTTCTGCCGGACCGTATACCCGAAAAGCAATATCGCCGTCGGTCGACGGTGTCAGCGTAATTTCGGCCGAAACGGCTGCAGCCCCTGCCGTGATGGGCTTAGCCCATATCACATTTTTGAGCCGGATCTTCTTCCCGCTGTATTCCCCATCGCTTACGGCCGATTGAATGGCCGCCCTTGCCATCTCTAAATATGCAGCTCCCGGCAGCACCCGCTGCCCGTGCACCACATGGTCTTCCAAGAAAAACTCTTTGCCGGTAAAGATCGACTTAAACCGTTGTTCGGCAAACGTAGAAACATTCCGATGCAGCAACGGATGAAAAGCCTCCGAGGATTGCAAAGCTTCCTGTACTCCTGCACGCGGACTGCTCCCGCCCTCGTTTACCCAATACCGCTCATCGGCAAAGGGGTAGGTCGGAAGAGACACTCTGTTATAACTGCACCCTTCGAACAATTGTTCATAGTTCAAGGAATAGCCTTGGCTGTATAAGTCTGCCACGGCGGTCAGACTCTCGATAAACTTGGCATCTTGGTCGGCCGCTGCGCAAATGGCTATACATTCATTTCCATACTGTTTCAGATCCGGCTTCTCCCGTTGCTCTTTCGTAAGGCCATCAGATCCATAGATACCCGTACCTTCTCCATTCATCAGCCAAGTTTCAAGCCGGAGAAGAAGCTCCTCCGTATCCCTGACCAAGAAGGCGAGCCGGTCGGCAAAATGTCTCCGTCCAAGAAGAAGCGTTAAGCTCATATCCCCGATGAATATACTGCCGTTCTCCCGCTTGCAAAACGCAGCGAGCCTGTCTGCTTGCATACGCAGCTGCTCACCTGTCCGGGCGGATAGTACAATCAAGTAGAGAGGGCGCCTCCGCTTACCGCGTCCGATATGCGGCGGCGCCTCCTCAATGACCGCATGGGCGTTCGTGCCGCTGAAGCCAAACGAACTGACAGCAGCGCGGCGCGGCGTGCCGGGCTCCGTCTCCCAAGCCCGTATGGACTTGTTGATGAAAAACGGACTGCCTTCCAGGCGGATATTCGAATTGATGCGCTCTGCGTGCAGCGACGGCGGCAGCTGCTTATGCTTCAAAGCAAGCAATATTTTCATAACGCCGGCTACTCCGGCAGCGCCGACTGAATGGCCGATATTCGTTTTGATCGAACCAAGAGCGCAATAATGCTCCTTATCCGTATAATGCCGGAACGCACGCGTTAAGGCCTGAAACTCGATCGGATCGCCTAGTCTTGTTCCCGTTCCATGCGCCTCTATCATTTGGATCCCCTGCGGATCGAGCTGGAAGCGGTCATACACTTGGCGCTCCAGTCGTTCCTGGGATTTGGCGCTTGGCGCTGTAATGCCGTTGGTCGTCCCATCCTGATTAATTCCGGAGCCCCGGATGACACCATAAATATGGTCGCCGTCTGCCAATGCGTCCTTCAGCCGCTTCAGCATCACGACACCAACCCCTTCGCCGGGTACAAAGCCGTCCGCCCGTTCATCGAACGTATAGCAGCGGCCGCTCGGCGAGAGCATGCCGGCTCGAATGGCGTTTTCATAAAATCGAGAAGTCGCTTGCACGAAAACACCGCCTGCCAATGCCATTTCGACCTCATTGGACATAAGCGCTTGGCAAGCCAAATGAATAGCCGTCAGCGAGCTGGAGCAGGCCGTGTCAATCGTAACCGCAGGCCCCTGCAGATTAAGAAAGTACGAGATACGGGATGGGATTACGGATATCGCGTTCCCCCAAAACGATTGAGCCGGCGGATGATTACCGAATAATTCATTGTAATCGCTTCCGCAGCATCCGACATAGACCCCGCATTGCCGGCTTGAAGCTGCCGATCCCGCGTAGCCCGCATCCTCAAGCGTCTTCCACGCTTCTTCGAGAAACAGCCTTTGCTGGGGATCCATATACGATGCTTCGAGTCCCGAAATATTAAAGAACATCGGATCAAACCGGTCGATCTTGTCCAAAAAGCTGCCGTCGCGGCAAGCATCCGATCCGCTCCAGGCCAGGTGGGAAGAAAGATCCCAGCGGGTGATCGGGCCCACCAAATCATGGCCGCTTGCGATATGCTGCCACAGCTCATCCGTCGTTTCCGAGCCAGCAAACCGTCCGCTCATCCCGATAATCGCAATGCCCTCCGCCGTCATCGGGTCACAAGCAATCTCCTTTTCTTGCTCCGCAGTATCGATTACGACGCTGTCAGCTGCAGCATTAGCTGCTTCTGCTTTTGGTTCAAGCACATTTTTATGTATAAAAACGTCCATATAAGCCGACTGGATATATGCAGTCAATTCGTTCACGGAGGAGTAGTCGAACAGACTCGTTGTTTCCAGCTCCACCTTTAGCGCCTCGTTCAATATACGCACCAGATGAATGCCAAGGATGGAGTCGACGCCATAATCGGCAAACGATTCATCGTCTTGGATCATATCGGCACTCACCTTCAACGATTCGGCCAGTTTCTCCCGAATAACCACTCGAATCATTTCCGATATCGCGTGTCGGTCGATGTCCTGAACGTTCGCCGCTTCTACCTTGACGGGCGGCGCTGGGTAACCATGCTGCGTTTCGATCCGATCCAAGCGTACCGAAGACGAAGCCCGGGATCTCGCAGGCTCTGCAACACCGGCAAAGGCCGGACGTTTTTCAAGCTGTCGAACGATGCCGTCGCTCTCTGCAATGACAATTTGCTGCCCCCATTCATGTCTGCTTTCAGCAGGGAAAAATACGTGCCGAAAGCCCTCCTCCTCCAGCACCCGCTTCCATGTCTCGGGGTACAAGCCGGGACAGCCGGGTATTCGGAGCTCTGCATCCTCATACTTCCACCAGCCATCCAGAAATCCAAAGGTAAGATGGGAGAACAGGAAGTTGTCATTTAATTCATTGAGAAGAAGCAACCCATTCTTTTTAAGCGCGGCTTTGGCATTGCGCAGTGTTTGCCTGATCTGCTTTGTAGCATGAAGAACGTTCGTCGCAATCACCAGGTCATAGGCTCCCGGCTCTATGCGCTGCTCCGCTAGGGGTTTCTCCAGATCGAATAATTGACAGGTCAAATACGGATTGTCAGGCCGGTATTCTTTCTCGGCGTGCATAAAAAAAGCACGGGACAGATCCGTGTAGCAGTACTCCTCAATATTCGCCTGGTGCGGTTTCAGCTTGCGAAAGACCATCGCGCTCGTTCCGCCCGTGCCGGCGCCGATCTCTAAAATCCGGATGCGTACCGATGCGTCCTGACGCTTTCGTTCTTGTACATAATCGACCACGAGGTCTGCGATCACTTCATTGAAGTAATCCGCGGCCAGATTGTTCTTGTAAATCCCCTCCGTCAGCGCCATGGAGGCTTGAGGGAATATAACGTCGGTTGCAGGAATTTTGCCCGTAATGATCTCCGGCAGCGCCTTAAGCGCGGCTTCGACCAAGACGGCCTGCGATTTAAGATTCGGGTCGGCGAGCCACTCCATTTTTCGTCGGTCCCATTCAGCCCAGATGGTCTCGATATGGACAAGCGATGGATCGTAAACATTGATATTGCCGCCGCTAACCTCGAGATAACCGTGCCGCGCAAGTGCGGCGACACTTTCTTCCAGCCATCTATCGTATATCCCGCGCAAGCCGGCAGCTGCTTTTAGCGCATCCAGTGTCGTATTTCGTTCCCTAAACATGCCAATCGATTGCAGTTGACCCCAGAGCAACCGGCAAAGAAGCGGATCGTTCCACTTCATTTGCAGACTTCCAACCTTAAATCCCGACATTAGCAGGCCATCCTTTCTTTTATTATGCATCGCCTTCGGATATTGGGTATCAGCTCTTGTCAGCGCCAATTCCTATTGCCTCGCGCACACATGAACTGATCTGACGCAGCGATGCTTGAGCAGACAGCTCAGCCGGCTGCAAATCGATATGATATTGCAGGTTTACGGACACGAGCATTTCATTAAAAACGACCGCATCAATCCCGTATTCCTCCAGCCGAGTATCCACGCAAATTTCACCGAAATCCACTTGAAGCCATTCAGCGGCTAAACCGGATAAATACGTCAGCACAGGATCGTCTGTCTCATCAACCGATACCGAAGAAGCTGGGACAGGATACTCCTGCTCCGATGCACTGCGCCTCTTTCGCTCCGTTATCAGCCGTTGGATATTGGACGAGAGCTGTTCCGGATAGTTTGCAATCCATTCATCATGCTTCATATCAATTAGCGGATAAGGCTTTGTTGTTTTGATTAGCATCATTTGGTCAAACGGCCCGGCAAGGAGCGTCTCCAGTGCGTCCATCGCTTCTTCCGGCTCGATGGAGCCAACCCCTGCTTGTGCCATGCGCTTTCGGTATTGTTCCGAGGAAACGATGCCTGTGCCTCCCCAGTAGCCCCAGTTTATGACCTTCACTTTGCATGGCCATTCCATCGCCAGACGCTGTGCGAATGCATCTTTGAAGGTGCACCCTGCCGCGTAATTGCTCTGACCTCCGGGTTTTGCAAAAGAGTTCATGGAAGAGAAGAACAGAACGAAATCCAATTGTTCCCTTCCGAATACCTGTACGATCCTTACGCTCACGTCCACCTTTGCCGTCAATCCCGCTGCGAACCGCTCCTCCGACATATTCGCCAAACTTTGATCCAAAAGCACAATTGCCGAGTGTATGACGCCATGGATCCGTCCGTAGCTGGATTTTATGCTCTCGTACGCCAGTTCCAGCGCCTTCCCGTCCTTTGCGTCTGCTTGGATGTAGCACGGAGACGGCCCCAGTTTTGACAGCCGATCGATCTTCTCCTGAATACCGGCGTCAATCTCCCGTCGGCCAATCCAGACGATGTTCGCCTGATACCGGCGAATCATATATTCGCTCCATGCTTCTCCGATTCCGCCGGTTCCGCCGATTACCGCATAGACCCCTCCCTTCCGGTATACTGTACCTTCAGGTTTGGGGATCCGCGACGGGATCATTTTCTGCCGGTACCACTTCCTGGACCGGTATGCCCATACGTCGCCCCGCTCATCAGGCGGCAATGCGATCAACTCTTCGATCGGCCAAGCATCTTCCCGCTCCAAATCGGCAAAGCTAACCGACCAGTTCGGATATTCCTTGGCCATCGAGCCGATAAGCCCATGAAGGCTTGCATGGGCCGGCCGAATTGTTTCCTTCCGGAATACCTGCACGGTTTGGAATGTGATGACGCTCCACTTTAACGACTTTGCGCCATATCCAAACATAAGCAGCACTTTGATGATCCGAAACAGGAATAGCACGCCTTCATGCTGCGCCGCAAGCATCGCATCCGATTCGGCTGACTCTATCGAATCGTCAGGCGCAATCCAAACAAAATGGCCGATCTCGCCGCACTGCTCCAGCTTTCTTGCCAATACTTCCAGGTCATCCTCCACCTGTAGCTGCACATCCTGCGCATTCGGAATAACCCGCCCTATCTTGTCACGGCTCGCTGCCGAACCTCCGGCTATTACGGTTCGTATGTTCGGAGCATCCGTTTTACGTGCAGCCGGTGTGATCGGGTCCCATAACGGCACCATTAATCCCGCATATGCCTTTGACGCCTCCGGTTTTGCAGGATCTGAGACGCCGCCGGCGAACCCGCCCTCCAGCGGCCTTAGGACGAAGCCCTTGATGCTCACACAGACGCTGCCGTCCTCATCGCATACATCAATACGGAGACGTTTCATTTTGCTGTCTCCCGCTTCTTCCTCGCTTACAATCGCCCAAGCAGCAGAAGCGCACGGACGTATAATTTCGAGCTCCCGCAGCGTAAAAGGCAGCAAGGGCTTGCCGCTTTCACCAACAGTCGTTTGTCCGGCATTTGAATAACTGTAAACCGCCGTCTGCAGAGCCGCATCCATCAAGCTCGGATGAAGAACAAAGTGATTTCGCGTATCGGAAATGGATTCCGGCAGCAACAACTTAGCGGCAATAAAGCCGTCCATTTGATATAGTTGCTCAATTCCTTGATGAGCCGGACCATAATGAAGACCCATCGCTTCCATACGTTCATAACAGACGAGCGATGGGACGGGGGTTCGCCCGGAGTTTAAGAAATCTTGAATTTGCAGTTTCCTGGAAGCCGGATCAGCCGAACGAAACGAGACATGACCTTCGCAATGAAGAACACGATCTTGCTCTGATTCACCGGATACGCTGTAAACTTGAAAGCTGCAGCTATCGTCATTTTGAACCGAAAGCGACACATGAACCTCAACGGAGCTATCCGTCACAATAACAGGCTGCGACCACACCACCCGATTCAGCACGATACGCTTACGCTCGCCTAACCATTTCCTGCCGGCCTGTTCAGCCGCCTCGCGGACCATTTCCAAGTAAATGACACCCGGCAATACACGCTTCCCGGCGACGACATGATGAGCGAGAAAAAATTCCTCTCCTGTGAAAACCGAACTGTAGCGAACCCCGGCAAAGTCCGATGTGTTCCGATGCAGTACAGGATGAAGCTCACCTCCACCTCCGCTACCTGACGTCGGCACAATAGCGGATTCCGGAGTACTGCCCGTAATCCAGTATCGGTCTTTGGTAAAAGCATAGGCAGGCAATCGAAGTCTGTTCAGGTCCATTCCTTCAAAGAGCGCCAATGCATCGAAGTCATAGCCCTTTACGTACAGCTCTGCCAAAGCCGATATTTTCTCCCGATACTTTTGCGTATCATTCACACATTCGCGGAGCTCTCGGATCAGTAGGCCTGCCAGCTCTTGAAAAAGCGCAGTTTTGGTCTTTTCTATTTTTGAAGCTTCCTGCTTCAAAAATCGCTGTGCTTCTTCCCGGTCAGACAACAGCTCCTTTAAACGACCTTTAAGCTCCTCCGCACTTTGCGCCGCGATGGCGGTACGAATGCCAAAATGCTGTTTGCGCAGCAGCAAGGCGGCACTTAGGTCCGCGGCTTCGCACTCGCTTCCTTCGCTGTCCAACCATACGACTAACGTCTCTAGCGATAGAAGAAGCGATTTTTCAGACTTTGCGGAAAAACAAAATAGATGGCACGGCAATTCATGCTGCGCCATCTTGCGAGACGGCCTCTGCGGCGCTTCCTCGATCAGCACATGCCCATTCGTCCCTCCGAAGCCGAACGAGCTTACGCCGGCTCTTCTCGGAAGCGGCTGTTGATTATGATCCAGAAGCGGCTCCCATTCCCGCGGCCGGTCCACCATATAGAAAGGAGTCCCGGTTAATTCAACCCGATGGTTCAACGTTTTGAAATTTTGTAATCCGGGGAGTGTTCGGTGCTTCATGGAAAGCAGCACTTTAATCACGCCCGCGATGCCTGCTGCGGATTCGGCATGCCCGATATTTGTTTTGGCTGAACCGATGCCGCAATAACGCTGACTAAGCGGCTTATCCATCTCTGCTTCGAGTTTTTGAAACGCAAGCGTAAGGCCCTGAAATTCAATCGGATCGCCTTTAGGCGTTCCGGTGCCGTGTGCCTCCATATAATTCACCTGATCCGGCGTTAGACCCGCTTTGCGGAACGCCTCCTCGATGACTTCAGCCTGCGCCTGTGCATTCGGATAAGTTAAGGTGTGTGTCTTACCGACATGATTCACAGCGCTTCCTTTAATGACGCCATAGATTAAATCGCCGTCTTTTTCCGCCAGTGCCAAGGGCTTAAGCAAAATAAGACCGGCGCCTTCACTGCGGACATATCCATCCGCGTTATCATCAAACGTTTTACAGGAGCCTGTAGGTGACAGCATGCCTGTTCTGGAAAATGAAATATGGCGGGTCGGAGTCAGGATTAGACTGACGCCACCCGCCAAAGCCATGCTGCATTCACCTGTCTGCAGCGATTGGACCGCCAAATGAATCGCTTGCAGCGAACTTGAGCACGAGGTGTCCACTGAAAGGCTCGGCCCTCTCAGATTCATAAAATGGGATATTCGATTCGCGATAACAGCAGCTGCGGTTCCCGTCGAATAATGAGCTTCAATAAGGCTGGAGGGCCTCTCTTGCAGTTCCTTGTAATCCAAGTTGAACACGCCGATATAGACCCCTGTCTTGCTGCCCGATAACGCTGACGGGACGATCCCAGCATCTTCAAGACACGACCAGGAAAGCTGAAGCATCATCCGCTGCTGCGGGTCCATCACCTCCGCCTCTCTGGCCGATATGCCGAAGAACGCTGCATCAAAAGCGTCTACATCGTCAATAAAGCCGCCCCATTTGCTGTTGGTCTTCGAATATTCAACTTTCGGATCTCCCCAATAGTCTCTCCAGTCCCACCGCTCCTTGGGAATTTCCCGGATAGATGAACGGCCCTCGATCAGATTGGACCAGTATTCATGATAATTCCGCGCCCCAGGTAGTCTGCAGGACATCCCGATGATTGCTATATCAACCATAACGTTCTCCTTCTCAGTCAATTGCCAACCAATTCGGAAATTCGGTGGTTCAACAGGGCTGCCGTTTCATTCAGCAGCAGCTCTCCAATCTGATCAATATGACGGTTTCTCCAATGCTCCAGCTCCGTGCCCAGCACCCACTGGTTGAATGCTCCGAGCGCAGGACCGCAATGAATTTGGTAATCTACCTTATGTTCCTTGCTGCCCGTCATCGCCAACCGCGTCGAATAGGAGAAATACCACTTAAATATAAGGGCCATTTTATGCTTCGGATTACGCTCCGCCTTCTCGATTTCGGCAGGAGCTTTGTGTGCTATGACTTCCTGATAGATTTCTTCAAAGGAGCGATGGAAATACTTATCCTGAAGACGCTCCCTTGTCGGCTCGTCTAATTCTTCCAAGGCGTTGAAATGCCGGTACAGATCATACAATTTATTCGCTCTTGCGGGGAAAAACAGGCCCTTCTTTAAAACCTGTATCTTGGCGCCAATTTCAAACATATCGCCCGCCGGCGCATAATCGGTATCCTGCACATTCGCCTGCTGCAGAAGGTCTTTAGCGGCATCACTAGTCGCAGCCTCCACCGTACATTGGTTAATGGAACCAGTCACAAGGAAATCCGCACCTAGCAATATCGCGGCAGCCGCCGCCTCAGGAGTTCCTATCCCTCCGGCAGCACCTACAGAAATCTCGCTCGTATAACCATGTTCGCGTACCATGTCGTCACGCAGCCTGATCAATGTCGGCATGAGCACATACGCGCTGCCTTGATCGGTATGTCCGCCCGAATCCGCTTCGACGCACAGATCGTCGGCAACCGGTACCATTTGCAGCAAGCGGCCTTCTTCCTGCGTAATTTTACCTTCTTGAACAAGCCTCTCGATGATCCGCTCCGGTGCCGGCCTTAGGAAGTTGGATGCGACCTCTGGTCTGGAAACCTTGGCGATAATTTTATTTCGAATCTCCACCGTTCCGTCCGCTCTTCTTGTCAGTCCCTTCGCCCGATATTTAATTAGCGCAGGAGTCATCGTAATGAAGGAAGAAGCCTCTATTACGGTTATGCCGTACTTCAAGTAAAGATCGGCAACCGCTTCTTCGAGAGCCTGGTTATCCGGATGGTGAAGAAAATTCATTCCATAGGGCTCGCCGCCGCGTAATTGGCGCTGAATGTCCCGAATCGCTTCCTCGATTTGCGTAATCCTTAGTCCTCCGGAGCCAAAGAAACAGAGCATGCCGGCCTTTCCGGCTTTCACAACCATTTCGGCCGAGGAAATCCCCTTGTACATGGCGCCCAAAACATAGGCATATTTCAGACCATACCGTTCCTTGAACGCCAGGCTGCCAAGCGAAGCTGCAGTGATCGTCTTCCGGGCGCTGGGCATGGAGGCCGATTCCCTGTCAACCAACGGCAGGTCGTTCATTTGTTCGTTTGTGCTCGGCTCCTCCGGCGTTTCTTCCTCTACGAATAACGGAGAGCTCGACTGCCTGATCTTCTCCGTCAGCTTTGTAAGCACGTCTTTCGGCCCAACCTCCTCGAACAGCTCTACCTCTTTTCCCATTAAATAGCGAATGGTGTCCGTCCAATTGACGGAGCTTGTGATTTGCTCAGTCAAGTTGCGTTTGATTTCGTTGAACGGATAGGGACGGGCAGACACGTTTGCGATGACAGGGATAACAGGCTCGTTGAAGATAAAGTTATTCAGAAATTGCTCGAATTCTTTCTTCGCTTCATTCATATACCGGGAGTGGAATGCACCGCTGACATTAAGCGGAATGTACATCCCTGCCCCAGCCTGTTCAAAAATGCGCTGCGCCTCCATTATATGGTCTTTACGCCCCGACAAGACGGTTTGCACGGGCGAATTATAATTGGCAACGTCGATTTCCAAGTGTCCATTCCGGCGAATAATGTCTTCAACCTCTTGTGCTTGCATGCCGATTACTGCCGCCATTCCTCCGCCTGTAGCCAGTGCCATCAGCTCGCCCCGCTTCTTAACGAGACGCAGTCCGGTTTCGAAATCGAAAACCTCTGCCGCAAACAGGGCATTATACTCGCCCAAGCTATGACCGGCTACAAAGTCGGGACGTCTGCCTGTTTCCCTTCTTTTCTTCATATACATCAGAGCATTGACCGTGTATAAAAGCGGTTGGGTAAAAGCGGTGTTGCCCAACTGATGCTTCGGATCGTTCAGGCATAGCTCCTTTACCGAATAACCAAGAATGGCATCCGCCTTTGCAGTCAAATCCGGAAATTCATCAAAAAGTCCCTCCCCCATACCAACGTGCTGGGAGCCTTGTCCTGGAAAAAGATATGCGATCATGCTTTCGTCGTCCCTTCTCGTAATCGAGTCATTTGGTCGTGCGATCGTTCGCTTGAGCTCATTCATTTTCTCAAAGTCAAAACCATATACCGTCAGAAGCCCGGCGCTTTCAGAGCTTGAATCGTCCCTAAAGAGCCGTTTCGTGAAATTTGCGAGCACCCCTGAAGGGCTCAAATCCAAATAAACGGCCGGCTGTTCCCGCTCCATAGCAGTTACCGCTTCCCGAAACCTCATTGGCTGCCTGACCACATCCCAGAAGTATTCGTGCCTCAAAGCTTCAACCCATTCTCCATACATGCCGGACAAAAAAGGAACGGCCGGTTTCTGAAGCGATAAAGTACGAAGATGACTGATAAACGCGTTTTCGGCAGGTTCAATTTCCCTAGAATGGAACGCGTAGGAGACAGGAAGCCGAATGGAAGCAATACCTTTATCCCTCAAATGCGTATGAATGCCGTCCAAGCCCACATTACCGCCTGCGATTACGAAATGCCCATCGTAGTTAATTCCTGCCAGCTCGGTGTTGTTATATAAGAGCGGGTTCTCCCGAAAGGTGCGCGGATCATCCAATACGGCCAGCATCCCCCCGCTTTCACAACTCATCTCAAAGATTTGAGCCTGTTTGATGACAGCAATGAGGGCCTGCTCCGGGTCCAAAATATTGGAGACGGCGGCCGCGACAAATTCCCCGAGACTGCTGCCCAATACATAATCAGGAAAGATCCCGTGATGAAGCATCTCTTGTGCCAAGGCGTACTGCACCATAAAAAGAGCCGGATGAGTAAAAAGCGTTCTATCGAAAGATTCTGCTTTCGAATGTCGAGGGTCATAGAGCAGCTGCATGATGGATCGGCCAACTAACGGTTCGGCAATTTGATCTAGCCGGGTCATCCATTTTTCGAATACATCTCCCTCGGCCAGGAGCGTCTCACCCATGTGATAATATTGGGAGCCTTGACCCGAGAACATAAACACGACTTTTTTCTCCATTGTCCCCTCCGTTTTACTTTCGTCTCTCTCTCGCATCCGAGCCATAGCCTTGAGCATGACGCATTCGGAACGAAATGAATTGCGTGCGATTCACAAGGTGAAAATAGATGTTGTTCTCCAATAAATACCAAAGCGGATATCCAGGCTCTTTCCCGTATGAATGTCCAGGATAGACTCTGGCGTAGATCGGCACGGTGTCTCGTATTTTTTGCAAGCTGTCGAACATATCATCCGGATTTCCGCCGGTTGTATCGCATCTGCCGCAACCTTCGATAAATAGCGTATCTCCTGTTATCAAACAACCGGATAATAGATAACAGGCGCTTCCGGCAGTATGGCCCGGCGTAAGCATACAGGTAATCGTGGTGTTTCCCAGCGAAATGGTATCTAGATCGTTAAACGTATGTAAATTGGGAGCAGAAAACGCGTAATACCGCGCTTCCTTCGCTGATATGTACACCTTGGGCGCATACCGTACACTTAGCAATTCCACAAGATTTACGTGATCAAAATGGGAATGAGTTAACAAAATGGCATGCAGCTTCACGTCCAGCCCTTCGATCACCGTCAAAATTCGATCGAGCTCCCAAGAAGGATCTACAAGAGCGGCCAGCTTTGTCGCTTTATCGACGATTAAATAATTGTAATTGGACAATTCATTGAGATAGCTCGTACAAATGGTATGGATCTGATAGGAATCGCTCATTGCAGCTAACTCTCCCTTCAGGAGCAAAACCCAAAACAAAAAGCCCCACTAAGTGGAGCTCATCCTTCGAAGCATCATTTTTTCTATAAACACGGCTTTTATTTTATAGTTGCACTTCGTTTACGGCAGACGCAATCGAATGCCAGAAAATGATTTTGCATTTGCAAGGGATCTAAATGCCACTCGCTTTTGCGAGGGGCTACGATTGACCAGACGTAGCCGCAAGTCAGGTATGTTTTGGCGCTGTACTGCGGAAAATGCGTGAACGTACTCACATAAAACCCGTCGTAAGTCTGAATCGTTTCGATCTCTAGCAATTCTAACGGGATGGTAAGTCCCGTACGAAGCACCTTTGACAGCGCCTCTTTGCTGGACCACAACAACGTTAATAAGAATGCTTTGCTGCTAATAACAGTTGCGCCGCTCTCCATCTCCGCCACTGTCATTTGACTGGCCATTGTTTCGTTTCTTGACGGATTAATGGCTTCCACATCGATTCCCATTGGGCTCCCTTCGGGGAAAACAATAGCAGCTCCCACGCATTGGCAATGAGAAATGCTGACCGCTAATTTATCCGGGCTGCCGGTATGAAGAACTGGCTGTCCGAAGACTCCCCGGCTAATGGTTATCTTTGTTAAATCAGACCGGCTCATCATTGTCGAAGCCGCTCGTTTGGCAGCTATTCTGCCTAACAAATAATTTCTTTTTCCGACATCAAATGTTAATTTTTGACAATATTCCATTTCGTCGAGGCCGAATATAAGCGGATCTATCCCAGGTTCCTTATCCTCGCTGATATGAACGAAGCTTAGCCCGGCGTTCATGGTTAGATCGGACCTATTCAACACGATGCATTTCTCGAACGAACGCCACTGCAAAGATGACCACCACCCAAAAATGGACATGACGAGACATTTCGCGGCTATATAGCAGCAAAAAAATGCATCCATAATATTCAGAATCCAAAGCGAACTAACGTGCCGTAACAACGATTAGTTCGTGCCCTTTTGGACTATGTACAAAGATTGTTTAGTTAATTATAATATTAAAATATGTATCTTATTGTACCACAATTTCAAAATTATGTCGATTTTTAAAAATTATGTCGAAATAAATGTGATATTTTCAACTTACATCCTATGAGGAGGCAATCGATGAATTGGTATGCCCTTTATGTAGAGACCGGATACGAAGAACGAGTGGCCAAATTTCTTTCGGATAAATTCTCTTCTCGCCAATTAAGGGCCGTTGTACCGAAAAGAAGGCTTCCTGAACGAAAACAGGGTCTTATTACCCACCCTTTAAAAATTATGTTTCCGGGTTATCTACTCATCCAAACGAATATGGACACGAAGACATACTACGACATTAAAGAAACCCCTAGAACTTTCAGACTCGTAAATAATAATAAGCAGATAAGACAACGATCGGATGGTTTACTGCAAGTATCCGAAATCGAAGAAGCAGAAATCCGTCCGATTTTAAAAATGCTGGACACAGACGGGGTACTCGGATATTCAACCTTAATGATTACCGACTCCAAAATTACCGTCAAAAAAGGTCCCCTTGCCGGAAAAGAAGGAATAATAAAGAAAGTGGATCGGCGAAAGAAAAGAGCCAAAATTGTAATCGACTTTCTAGGAGACGAGAGAATGATTGACGTTGGAATTGAAATATTGGAATAAATATTCATATAGCGCAGAAAGGCTGCCGAATCAATTACCTGGCAGCCTCGTGTTGTGTTTTATTTAACTATCGCTCTCCGTTAGCGGAATGACTGTGGAACCTCCTGTCATAACTTGATAAGTATCGAAATATAATAAAAACCCGACCTGAAGGTCGGGTTATTTCTTAAATCGCAATAATTTTAGTTTAATATAATAATGATATACCAAGACTTTTGGCAAAGTTAGCTTGAGTCATATTATGTTGTTTCTAAAAGGCCCTTATGCCCGAATATAAATAAAAAACTTTAAGCATATGTTTGCCTAAAGTTTTTTAAAGCAGAATCTTGCCGTTGTGGCAAATATATGGTTTAAGTTACACCTCATCAGGTGGCTTCACTTTATGTATTTGGTGGAGGCGGGGGGATTCGAACCCCCGTCCGAAAACAGCGATACATGAGCATCTCCGAGCGCAGTCACTCATTTAAATTTCGGTACCGGATTCGCGGAGTGACGCGCTGACCCGTTACCTAGCCTGATTGCTCTTCTTCCTTCGGCTCCAGGCGGAAGCCTCCGGCGTATCCCACTAAAGTTGAGCGCTAGTCATGCCACATGGGCGATGGAATGGTAGCGCCTCACTGGTTATTAAGCAGCGAGAGAAAGTTGTTTGTTGCCAGTTAATGGCGTTCCGCGTTGTTGACGAGGTCCGCAGCCCCCCGGCTCGCTTCTCATGCTCTACCATCCCCGTCGAATCCAGAACGCCCCCAGGTAGGTGAGAAAAAGTCTAGGTGAAGAGCCATTAAATCCGCACCTAGACTATATTGTAACTAACAGTGTATTGGCTTGTTGTTGCTTATTAAATATAGCACAGGCGACAACCAAAACTCAACGTTGATTGCTACCAAGCCTGCCAGTGCAATCCAATCAAACCTTCTGACGTTCGCGCAGAGCACGCTCGATATCACGCGCAGACTCTTTTTTCTTGAGGTCTTCACGCTTGTCGTAGTTCTTTTTCCCTTTGACAAGTGCGAGCTCGACCTTGGCCCAGCCACCCTTCAAATAAATGCTGAGCGGGACCAGCGAGTACCCTCTTTCGCGAATCAGACCATTGAGCTTGAGGATTTCCAAGCGGCGCATCAGCAGCTTGCGAGTCCGTTCTGGCTCATGGTTAAAACGATTTCCCTGCTCGTATGGACTGATGTGCACATTGTACAGAAGCAATTCGCCATCCTGTACACGGGCGAAGCTGTCCTTGAGCTGGACACGCGCCGCACGCACGGACTTGATCTCCGTACCGGTTAGCTCAATGCCTGCCTCGTATACTTGCTCGATGTGGTAATCGTGGCGCGCTTTTCGGTTTTGGGCGATTGTCTTGGTTCCGGCCTTATCTTTTGACATGGAGATCACCTCACTTGTACGTACTGCGTTTCGTACCAGTTAGTCTAGCAAATTTTGCCCATTGTGGCAAGTCATTTACCCGGTAAATAGCCATCCCCGAAAAGGGGACCCGATCGCTCCGAGTACTTTTCGGGGATTAAACAACTGTTTAACGGCGTTTCCGTTTCACCTGACTGGCTACATTTTTGCGATTCTTTTTCTTGGACTTGACGAGATCTTCCCAGAATCCCTTCTGGCGTTTCGTTGGGGTATCCCCTTCTCCTGTACCAATTGGCAGCACTTCTTCACCGCTCGAAGCTTTGCCCGATCCAGCACGACGAGGAGGTTTGTTCCCTTCCGCTTTACGGCGATCCTTGTATTTCTGACGGATTTCCGCCGGATGCTTTTTATCCTTTTGACGATCTGGTCTGCCTGGACGATCTGGACGATCTGGACGGCCTGTACGTGAACGATCTTGTTGCTTGCCACGTGTCGGCTTACGGTCTCCACCGCGACCATCTATTACGCGAGGCGCACGCTCACGGCTACCGCGGAAGCCAGCCTTCGGCATCCCGACGACTTCGAAGTCGATGGTGCGTTCATCCACGTTGACATTCGCTACACGTACCTCAACGACATCGCCGATCCGATACTGCTTGCCTGTACGCTCACCGACCAGTGCGAACATTTTCTCATGGTAATGATAGTAGTCGTCGGTCAAAAAGCTGACGTGCACCAAACCTTCAATCGTGTTAGGCAGCTCGACGAAAATTCCAAACGAAGTGACGCTGGAGATGACGCCTTCGAATTCTTCTCCCACTCGTTCCAGCATGAACTCCGCTTTTTTCAGATCGTCTGTTTCACGTTCGGCATCGACAGCCAATCGTTCACGCTGTGACGCATGCTCTGCGATTACTGGCATTTGCTCTGCCCAGTACCCCAGACGTTTTTCTGATATTTGATTCCCTAGCTCGATCCATTCGCGAATGCGACGATGTACGATCAGGTCGGGATAACGGCGAATCGGCGAAGTAAAATGGGTATAAAACTCCGTAGACAAGCCGTAATGCCCCAGACTTTCCGCGTCGTAGCGCGCTTGCTTCATCGACCGCAGCATGACGGTGCTGATAATAATTTCTTCCGGCGTTCCTTTTACCTCTTCCAGCAACTGCTGCAACGCACGTGGATGAACAGAATTGCCCTTGCCGCGGATCGAGTAGCCAAAATTCGTGATGAACTCCATAAAGGCCATGAGCTTTTCAGCATTAGGATCTTCGTGAATCCGGTACATGAACGGCTGCTTCATCCAGTGGAAGTGCTCTGCCACCGTTTCGTTGGCTGCGAGCATGAACTCTTCGATGATCTGTTCCGCAATCGATCTCGTACGGAAGCCGATTTCCGTAGGGGTTCCCTCTTCATCGACGTAAATTTTCGCTTCGCGGAAGTCAAAGTCAATGGCACCACGCTGCATCCGTTTCTTACGTAGCGTCAGGGCCAGGTTTTTCATTTCCTCGAACATCGGGACGAGCTGGCTGTACTTCTCGATCAGCGCTTCGTCCTTTTCGTCCAAAATACTTCGTACATCCGCATACGTCATGCGCTCATCTGTACGAATCACGCTCAAAAATATATCGTACTTAACGGTGTTCCCGCCTGCATCCATCTCCATATCACAAGAAATCGTCAAGCGATCCACCTGCGGATTGAGACTGCATATTCCGTTGGACAAGCGATGTGGCAGCATCGGAATGACGCGGTCAACCAAGTAGACACTGGTACCACGACGATACGCCTCATTATCCAGCTGGGACTTATCGCGAACGTAATAGCTCACGTCAGCGATATGCACGCCGAGTCTTACGTTTCCATTTGGCAGCTTCTCAAGAGACACAGCATCATCCAAGTCTTTGGCATCTGCTCCATCAATGGTGACCATCATCCGATCACGCAAGTCACGACGACCCTTGATCTCTTCCTCGGATATCTCATCTGGTGCTGCCTCAGCCTCAGCTAATACGTCCTCAGGAAAAGCCTCAGGCAAGTTAAACTTGCGGATGATCGACAGAATATCGACGCCCGGATCGTTCTTATGTCCGAGAATCTCGACGACTTCACCCTCTGGATTCACACGTCCCTCTGGATAGCGAACGATGCTCACGACTACCTTGTGACCATCTACTGCTCCGTTGAAGGAGTCTTTCGGGATGAAAATATCTTTGCCGATTCGTTTTTCGTCGGGGATGACAAACGCGTAATGCCTCTCATCCTTGAATGTCCCTACTACCTGCTTGATTCCACGCTCGACAATGCGAATGATCTGCCCTTCCAGACGATTGCCGCCTGCTTCTTTTTCCACGCGGACAAAAACCGTATCGCCATGGAGCGCTCCATTCATATCATTCGCATGTACGTATACGTCATCCATGTCAGGTGTCTCCGGGATCACAAATCCAAAGCCCTTCGGATGACTTTGCAGACGTCCACGTACCAGATTCATTTTTTCAGGGACGCCGTACCGATTTGCTCTGGTGCGGATCACCTCTCCGCTCGCTTCCAGTGCATTCAGTGTTTTCACAAGCTCCTTGAACGTGGCAGAATCCTTAATTCCAAACGCTTCTTCCAGTTCCCTCACCGTCATCGGGTGGTATGCTTGCTCTCGCATAAACGCGAGTATTTTTTCTTGGTCTTCCATTCACAAACCTCCTTTTTCGCGTGGCATTCCCGCGTTTCTCCATGACCATCCTATTATGTAGTATTCACCGTTCCCGCATATCGCAATCGGAATAGAGAAAAAGACAGCAAGTTGCACTCGCTGTCTTTCGGCCATTCGTCTATTACGCTCCTGATTTCAAGAAATACCCGAGCAAAATCGCAAAAATCATGAAGCCAACCGCAAATACAACGGTCAGTTTCCCTAAAAGTGCGTCAATCCCGCGGGCTTTTTGTTTGCCCATCAGTTGCTCAGCGCCGCCACCAATCGCTCCGGAAAGGCCGGCACTTTTTCCCGATTGCAGCAACACGACGATAATTAAGCCAATACTTGCAATCACAAGTAAAATTTTCGCAGCCAATGCCATTTTCATTCACCTCAAAACGTATTTCCAAGGCGGAAAAAACCAATACAACAACTTTATCATACTTGTCTGGTAACAGCAACCCGCTATCCCTTCCATTATAAGAGAAATTCTTTCAAATAATATTGACCGTTGTAAGGTAGAATAACAGCAACGTGTTTTTACGAAAAAATGGCAAATTGTGTACTTTCTTTGTCTTGTTTGGTAGTCGCCTTGATATTGTCAAACTTTTGCCGTAAAATTACCATGAAACTTTATAATTTGCTTTGGGAGGTCTTTGTCAGATGGCTGGGTCCAACAAAAAAGACATGAATCAAAACGATGTAATTGATTCCGCGAAGGCCTTTTTCACTTCGTTTGGTATCTTGTTTCTAGTTTTTCTCATTGCACTTGTAGGATCAATTATTTTTCCACCAAAACATGGGGAAGAGGCCAATGGTGGCGGCGCACCAACTGCACAAATTGACGCTGCTGCTGTATTCAAACAAAATTGCGCTTCCTGTCACGGTCAAAATCTCGAAGGCATTGCAGGTCCAAACCTGACGAAAATTGGAGCGACGCTCAGCGCTGACGACATTGCTAAAATCATCAAAGACGGTAAGGGCGGCATGCCTCCTGGAATGCTGAAGAAACAACCAGAAATTCAAGCGGTTTCACAGTGGCTGTCGGAGAAAAAATAAGTACATAGATAGCCTGTAGGAAAGAAACACCGAAGACTCGTCCTCTTCGGTGTTTTCCGCGTTAATGGGGAGGCTTTTACATATGACCATCAAGATTGAAGCTTTAGGGAAACAAATACACTCTCCCACGAGTACATGGTTGTTCCGTGACGTAAACGCTAGTATTAAAGAACCTACGATTATTGGAATTCTGGGAAAATCAGGTCAGGGAAAAAGCACCTTGCTTCGTATTTTGGGTCGTCTTCTACAACCTGACGCCGGTACGGTTTTCTTGGAGAATAAAGAAATGTCACTATGGGACGCTAGAGCTTGGCGAATGAAAATCAGTTATGTGTCACAGCAAGCCGTTATGCTGCCCGGCAACGTGGAAGACAACCTACGGACAGTGAGCAGCCTGCATCAGCGTCCTTTTGATAAGAAGCTCGCTTCTGACTTGATGGAGCAGTTATATATGGAAGAGATCGATTGGTCAAAACCAGCCGCTCAACTGTCTGGCGGAGAAAAGCAACGGCTCGCTCTCGTTCGCAGCCTGATGCTTCAGCCACCTGTCCTGCTGCTGGATGAGGTCACCGCTTCACTCGATACGAAAAGCAAGCAGGCTGCTGAGCGGCTCCTCGTCGATTTGCACCGCCAAACGGGTACGACCTTAATTTGGGTCACACATGATTTAGAAGAAGCGCGAGTCGCTTGCAAGCGCATTTGGTTTATGGCCAACCACCAACTCGCAGAAGACGCTGAATGTGAAGCGTTTTTCCACTCTCCCCAATCCGTTGAAGCTCGTGAATTTTTGCAAGATGGAAATGTCAATGCTGCCCTAAGTGAGGTACAGCGATGACGCATACGTTTACGTTTTCATACATGTGGCTACTCTTTGCCTATGCCTTTGTTTTCATCGCCCTTCTGCTCTCCGTTTGGCAGAAGCTCGGCTTGGAAAAAGACATTTTGATTGGCACCATCCGCTCTACCGTTCAATTGCTCGCAATCGGTTACGTCCTACATTTTGTCTTTGCTGCCGATAGTGTCTGGTTTATTTTATTAATCATTCTCATGATGATCTCGGTCGCTTCATGGAACGCTGCCAGCAGAGCGAAGCATTTATCGGGGATCTTTTGGCGGATCTCCCTTTCACTTGCGATAACAGAGATCATCACCATGGGACTGTTGGTTGTACTCGGGCTTGTCTCTCCTACGCCGCAGTATCTCATTCCGATGAGCGGCATGATTATTGGCAGCTCCATGATCGTCACGAGCCTTTTTCTCACACATATGAACAGAGAAGTAGAAGCCTCGCGTGGGGAAATCGAAACACTGCTTTGTCTGGGAGCCACTACACGCCAAGCCGTGCATGTAGTGTTGAAGCGCGCGGTCAAAGCGAGCATGATTCCTACCTTTGACACGATGAAAACAATCGGACTCGTCCAATTGCCAGGGATGATGACCGGAATGATCGTCGCGGGTGCCAGTCCCATCGAGGCCGTACGCTATCAAATCCTCATTATGCTCAGCTTCAGCTCCTCTGCGGCCATTTCGGCGGTTCTGATCAGCATGCTCAGTTATCAGCTCTGGTTTACGCGTGACTCCATGCTCCACTCTTAAATACACACACTGTCGGATACAGCTTCCGGCAGTTTTTTTGTTTTTGTAATGAAATGCACCCTGAGTCGTCAAATTACAAGTAGAACGTACAAAAGGTGGTTCAGCTATGGACAAAAACGGTTTAATGGAGCAATGGTTCCTCCGCTATGGCGATGATATTTACAAATTTCTTATTTACTACACAGGAACCCACGATGTAGAAGACCTCGTTCAGGATGTCTTTTTAAAAGCACTTAAGTCTCTAGATGCATTCGAAGGCAGATCGCAACCGAAAACATGGCTATTGACGATCGCGAGAAATACCGCCATCGATCATAAACGAAAGCAACGTCTTCGTAATTGGCTGCCAGATAAATGGCTGGCGAACGTAGAGGCGGAAGAGAAAACACCGGAAGAAATTCTCCACGTACATGAGGAGCAACAAGCACTTTACCATGCAATCCGTGAGGTAAAACCCGCTTTTCGCGAGGTGCTCATTTTGCGTGGAGTCAAGGGACTGTCCTCCAAGGAGACGGCTGAAATACTTGGGTGGTCCGAAAACAAAGTAAACGTGACACTGCACCGCGCCATGAAAGCCGTCAGGGAAATACTTGAGCGTGAGAAAAAGGAGATGATTGGCGATGCGATCTAATTCAGACCATGACTTACTAGCTAAATTGAAAGGGATGCCGGATATGAAAATGAGCGGAGAAAAAAATCACGAGATCGTTTCTGCTATTCGCCAAACAAATGTGAGTAAATCTGGAGGGACTGCTTCTTATCGTGGGTTCTCTGCACTTGGCAAGGGCTTGGCCCTCTGCTCCGTACTTGCTGTGACCGTCTGGCTGGGAGCCTCACTCCTTACGAACCAACAACAGAGCACATTACCAGACACCGTTGCGCCTATTGCTCCTGGCTCTCCTACCGCTTCTCCGGGACCGGGTCCAAACAACAGCGTAACAACTCAGCCTATTCCGCAGTCAGAGGAGCTATTGTCACAAATTCGCTCAAATGCTAAAGAAGGCAGAGTCATCTCCCTTCCTTTCGTTCTGGAAAAAACGGTAGATGACGTAGAAAAGGGCTGGGGAAAGCCTGAGAAAACCTACACAGCAAATGGACTGATCTACTCCGCCTACCCGAAAAAAGAAGTCGTGTTTGGCTACAACAAAGGCATGCAGCTCGTAGACATGCACAGGACAGATTCACGTTTGCAGCAAATCAGCCTGTCTGCCGTCGAAAAGAGCTGGGGAAAGCCGGAGCGTATCAGTGAGTTTGGCGATCATACGATTTACACCTATGATGTGACGAGCAAATATCAGGTCAAGCTGATCTTCCAAGGAACAAAAAGCACGAGCAAGGAAGACCTGATTCTTGTTGAATACCATCTGTATTACCCGCAAGGAAACAAAAATCTCATGCTGTATGCGGACAATGCCGAGTTGTTGCAAAGCGTGCGTGATCTCGCCGGGAAAGGCCAAATCTTTGGTAGTCAGTATCGTTTGGAAAAGGATGTCTTCGATGACGCAGAAAAACAGCTGGGCAAACCGGATGTCGTCTCCTTCATCAATGGCATCACGTACAATACGTACCGGGATCTCAATCTAGTCTTCGCCTTTAACAAAGGAATGCAGATCGTTGATATTCGTTCCTATGATCCACGCCTGCAGGCAATCACACTTGCCGAGGTGCGTGAAACACTTGGGGAGCCAACTAGCAAAACCACAACGGGCGGCCAAACCATCTACACCTACAAGGTAACCCCTGATTATGAATTGAAATTCATTTTCTCAGGTATCATGACCGATGATCCCAACACCCTCTATATCGATCACGTAAACATTTACTACCCGCGAGGAACATTCAATAACATGGCGGGATAACAACAAAAAAAGACGGGAGCATCAGTCCCGTCTTTTCTCATTATTTACCGATGATGTAGCCTTCCAGCTCATCCAGTACTTTATTGGCAGCGATTACGCCACCGGAAGTATTCCAGATGGTGTCATCCACTTTGAATGCTTTGCCCGCTTTCACGACGTTCAGGTTTTTCCAAAGAGAATCGTTCGTCCACTCTTGCTCCAGCTTGGAAGCCTCGCCTTTGCCTGTTTCGTACGTGAAGTAGAACATGATGTCGCCGTCCATTTCTGGAATGCGCTCTTTCGTAACTTCTGCTGCGAAATCGTCTTTGTCTTGGGTAGCTGGACGAGCCAGGCCAAGGTCTTTGAAAATCGCGCCAGTGAAGGTGTTTTTGTAGTAGATGCGAACTTTGCCTGGCATGAAGCGTACAACGGATACTTTCGTGTTCAGCTTGTCGCCAGCTTTTGTTTTGAATTCTTCTACGCGCTTGTTCCAGTCAGCGAGGACTTTTTCACCCTCAGCCTTTTTGTTTACTGCTTCTGAGAACAAGGAGAAATTTTCTTTCCAGTCACCGCGTGGCTCATCCACAAATACGGTTGGAGCGATTGCAGTCAATTGTTGATAAATTTTTTCATGACGGAATTTCATACCCAGAATCAGGTCAGGTTTCAGTGCCGCGATTGCTTCCAGGTTAGGTTGACCTTCTGTACCTACGGATTTTGTCCCCTCAAGGAAAGACTTGGTGAAATCGTAGAATTGAGTAGGATCAACGGTCGAACCTACAGCCCCTACTGGTTTCACACCGAGAGCCATCAGAGTTTCAGTACCTTGGTTAGTCAACATGACGATGCGTTCTGGTGTACCTTTAATGGTTGTTTCGCCCATCGCGTGCTTCACTGTGTAGCTTTGGCCGGAACCCTCCGAATTGCCTGTTGCTTGATCAGCAGGCTTTTGTTCTGCCGGCTTTTGCTCACTTGCTTGCGGAGTACCACAACCAGTAACAACCAGCAAGAGCGCCATTAAGACAGCAAAGAAAGCTTTACCGCCTGCGGTCCGATATGTACGAGATAACATGATGAAAGGACCCCTTTCCCTTTTCTATAATGAGAATTCATATCAATGACAGAGTCTATCCTACTCCCCTGCTTGTCAAAAGTCAATGACAAAATGATAATGACTATCAACGTCATTGACACTTCCTTTATGTAGCTCTAC
This sequence comes from Brevibacillus sp. DP1.3A, assembly GCF_013284245.2. Lineage (NCBI taxonomy): Bacteria > Bacillati > Bacillota > Bacilli > Caryophanales > Paenibacillaceae > Brevibacillus > Brevibacillus sp. DP1.3A. The sequence goes on along the minus strand of NZ_CP085876.1, from coordinate 785,716 downwards.
ACTTAACTATGAAACCATCTAAGAAATAAGGATGTAGCCATCATGAATTCTTTTTTAGCTAGCAACTTTCGTAAAATTCTGGGAGTGGTATTCGCCCTTTTCCTCCTGACTTACCTCAGTTATGCCAGCCTCATCTTTGGCGTCATTGACACGAGTTGGCAAACTGCGATTGATGCCTACACGAATTTCAACGGCTCCAATGAGCACATCGTCATTAAAGAAGTGCGAGTACCGCGTGTGCTCAATGCGCTTACAGTCGGTTTCTGCCTCGGCTTGGCCGGAACTCTGCTCCAATCCTTGACGAGAAACCCTGTTGCAGACGTTGAACTGTTCGGTCTTAATGCAGGTGCTTCTCTTTTTGTTGTGTTCGCCGTTACTTTTGTCGGGATCAGCTCCTTGACCCAGTTTACGTGGATTTCCTTTTTAGGAGCCGCTGTAGCAGGTTTGATCGTCTACTTGCTCGGTTCATTCGGCAGAGATGGGCTTTCACCTGTGAAGCTGGTTCTAGCGGGTGCAGCTATCACCGCTTTGGCTTCCTCGATCCGACACGGCATGATGGTCCTGAATGAAAAGGCTACTGATGAGGTGCTTTTCTGGTTGGCGGGTTCCGTTGGAGGCAGAAAGCTGGAGTATTTAGCCACTGTCTTTCCTTATATGATCATTGCCTGGATCGCTGCTTTTGTCCTCGCACGCCCGATTCAAACGTTGTTGATGGGTGATGACGTTGCAAAAGGTCTCGGACAACGCACATTATTGGTCAAATTCAGTGTCGGAATCGTCATTGTTCTCTTATCTGGTTGCGCGGTTGCTGTTGCTGGACCTATTGGTTTTGTCGGATTGGTCACTCCGCATCTGGCTCGCTATCTCGTCGGAATCGATACACGTTGGGTGCTTTTGTACAGCGGTCTGCTTGGTTCCATCCTACTGCTGTTAGCAGACATCGGCGCTCGTTATATCGCAATGCCTGCTGAAGTTCCTATTGGAGTAATGACAGCCCTGATCGGGATTCCGTTCTTCATCTATGTCGCACGCAAGGGGCTGGATAAATAATGAAAGACTACCTGTCTCTTCGTATCGGCAAGCGCTTTTCATCGCTTCAGCTACATAAAAAGACGATCTGGTTTTCGCTACTCGCCTTGCTGATCGTCATCGCAGTGGCGGTTGTCAGTCTCGGAATGGGTGAAATGAAAATCGCCCCGCTCGATGTGGTAAAAGTTCTGTTGGGAATCGGTTCAGAAGAGAACGCTTTGATTGTGGAGCAATTTCGCCTGCCGCGCATCGTCATTGCCATTCTGGTAGGTGCCGCACTCGCCGTTGCTGGTGCCATCATGCAGGGCCTCGTCCGCAATCCGTTGGCTTCCCCGGATATTCTTGGGGTATCCGGTGGAGCATCTGTGTTTGCAGTCGGCTTCTTGATCCTATTTGAAACAGCGAGCATCAAGTGGCTTCCGCCCATCGCTTTTTTGGGAGCAACATTGACGACATTCCTGCTGTACGCTCTCTCTTGGAAAAAAGGCGTCACGCCGCTTCGTCTCGTCATGATCGGTGTTGGAATCAAAATCGCAGCGGGTGCCATTGTCACCATGCTGATCATGTTCAGTCCGTTTTTGCTGCAAAATAAGGCATTGCTCTGGCTGACAGGAAGCATCTACGGCGTTGCCTGGAACGACGTATTCATGATTTTGCCGTGGGTCGTCGGACTGATTCTCGTAGCCGGCTTACTTGCTAGACGCGTGAACATTCAACAGCTCGGCGATGATCTGGCGACGAGTCTCGGCAGTTCCTTGCAATTGGATCGCTTCCTCCTACTCATGATTTGCGCGGCTTTGACGGGAACAGCCGTCTCTGTTGGAGGAGATATCAGCTTTGTGGCTTTGCTGGCCCCACACATTGCCAAGCAACTGATTGGTCCGTCCTTTGGCGGTGCCATGACACTCTCGGCTTTCTTGGGTGCCATTATCGTATTGCTTGCGGATTTGATTGCACGCATGGCTTTTTCACCAATCGAAGTGCCTGTAGGGGTATTCACCTCTGCCATCGGCGCTCCGTTTTTCATCTACTTGCTGTACAAAAACCGAAATCGTTAGGAAAAACTTTGTCTCGCTGTGGTGGTGGGGAGGAAACAGGAGAAAACGCTCAGCTTCTTGTCCCACCCACTGAGGGATTCACTGCCCGACTCCATGCAAAAAGCGAAACCGCGTCCAAAGTGGTTCTTTCAGGAAGTTTTTCAGAGGTGGACGCTTAAGAACGTGTTTCGCTTTTTGCATTCCGTCTCGGTCGGCGTGCCAAAGATCTTCGCTTATTTCTCCTGTTTCCTCTACGAGCTGTCGTGCTATACGGATTTTAAAAAGCCTTTAAAAGATTGAAGAATGTGATCAGTAACGCCAGAGAAGAATATTTCCAGACGTAGCGACTTGTGGAGTCCTACCGAGCGGAGAAGGGATTCGTGGGCAAAAGAAAGGCAACGTGCTCACGCTACGAAGCGGCTACCACTTTTGCGTTTCCCCGCGAATCCCTTCGGAGCGGACAGTGCACGCTTCCAGTGGGACGTAGCCTGGAGCCTAGACTGGAAATATTCTTCTCCCACCATAGCCACATGCGGCCCTGAATATATTTTTTAACTTCCTATGCGTTTGAAAGGAGTCCAACCCATATGCAAGCTTTGGAAACCCAACGGCTTACGTTATCGTACGGAGAACGCAACATCATTGAAGCATTAGATTTAAACATCCCGCGTGGAAAAATCACAGTTTTCATTGGCAGTAATGGCAGTGGCAAATCGACATTGCTGCGCTCTCTGGCACGTTTACTCAAACCAAAGGAAGGCGCTATCCTGCTTGAAGGAGAATCGATCGCGAAACGCTCTACCAAAGAGGTAGCCAAACGTCTTGCAATCCTTCCTCAAGGCCCATCTGCACCAGAAGGATTGACGATTCTGCAATTGGTCAAACAAGGACGCTATCCTTATCAAAACTGGCTACAGCAATGGTCAGAAGAAGACGAGCAGATGGTCAACAAAGCATTGGCGGCTACTCAACTCACGGATATGGCTAACCGTGCCGTCGACAGTCTCTCTGGCGGACAACGTCAGCGCGCCTGGATTGCGATGACGCTCGCCCAAGGAACCGAAACGATTTTGCTGGATGAGCCTACGACTTATTTGGATATGTCGCATCAGATTGAGATTTTGGACCTGTTGTTTGAACTGAATCAAACGGAACAGCGCACCATTGTCATGGTTCTCCACGATCTGAATCTCGCTTGTCGCTATGCCCACCATATCGTTGCCGTTCACAATCAGACCGTAGTGGCAGAAGGCGCTCCAAACGAAGTGCTGACGACCGACCTTGTCCGTACGGTATTCGATATGGATTGCCAAATTACGCAAGACCCGCTGTATGGAACTCCTATGTGTATCCCGTACAGTAAAAGTCGCCTGGGCACTGTGCAGACCGAACGAAAAGCATTCGCCATGTCATAAGCGCCAAACAACAAAAAGACTGTCCATCGAGTAGTATGGGCAGTCTTTTTTCGTATGCAAAAACTTGAACGGGCAACGAATCGAGGCTTCCGGTGGCATGTTTCTTCCATCCTATAAAAAACAGCGGCAATCCCGGACTTTTTTGCGTCCTGGACTGCCGCGTGCTCTTTTTATCTATCAATCATACTGCTTACTTCTTCAGGTTGTAGAATGCAGAACGACCGCCAAAACGAGCTGTATCAGCGAGTTCGTCTTCAATACGCAGCAATTGGTTGTACTTCGCTACGCGGTCAGTGCGGGAAGGCGCACCAGTCTTGATTTGACCTGCATTTGTAGCGACTGCGATATCAGAGATAGTAGAGTCTTCGGTTTCACCGGAACGGTGGGAAATCACCGCAGTATAGCCAGCCAGCTTCGCCATTTCGATTGCTTCGAATGTTTCTGTCAGCGTACCGATTTGGTTTACTTTTACCAGAATGGAGTTACCAGTAGAGGTCTCGATTCCACGTGCCAGACGCTCTGTGTTCGTTACGAACAAGTCGTCACCTACCAGCTGAACTTTGCTGCCCAACTTGTCAGTCAGCGCTTTCCAGCCATCCCAGTCGTCTTCAGACAGACCGTCTTCGATGGAGATGATTGGGTATTTGTTTACCAGCTCTTCGTAGAACGCGATCATTTCTTCAGTTGTTTTCACAACGCCTTCGCCTTCGAAGTGGTATTTGTCATCTTTGAACATTTCTGTAGCTGCTACGTCCAGCGCGAGGAACACGTCTTTGCCTGGCTCATAGCCTGCTGCTTTGATCGCATCCAAAATGGTTGTGATCGCTTCTTCGTTGGATTTCAGGTTTGGAGCGAAGCCGCCCTCATCCCCTACTGCTGTGCTTAGGCCTTTTTCACCCAATACTTTTTTCAGGGAGTGGAAAATTTCCGCACCTGTACGCAGTGCTTCCTTGAAGGAAGTAGCACCTACTGGCATGACCATGAATTCCTGAATGTCTACGGTGTTGTCTGCGTGCTTACCACCGTTCAGGATGTTCATCATAGGAACTGGCAACATTCTCGCGTTGAAGCCGCCGAGGTAGTTATAGAGAGGAACGCCGAGAGAATCTGCAGCTGCACGTGCTACTGCCATGGACACGCCGAGAATCGCGTTTGCGCCCAGCTTGGCTTTGTTTGGCGTACCGTCGAGCTGAATCATCGCCATATCGATGCCGACTTGATCCAGGGCATCCATGCCGATCAGTTCAGGAGCAATGATTTCATTCACGTTCTCTACGGCTTTCAGAACGCCTTTACCCAAGTAACGGGATTTGTCACCGTCGCGAAGCTCAACTGCTTCATACGCACCTGTAGACGCTCCAGATGGAACATCTGCGCGACCCATCGAGCCATCTTCGAGATACACTTCTACTTCCACAGTTGGATTACCGCGGGAGTCCATAATTTCGCGTGCATAAATGTCAGTAATCATTGCCATTTCTCGTCCATCTCCTTTTTTCATGTGCACTTACAATCTATTTTTCGATAAACGCCAAGCTACCCTTACAGTGTGTCCCAGTAAAGCCTATTTTGCAAGTAACGATTTGCCTGTCATTTCGACCGGTTGCGCTACCCCCAAAAGCTCCAAAAGCGTTGGCGACAAGTCGGCCAAAATACCGTCTTCGCGCAGAGCAGCCCCGTCTTTGGTCACGATTACAGGCACCGGATACGTACTGTGTGAAGTAATCGGACGTCCCGCTTCATCCAGCATCAGATCCGCATTTCCGTGGTCAGCCGTGATGACGGCTACGCCACCTTTTGCTACGATTGCATCGACTACTCTGCCCAAGCATGCATCGACTGTCTCGACTGCTTTGATCGTCGGCTCCATCATACCGGAATGACCAACCATGTCGCAGTTTGCAAAGTTCAGGATGATCGCATCAAAATTATCTGCCTCGATCTCAGCGACAACAGCGTCTGTCAGCTCTGGTGCACTCATCTCCGGCTGCAAATCGTACGTCGCCACTTTTGGCGAAGGAATCAAGATACGTGTCTCACCTGGAAACTCCTTTTCACGGCCGCCACTGAAGAAGAACGTCACGTGCGGATATTTCTCCGTCTCGGCAATGCGCAGCTGCTTCAAGCCTTGCTGGGAAAGCACCTCTCCCAACGTGTTATCCAGATTGGAAGGCTTGTAAGCGACATACCCGTCAACCGTCTCGGAAAAATGCGTGAGGCACACAAAATGCAGATCGCGTGGGCGCTCATCTCCGCGGTCAAAGCCACGGAAATCTTCATTCGTAAAGGCTTGCGACATTTGAATCGCACGATCCGGGCGGAAATTATAAAAAATAACTGAATCGCCGCTTTGAACGGTCGTCACTGGTTTTCCTGCCTCATCGAGAATCACCGTCGGCATGACGAATTCATCCATGATGGACTTTTCGTAGGATTCCTTTACCGCTTGAACCGGATCACGATAAGCCGGAGCATCTGCGTACACCATGGCACGATACGCCTTCTCTACACGCTCCCAGCGTTTGTCACGATCCATCGCATAGTAGCGGCCTTGTACGGTAGCAATACGGCCAACGCCGATCTCTGCGATTTTAGCTTGCAGCTGTTCGATATAGCCCACTGCACTGTCAGGCGATACATCGCGACCATCGAGAAAACCGTGGATGAACACATCCGCAAAGTCCTGCTTTTTCGCCAATTCGAGCATCGCAAACAAGTGGTTAATGTGACTGTGTACACCACCATCGGACAAAAGCCCGAACAGATGGAGCTGCTTGCCGTTTTGCTTCGCGTGCTGGAAAGCAGCGATCAGTGTTTCGTTTTCAAAAAAAGCGCCTTCTTGAATCGACTTGGTAATGCGCGTCAGATCCTGATAAACAACACGCCCTGCCCCGATATTGAGATGGCCTACCTCGGAGTTGCCCATCTGTCCTTCTGGCAGTCCAACAGCCAGCCCACTTGCCTCCAGGGTCGCGTGAGGGTATTGATTCCAGTAACGGTCAAAATTCGGTTTGTTGGCTTGTGCTACTGCGTTTCCATGCGTCTCGTTACGCAAAGCAAAACCATCCACAATCAAAAGGGCAACCGGTTTTGGTCTTTGTGCCATTGCTTTCTCCTCCTATCGCGACGTAGCTCCTGCCACAAGCTGCAAGTAACTGTCCGCTACGAGACTCGCTCCACCGACCAATGCTCCGTCGATATCCGGCTGTGCCATGTAACTTGCGATGTTTTCCGGCTTTACACTTCCGCCGTATTGAATGCGCACTTTCTCGGCTGTCGCTTGTCCGAAGCGTTCACCGATTACACGGCGAATAATCGCAATCGTTTCATTCGCATCCTCTGCCGTGGAAGACTTGCCTGTGCCAATCGCCCAAATCGGCTCGTATGCAATAACGGTATCCGCCACTTGTGCAGCGTCCACTCCAGCAAAGGCACCTTCTGTCTGCGTACGGACTACGTCAGCTGTCTCGCCTGCTTCCCGTTGCTCCAGACTCTCGCCTACACACACAATTGGTACGAGACCTGCTGCTAATGCGGCTACAACCTTTTTGTTCACAGTCTCATCTGTTTCATTGAAATATTGACGGCGCTCGGAGTGACCAAGGATCACGTACTCCACACCGATTTCTTTCAGCATGGACGCGCTGATTTCGCCTGTATAAGCACCTTGCTCTTCAAAATGCATGTTTTGCGCGCCGATGGCAATATCCGTGCCCGCCAGCTCTTCCTTAAGTGCAGCCAGCGCTGTAAAAGGTGCGCAAATGACTTTTTGTACCCCGGAAGTATTGTTGCCTGCCTTGGCTTCCTGCGCAAACGCTCTTGCCTCGGCCATCGTTTTGAACATCTTCCAGTTCCCCGCGATAATTGGTGTTCGCATGCAAACTCCCCCTCTTCGCTCTTATTAGTTATCTGCCAACACAGCTACGCCTGGCAGTTCCTTGCCTTCCATGAATTCCAGGGACGCTCCCCCGCCTGTAGAAATGTGTGTCATCTGCTCGGCTACGCCTGCTTTCTCCACAGCTGCTACGGAATCACCGCCACCGATGATGGTCGTTCCGCTGCATGCTGCCATCGCCTTGGCTACGCCAATCGTGCCGCCTGCAAAAGCATCCATTTCAAATACGCCCATCGGACCGTTCCACACCACTGTTTTGGATTCTACGATGACACTGTGGTACTGCTCTACTGTTTTTGGCCCGATATCGAGTGCCATCCAGCCATCTGGGATCGCATCAATTGCCACGACCTGCTTTTCTGCATCTGCCGCAAAACGGTCAGCTACGACAACATCAACTGGCATCAGCAATTGAACGCCGCGCTCTTTTGCCTGACCCATCAACGTACGTGCGAGATCGAGCTTGTCGTCTTCACACAGAGAAGCCCCAATGCCGTAACCCTGTGCTTTGAGGAATGTATTCGCCATACCGCCACCAATAATCAAGTGATCGACTTTGGTCAACAAATTTTCAATGACAGCAATCTTATCTTTTACTTTTGCACCGCCGACAATCGCTGTAAACGGAGGCTCTGGATTGGACAGGGCTCCGCCCATAAAGCGAATCTCCTTTTCCATCAACAAGCCCGCAACTGCTGGTATGTACTCAGCGATTCCCGCTGTAGAAGCATGTGCCCGGTGAGCTGTCCCGAATGCATCATTCACAAACAGATCAGCCAAGGCCGCAAAGCTTTTTGCCAGTTCTGGATCGTTCTTTTCTTCTCCCGCATGGAAGCGTACGTTTTCCAACAGGATGACGTCGCCAGACTCCATCCGTTCTACTGCCGCTTCTACGTCAGCACCATGGCAATCCTCCAGCTTACGCACGTCCTTGCCCAAGAGCGAAGACAGATGAGCTGCGACAGGAGTAAGACGCATCTCTTCCACTACTTGGCCTTTAGGACGCCCAAAATGGCTCGCCAGGATTACTTTGGCTCCTGCCTCCATCATGAAACGGATGGTTGGTACAGCAGCACGAATGCGTGTATCGTCGGTGATTACCCCGTCCTGCATCGGCACGTTAAAGTCGACACGGCAGAATACGCGCTTGCCTGCCAGCTCAACATCGCGGATAGATTTCTTGTTCATGAACGATCCTCCCAAATCATTGGCTTTTTATTCGGAAAAAAGATATGGGAAAAGGGAGATTGCTCTCCCTTTTTTTCCACAACAGTTCTATTTTACGTGTTAGAAGCCGCGCTGTGCAACATAATGACACAAGTCTACGACACGATTGGAGTAACCCCACTCGTTATCGTACCAGGAAACGACTTTCACCATGTTTCCTTCCAGTACCATTGTAGACAAAGCATCGATTGTGGAGGATGCAGGGTTTCCATTGTAATCAGACGATACGAGCGGCTCTTCGGAGTAGCCGAGAATGCCTTTGAGTGGGCCTTCTGCCGCTTCCTTCAGAGCGTTGTTGATTTCTTCAACAGTTGCGTCTGTCTTCAACTCAACTACCAAGTCCACTACGGATACGTTTGGAGTTGGTACGCGCATTGCGAAACCATTCAGCTTGCCTTTCAGCTCAGGCAGTACGAGTGCTACCGCTTTTGCCGCTCCTGTAGAGGTTGGAATGATGTTCTCCGCAGCTGCACGGGCACGGCGCAAATCTTTGTGCGGCAGGTCGAGAATTTGTTGGTCATTGGTGTATGAGTGAACAGTTGTCATCAATCCGCGCACGATACCGAATTTTTCATTGAGGACCTTCGCATATGGCGCCAAGCAGTTCGTTGTGCAGGACGCGTTGGAGATCACAGTGTGTTGTGCTGGATCGTACTTGTCTTCGTTTACACCGATTACGACTGTAATGTCTTCATTTGTTGCTGGAGCAGAGATGATGACTTTTTTCGCGCCACCTTCCAAGTGCTTCGCTGCATCTTCGCGCTTCGTGAAGCGTCCAGTCGATTCCACTACGATTTCAACACCGTAATCTGCCCACTTGAGTTGAGCTGGGTCGCGCTCTGCCAATACCTTGATTTCTTTGCCGTCAACGATGAGCGTGTTTTCGGAAGCTTCAACGCTCACGTTCAGAACACCATGAACTGAGTCATATTTCAAAAGGTGAGCCAGTGTGTGTGCATCTGTCAGGTCATTGACCGCCACGATTTCTACATTCGGATTGTTCAGTGCTGCACGAAATACGTTACGACCAATACGACCAAATCCGTTAATACCTACTTTTACCATAATGTATACCTCCTGCTCATTAGCTAGCTTTATTCTTCATCGCGAGAAACCTGCCCTCTGGCGAAAACCAGCGGGTCGATAATATCGTAACAATCGGTAATAAGATTGGAAAAAACACAAAGGGTAATGTCTGGATCGTCGAAACACCTAACGTGAGTGCCATCATCATCGATAGTCCGTTCCATGGGATCAGTACAGGCATGACAACTGTGGAGTCCAGCATCGTCTTGCCCAACAGCTCGCGCCCTCCCTTCCATTGGGAGAATCTCCTAAGAAGAGTCGAGCCGAGAACTAGAATCGGAATGGTTTGATTACAGCTGATGATGACCACTAACAACGACAATGCCGTTGCCTTCGCTACCAACACCGTCTTATTTTTTGTATGGCCCATCATTTTGTCTACGATGGGGGTTAATAAATTGGCTCTGTTCAAAATGCCGTTTAAAAAGCCTGCGAGAATGATTAACGCCAGAACACTGAAGATGGCGAACATCCCGCCCCCATGGACCAATTGATCCAGCGGCGTTCCTGAATGAAGCTCAAATCCATATAGCATCGATGTAAAAAACGCCTTCACATCCAAATTCCCATTGATCCCGACTAGAATCGCACTGGCTCCGATACCGAAAAGCAATGCCTTCACTGCTTTTACTCTCAGTGCAAAAGAGGCAATTAACACGACGAGAGGCAGCATGAGCATCCAATGTACAGAAAAATGACTGACTAACAGCTCTTGGTACATCTGAATGGTATCCGTCGAGTTCGCCTGAGATCGAAACAGATCAAGGATCAGGAAAAGTAACGCGCAAATCGCTACCGTAAGTAATGCAGGACGCCGTATTTTTCTTTCCTGCTCTTCTGTCATACCGACATTCGAAAGCACCAGTAATCGACTGCTGGATATCGGTGAGAAACGTTCCCCCACCATCGCTCCAGAGATGAGCGCACCTCCTACGATTGCAGGTGATATCCCTGCTGCTTGGGCAATGCCCATCAGGGACAGCCCAATCGTACTCAGCGTACCGATTGATGTACCCAATAAATAACTGACGCCTGCGGTCAACAGAAAAGAGAGAACGAACAAATACTCGACATTCACAATCGATAATCCGTAGTAAATGATGGCGGGAATAGTTCCTCCCATCATTAATAGCGGGATCAAGAGTCCTACTAAAAACAAAATCGTAAGGACGGGCTTTGCCTTTTGGACACCTTCCCAGCCAAACACGAACTGCTGCTTCCACGGATAACCCAATCTTTTTACACTAACCAGTGTGACCAAGATCGCAAAAACAATCCCCCATGCGATCGGAAAACCGAGCGATAGGCTCAAAATGATGCCAGCGATCATTGCCAAGATGGGTGTTACCGATGTGATAGACATGCGACCGACTTCCTTCCGTTACAATCGTGTGGACAACAGCGTATAAGCTGCCCCTTCGTCCGTAATGAGTACATTCTGACACGATTGCTTAGCAAAGGAAAGAATCGCTTTTGCCTTGCTTTCGCCCCCCGCAATGGAGAGCACAGTTTCTGCCTTGTGCACTTCCTCTAGCTGTAAACCAATTGTCGGCATTCTGTGGACCGTTTCTCCCGCTTCATTAAAGTAGTAGCCGAATGCTTCTGATACAGCACCCGTTTCCACTAATTCTGCGAGTTCTTCCTCCGAATAATTCCGCCTTCTCGCCATCGTGACGGCATCCCCGATCCCATGCAAAACGATTCGAGTTTCGCCCAAGAGCGACAGCACATCTTGTACTTGCGGCTCTTTAACCAATGTCTGCAAGGCTTCTGGATGAAGGCGATCCGGTACGTGAAGAAGCCGATAAGAAGCACCTGTTTTCGCTGCCATGGCGGAAGCGAGCGTATTCGCTTGCAGCTCTACGCGTTCTCCCAGTCCACCGCGAGCAGGGACAAACTGAACGTTTTTGAACGAAGCAGAAGGCATCAGATGACTTGCTACGCTGGCGATGGATGAACCACCTGTTACCGCTACAATGTCTCCTTCTTGCACGACCTGTTTGAGGATCCTTGCCCCTACCCGTCCAAGCTCTTCCTTTACCCAAGGCGATTGGTCTGCATTGCCCTGCACCACAATGACTTCTGATATGCCCAGCTTTTTTTGCAGTCGCTCCGCCAAGTCTGTAAGGCCGAATAGCTCTCCGACGAGAGGCTCCATGTCGTCCAAGACTTGTTGTCCTTCTTCACTCAGGCTCATTCCCGCAGCCGTTACATGAAGGAGCCCCGTCTCTTTTAGCAGTTCCACTTCTGCCCGCAAAATACGTTCAGTGGTATCCATGGCTTGAGCAAGACCTCTTCTGCCAATCGGCTGCAAATGATAGATGGATCGGAGCAACATGTACCGCTGACGCAAAACCTGAATCAAGTCAGGCAACAATTTTTGTTGCAGTTCCAGTAAACGTCGCATTTTGCCTTCTTCCTTGGTTACAAATTGTCAATCGGGACGTTTAATGTCCCTGTATATACATTTTATGTCCCGCTTGGTGCAAAAAAAAGATCACTTGCTACAAGTTGAATGTATCATATTTAGCAATATCTTGCAAGTTCCCACGAACCCATATAAAAAAGTGCCACTCATGACCGAGCGGCACGTCTATGTAATTCGTTTCGCAGCTCCTCGAGCGTCACCACATGTGTAATGGAACGAAACACGATCTCTCCATCAATCTCGACCACTGGAATGACAAACATCATTTCTTCATGCAAGACCGGATCACTTTCAATATCAACCATACGCATACGAAGGGGGAACTCCTCCGCCAGACTGCGGATGTAGAGCTCCACCTCGTCGCACAAATGACATTTATTTCGTCCGTACAAGACCATTTCAAACGTTTTTTCATTCATTCCCATTAAAACCTCTTTCGTTTAGCCGACGATGGGATCAGCATTTCTTCCCGGTACTTGGCAACCGTGCGGCGGGAGATTTCAATCCCCTCTGTAAGCAGCATCTCACCCAGCTTTTGATCAGATAACGGAGACTTCCGATCTTCTTGCTCGATCAGTGCTTTGATTCTGCGCTTCACACTCTCAGAAGAAGTCGCTTCCCCGTTGGAAGTAGAGAGTGCTGACGTAAAGAAATACTTCAGTTCAAAGATTCCGCGCGGTGTCTGGACGTATTTGTTGCTAGTTGCCCGGCTGATCGTCGATTCATGCAGGCTCACCCGCTCTGCTATTTCCTTTTGTGTCATGGGCTTTAAATAATGAATCCCCCGATCAAAAAACTCCCGTTGCATATCGAGGATGGCCTGTGTTACACGCATGAGCGTCAGGCGGCGCTGCTCTAGACTTTTTGCCAGCCACATGGCGGCATTCAGCTTATCGTGAATGAACTGCTTGGCTTCATCTTGACTTTTTTGCTGGCTCAGCATTTTTTCATAAAAGCTGTTGATTTTCAGCCGCGGTGCAGCAACATCATTGACCAATACCACATAATCATTCCCGACTTTCTCTACGGTCACATCTGGAATGACATATCTTGTCTCTACTGTGGAAAAGGCCGCCCCTGGACGCGGATTCAGCGTACGGATCAGGTCTGCCATCGCCTGTACCTCTTGCGGTGTACATCCGATTTTGTCTGCAATCCGCTGGTATCGATTGTCCGCCAAATCTTGCAGGTGGTTGCGAACGACCTGAACGATCTTTTCGTCATCGAGGGCCAAATGCCCGAGCTGTAGCAAAAGACATTCTTCCAAGCTACGCGAAGCTACGCCTACTGGATCAAAATGCTGCAAAACGGACAACACGTCCTCAATCTCCAGCATTTCAGCACCCAGGCGCGCACTCGCTTCCTCCAGTGTAATTTCCAAATATCCTTTCTCATCTAGATTCCCGATCAAAAAGAGAGCGATCTGTTTTTGCAGCGACGAGAATCCTTTTACATAGCCAAGTTGACGCTCCAGATGTTCGTACAGCGTCTCCGCACCTTGCTGGACGTAATCCAGCGGATTGTAAGTGCTTTCATTTTTCGACGAAGGGTACTCACCTGTCGCGCGATTGCCCACAATTTCTTTCCAGTCAATCTCAGGAGCTGGTTTCTCTGCTTTTGCAGAAGCGACTTCTCCAGCCACTTCAAGGTCAAAAACAGGATTTTCATTTGCCTGATCCTGCAAATAGGAGATGAGATCAATGGCTGAATACTGCAATATGGTAATCGCTTGGCGTAATTCCGGCGTCATCACTAATTTCAGTGTTTGTTCTTGAAATAACCCCAATCCCATGTTCATGAAGCTCGCCTCCTTCGCACTTGCTCATGCTGCTCGATGACTCTTTATTTTCATTATATTCGTTCTCTCATGCAATTTTCCTGCCAAATTGATGAAACAGAACACAAAAAATGGCGAAAGATCTTCACCAATGGACTTTTTCACTCTCGCTTACCTTATCGCTAGTTTTTTCTGCTGAACTACTTTTTTTCGTTTGCATTGAGATTCTCGATGTTTTATAATAAAAGTTGTCGTCACAATATACGCCTGTAGCTCAGTGGATAGAGCAATGGTCTCCGGAACCATGTGCGGGGGTTCGATTCCCTTCAGGCGTACCATACGTACAAACAATAAGCGATCTCTTGAATTTCAAGAGGTCGCTTTTTTATGTTGAACCTTCATGGGAACAAAAAAACAGCCCGATTAAGGACTGTTTCTCTTGAGCTACATTTACTGGTTAAAAATCGCTTTGAAAGAATAAGGGATTGGTTCTATTGGTCTATTATCTAATATTGCATTTGGCGTTCCCAGATAAATGCTGTACTGGCCTTCTTCCGGGATATTTACTGAAAAAGATGTATTACCTTTGGTAACAACTCTATGTAGAAACTCTCCTGTTGGCTTCCTCACCAAGATTGTAATCGGCTCAGAACTTGATGACAGGCTGCTGAATGCAAAATTAAACGTTCCTGGTTTTGCGTAAAAATTAAAATAATCAGAATCTCTATAGTGATTAATTGCAGCTGTGTATGAAACGTTCGAATTAATGTATGGAGCGAATGCAACACTATCATTTGGTTCATATGGATCGGTTACAGAAGCCGCTGCTTTCAGGGAAGACTTCATATTTTTAGCTGGTTCTGCTGCAAATGCGGAAGCAGATGCTGATAAAGCTACTGCGAGTGTCAACAAACTAACTACGACTTTTTTCATGAATAAAACCTCCGCATATATTTAGTAGAAATAGTCTGAGATTTTATTGATTATAAATGGCTTTAAATGCATAAGGGATTGGTTTGATTGGCTTGGAATCAAATGCAGAGTAGTCATAAATCATGATGTAGTAAATGCCCTCTTTTGTGAGATCTTGTGTGAAGCTTAACTTCCCATTTTCTACAAACTGAGGTGACCCTGACATTTTACTTTCATGAAACACCGATACCCGTAGGTTCCCTCTTTCTGATGTTAAGTTACTAATCGCAAAATTAAGTTTCCCCGGTTTCGCGTAAAACTTAAACCAATCGAAATCTTTGTTATGGCCAATCTCTGCTGAATACGAAACATTGGAATTAACAAATGAAGCAAATGCAGGCTCATCATTTGGCTCAAACGAGTCGCTTGCCGCCGCAGCTTTTTGAGGTGCTTTCAAACTTTTTGCAGGTTCTGCAGCCAGTGCAGATACAGAAGCAGATAATACAAGTGACAGGCTCAATAGACTTGCTACGACTTTTTTCACGAATAAATCCCTCCAAAAGCTGTGATAGTAGATACTATTATTATTTACCATTTTATAACCTAATTGTAAATATTTGTTTTGTATATTTTTGCAAAAATTTGGTAATTAATCAAGAATAAACTCGACATTTATCGATTTTTGCTATTCCTCATATATTTGGAGGACCATGCACAAGAAATCCTTTCACGATTAATTACATAGACTATCATAAATGTAAACTTCACTAATATTTACCATATTTAATCCGTTTTGTAAATTTTATATTTGTAATATTTTGTAATAAATTGCTGAATGGTACATACAAAAAAGCCCTGGAGCATTACTTTCCTCCAGGGCTTTCCCTCAACAATAGATAACCAACTTCAATTACCTACTGATAATTCCTCGTTTTATACAAAAGATAAACAAAAAACGGCGCTCCAATCGCTGCGGTAAAAATCCCAGCTGGCAAATCATGCGGTAAAAACACCGTTCTCCCAATCAAATCAGCCAAGACGACGAGAATCCCGCCCAAAACAGCGGAAGCCGGCAACAAGTAACCATACGCAGAGCCAACTAGCCTACGAGCAATGTGTGGAGCCATCAAACCGATAAAACTGATCCCTCCTGCCACACCGACCGCAGCACCTGCCAGCGCCACACTGATCGCGATCAAGAGCAATCTCTTTTTATCAATCGCTACGCCAATGCCTTTAGCGATATCATCACCGAGCTCCTGGGCATTCAAATAACGGATTTGGAAAATCGTAGCGACGAGAAACAAAACGGTCCACGGAAGCAACGTCATGACATTTACCCAAGACATACCGTACACCGTTCCTGTCATCCATCCGAGAGCGTTTGAGGCTTTGTGGGTTTGGGTGATCACCAGGAAAAAGATCGTTAATGCCCCCATACCCGCTGAGATACATACACCGACAAGCGCGAGGCGAAAAGGTGAGACTCCCTCCTTCCACGCAGTGAGATACGTAAGCGTAGCCGTTAACAATCCACCAACCAAGGCCACCAATGGCATCCATTGCACACTTACATCTTTTGTGAATGTGATAAATGCTACCGCCGCTGCCGTCGCTCCCGCTGTGGTCCCGATCAAATCAGGCGAAGCTAACGGATTTCGCACCAAAGACTGCAAGATGGCCCCCGATACCGCCAGGGAAGCTCCCACCATGACTGAAACGACAACGCGAGGCAACCGCCAATCGAGCACGATCAATTCATTCTGTTCACTGCCCGCTCCCACAAAAGCTTTGATGACTTCCCACACAGGAATATGCAAGCTACCTAAGCCAATACTCAATACAATCACAACAGATAACAGCAAAAATAGAATGAAATTAATTCCTAACGCCCGCTTATTTATATGAAACGAGAGCGCTGGCTTTTTGGTCCGAATAACTACATGTCTATGCATACGCCCTCCCCCTGACCAGTGGGATGATAAAAGCCACTCCGATCATGGCAGTTGCTACGCCTACTGGTACTTCCAGACGCATAGGCATCAAAACAAGGCGAGAAAGCAAATCAGCGCAAACCAGAAAAGCTCCGCCAAAGACAATCGAATAGGGAACCAACCAGCGATGATCAAGGCCGACTAAAAAACGACAAAGATGCGGGATGATGATGCCCACAAATGCAATTGGTCCGGCGAGCGCGACACTCCCACCTGCCAAGAACACCACGAGCAAAATCGCTGTAGCTTTTACTAAGATAATCTTTTGGCCCAGGCCAGTCGCTACATCATCACCGAGTACCATCAAGTTTAACGAGCCGGTCAATAGCATAGCGCCTAACCAGCCTACTAGCAAATAAGGAATGATCATAAAAAAATGATCGAGCTGTCTTCCCTCCACAGAACCAACTAACCAGTAAAAGGCCTCTGTCATCGTCTTTTCTTGCAGCAGCATAAATAGAGAAGTCACAGACGAAGCAAAAGCGGCCACCGCTGCACCCGAAAGTGTCAGCTTGATCGGAGTCATGCCTCCCCGCCCAGCGGAAGCCAACCCGTATACAAGCAGAGCCGTCACACCCGCTCCAATAAAACCTGCCCACATCATTTGCGACATTGGGAATTGCGAGCCAAAAACAGCAATCGTCGTCACAATAGCTGCTGCAGCTCCAGCGTTCACACCGATAAGAGATGGTGAAGCCAAAGGGTTACGCGTCAACGCCTGCAACAAAACACCAGCTACAGCGAGGCTGCTCCCCACCGCTACCGCTGTCAGTGTACGCGGCATTCGGGAAGTCGTAATAATCAAATGTTCCTCTGAACCGGAAAATTGGGTGTATGCCTCTACTGCAGTAGTGAGCGAATACCGATTGATTCCGAAAAGGATACTAGCTACCATCACAACTGCCAGGACGACGAGCCCTACTATGAGTACAGTAGTCTTTTGCAGTCGGCTGGACAAAATCACATTCACGCCTGTTCCCTTCTTTCCGTTGCATTCTACCTATTCTGTCTATTCGCTACATAAGTATGTAAGTTTCTCCCACTAATCAGTCTAAGCTTGCGGATAGGGCTAGTCAATGATATTGATTTTTATTATCGCTATTGGAAAATTCAGCACAAAAATATCTATAGTTTTCCTTTGATTCCAAAAAATATATTGACACATTGTCATATAAGCATATACAGTAGTGAAGAAAAAATGATAATCATTATCAGTTAAAAGGGGGATTTTCCATCATGCGCAAAACTTCCCTGCGTTTGATGCTCGGGGCTATGCTTTCCGCTGTAATGCTCGTAACAGGTTGCGGGGGACAGGCAACGTCTTCATCCAGCTCATCTTCTTCTACTCCAGCTGCATCAACAACTACACCAGCAGCGTCTGAAGAGAGAGAAGTAAAACACTTTATGGGGTCAACAAAAATAAAAGGGACTCCGCAACGTGTCGTCGCTCTTACCAGTGAAAGCACAGAGGCTGTTCTCGCATTAGGGATTACGCCAGTTGGTGCTGTCATGAGTGGTCTCGGTAAACCTGGTGACCCATGGCATCCACATATTAAAGAAAAAATGAAGGATGCAATTGATTTGGGTGACGAGAACCAACCAAACGTTGAGCTGATCGCCAGCCTGAAGCCAGACCTGATTCTGGGAACAAAAGGACGCCAAGGACAAGAAAAAGTATACGCTCAGCTTTCCTCGATTGCCCCAACCGTCTTCTCCGAGGATCTCGTAGGCAGATGGAAAATCAACTTTGCACTTTACTCAGAAGCACTGAATAAAAAAGCTGAAGGCGACAAGCTGATGGCTGATTTCGATAAGAAGATTGAGGATGCAAAAGGAAAACTGGGTGACAAGACGAAGATGAAAGTCTCTGTCGTTCGTTTCGTAGCTGGCAAAACTCGTCTTTACTTGAAAGACACTTTCTCTGGCGTTGTTTTGAGCCAGCTCGGCTTTGCTCGACCAGTCTCCCAAGACATCGATGAGTTCAAAAAAGACATTCCAAAAGAGCTCATGGCTGAAATGGATGGCGACATCATGTTTTACTGGATCGGCGATTATTCCGGTGATGGATCTGCTAATAAATACACCGAGGAATGGATGAAAGATCCGCTCTATCAAAAACTGAATGTCGCGAAAAACAATAAGGCATTCCAAGTTGACGAAGTGATCTGGAACGTAGGCGGCGGTATCCTTTCTGCGGAACTGCTTGTTGATGACATCGTAGAACGCTTCTCCAAACTGTAGGCTATATACTTTCCGATACCGTCAATAAAGCAGGAGTGGTTGAGATAACCACTCCTTTTCTTTTGCCTACTGGCATTATTGATCGAGTTCCTTAATACCAGCAGTATCCTTACTGGGCAGAATCGGATCTATTTGTTCAGGTTTACGCGAATAAGCTTTGTTTGTAACCAAAATCGTCGCACCGATGATGACGATAAAAATGATCACCAACGCAACGATAAAACCAGTAGTCATGCATACACCCCCGACTTTTTTCTAACTCTCATTATAGCTGATTTCCATGCGAGTCAGAACCTTCATGCATAACCAATTCATTATGGAATAACAAACTATTCCAAATTTTGATAGGAAAATGGCTCCTATATCTCGAATAGTTACGACAACGCTATCTCACTCAAATACTTGATAGACTATGCGGGGGAAATCTGATGAACAAGCTTAATACCCCTTTCTTATGGAAAAAGAAACGCTCAAAAAAGGAAATCACGCAAGTGTTGTTTCCAGATCAAATATTAAAAGCATTTTTTCACTTTACGACGGATGCCATTTCGATTAGTGATCTCGATAACAATATCGTCTTGGTAAATCATGCTTTTGAGCAATACTACGGTTGGTCCATGGAGGAGATTTACGCTTCACCGCTCTGCTTTATTCCAGACGAGTATAGGAGCGAGACCAAACAGTTATTTGATGCGGTCAGGAGCATGGGTGTATTACTAACCAATTACGAAACCATCAGGCAGCGAAAAGATGGCACGAAGATGGATGTCATTCTGTCAGCTGCTCCAATCAAAGATGAAACGGGAAAAATTATTGGTGCATCCTGCATTACCCGTGACATTTCCGACCGCAAAAAAATTGAAGAGGCCTTGCGTCAAACCGAAGCCAAATATCGTCTCCTCATCGATCATACCCAGGATATCGTGACGATTTATGATTTATCCATGCGACGCATCTATGCATCCCCATCAATCGAGCAATTGGGTTTTGTTCCAGCCGAGGTTACTTCCCCTAACAACCTGCAACTCACACATCCAGAGGATATCCCTATGTTCCGGGACAAATTTCAAGAGATCATGGCAACGAAACAACCCGTTCATTTCGAGACGCGCTCTATGGATAGGAACGGAAACGAGGTCTCCTTCGAAACACGCGGAATCCCCATTTTAAGCGCGGTAGGAGACGTCCAAAACATCATGTTAGTCTCGCGAAATGTCACAGAACGCAAATACTCTGAGGCCGCCTTGTTTAAAAGCGAGAATACGAACAAAATCATCTCGGAATACACAGATGATCTTATTCTGATTACGGACAAAAACGGGGATATCCTCTATCTCTCCCCATCGCATTCACGTGTAATCGAAACGAGTGAAAATTGCCGACAGCTCACCTTTGTCGAGATTCATCCAGAAGATCGGCAAACTGTCATTGACCATTTTCACCATTTGCTGGCGACCAAAGAACCAAAGATATGCGAGTTTCGTTTCCAAACGAAAAATAACAAATGGATCGTTCTCGAATCAAAGGGTGCCCCTATCCTGACAAAAACGGGAGATTGTGATGGCTTTATCATTGTATCGCGGGATATTACAGAACGCCGAAATAACGAGGAACTATTACGAAAGGCTGAGAAGCTCTCCGTAATTGGGGAGCTGGCTGCTGGAATCGCCCATGAGATTCGCAATCCGCTCACATCTTTGAAGGGCTTTATCCAGTTTCTTTATCCGAGCATGAATGATAACCAGCAGTACGCCGACATCATGCTCTCTGAACTGGACCGGATCAATTTTATTGTGAGTGAATTGTTAGTCTTGGCAAAGCCACATAGCATCCAAATCAAGCCTCTTCCGCTCATCCCTTTGCTGGAAAGCGTCTTGGCACTATTAAGATCGGAAGCAAATTTGAAAAACATCAATTTCCGTACCGCATTTGCTTACCATCCGATCATTGCGGGAGAAGAAAACCAGCTCAAGCAAGTTTTTATTAACATCATTAAAAATGCCATCGAAGCGATCGACGGACATGGTGAGGTTCTTATTGCCACCGCCTTAAAAGACAATCATCAAGTACTCATTACACTCACGGATACTGGCTGTGGAATCTCTGAAGAAATGATTCACAAGCTGGGTGCCCCCTTTTTCACGACAAAAGAAAATGGAACTGGCCTCGGCCTTATGATCAGCAGCAAAATCATGAAAGACCATAACGGCAGCCTGGAAATTAAAAGCAGGGAGCATGAAGGTACAGTGGTAGAGATTACACTGCCGATTGTTCAGGACCAAATTGGGTCATCCTAGAAAGGTGTACATCCCATCATCAGTGGAGGTGCCCTATGGATTTCACCAAAATGAGCACAAGTGAGTTCGTGGCCAAAATTCGCGAATCCCAAGCAAAAAACCTGCGTAACAAACAGCATCAGGGCTACGGTCATCCGGAACAGCGTCTGCCCAGCAAGCAACGAGTATAACGAAGCAAAAACCCACCTGCGAGCTCACTGTCGAGCCAGGTGGGTTTTTGTTTGTTATTGTGGATCCTGTTTATTCAGGTTACGATCTCTTTCGGACTTTTGCTTTTGGGTGCCTTGCGTCTTGCTGCTGTGTCCTTGGTTGCCGCCATTCTTCGTATTACGATTGTTTGACATCAGAATCCCTTCCTTTTCATTCTGGTATTCATGCCAAACGTAGTATGTCCCAAATAGCTTATTCATAATGAAGAATTACTTCGCTTCACCCATAAATACTTTCTTTCCATCCTCATACTTGTACACGTATACGGAAGCAAAGTCGTTGTCGCCTTTATCATTGAATGTTACGTTAACGAATTTGCCTTTGTAATCTTTGGTTTTATGAACAGCTTCCAGCACTTGTTCACGAGTTGGCTTTTTGCCGCCGTTTGCTTTGATCGCTTCTTCCAAACCGTTCAGCATAACACCCATGGAGTCATAACCAAACGAAGTGAAGATCCCTACTTTGTTGCCAGTCGCGCTCTCGAAGTCTGTGATCCATTTCTTGCCGTCTTCCGTAGCACCAATATCGCCAACAGTAGAAGTAAAGACTACGTTATTCGCATTTTCCGCACCAGCAATTTTCACCATGTCAGCGGAGTCGTAGCCATCGCCACCCATAAAGACACCTTTGAAGCCTTTTTCACGTGCTTGCTTCACGATGATCCCTGCATCAGAGTAATATCCACCGAAGTAGATCATCTCTGGATTTTTCGCAAGGATTTGGGTGATGATCGCACTATAATCCTTCTCGCCTGCTGTTACCCCTTCAAAGCCGAGAACTTGTACGCCGTCTTTTTCAAATTGTTTTTTCACTTCTTCCGCAAGACCTTGTCCATAAGCAGCCTTGTCATGCATAACAAAAGCCGTTTTTACATTCAACTGATTTTTGGCAAAAATAGCTGCCTTGGAGCCTTGTTGATCATCACGCGCACAAATGCGGTGTACGATCTTCTTGTCTTGCTCAGTCAAATCTGATCCCGTTGCAGAAGGAGATACCATTACGAGCTTCTCTTGCTCGTATTGCGCTGCTGCCGTAATCGAAGCACCTGTTGTAGCATGGCCAACTACTCCGACTACGTCAGGATTTGAAATCAACATTTGTGCGACTGCTACCCCTTGTTTCGGGTCAGCTTGGTCATCTTGCGCGGACAATTCAACATCAAAGCCAAGTGCTTTGAATGCCTCCTTTTTTTCTTTCAATGCATATTCAGCACCAGCTTTTGCAGTGCTTCCGTAGTCAGAGTACTGACCAGACATCGGACCAACTACAGCAATCACGAGCTTCTCAGTAGATCCGCTTGCACCGCCCGTGCTTCCTCCGCTATTGTTGCTCGGCTGTGGTGTCGCGCTTTGTCCACCAGTCCCCGTACCTCCACCACAGCCCGCGAGCAATGTACTCAGAGCAAATGTTGCAGCCAGTATCGACAATGATTTCTGTTTTTTCATAGGAAAGCTTCCCCCTCTTTATTTATGAGCAAACTATGAATCACAATCTTATTGTAGGATATTTTAGAAAATTTGCAATAGAAATGATTAAAAGAAGAATCAATCAAAAAACCTCTATCGCTGTCTGCTAATAGAGGCGTACACGTGGTGTATTGAGGCAAATAGCCACTTCTACGCATAGAAGTGGCTATCTTGATGAGAAGTATCTCATTGATTATTAGGAATTAATTGGAATACTCAGCTTGTAAGTGAGCGTTTTTGCATCGTACTCTACTTTTGCACCCAATTCTTGGGCAATGAATACGAGAGGAACGAGAACTGCTCCTGTCACTGGACGTGGCGGATTTGCTACACTGGTTTCTTTGCCGTTTTTATAAGCAAAGTTTTGGTTTTCGTACATACGCAGAGCGTAGTGGTTGTCTTTGGCAACCAGCAGAGATTTGGTCGTGCTATCCCATGCTGCAGAACCACCCAAAGCAATCGCCAATGTGCTCGCATTTACATACGCAACACCATTTTCAGTAACGATTTCTTGTGGGAATGGGAACTCCTTGCCGTTTAGCTGAACCTTGATTTTTTGTTGCTGTACAGGAGCAGGAGCAGTTTGGGCAAACGCAGCCGTTGCCGCTACACTTCCTGTTAGAAGAGCCGCTGTCAGCATCATTGTTGAAAACTTGCGAAGCATAATAAACACCCCTTAAATATCATGAAATGAATTCCAATTTTGTAAAGTTCGACACGAATCAACTTTTTCCTTCTTTTTTATTCCATACATTTCCTATGTAATTCTCTCCCCAAACATGACAAGACTAGGAAAAAAAATAAATATCCCACGAACAAACGTTTTTGTGCACAACCTGTGTATAACATTGTGGATAACTTTCGAAAGTGAGGCTTACCATGGCAGGGGAACGTTTTTTTCTCATTTATCAAGAGGCCAGTGACGAAGAATGCTTATTGACCATTGAACCGTATAAAGACCAACAGGAGCTGGCGGAAGCCATCAATCAGCTGCAAGCCAAACAAGTCGATGAATATACGATCATCAAGGGAAAAAAGATGAAAGCCACGTTGAAACTCGCCGTCCATTTGGCCGAGGCCGATGAGAATTCCAAGGAATGAATGTTTTCTTTTTCGAGTACGTTTATACAGAGGGAAATTGGCAAACATGGTAGTGAGGGCACGCACTTATGTGTTTGACCTTCATTGACCTTTTGTGTATGATATTGTTACAAAGAGAGGAGGAAGACTAGATGCATATGAATTTAATTCCAACCGTCATTGAACAGACGAACCGTGGGGAACGTGCTTATGATATTTATTCCCGCCTGCTCAAAGACCGCATCATCTTTCTGGGAACCCCAATCAACGACACCGTAGCCAATATCGTTGTGGCACAGTTGTTGTTCCTTCAGGCGGAAGATCCGGAGAAAGACATTCACTTGTACATAAACAGCCCAGGCGGTTCTATTACTGCTGGTATGGCGATTTACGATACTATGCACTTCATCAAGCCAGATGTATCCACCATTTGTATCGGAATGGCTGCGTCCATGGGAGCATTCCTGCTGGCTGCTGGAGCAAAAGGCAAACGCTTTGCTCTGCCAAACAGTGAAGTCATGATCCACCAACCATTGGGTGGAGCCCAAGGACAAGCGAGCGACATTGAAATTGCCGCAAAGCGTATTTTGAAGATGCGTGATCATCTGAACACCATCCTGGCTGAACGCACTGGACAGCCTTTGGAGCGCATCCAAAAGGATACCGATCGCGACAACTTCCTCTCTGCCGCAGAAGCAGTAGAGTACGGACTGATTGACAAAGTCATCACTTCCGAATCGTCTTCCAAAAAATAAGAGATACGTAGTAAAAAAAGAAGCACTCGTGCCTGGACTACGGGCCGAGTGTTTTTTTGTATGCCGAGCAAACCCCCTTGGTTTGCTCGGCCTTTTCGATGGATCATTGTGATACTTCCATTAACTGACTGACATAGACCGTCCGGCTATGCCCTGGATTTTTTTCATCATGCACACGTGCTTTTGACGTTTTTTCGTCTACAGCATCGATCCAAACGGCTTGTCCTTCGTACTCTACCTTGATATGGTCGTCGGAGCTCATGATGGCTTGTGCTCTCGTTACATTCATAAGCCGCTCCCTATTGCTCATCTTCAAGGGCTTGCTTGGCTGACGACGCCCCTGTCATCGTGTCTACAGTCGTTTCTTCAATCAGTCCGTTTTGGTCGGAAACAACTCCGCCCCCCAGCCCCTCATTTACCATCCGATCAATGTCCATATCATAACAATCGCGGCCTTCGTAACACTTATCACGGTTACTCATGTGTCATTCCTCCTTCATGCAATATACATGGTTAGAAATGCCCTGCCCGAAGTGAATTGATACATAATCATCTAGATGACCAACAAAAAAAGACACCTCCCTACAAGGGAAAAGTGTCTCTCGTAACTCTATTCTTCCTTGCTTACCAGATTCGTAAGGCTGGTGACTGCCTGGGAGGCATCCGGCCCTTCTGCCAAAATGGTAATTTCCGTTCCAGAGCTGATTGCGAGGCTCATGATACCCATGATGCTTTTCGCATTGACCTTCTTGTTGCCTTTTTCTACGAATACTTCCGATGCAAAACGGTTAGCCTCCTGAACGAAAAAGGCTGCTGGACGAGCTTGCAAACCGGTCTTTAAGTGAACCACGACCTGCTGTTGAACCATGAATGGACCTCCTCACTTGTAGACTATTATCCTTTAGTATAACATGCATCTACATCGAAATATTTTGTTTTTCTCGTATTTTGTCAGCGATTTCGTTAATTTTTCGCAAGCGGTGGTTAATGCCCGATTTGCTCACTACTCCGCTTGGCACCATCTCACCCAATTCTTTCAAATTGATGTCAGGATGAGCCACTCGAAGCTCCGCGACCTCTCGCAGACGTTTTGGCAAATTCTCCAATCCCATCTCTTGATCGATGAGCTGAATATTTTCCATTTGTCTGGTGGCTGCATTCACCGTTTTGTTTATGTTGGCGATTTCGCAATTGTGTAAACGGTTTACCGAGTTCCGCATGTCCTTTACGATTCGGACGTCCTCGAAATACAGAAGCGCCTGATGAGCTCCAATCAAGCTCAAAAACTCTGTAATCTTTTCGCCTTCTTTAATATAGAGAACATACCCTTTTTTCCGCTCGATGCACTTGGCATTTAGTTTATACCGATTGGCGATCTTGGTCAATGCTTCGCAAAAATCCTGATAGGAAGTGAAAATCTCCAGATGATAGCTGGATGCTTCTGGATGATTCACAGATCCCCCCGCCAAAAAAGCCCCCCGCAAATAAGCAGCGCGGCAACAGGACTTTTTTACAATCTCAGGAGCGATTCCTGGGATAAACGACAGGCTTTGATCCATTAGCCCCAAGTCTTGCAAGATCTCATTGGCCTTATTTGGAATACGCACAATGTAGACGTTGTTCTTTTTCAAACGCATTTTTTTGCGAACCAGTAGTTCAGCGTGTATCTGAAACAGCCTTTTGATTAACGTGTAAATGCGTCGGGCAATCGCCGCGTTCTCTGTCGTCACATCCAGCACCAGTCGTCCGGCTCCAAACTGCAGGCTTCCATTCATCCGAATCAAGGCTGAGAGCTCTGCCTTGCTGCAGCAATCGGCACCCTCCGTCATGGTAAGTTCTTTTTTGGTATGCGCGGCGAATGACATCGACTTCACTACTCCTTCTCTATCTTCAGCACCTTCCGTCTTCGTCTGACGAGCGACACAACCTGCTTGCTGACAGCATGTGCATCATGACGTAGGTATCCGTCCTCAAATGTGACTAACGGCCTCGCCACAACATGCAGACCGATTTGGCGCAATTGCTTTAAGTCACATCGGACAGGAGCTGCTCCTTTTTCCGCATATTTGTCCAATACATGGGCAGGCAGCTCGGCTGAATTGACAATGATCATATCCAAAAATGGTCTATCTACATGTTCATACATGACTTTCACGTGCCTGGATGCAGAAAAACCGTCTGTCTCCCCCGGTTGTGTCATGACGTTACAAATGTAGATTTTCGGGGCTTGTGCGCGTGTAATCGCTTCAAATAACCCGCGTACTAATAAATTGGGCAGGATGCTCGTGTACAAGCTCCCAGGCCCAATCAAAATGGCATCCGCGTCGGCAATAGCCATCAGGGCTTCGCTCAGAGGAACAGCATCCTCCGGGTCAAGGAACACCCGCTTGATTTCTTTGCCAGTCAACGGTATTTGGGATTCTCCGATTACAAGAGATCCATCTGTCATTTCCGCTTTCAACTGAATCGATTGCGTGGAAGCTGGCAATACATCTCCACGTACTGCCAAAACCCCGCTTAATGTTTTGACTGCGGTGACAAAATCTCCAGTGATTTCGTTCATCGCTGCAAGTAATAGATTTCCCAAATTATGCCCTGCTAATCCCGTGCCTGTGGAAAAACGATATTGCATGACTTTTTCCATCAACGGCTCTGTATCGGCCAGAGCAGTCAAGACGTTTCGAATGTCGCCAGGTGGAAGCATATCCATTTCTTCTCGCAAACGTCCAGAGCTTCCCCCATCGTCTGCTACCGTAACAATCGCTGTGATATGCACTGGCTCGTGCTTCAAGCCGCGTAGAAGGACGGACAGACCCGTTCCTCCGCCAATAACGACTACCCGTAATGGCCTTGACTGTAGCCTCCCGACTCCCTTAGTAGGCATATGTCACCTCATTATTTCTAATACATATACCACAGGTGGCTATTTATGCGCGTTTCAGTCTTTCCTGCCATCTTATGCTCATTTGTTCTTTTCCATGTCTCGATGACTGACACGGACAGAAAAATCTTTGCCAAAGGTTTCTCCCAAATGTTCTGCAATGGCGACCGAGCGATGTTTGCCACCGGTGCATCCAATTCCTATCACAAGTTGACTTTTTCCTTCTCGCTGGTAATGCGGCAGGGTGTACCCCAAAAAGTCTGTAAGCTTTTCTAAGAATTCTTTTGTGTCCTTGTGCTGCATCACATACTCTGCCACGTCTGGATCACATCCTGTTTTCGGACGCAAATCCTCCACATAATGTGGGTTAGGCAAAAAACGGACATCGAACATCAAGTCAGCGTCTATCGGTGCGCCGTATTTGAAACCAAACGACAGCACATTAATCGTAAGGGGTGATCCTTGTTGACCGTATTGGTTGATGATTTTTTCTCGAAGCTGAACTGGCTTCATTTGACTCGTATCGATAATCTGATGCGCCCAGCCCTTCATTTCCTCCAACAAACGGCGCTCAGCGTGAATTCCTTCTAAAGGCGAACCGTTCGGGGAAAGCGGATGTCTGCGACGTGTTTCCTTATAGCGAGAAACCAATGTCTGATCGTTCGCATCCAGATAAAGGATGTGGTACGATAAACCATTCATCTGATTGAGGCTCTCCATGGTTACGGCTAGATTTTCAAAAAACTCACGCCCTCGCAAGTCAATCACCAATGCGACTCGCTCAATACTCCCACCAGACTGTTTGACCAACTCAGCAAATTTGGGAATCAGTACAGGGGGTAAGTTGTCTACACAAAAAAAGCCTAGGTCCTCCAAGCTTTGTACAGCAACTGTCTTTCCCGCACCTGACATTCCGGTAATAATCAGGAGATTCATGGCCTTGTCGTTTCCCAATTCCGTCACGCAACTCGCCTCCTACGATTCTGACAATAGCATACCATATTGTCCACCTTATTCGCACCTTTTTGAACCGCTTCCCCTGTTTTTCCAATGACGTCTTCAATAGGCATACAAGCTTTTTTAGAAAAAAAGATGCGTGACTGAATGCCAGCCACGCAACAATTGTTTATATAGATAAGGGGGTCAATTCATTGTCTATAGATTACTCTTGAATTATTTCACCCATGTTACAAGCAGGTTAAGAGATTGTGACATTTTGTTCCTTTAGCTTTTCATTCAGCTCTTCTACATAGTGTTGAGCAGATTGAGCAGCGATAGAACCGTCTCCAGTAGCAGTCACGACTTGACGCAGCATTTTTTCGCGTACATCTCCTGCTGCAAAAACACCTTTTACTTTGGTTTTCATTTTTTCGTCTGTCAGTACGTAGCCTGCGTCGTTGGTGATGCCCAGTGGACGTACGCTTGCAGTCAATGGGTCCATACCAACGTAGATGAACGCTCCATCTGCTGGGTATTCTCTTTGTTCACCTGTTTTCGTGTTTTCCAAGAGAACCGCTTGTACTTTGCCTTCACCACGGATCTCTTTTAGTTCTGTATCCCAGATCACTTCGATTTTTTCGTTATCGAAAGCGCGTTTTTGCAGGATTTTCTGTGCACGGAACTGATCACGACGGTGTACGATCGTCACTTTGGAAGCGAAGCGAGTAAGGAATACAGCCTCTTCTACCGCGGAGTCTCCTCCACCAACAACCACCAGCTCTTTATTGCGGAAAAAGGCACCGTCGCAAACCGCGCAGTAAGAAACACCACGGCCGGACAATTCTTTTTCGCCTTGTACACCGAGCAAACGATGCTCAGCACCAGTTGCCACAATAACAGATTTAGTCAAGTATTCCTTGTCACCCGTGATAACGCGCTTGTACGGCTCTTCATCACGGATTTCCTTGATTTCGCCATATGCATACTCCGCACCGAATTGCTGTGCATGCTCAAACATTTTTGTAGAGAGATCAGGGCCAAGAATGGAAGTGAAGCCTGGGTAGTTCTCGATATCTTCCGTGTTGGCCATTTGACCGCCTGGAATTCCTCTCTCCAGCATCAATGTGCTCATGTTCGCACGGGATGTATATACTGCAGCCGTCATTCCAGCAGGGCCAGCTCCGGCAATAATAACATCATAAATTTTTTGATCGCTCATGCTTGTTGCCTCCTCATCTCACACAGTTTTGTTGCCTTATTTAAATTAATTATAATGTAATAATCTATTTAAAATCAAGTGTCGACAAAACTTTGACGCACTTTGCCAAGGTAGCGGCAGAAATGCCGTATTTTTGAGCTAGAAGGGCTTGTGACTGTTTTTCGTTCGTTATCGTTCCGTATACATATTCTAATGCTGCGACCCACGCTACTTCTTTTCGCACTTGTACACGACTTTGGGCATATTCATGATGCTTGCGCCATACATCGAGGCACCATTCTCCGGCCTCTTGCTTGCCCTGCGAGAGCAAATAACGGCTTATTTCTTCTTCTATACTGCTCTTTTGCTCTTCCGTCGTCGGTGAACTATTCGATCCATCAGGAGTTCCTTCCGGCATGTCTGCACCCATATCAGCCAGAGCCAGCAAAGCCAACTTTTGCAGCTGTTGGTTATCCGTCTGGTAATAAAATTGACGAACCGCAGTTTCAGCTTCATCGTCTCCGATCAGAGACAATGTTTGCAGCACCGCGAATTTCACTTCATCGCGTCCATGCTGCAATGCCCAGAGAAGGGAAGCACGGATCATCGGGTCTGTTTTAAAATCTTCCACTCCCGTGAACGAAGCCTTTTCCCAAGAAACATCACGTTGGGTCGTATTGTATTGGTAGGGGATCGGTTTTATAGTCTCCCCTTCTTGTTCGTTTTTTACCATTTGAATGTATTGATCTGCGATTCCTGCTTCTGGATCTAACTGCTTGGCTTTTTGCCACCAGCGCAGTGATTGATCCTTTTTCCCGCTCAAATAAGCGGAGATCGCTGCATAATGGT